>CAZDIJ010000067.1:0-14920 GCA_964505475.1 uncultured Sulfuricella sp. | reverse complement strand
CGCAGTTCCCGCTGCACGTCTGGCTGCCCGACTCGATGGAAGGCCCGACCCCGATTTCCGCGCTGATCCACGCCGCCACCATGGTGACGGCGGGCATCTTCATGGTGGCGCGCATGTCGCCGCTGTTCGAGCTGTCGGAAACCGCGCTGTCCTTCGTCATCGTCATCGGCGCGATCACCGCCCTGTTCATGGCGCTGATCGCCATCGTCCAGACCGACATCAAGCGCGTGGTGGCCTATTCCACCCTTTCGCAACTCGGCTACATGACCGTGGCGCTGGGCGCCTCGGCCTACTCGGTGGCGATCTTCCACCTGATGACCCACGCTTTCTTCAAGGCGGTGCTGTTCCTCGGCGCCGGTTCGGTGATCATCGCCATGCACCACGAGCAGGACATGCGCCGCATGGGCGGCCTGCGCAAGTACATGCCGATCACCTATCTGACCGTGTTGATCGGCGCCATCGCCAACGCCGGGCTGCCGCCGTTCGCCGGCTTCTTCTCCAAGGATTCGATCATCGAGGCGGTGGCCTTGTCGCACATTCCCGGTGCCGGCTTCGCCTACCTGGCGATCCTGGCGGGCGTGTTCGTCGGCGGCTTCTACTCCTTCCGTCTGGTGTTCTTCACTTTCCACGGCGAAGAGCGCTTTCGCCATGCCGCGCACGACGATCACGGTCATCACGGCGACCATGGCCACGGCCACCACGCCGAGCCGCACGAGTCGCCCAAGGTGGTGACGGTGCCGCTGCTGCTCCTGGCGATTCCCTCGGTGGCGGCGGGCTGGCTGATCGGACCCATCCTGTTCGGCGATTATTTCGGCGACGCGATCTTCATTTCCCCCGACCATCACGGTGTGGCGCACATGGCCGAGGCATTCCACGGCGTATTCGGCATGATGCTGCACGCGGTGACTACCCTGCCGTTCTGGCTGGCGCTCTCCGGCGCGGCAACCGCATGGTTCCTGTACATCAAGCGCCCGGAACTGCCGGCGCGGATCAAGGCCAGGCTCAGCCTGCCCGCCATGATTCTCGAAAAGAAATACGGCTTCGACGAATTCAACGACTGGTTCTTCGCCGGCGGCGCGCGCCTGCTGGGGCGCGGCCTGTGGAAAGGCGGCGACGTGACGGTGATCGACGGTTGGCTGGTCAACGGCGCGGCGCGGGTGGTGGGCTGGTGCTCGGCGCTGATCCGCCATCTCCAGACCGGTTACATTTACCATTATGCGTTCGCCATGCTGATCGGCGTGCTGGCGCTGATGACGCTGTTTATTCGAGGTTGATTATTGATGAACCACGGGGAATACGGGGAAACCTGGGGGTTCCTCTTGATTATCCCCGTGATCGCCGTGGTTAAACAGATTTTAGGGTTGTTATGATTGAGAATTCGACATTGTTAAGCTTGGTGATCTGGCTGCCGATCTTGGCGGGCGTTGCCGTCCTCGCCACGGGCAACGACCGCAACGCGGGGCTTGCGCGGATTCTGGCGCTGCTCGGCGCGATTGCCGGTTTTCTGGTCTCGATTCCGCTGTATACCGGCTTCAACCTGAATACGGCGGATATGCAGTTCGTCGAGATGTCGCCCTGGGTGGAAACCTTCAAGATCCATTACCACCTCGGCGTCGACGGCATTTCGGTGCTGTTCATCCTGCTCACCAGCTTCACCACCGTGCTGGTGGTGCTGGCCGGCTGGAAAGTCATCGAGAAGCGCGTCGCCCAGTACATGGCCGCCTTCCTGATTATGTCCGGCCTGATGAACGGCGTGTTCGCCGCGCTCGACGCGATTCTTTTCTACGTGTTCTGGGAAGCCATGCTGATCCCGATGTTCCTCATCATCGGCATCTGGGGCGGACAGAACCGGGTATACGCGGCGATCAAGTTTTTCCTCTATACCCTGACCGGTTCGCTGCTGATGCTGGTCGCCCTGATTTACCTGTACGGCAAGTCCGGCAGCTTCGCCATTCTCGACTGGCACATGCTGCCGCTTTCCTTGAGCGAACAGGTGCTGCTGTTCATCGCCTTCTTCACCGCCTTCGCGGTCAAGGTGCCGATGTGGCCGGTGCATACCTGGTTGCCGGATGCCCACGTCGAAGCGCCCACCGGCGGCTCGGTGGTGCTGGCGGCGATCATGCTGAAAGTCGGCGCCTACGGTTTCCTGCGTTTCTCCCTGCCGATCGCGCCGGACGGCAGCCACGCCATGGCCGGCTTCATGATTACCCTGTCGCTGGTTGCGGTGGTGTACATCGGGCTGGTGGCGCTGGTGCAGGGCGACATGAAGAAGCTGATCGCCTATTCCTCGATTTCGCACATGGGTTTCGTCACCCTGGGTTTTTTCATTTTCAATGAATACGGCATGGAAGGCGCCCTGGTGCAGATGATCTCCCACGGCTTCATTTCCGGCGCGCTGTTCCTCTGCGTCGGCGTGCTCTACGACCGCATGCACAGCCGCCAGATCGCCGACTACGGCGGCGTGGTCAACAAGATGCCGGTGTTCGCCGCCTTCTTCATGCTGTTCGCCATGGCGAACTCCGGGCTGCCGGCGACTTCCGGCTTCGTTGGCGAATTCATGGTAATCATGGGGGCGGTCAAGGTCAATTTCTTCTATGCCTTTCTCGCCGCCACCACCCTGATCTTCGGCGCCGCCTATACGCTGTGGATGTTCAAGCGCGTGGTGTTCGGCGCGGTGGCCAACGAGCACGTCGCGCAACTGACCGACATCAATGCCCGCGAGATGCTGGTGCTCGGCCTGCTGGCCGTGGCGGTGCTGGGGATGGGCGTCTACCCGCTGCCCTTCACCGAGGTGATGCACCATTCCGTCAATAATCTGTTGAGCCATGTGGCTCAAAGCAAGCTGTAGGGGATTCCATGGCCTTTGTGATGCCCAACCTGACGCCCGCGCTACCGGAAATCTTCGTCCTGACGATGGCTTCGGTGGTGCTGATGGCCGACCTGTTCAGCGGCAAGAACCGCTTCGTCGCCTACATGCTGAGCCAGGTGACGCTGCTCGGCGCGGCTTGGCTGACCGTCGGCAGCAGCGGCGGCGAGCGGGCGCTGACCTTCAACGGCATGTTCGTCGATGACGTGATGTCCGACGTGCTGAAGCTGATGACCTACATCGCGGTGTCCGCCATGCTGGTCTATTCGCGCTCCTACATGCAACTGCGCGGATTGTTCCGCGGCGAGTTCTTCGCCTTGGTGCTGTTCGCCATGCTCGGCATGATGGTGATGATTTCCGCCAACCATTTCCTGACCTTGTACATGGGGCTGGAAATTCTCTCGCTGTGCCTCTACTCGCTGGTGGCGCTGCAACGCAACTCGGCGGCGGCGACTGAGGCGGCGATGAAGTATTTCGTGCTCGGCGCCCTGGCTTCCGGCTTGCTGCTTTATGGCATGTCGATGATCTATGGCGCCACCGGCCACCTCGAACTGGACAAGGTGGCGCTGACGCTGCAACACGGCGGCGGCAACCCCACCATCCTGGTGTTCGGGCTGGTGTTCATGGTCGCCGGCCTGGCCTTCAAACTTGGCGTGGTGCCTTTCCACATGTGGATACCCGACGTCTACCAGGGCGCGCCCACCGCAGTGACCATGTTCATCGGCAGCGCCCCCAAGATCGCCGCCTTCGCCTTCGTCGTGCGCATCCTCGGAGAAGGCCTGCCGACGCTGGTGCACGACTGGCAGGGCATGCTGATGATCCTGGCGTTGCTCTCCATGGCCGTCGGCAATATCACCGCCATCGCCCAGGCCAACCTGAAGCGCATGCTGGCCTACTCCACCATTTCCCACATGGGCTTTCTGCTGCTCGGCATTTTGAGCGGCAACAACGGCGGCTACGGCGCCTCGATGTTCTACGTGCTGGTTTACGTGCTGATGAGCCTGGGCGCTTTCGGCATGATTATGCTGCTGTCGCGCCAGGGGTTCGAGGCGGAGAATCTGGAGGATTTCAAGGGCTTGAACCAGCGTAGCCCGTGGCACGCCTTCGTGATGCTGCTGCTGATGTTTTCCATGGCCGGCGTGCCGCCTACCGTCGGCTTCTACGCCAAGCTCTCCGTGTTGCAGGCCGCCTTGCAGGCCGGCTTCGTCTGGTTGGCCGTGGCGGCGGTGCTGCTCTCGGTGGTTGGCGCGTTCTACTACCTGCGCATCGTCAAGTTGATGTATTTCGATGCGCCGCAGGACGAGAGCCGCATCCAGGCTCAGCCAGACATGAACCTGCTGCTCTCGATGAACGGTCTCGGCGTGCTGGCGCTGGGCATACTGCCCCAGCCGCTGATGGCGCTGTGCGTGTACAGCATCCAGCATTCCCTCTGATGCAGACCGCGATTATCCTGATCCTGGCCTTGGTCGCCGCCAATCTGCCGTTCCTGATGGAGCGGCGTCTGTTGGTGCTGCCCAGCCCGCACGGCAAGAGATTTGCCTGGAGGCTGCTGGAACTGGTGCTGCTCTATTTCCTGGTGGGCGCGGTGGCCTGGCTGGTCGAGCGCAACCTGGGTGCGACGCAGCCGCAGCGCTGGGAATTCTATGCCGTCACGGCATGCCTGTTCCTGGTGTTCGCCTATCCCGGCTACGTCTACCGCTATTTCTGGCGGCGCCACTAACCCGATAAAATCAGCCAACCACGGGGAACACGGGGGAAGCTAGGAAGGCCATGGCGCGTCTTCAGCGAATGTGCGCCGGGGCGGCGGTAACTGGCCACAAAGCTTTCGATTATCCCCGTGCTCCCAGTGGTTCATGCTGGTCAAGATCAATCGAGTCACGCCGCCATGCGCAAATCGGCGTATTTCTCCTTGGCGGCCTTGGCGGTTTCGGCTTCCTCCTTGGTATAGGCGGCGCCCGACCACAGCATGGAGTAGGCGATTTCCTCGTTGCCGTTCTCGCATAGTTCCAACACATGTTCGAACAAGGGCTGGAAGGTCGCGCTGCGGTGGGACTGCTCATGCTCCTCGAACGACTGCCAGAAGGTGATAATCAGGGCTTCCTTGTCCTTGAGCGGGCTGTCCACCGCCTGGCCGGTGGTGCTGCCTTCGTTGGAGATCATGCCGCTGTTGAGACAGACGAATCCGCCGACGAACCCCGTTTGCGAATGGTAGGTCTTGACGTTTTCGCAGAGCATGGCGACGCGTTCCTGCAAATCGTCCACACTGTATTGCGGCTTGAGCAGGACGCGGTTGACGGTGACGACGCCGTCGGGGTTGAATCCGTTGATGAGGCTGGACATGGCAATCTCCTTTCAGAATATCGTTACGGGCCGATGCATAAAATAAATCAATGGATGCATTCCATTTCTCTATGGTTAATACCATACCAAAACACTCAACAATTGTCAACTGTTTTACTCGGATAAATGCATGGACATGCCTAACCTGACCGAACACGAAATTTCCTCCGCGCGGGTTTACCGCGGGCGTCTGCTGGATGTCCGGGAGGACCGGGTATCCCTGCCCAACGGCAAGGAGGCGACGCGCGAATACATCGTTCACCCCGGCGCCGTGGTGGTGGTGCCGCTGCTGGATAACGGCGACATTCTGATGGTGCGGCAATTCCGCTATCCATTGCGGCGCGAATTCATCGAACTGCCCGCCGGCAAGATCGACCCCGGCGAGGATACGCTGCGGTGCGGCCAGCGCGAGTTGCTGGAGGAAACCGGCTACGTCGCGGAATCCTGGCATTGTCTGACCACTATCCATCCCTGCATCGGCTACTCGGACGAACGGATATTGATCTACCTGGCGCAGGGGCTGAGCGAGCGCGGCCACCGGCGCGACGAAGACGAGTTTCTCGACAACGTGCGGATGCCGCTGGCGCAGGCCATGGAATGGCTGCGCGAGGGGCGCCTGAGCGACGCCAAGACGATGGCAGGCCTGTTCTGGGCGGAAAAAATAATCCGCCGGGAATGGCGCGCGGAGGAATGACCCGCTTTTTCACTCAGGCCTCGGGACGTTGCGCTTAATCATGATATATTTACGTCCTGTACTGTAATCCAGACAAAAGTATCCTTATGAGTGACGTTAAAACCGTTCTGATCGTGGACGACAGCCGGGTGTCGCGGATGATGGTCCGCTCGATGATCCTGGCGAAATACCCCCAGTGGATTATCGAAGAAGCGGCGAGCGGCGAGGAATCGCTGGAGAAAGTCCGCACCATCGTGCCGCAGTTGATTACCATGGACATCAACATGCCGGGCATGGGCGGCATCGCCGCGGCGGAAATCCTGGTCAAGGAATGCCCGGATGCGAAGATCGTCCTGCTGACCGGCAACATCCAGGATAGCTCGCACCGCAAGGCCAAGGAGCTGGGAGTGGGGTTCGTCGAGAAGCCGATTACCGAGAACTGCGTGGCCAACGTGCTGGCCTATCTGGAAAATAATTGATGATTGCCCTTTCCGACATTCAGCACGACGCGCTGGTGGAGATATTCAACATCAGCATCGGGCGCGCGGCGGCGGCCATGAGCAGCATCGTCAACGAAGAGATCACCCTGGCGGTGCCGTCGTTCCGCTTCATGACCGTCAGCGAGGCCGCCGAAGCGCTATGCACCGGGGAAGGGCGGCGCATCTGCGGGGTAACCCAGAGCTACAAGGGCACTTTCGACGCCGAGGCGATCCTGATGTTCCCCGAGGAAAGAAGCCTGGAAATCGTGCGCATGATGGTGGGCGAATCGTTTCCCCTGGAGGAATTGTCCGATCTGGAACAGGAGGCGATGAGCGAAATAGGCAACATCATCCTCAATGCCTGCATAGGCACCATCGCCAACATCGTCGGCGGCAAGTTCACTTCCACGCTGCCTGCCTTCCGCCTCGGCACCAGCCGGGAGATACTCCACGCCGACGACAAGTCCGGCGACGACTACGTTCTTTTCATCTATATCGACTTCATCATGGAGAAGCGCGAAATACACGGTTATGTCGCCTTCCTGATGAATGTTCCCTCGATCGCCGGGCTGCTGGACAGCGTCGACCGGTTCATCGGGAAGATTCCGCAGTAACATGTTGGCCGTGCAGACCGCCAAGGACGATCAGGCCGAAGTCAAGCTGATGGTGGCCGTGATGGACGCCATCAATATCGGCGTCATCGTGCTCGACCAGGAAGAGCGCCTCGTCTGCTGGAATCCCTGGGTGGAGACCGCCTCGGGAATTACCGCCGACGCGGCGCGCGGCAAGCGCCTGACGGAAATCTTCCCCGAACTGGAAGGCAAACGGGTACAGGGAGCGGCGCGTAGCGCCCTGCGCAACGGCTATGCCTCCATTCTTTCGCAATCCCTCAATAAATCCCCGTTTCCGCTATTCTCCCGCGACCCGGCGAGCGGCGCGCCGCTGCGCATCCAGCAGGCCATCCACGTATTGCCGCTGGGCATGGAGGGCGTGGCGCCGCATTGCCTGATCCAGATTTTCGACGTGACGACGGCGGTTCACCGGGAAAAAATCCTCCGCGAGCAGGCGCAGGAAATGCGCACCTTCTCCAATATCGACGGCCTGACCGGCGTCGCCAACCGGCGCCGCTACGACGAATACGTCGAAAACGAATTCCGCCGGGCGCGGCGCAACGGCACGCTGCTGTCGTTGGTCATGATCGACATCGACTTCTTCAAGCTGTACAACGATACTTACGGCCACCAGGAAGGCGATGCCTGCCTGAAGAAAATCGCGGAAGTGCTCAACGGCACGCTGCACCGTCCGGGCGATCTGCTGGCGCGCTACGGCGGCGAGGAATTCGTCGTGGTATTGCCGTGCACCGACCGCGAAGGCGCTTATCTGATGGCCGAAATCATGCGCGCCAGGATCGAGGAACTGGCCATTCCCCATGCGGCTTCCACCGCGTTCGGCCATGTCACCGTCAGCCTCGGAGTGGCGTCGTTGATTCCCAAACACAGCACCAAGCTCGACGAATTGCAGCTTGATGCCGACAAGGCGTTGTACCGGGCCAAGCGCGAAGGGCGCAACCGGGTGGCGGTGCACGAGGAAGCGGCGTAGTCTTTGTCTTGCTATTCCTCGCGAAGCGAGAACCCTGAAGTGGGCAGCCCCTCAAAGAGGGGCTGCCCACTTCAGGGTTGTAGCTCCTTCTCTCACCCCGGTAAGCTACAATAGCCGAAAGCTCACCAAGTACCAGACACCAGTTGTAGCTCCCTCTCTCACCCCGGTAAGCTACAATGTGGCGAAGCGCCGTGAGTGAATTTCTGACGTTGTAGCTCCCTCTCTCACCCCGGTAAGCTACAATGACGGAACCCTGATGGGGCGCCGCGTGCTGGTTGTAGCTCCCTCTCTACCCCGGTAAGCTACAATACAATAAACGGCCACACCTACACCAGCGACGTTGTAGCTCCCTCTCTCACCCCGGTAAGCTACAATCTCTTACATTACGACCCATGCACTAACGCAGTTGTAGCTCCCTCTCTCACCCCGGTAAGCTACAATTCAATGACCCTGTTATTCCCCGCAAGAAGGGTTGTAGCTCCCTCTCTCACCCCGGTAAGCTACAATAGGAAAACGCGCTGCTGTTCGCCGCTCGCAGTTGTAGCTCCCTCTCTCACCCCGGTAAGCTACAATAAATGCTTGATTATCTCGATGTATCATGTAGTTGTAGCTCCCTCTCTCACCCCGGTAAGCTACAATAATCAATGTGATAGCCGTAGTCAAGGGCGAGTTGTAGCTCCCTCTCTCACCCCGGTAAGCTACAATAAAGCACTTGGATTAGACTCTGATTACGCAGTTGTAGCTCCCTCTCTCACCCCGGTAAGCTACAATCATTTTTACCGCGTGACCGCGGCAATATCAGTTGTAGCTCCCTCTCTCACCCCGGTAAGCTACAATTAATACGCATGACTCTTCTCCTAGAAATTGGTTGTAGCTCCCTCTCTCACCCCGGTAAGCTACAATTGTTTGGAACTCCTTGAGCAACGAATATTGGTTGTAGCTCCCTCTCTCACCCCGGTAAGCTACAATCTTTCGCTTCCTCAAGTGCAGCAACGCGCTGTTGTAGCTCCCTCTCTCACCCCGGTAAGCTACAATATGGCGCAATAAATGCCGCCATCGGTTTGTGTTGTAGCTCCCTCTCTCACCCCGGTAAGCTACAATCGAAATGGAGAATCTGACCATGATTACCGAGTTGTAGCTCCCTCTCTCACCCCGGTAAGCTACAATGATACTGCAATGCACAGTTTGCGGGCGTGTGTTGTAGCTCCCTCTCTCACCCCGGTAAGCTACAATCCCTAGCCTGAACTACCCGCCTGGCTTGCCAGGCGGGTAGTTCAGGCTAATTTTTTTGCTTTAAAAAAGCAGCATTTGATCGGCATTGACCTTTTTTTCCTGAAAGCTGCGTGTGCCCACCAATAGCCGCATGTTGGCAAATTGTTTTTCGCTGACTTGCAGGCAGCGTATCGAGCCTTCCTTGGGAAGATTGCTTTCCAGCCGTTTGAGATGTTTTTCCGCGTCGTCTATGCCGTTCACCATGCGCCCATACACCGACCACTGGATCATGTCATAGCCATCCTGAAGCAGAAAACGGCGAAAAATTGTATAGATGCGCTTTTTTTCCTTGGTGGTGACGGGGAGATCGAAAAAGACGAGCAGGCGCATATAACGGCGGGTGGTTTCGCTCATGGCTCGGCGTCGCCAACCGGCAGCGGATTGCTTAGATCCAGCAGCGGCAAGGCCAAGCGTTCGTGTGGCGCATCTTGCAGGACGATGCCGGAAAGCCCGGACACGGTGGCTTCGATGGCGGCGAGCAAGGTACAGCGGCCATCCTCGGCGCTGTGGCTGGAGAGGGTCACGTCATCGTGCAGCAGGGCGACGATGCGGCCTTTGTCAGAAGGGATCAGATCGCGGTCGGGTTCCTCCGGGTAGTGTGCCAGCACGGCGGCATCGACCAGTGGGCGGTAGGGTTCGATCAGGTCGTCGGCGAGATTGAAGGCGTTCTGCTCGCTGTGATGGAACAACCCAAAGGCGGGCAGAAAGCCGTAACTCGACAGGGTGCGGGCAATCGCGGCGCGCACCACGGCGTAGCCGTAATTCAGCGCGGCGTTGTAAAAGCGTGCCTGGTCGCGCTGGAAATGTGGATTGACCAAGCCACGGAAGTACACTTGCGCGGCCTGCGCCTCGTGGTTGCCGGGGTCGCCTGAGCGTACCTCGCCGGCCAGCCGCCGTAGGTGGCGGGCGTCGTCATTGCGCCTGGCGCGGGCGAGGACGGCGGCCTGATTACGTATCTTGAATTGCACGATGCGTTGCCACAGGCGTTTTCTGGCGGGTTGGGGAAGCGCCAGTTGCGCCGTCATCACTTTCAGTGCCCGGCTGTGTGGCAGGTAGGGCAGCAGCACGCCGTTGGGCAGGTGCGAGGCGTTCACGGTCAGCACGGCGACCTGCGCCTCGGCGCAGGCGGAAAGTAGCGGTGCGGTGAGGCTGATCTGCGGATGGTCGAGCACCAATACGCTAAGGTCTTCCAGCATCACCCGCGCCGTGTTGCCGCCTTGCGCGATGGTTAAGGCGCGGTCTTCCAGCGTGAGCGCCGCCGGGTTTGCGATAACCACGCTGCGCCAGCTCATGGGCTAGCCCTTGTTGGGCTTGTGGTGGATGGGTTGCCGATCTTCCTTGTGTACGCGATGCAGGTTGCCGAGAAGGTCGACGTGGTATTTTTCGACGGCGAGGGCGGTTTTGATGCCGATGCCGCGCCATTGTCCGCTGCTTCCAATTGATTGGTTCCGGTCGTGTAGCCACAGAGATATGGCACCTGTAGCCCGATCTAGACCAGCAAAATAACCTTCCTTGTGTTCACCTTTAAGTCTGACTGAAAGCCAATCATTCGGATGCAGGCTGAACAGGAACGGATAGCTTTCGTCCATGACGGGCCATTCATCTTCAGGTTTATAGGCAACCACCGCTTGATTCGGCAATCCCGCTTTCGCCGCATCGGACGCATAGACGGGTACAGCGTAAAACTTTCCGCCCTTGGTGAAAATATCCACCCGCAGCATCGCGCCGTTGTTGGCAACACCGCCGCGTATCGGGATGCCGCTTTTTTGTACGGTCAGCAGCTTCACGCTACGGATGATCGGCGCCTTCTCCGGGTCTTTGGAGGGCTTGCGTAGCGGAGGCTGTTTTGCGTCGAAAGCTTTCTTGCCATCGCCGCCGAAGGATTCCAACCGGGTACGGATGGCCTCTATCAAGGCGGTATCGCGCTCGTAGCCGACGATGTTTTCCAGGTCTTTCAAGGTAAGCGCGGCAAGCGGCGTTTTCACCGCCGATTGGTTACCGCCGCGATTCGAGCGGATTGTTTCCTGGTGCGCAGCACCCAGCCCACGCCGCGTGGGAGCGCGGGAAACGCGTACCGGCTGGATGTCGGCGACTTCCCCGTAACCTGGCAGAATTTCCAGGGCGGATGACGGGTTTGGCGAGAGCCGCGCCAGCAGTTCGTGGCGGAAGTGCGGCCAGGGCTCCGGGAAGTGGGCTTCCACTTTCCGCAAAGCCGCCACGTCGATGATTTCCCCGGTTTCCGGGTCGGGGCAGTTGCCGCGCACGTTGTCCAATTCCTTGCGTCTTGCATAGTCCGACATGCGCTTGACCAGCCCACGGCTGGCGGCGGCGATCACGGCGGCGTCGAGCGCATGGTGCAGGTCGCCATCCTCCCGCACCTTGATGAGTCCCCAGCGGGCGCGCAGCAGCGAGGTGAGTTGGCCGGAGAGCACCACGCAGCGATTTTTCGCGTCGCTCTCGGGATGCCATTGCAGGCCAGCTTCCACCATGCGCTTGAATTCCCGGCAGATATAGCGGGTGTCGTTGAGGTTGCGTTCACGGAATTCGCCGGCTTCGTCCGCGCCGAAATTAACGCGCAGCAGGCGGTTGCGCTTGGCTTGGCGGATGGATTTGTTGCCCTGAACCCAGCCCACATAGCGCCGCCAGCGTTCGCTGTCGTTCAAGCCATCGAAGAATTCATACGGGGTGTGGCTGCCCTTGTCCTGGTTGCATTTGGTGTGGACGACCACCTTGTTGCTCATGCTGTCGTCGAAGCTGCGCGAGTAGGGCAGAGCGTGGTCAACCTGGGCGTAAACGTCGGATTGGTCGAACATGCGGTTTATATCCAGCGCGCTTTGGCAGTAGGGGCATTGGCTGCCTTGCTCGTGATATAGACGCATTTTCAGCAGTTCGTCACGTTTCGGCTCCCGTCCTACGTCACCGATGAATTGTTTTGCCGCTTTCTCTTTTTCCGCCTGATATTCCTTCTGCTCGCGTTCGATGCGTTTGCGTTCATCGAAAGGCTTGGACAAATCTCGCGCCAGCTCGATATGCACGGCGGCGGGCGGCCCATATTCGCGCACGATGGCGTTGACCAACTTCCGTGCCTGGTTGAGGGCGCGGAATACCACCGGATTGCGTATCGTGTCTTTGTCCGGCGACGGCAGGTAGGATTGCCTGATGGTGGCGGCATCGGGTTCACTATGGTCGTAACCCGCCGATTTCGCCGCCTCGTCGTAGCGCTGCCCCGCTTCCATGTGGGGCAGGATGTTTTTCAGCGCTTTTTGCGAAAGATGGATGAACTGATCGAAGGATTCGCCCAGCACGGCTTCGGTGATGGATGCTTCGATGCCTTGTCCGGCCAGCCATAGTCGACTTTCGGTGTCATCCTTGTAGCAGGTGAGCGCATAGGCCAGCGCGTCAAGCCGGTCAGCGTCGATGGCGTCGTGCTGCCATTCGGTTTTCAGGCCGGCGCCTTCATAGGCTTTGCGCAATGTGTGGAAGGCTTTTGCCTCGAAGAGTGGAGCATCTTCCGGGTCTTTGTCCTTGCCCTTCGGGTCGGGGCGATAGGACAACAGGTTGAAGCGTTGGTGGGATTCGAGGCCGAGCGCTTTGCGCGCCTGTTTGAAGGTGAGCTTGGCTTGCGTGAAGGGCAGGTCGATGAGGGCGCGGCGTTCGTTTTCCGTTAATGCGCGGGCGTCGCCGCCGCCGACGATTTTGAGGTTGTTGAGCTTGCCCAGCCAGACGAAGCGTTCGGCACGGTAGCTGGCCTTGGGGGCGCGGTATTCATTCCTTTCGAAGGTGCACTTGCCGATCATCTTGAGCAGGTTGGCGCCGGAAAGCGTGGGCTGCCGAGCCATGAGCAAGCCGTGGACGGTTGCCTCAAAATCGGCGCCGGCGTGCCGGTTGTCAAGAATGCGCTGGCGTTTGAATAATAATTTCAATTCGGCGTCGAGGTCGGCACGGGCGAAAGTGTGGCTATAGCTGCCGCCCTTGTTGCGCTTGGCCTCTGTGAAATCGGAGTGGCGCGCGGCGAGTTCGCCGACGGTGCGATAGCCGGCTTCCTTGAGCAACGCTTGATTCCGGCCAATGCCGGAAAGCATTTGTCCGGCCTTCTCGTCGGTTTTGGCTTCCGCCTTGCGGTTGGACTGGAAGCCGCGATGCTTGATGATGTGGTAAAGCACAGTCGCCCATTCCTTGGCATCCAATTGTCGGTCGAGGCCTGCCGCACGTAATTCCCAGGGGGAAATGCCGGGCTGGGCAAAAGCATCGGGGCTGGCAGCTTCAATCAGGCCGGCGCGTTTCAATAGGCGCACAAGGCGCAGTAGGCGATGGGCGCGGCGGCGGATGCGGCGGCGCGTGAGGCGCGAGTCGCGGCGTATCTTGTTGAGCGATTCGCCTTCCTTGGCGGTTTCGGCCTTGTCGAAGGTGCGCACATGCAGGGCCAGGATGCGTTGCTGATC
This sequence comes from uncultured Sulfuricella sp., assembly GCA_964505475.1. Taxonomy (GTDB): domain Bacteria; phylum Pseudomonadota; class Gammaproteobacteria; order Burkholderiales; family Sulfuricellaceae; genus JAGXQV01. The sequence continues at coordinate 1,249 of CAZDIJ010000067.1, read as the reverse complement.
GGGTAGAAGGAGTGCGGCACCGACCGATGCCATGCCGATGTCCAGCCCGAGTGTGTAGGGGAGATTTTCTGTTTGCATGGCACCATCCCATCAAGATAGAATGAAACAATTGTAGCTTACCGGGGTGAGAGCCGTTGCTGCAATAAGGTAATCACCTACGGGTGATGTACCGAATCCGGCCCGACTGGCTTGCCAGTCGGGCCTTCTCATTTTCAGAACCTCCATCCTTGAATTCGGCGGAAACGTCCCCATTTACGCTTCGTTGATTTTTTTGCGGAGTGTTTATGACCATCGAAGCCCATAAGGAAAACCTGAGTTTCCAGACCGAAGTGCGTCAGCTGTTGAAGCTGATGATCCATTCCTTGTACAGCAACAAGGAAATTTTCCTGCGCGAGCTGATTTCCAACGCCTCGGATGCCGCCGACAAGCTGCGCTTCGAGGCGCTTTCCGACGACGCCCTGTACGAGGGCGATTCCGCCCTGAAAATCCGCCTCTCCTTCGACAAGGAAGCGCGCACCGTCACCATCGCCGACAACGGCATCGGCATGTCGCGCCAGGAGGTGATCGAAAACATCGGCACCATCGCCAAGTCCGGCACCCGCGAGTTCTTCTCGTCGCTGACCGGCGACCAGGCCAAGGATGCCCATCTGATCGGCCAGTTCGGCGTGGGCTTTTATTCCGCCTTCATCGTCGCCGATAAGGTGACGCTCACCACCCGCCGCGCCGGCCTCACCGCCGAGCACGGGGTGCGCTGGGAATCCGCCGGCGAGGGCGAATACAGCCTGGAAACAGTGGAGAAAGCCGGCCACGGCACCGAGGTGACGCTGCACCTGCGCGAAGACGAGGACGAACTGCTGTCGTCGTGGCGCCTCAAGTCCATCATCCGCAAGTATTCCGACCATATCACCCTGCCCATCGTGATGAACAAGGAAGAATGGGACGCCGAAAAGAACGAGAGCAAAATTACCGGCGAGGATGAGACCGTCAACCAGGCTTCCGCACTGTGGGCGCGCCCCAAGAGCGAGATTACCCAGGAACAGTACGACGAATTCTACAAGCATGTCGGCCACGACTTTGAAGCGCCGCTGGCGCACGTCCACGCCAGGGTCGAAGGCAAGCAGGAATACACCCAGTTGCTCTATATCCCCTCGCGCGCTCCGTTCGACCTGTGGGACGCCGAGAAGCGCCACGGCATCAAGCTCTACGTGCGCCGCGTCTTCATCATGGACGACGCCGAGCAGCTGATGCC
>CAZDIJ010000066.1:0-15471 GCA_964505475.1 uncultured Sulfuricella sp. | reverse complement strand
GGCTGTCGCCCGGCGCCACCGTGCCGGAATTCGAGCGCGCCATGGACGCCCTCAAGCCGGGGCAAACCAGCCCGCCGGTTCATACCCCCTTCGGCTGGCACCTGGTCGAAGTGCTGGAACGACGCCAGGAAGATGTCAGCAAGGAACGCCAGCGTCTGCTGGCGCGCCAGGAACTGCGCGCGCGCAAGGTGGACGAAGCCTTCGAAAGCTGGCTGCGCCAACTGCGCGACCAAGCCTACGTGGAATACCGCTCCGAGGAAAAGCACTGAGCACGCCCCTCGACAGCCATGAAACCAGAAAAATCGGTTCAGCCGCGGATAATCACGGATTCTCAAAGAATTGCCGGATGTCATCCGAGCGGCAATCATTTGCCAAGCCGATGGCCTATCGGTGTAAATCCGTGTTCATCCGTGGCTAACTAAGTTTTAGAGATGAACGCCGCATTCGACACCCGGCCGATCGCCCTCACCGCCGGCGAACCCGCCGGCATCGGCGCTGACTTGTGCGTGCTGCTGGCGCAGCAGCCATTGCCGGCGCGCCTCGTCGTTCTCGCCGACCGCGATCTGCTCAAGGGGCGCGCCGCCTTGCTGGGGCTGCCCGTGAAATTGGCCGATTGGCATCCCGGCAGTCCGCCCCCGCCCGCCGGCACGCTCGAAGTCATGCACCATCCGCTCACCGCCCCGGCGCTGCCCGGCAAGCTAGACCCCGCCAACAGCCGCTACGTGCTCGACACCCTGAGCAGCGCCGCGCGCGGCTGCCTCGACGATAGCTTCGCCGCCGTGGTCACCGCGCCGGTGCACAAGGGCGTCATCAACGACGCCGGCATTCCCTTTACCGGCCACACCGAATTTTTCGCCGAACTCACCGGCACGCCGCTGGTGGTCATGATGCTGGCGGGGGGCGGGATGCGGGTGGCGCTCGCCACCACTCACCTGCCCTTGCGCGACGTGCCCGGCGCCATCACCCGCGACAGCCTGGAGGCGATTATCCGCATCCTCCACCGCGACCTGCTGGTGCGTTTCCGCCTGCCCGCGCCGCGCATCCTGGTGGCGGGACTCAATCCCCACGCCGGGGAAGGCGGCCACCTGGGGCGCGAGGAAATCGAGGTGATTACGCCGGTATTGGAAGCGTTGCGCGGGGAAGGAATGAACCTGGAAGGCCCGCTGCCCGCCGACACCCTGTTCAACAAGGAATACCTCGACCGCGCCGACGCCGTGCTCGCCATGTATCACGACCAGGGGCTGCCGGTGCTGAAGCACGCCAGCTTCGGCAGCGGCGTCAACGTCACGCTGGGCATGCCCATCATCCGCACCTCGGTCGATCACGGCACCGCGCTGGCGCTGGCGGGAACCGGCAACATCGAGGTCGGCAGCCTGCGCGCGGCGATCGATCTCGCCATCGAACTGACCGGCGCGAATCGAACTTAATAACCAATTAACCACAGGGAACACGGGGAAATTAAGATTTGCAGTTATCTGCTTTCCCCGTGATCCCCGTGGTTTAACCAACTTAATCAGATGAAACACATCCCGCGCAAGCGCTTCGGCCAGAATTTCCTCACCGACCGCCATTACATCGACAGCTGCATCCGCGCCATCGCCCCGGCGGCGAACGACAACATGGTGGAAATCGGCCCCGGTCTGGGAGCGCTCACCGTCCCTCTGCTGCAAGCGCTCGATAAACTGCACGTGGTGGAAATCGACCGCGACATCGTCGCCCGGCTGGAGCGGGAATACCCGCCGGAAAAGATCGCCATCCACGCCTGCGATGCGCTCAAGTTCGACTTCGGCTCGCTGGGAAAGCCGCTGCGGGTAGCGGGCAACCTGCCTTACAACATTTCCACGCCGCTGCTGTTCCATCTCGCGGACTTTGCCGGCCAGATCGCCGACTGCCATTTCATGCTGCAAAAGGAGGTGGTCGAGCGCATGGTGGCCGAACCAGGAACGCCCGAGTACGGACGGCTTTCGGTGATGCTGCAATATCGCTTCGCCATGGAATACCTGTTCACCGTGCCGGGCGGCGCCTTCAATCCGCAGCCCAAGGTCGAATCGGCCTTTGTGCGGATGAAGCCGCTTGCGCCCCTGCCTCATCCCGCCCGGGATGAAGCGCTGTTCGGCCAGATCGTCGCAGCCGCCTTCTCCCAGCGGCGCAAGACCCTGCGCAACACCTTGCGCGCTTATCTGACGCCGGAAGGCTTTGCCGCGCTGGGCATTGATTCCGGTTTACGCGGGGAAACGCTCGGGGTCGCCGAATTCGTGGCGGTCGCCAATTACTGCGCGGCAAACCCGCTCAACTAAAAAACCGTATGACAATGTCAACCACCCGCCATAGGAGGCGGGGGTTTCCGGGCGATGATCGACAGCATGCCTGATATTCCGGCAGAATTGATCCCTATTCGAGGGGCTTTACCGGTCAATAGAGGAAGGCAATGAAAAAGAGCATTACCCCGACCCAGCGCGAGATCAAACTCGACGACGACGACGTGATCGTCTCGAAAACCGACCTCAAGGGGCGCATCACCTACGCCAACCGGATATTCATGAGCATCGCCAACTATTCGGAAAAAGAACTGCTCGGCGTGCAGCACAACATCGTCCGCCATCCCGACATGCCGCGCGGCGCCTTCAAGCTGCTGTGGGACACGCTGAAGGCCGAGAAGGAATTTTTCGGCTACGTCAAGAACATGACGTCCGACGGCGATTATTACTGGGTATTCGCCAACGTCACCCCTGACCGCGACGCCCAGGGCAAGGTGGTGGGCTATTTTTCCGTGCGGCGCAAGCCCAAGCCCTCCGCCATCACGGCGATACAAGCCATTTACCGGGAGATGCTCGAAGTTGAACGGCAAGCCGGCGCGGCCAATGCGCCGGATGCCTCGATCGCCCACGTGGTGGGCAAGCTGAAAAGCCTGGGTACGACCTATGACCGTTTCATCCTGAGCCTCCTCTAACCCCGCCGGAGCGTCACGCAATGCATAAATCCGTAAGTTCCGGCATCAGCCGGCATGTTCCGTTTCTTGGCAGCCAGTTCCGCCTGGCCTGCATCATTTACAGCCTGATTACAGTCGCGCTGGCGGCCTGGATGAATCTCCGGCACGGGTTCGACTGGTCGGCTTGGCTGTTCCCGGTACTGTCGGTCATTTTCTCGGTGTTCGCCTGGTCGCATTTCCACAAGCCCATCGAAACCATCAACCGCATGCAGGCGGTGCTCAAGAACTCCAGCAAGGGACAGCTTCACAGCCGCGTCACCCAGACTTCCGGGCTGGGCGAACTGGGGCGGGCGGCCTGGGAGTTGAACGAATTTCTCGACCTGATCGAAATGTATTTCAAGGAGGTCAACACCTGCTTCCGCCTGGTCACGGAAGGCGTGTACTACCGCAAGGCGCTGCCCGCCGGGCTGCCCGGCCAGTTCGCCGAATCGCTCGACAAGGTCAACGCGGCCATCGCCGCCATGGAGGAAAACGCCCTGCTCATCAACCGCAACGACATGTCCTCGCGGCTGCACGCCACCAACACCAACCACCTGCTGCGCAATCTCAAGATCAACCAGCAGGACCTGGTAGCCACCAGCACGGAAATGGACGAGGTCGAAAAAATCGCCCAGTCCAACCGCGAGGCCGCCGCCCGCAGCCTGGACGCCATGACCCACATCGGCGACGCGCTCACCGGCATGAACGGACGGATGCAGGAAATGGCGCAGGCCGCCCAGGAACTGGGCAGCGAAAGCGCGGCGATCAACGACGCGGTGCACCTGATTTCCGACATCGCCGACCAGACCAACCTGCTCGCCCTCAACGCCGCCATCGAAGCCGCACGCGCCGGGGAAACCGGACGCGGCTTCGCCGTGGTGGCCGACGAGGTGCGCAAGCTGGCGGAACGCACCAAGAACGCCACCAGCGAAATCGACGCCATCGTCGCCCGCTTCAAGGGGCGCGTCGCCACCATGGTGGAGGAAACCGGCACGGCCAGCACCGTGACGGCCAGCGTCAACGGCCAGATGAACGACTTCCGCTCACGCTTCGCCGAATTCTCCCGCTCCGCCGATGACACCATCCACCGGGTATCCCAGACCAAGGACCGCTCCTTCGGCTCGCTGGTCACCATGGATCACATCATTTTCATGCAGAACGCCTACATGGCCATCGGCAAGGGAAAAGAGTGCGACGAGGCGACGGCGGCGGGAGCCGACCACCAGCACTGCCGGCTCGGCAAATGGTATTACGAGGGCATGGGCAAAGCCCTGTTCGGCAAGACCGGCGCCTTCGCACAACTGGAACAGCCGCACGCCGAAGTGCATAACCGGGTGCACCGCGCCATCGCCCTGTCGCGCGAAAACTGGGCGGGCGACCCGGCGGTGCGCCAGGAACTGGTGCAAACCATGGAGAAGGCGGAAAACGCCAGCCGCCAGGTCATCGGCCTGGTCGAGGCCATGGTCAAGGAAAAGCACGACGCGGTGGGGTGATCTCAACCACGGGGAACACGGGGAAATGATGGTGGTTCAACGGGATATGCAGGAAGCCGCTCACCCGTCTGGTGAGGTGCAACCGCCTGTTGCTCAGTGACTTTCCGGGCTTTTCCCCATGCTCCCCATGGCTGATCGTATTGCAAGCGCCCCCGATTTTCAGCGCTCGATGAACTCGATCTTGTAGCCGTCCGGGTCTTCGACGAAGGCGATCCAGGTCGCCCCGCCGTGCAGCGCCGGACCGTAGGTCACCTTGCCCCCCTTGGCGGCTACTTCCTCGCAAGTCTTGCGGATGTCGCCCACCTGGATGGCGACATGGCCGTAACCGGTGCCGGTCTCGTAGCGCCCCACCCCCCAGTTGTAGGTCAGCTCCAGCACCGCCCCCTCCGATTCTTCGCCGTAACCGACGAAGGCCAGGGTGTACTTGCCTTCGGGATAATCCTTGCGGCGCAGCAGCTTCATGCCGAGCACGCCGGTGTAGAAGGCGATGGACTTTTCCAGGTCGCCGACCCGGATCATGGTGTGCAGGATGCGCATAATTTCTCTCCTTTGGCCTGATAGGTAGGGGCGACCTCCCGGTCGCGATTCCAGCAGTTCGCGACCGGGAGGTCGCTCCTACGAGCATGTCGTCGTTACTGGCGCCGCCGATTCAAAATGCATGGTAGAGATGCCCATTCGACTTCAACTCGCGCCGCGCCGCCAGGCAGCTCGGATAAAGCAGCGCGACGGTGCTCCAGAAGGCCGGCGAGTGGTCGAGATGGCGCAGATGCGCCAGTTCGTGCGCCACCACGTAGTCGATCAGGTGCGGAGGCGCCTTGACCAGGCGCCAGTTGAGGCGCACCGCACCGCGCGCGTTGCAGCTTCCCCAGCGGGAGGCGGCATTGGACAGGGATAGCGGCGGCAAGGGGACGCCCAGCAGGGCGGCATAGCGCGCCACGCGCCCGGTGAAATCGGCGAGCGCCGTGGCGCGATACCATTTCACCACTTTGGCACGGATCGCCGCCGCGTCGCGGGCATCCGCGGCTTCCACCCGCAGCTGGCCGTCCGCCAATAGCGGCGCGGCGCGAGCACGGCCGGAAACGACCGTCAGGCGGACTTCTCCGCCGAGCAGCGGCAAGCTTTCGCCGTCCCGCCACAAGCGCTCCGGGAGGCGGCGTTCCCGCATCAGCGCCAGCTTGTCGCGCACCCAGCCGGCCTTGTCGGCCAGCACCGCCTCCAGCCGGTGCAGCGGCGCGCGCGCCGGGGCATTGACGGTCAGGCCGCCGCTGTCGATGCGCAGGGCGATGGTGCGGCGGCGCGGGCTGCGCTTGAGGAGGTAGCGGATTTCCCCGCCGTCCGGCAGCCGCGCGCTGCGTTCCTCGGTTTTCATCATAGAAACATTCTTTGAGCCACGGAGAACACGGGGTAATGCACACTCCCGTGAGCCTTTACATTTTCCCCGTGCGCCCCGTGGTCAACCGGCTTTTTCAGGATCATTGAGCTTGCCCATCTCGTTTTCGATCCACGCTTCCACCCGGGCGTTCAGCTCGTCGGCTTTCATGCCGCGCGCGGCTATCGGTTTTCCGATGCTCAGGGTGATGGCGCCGGGATGTTTAAGAAAAGCGTTCTTGCCCCAGTATTCTCCGGCATTGTGCGCCACCGGCACCACCGTGGCGCCGCAATGCGTCGCCAGCCAGGCGCCGCCGATGTTGTATTTGCGCTTCTCGCCCGGCTTGACGCGGGTGCCTTCCGGGAACACCACCACGCAGAAACCCTCTTCCAGCCGCTCCTTGCCCTGCATGGTAAGCTGCCGCAGCGCCTCGCGCGGGGAGCCGCGGTCGATGGCGATGGGGTTGCCGAGCGCCAGCCCCCAGCCGAAGAAGGGGATGCGCAGCAATTCGCGCTTCAAGACCCACACCATGGGCGGGAAGATGCCCTGGAAGGCCAGTGTTTCCCAGGCCGACTGGTGCTTGGAAAGAATCACGCAAGGCTCGGCGGGGATATTTTCGGCGCCCTTCACCCGGTAAGTCAGGCCGCAGGTCAGGCGCAGCCAGGCCAGCATGATCTGCGACCAGGGACGAATGACGCGGAAGCGGGTCAGCGGTTGGGCGCGGAAGAACAGCAGGATCAGAAAGCTGTAGAAGGGGGTGAAAATCACCATTCCCAGAGCGTACAGGGCGGAACGCAGCCAGATCATCCTGGTCACGCTTTGCCGTCGATGATGTGCTTGACGGCCTCGGACAGGTCGGCGAAAGTCAGGGTGCCTTCCGGCAGGTCGCCATCCGATTGGGTTTTCTCGCCCTTGCCGGTCAGCACCAGGATCGGCTGGCCGCCCACTTCCGCCGCCGCCACCAGGTCGCGCAGGCTGTCGCCGACGCACGGCACGCCGCCCAGGTCGGTGTTGAAGCGCCGGGCGATCTCCAGGAACATGCCGGTGTTGGGCTTGCGGCAGGCGCAGTTGGAGTCGGCGGTGTGCGGGCAGAAGAACAGCGCGTCGATGCGCCCGCCCAGGCGCCCCAGCGCCTTGTGCATCTTGTTGTGGATGGCGTTGAGGGTCGCCATGTCGAACAGGCCGCGCCCGATGCCGGACTGGTTGCTCGCCACCACCACGCGAAAGCCCGACTGATTGAGCCGGGCGATGGCCTCCAGGCTGCCGGGAATGGGTTCCCACTCCTCGGGACTCTTGATGAACTGGGCGGAGTCGAAATTGATGACTCCGTCACGGTCGAGGATGACGAGCTTCATGCTCATGCCGCCAGCCTGGAAATATCCGCAACCTGGTTCATCATGTCTCCCAGGGACTTGAGCAGCGCCAGGCGGTTATTGCGCACCAGCGGCTCGTCGGTCATCACCATCACCTCGTCGAAGAAACCGTCCACTTCGGCGCGCACCCCGGCCAGCGCGGTCAGCGCTTCGGTGTAGTCGCAGTTGCCGACCAGCGAGGCGACGCTCGGCGCCAAACGAGTCACCGCGGCGAACAGGGCCTTTTCGGCGTTCTCCTGCAACAGGGCGACATCGGCCTCGCCGCTCGGCGCCTCGGTTTTCTTCAGGATGTTCTGGATGCGCTTGTTGGCCGCCGCCAGCGCCGCCGCTTCCGGCAGCTTGCGGAAAGCGCGCACCGCCAGGAGGCGCGGGATCACCAGGTCGATGCGCGCCGGCTGCTGGCAGGTCACCGCATCCACCTCGTCGGCCTCGAAATTGCGCTCGCGCAGGAAATTCTTCAGGCGCTCCAGCATGAAACCGTGGACATCCTGGGCCACGCTGTCTGCCAGCATTTCGCCGGGGAACAGGCTGCGGGTGAATTGCAGCAACTGCACCAGGTCGAGCGGCAAGCCCTTCTCGGCGAGGATGCGCAGCACGCCCAAAGCATGGCGGCGCAGGCCGAAGGGGTCTTTGTCGCCGGTGGGCACCAGGCCGATGCCGTAGATGCCCACCAGGGTGTCGAGCTTGTCGGCCAGCGCCACCGCCAGGCCGGTGTTGTCGGACGGCAGGGCGTCGCCGGCGAAGCGCGGCTGGTAGTGCTGCTCGATGGCCTGCGCCACCGTAGCGGGCTCGCCGTCGTGGGCGGCGTAATAACGCCCCATGATGCCCTGCAACTCGGGGAATTCACCCACCATGTCGGTCAGCAGGTCGGCCTTGGCCAGATACGCGGCGCGCTCGGCATGCTCGGCGTTACCGTTCAACTGGCGGGCGATCTCGCCGGCCAGCTTGGTGACGCGCTGGACGCGCTCCAACTGGCTGCCCAGTTTGTTGTGATAAACCACGTTGCCGAGCTTTTCGACGCGCGAGGCCAGGGGTTTCTTGCGGTCCTGGTCGAAGAAGAACTTGGCGTCGGCCAGGCGCGGGCGCACCACGCGCTCGTTGCCGCCGACCACCGCCGAGGCGTCGGCAGGGCGGATATTGGAGACGATCAGGAACTTGTTGGTCAGCTTGCCGGAAGCATCCAGCAGCGGGAAATACTTCTGGTTGGCCTTCATGGTGAGAATCAGGCACTCCTGCGGCACTTCCAGGAATTTTTCCTCGAACTGGCCGACCAGCACGTTGGGCCGCTCGACCAGGGAGGTTACTTCGTCGAGCAGCGCGGCATCCTCGATCGGCTTCGCCCCGCCGCCGACCTTGGCGGCGGCTTCCGCCAACTGGCGGACGATGTCGGCGCGGCGTTTCTCGAAACTCGGGATGACCGCGCCCTGGCTCTCCATCAGGCCTTCGTAGGCGTCGGCATCGGGAATAGACAGCGACGGCATGGCCGCCTCGAAACGATGTCCCTGGGTAACGCGCCCGGCATTCAGCCCGAGCACGCCGACCGGCACCACCTCGGCGCCGTGCAGCGCCACCAGGCCGTGCGCCGGGCGCACGAAGTTGACCGAACTCCAGCCGTCCTGCAACTGGTAGGTCATCACCTTGGGGATGGGCAGCTTGGAAAGCGCTTCTTCCAGCGCCTTCTGCAAGGCATCCGGGAGAGTCTGGCCGACCCGCACGGTCTTGGTGAACAGGGTTTCCGCCTTGCCGTCCATGCGCTTGCTGATGGCATCGGCGTTCGCCGCCAGGTCGATACCCAGCGCGGCGGCGCGCTTCTGCAAGGCCTGGGTCGGCTTGCCCTCGGCGTCCAGCCCGACCGCAGCAGGCATCAGCTTGACTTCGACCTCCTGGTCGGCGGCCTTGTCCAGCACCCCGGCGACATGCGCGGCGAGCCGGCGCGGCGAGGCGTAGGAAGTAACGGCGGCATCGGCGGCGGCCAACCCTTGCGCCTTGAGCGATTCGGACAAGGTGGCGGCAAACGACGCGCCGATGTTTTTCAGCGCCTTGGGCGGCAGTTCTTCGACGAACAGTTCGACGAGCAATGATTTATTAGTGTCCATTTTGAGCGGTACGGTTTTGCACGATACGGGACTGGACGACATCGTCGATAATCCCCCGGCAAAATTTGTTGATGTTGATTAGACGGATGCGCGAGCCGAAACCCACGAATCCCAGAGTCACTGCGAGTTTACCAAATACCTCGTCGGCAAAGGAGGAGGCGATGAGTTCCACCCCAGTGAAATCGATTTCGAGCATGTCGTCAGGCGCGGCAACCAGCAGGTTTTCTATCTTGTGGCGGATTTTCAGGCCGGTGGGGCGGTTTCCAAAACCGCTCGCTTCTTCGGCCAGCGCCATGCGCATCTTGCCGACCGGAGTATCCTTGCCATACAAGGATTCATTGAACGGATAGCCCGGCGCGCTACCCCATAACGCTTTCTCAATTTCTATCGGTTCGGCGGTATTCAGTTGAATATCCACGAACGTACCTGGAAAAGGAGGGAAATCGCCCTTGATGTCGAGCCGGTCGTTTTGCCATTCGACTCGCCCCCGCTGGGAATGGATGGCCATCCGCCCGCCCTTGTTGATTTTTACGATCTGCAAGGTGCCGGTCAACCCCTTGCCCTGGCCGAAATCCGGGCGGGAAGTAATGCCTTCCTTGAGCGCGTGTGCTATCGCATCCTCGTCACTCCATTCCTGTGGAAAGGCTTTGCGAATGGTCTCGGGAATCCCTACCCCGCCGTCCGCCACGGCAATTGCCATGTGATGCGTTTTTGGGTGAACCACGACCTGCATCCAGCCCCGCTCCACGCTGGCGTGGACCAGAACGTTACCGGCGATTTCGTTCAATGCCCATTCAAAGGATTGCAACACCCCTCCGGCATAAGTCGCCTTTTCCAGAATCTGATGGATTTGTTGGCTGATAAGGTCATTGAGGCTGGAATCGTCGGAAAAACCATGCAAGGCATTGGCCTTGTCCGTGGGTACCATCCCCGATTGCGGATCGAGGCAGGCCGCATAGTTGGACTCCACCATGGCGCGGCGGCACAACTCATCCTCCGGCAGTGTCACATTGAATTCTACATTGCCGCTCCGCCGATATTGATCGAGCAGAACAACCAAGGGAACGAATCCGTTGGGGAAAGCCCGTTTCAGATGGGAAAAATCCAAAACGACATCGTGAAATCCCTGATTGTCCACCAAGTCGAAAAGACGCTTTTGCACCCACTGGAAAGCGGGCCAGCCGAAATCATCGGAGCTAACGACAATTTCGTTGTTCGCGCTCATGCAGCCTTCTTTTCCATCTGAACCAGCACTTCGGCGGCATGTTCCTTCTTCGCCATCGGGAATCCCAGGCGGGCGCGGCTTTCCAGGTAGCTCTGGGCGACGGCGCGCGCCAGGTTGCGGATGCGGCCGATGTAGGCGGCGCGCTCGGTGACCGAGATGGCGCCGCGCGCGTCGAGCAGGTTGAAGGTGTGGGCGGCTTTCAGGACTTGCTCGTAGGCCGGCAGGGCGAGCTGCTGCTCCATCAGGTGCTTGGCCTGCTTCTCGTGGGCGTTGAAGGCGGTGAGCAGGAACTCGACGTCGCTGTGTTCGAAGTTGTAGGTGGACTGCTCCACCTCGTTCTGGTGGTAGACATCGCGGTAGGTGAGTCCTTCCGTCCAGGTCAGGTCGAAGACGTTTTCCACGCCTTGCAAATACATCGCCAAGCGCTCCAGGCCGTAGGTGATCTCGCCGGTGATCGGCTTGCAGTCGATGCCGCCGACTTGCTGGAAGTAGGTGAACTGGGTCACTTCCATGCCGTTCAGCCACACTTCCCAGCCCAGCCCCCAGGCGCCCAGGGTGGGATTTTCCCAGTCGTCCTCGACGAAGCGGATGTCGTTCTTTTTCAGGTCGAAGCCCAGCGCTTCCAGCGACCCCAGGTAAAGTTCCAGGATGTTTTCCGGGGCGGGCTTCAGCACCACCTGGAATTGGTAATAGTGTTGCAGGCGGTTGGGATTTTCGCCGTAGCGGCCGTCCTTGGGGCGGCGCGAGGGTTGCACGTAGCCGGCGTTCCACGGCTCCGGGCCGAGCGCGCGCAGGAAGGTGGCGGTATGGCTGGTGCCGGCGCCGACCTCCATGTCATAAGGCTGAAGCAGCGCGCAGCCGCGTTGCCCCCAGTAGTTTTGCAGCGTGAGGATGATGTCCTGAAAAGTCAGCATGGAGAAGGTTAAGAGCGAGGTTCCAAAGGGTTGAATTCTACTGGTTTTCCTCGGGCGGCAAAACCCCGCGCCGCGCCGCCGCGCTCCCCTTGCGCGGAGGGGGAAACTCCCGCCCGAATTTATGCGTTTCGCATGCCCGCAACCCCCGTGAATGGGGCTTGCCAGCTCCGCGAGGGGTTTGTAGAATCCCACCCGGAATTTGCAGGCGCAACGAGAAATCATGTCCATCATCCATTCAACGTATTACCCGCAACAGCAAGCCGTTACCCAGGAAATCGCGCGTAACGGCGGCGCTCCCGCCGCCGCGGACAATTCGCCGCCGGCCGCCTCGCCCAGCTTCAAGGTGACGCTCAGCACGGAAGGACGGGCGATGAGCAGAAATTTCGAGGGCAGTGAGGCGGTCAAGGCCGACGCGAAACGGCAATGGCACGTCAACAACGCGCGCTGGGAGGCGAAATTGGAGCGATTGCACAACGAAGCCAACCAGAACCACATCGCCCGCAATCAGAAAAACCATGCCGAATTCGCCGCCGCCCAGGCCGAAAACAAGCAGATTCAGGAAGCCGAGGCGCAAAAACAGGCCGCCGAACGCACCGAGATGCCGCCGCCTCGTCCCGCGCCGCTCGAACCGCCGCCCCCTCCTCCACCGCCCCCTCCGCCGCCGCCGCATGCGTCGCCGATGATTTCATCCAGTTCCTGACTTCAACCCAGATTATCCATTGGAAAACATGCCTCTAAACCATTCTCAGCAAACGCCCCCTCCCTTGCGCGCATAGCGCGCGGGGGAGGGTTGGGGTGGGGGCGTTTGCCCGCATGGCCGCCGCCGTTTGCCCCCATCCCGGCCTTCCCCCGCGAGCAGGGGAAGGAGCGATAGTTTAGAGGCATATTGGAAAATTCAACTGCCCCCTTTTGCAAAGGGGGAATACCTGAATTCACCCCTGGATTTTTTGGTTCAAGGCGCGGCGTTTTTGAGCATTTCCTCCAACCCGCTTTCGCTGAACCCGGTCATTTTCCGGCTTCCCACCAGAATGACGGGTACGCCCTTGGCGCCAAGTTCGTTCATCTTGGCGCGGGCATAGTCGGATTTATCGACATCCCATTCCTCGAAATCAATATTGCGGGATTTCATGTAGGCCTTGGCGCGGGTGCACACCCCGCACCACTGCGCGGATAAAATCGTCACCCGCTTGACGGAGCCTTTCGACGGCGTAACGCTGGGGGCGCCGCCATAAATCTGCAATTTCAGCTTTTCACTTTTTTCCGCCGGCGCCGGCTCCTTGTCGGTGTACGACACTCGACCGTCCGCGCCGATGATTTTGTAGACCCCGGCATGGACTCCCGCGCCGGCGAACAAGAACAGCAGCCCCACCATAAAGCAGACGGAACCGGACATTTTCCAAGCGTTGGGCGACATATCTGGATGCTCCTCGAAAACCTGCCCCGGCCTGCCTCCCCGGACAGGAGAAAAGCGCATAGACAATGAATTATAGCAACCCGCGCCCATCCGGCATTCAAATCGTTTTCGGTTCGGCGTTTCCCTGGGCGCGGGGCATCGAGCCTGCGGAAATCGCGGCCAAGCCTGCCAACCGCCGCAATTAGGCGCTATCATTGGATATTGTGCCAACCCTGATAGACCACGGAGAACCGCCATGTCCCACCCCCTCGCCGGACACCCCGCTCCCGCCGACGTGCTGACCGACATCCCGTCCCTGCTCGCCGCCTACCGCAATACCCCCAACCCCGCCGAAGCCACCCAGCGCGTGGCCTTCGGCACCAGCGGCCATCGCGGCAGCTCGCTGAATTTGAGCTTCAACGAGGCGCACATCCTCGCCATCGTCCAGGCGGTATGCGAATACCGCACCGCACGGGGCATCGCCGGCCCGCTGTTCCTCGGCATGGATACCCACGCCCTGTCCGCCCCCGCCCAGCAAACCGCCATCGAAGTGCTGGCGGCCAATGGCGTCGATACGCGCATCCAGTCCGGCGGCGGCTACACGCCCACCCCGGTGATCTCGCGCGCCATCCTGGCGCATAACCGCGACGGCGCCGCGCCACGCGCCGACGGCATCGTCATCACCCCCTCGCACAACCCGCCGCGCGACGGCGGCATCAAGTACAACCCATCCAACGGCGGACCGGCCGATACCGACGTGACCGGCTGGATCGAGCAGCGCGCCAATGCCCTGATGGAAGGCGGCAACCAGGAGGTGAAACGCCTCCCCTACGCACAGGCCGTCGCCACCCCCTGCATTACCCAGGAAGACTTTGCCGCACCCTATATCGCCGACCTGGAGAACGTCATCGACATGGCGGCGATCCGCGCCGCCAAACTGAAAATCGGCGTCGACCCGCTGGGCGGCGCGGCAGTGGCGTACTGGAAGCCCATCGCCGAAAAATACGGCCTGGATATCGAAGTCGTCAATCCCAAGGTCGATCCCGCCTTCGCCTTCATGACCCTCGACCACGACGGCAAGATCCGCATGGACTGCTCCAGCCCCTACGCCATGGCCAGCCTGGTGAAGCTGAAAGATCAATTCGCCATCGCCTGGGGCAACGATGCCGACGTGGACCGCCACGGCATCGTCACCCCCTCGGTGGGGCTGATGAACCCCAACCACTTCCTCGCCGTCGCCATCAATTACCTGCTCACCCATCGCCCCGACTGGCCGGCCAACGCCGCAGTCGGCAAGACCCTGGTGTCGAGCGGCCTGATCGACCGGGTGGTGAGCGGCCTGGGACGGAAATTCCTGGAAGTGCCGGTGGGCTTCAAATGGTTCGTTACCGGCCTGCTGGACGGCAGCCTGTGCTTCGGCGGAGAGGAAAGCGCCGGGGCCAGCTTCTTGCGCCGCGACGGCTCGGTGTGGACCACCGACAAGGACGGCATCATCCTCGGCCTGCTGGCCGCCGAAATCACCGCCGTCACCGGCAAGGACCCCGGCCACCACTACCATGAACTCGCCGCCCAGTACGGCACGCCCCATTACGTGCGCATCGACGCCCCCGCCACCCCGGCGCAGAAGGCCGCCTTCAAGCAGCTTACCGGCGAGCGCGTCGCCGCCGCCACCATGGCGGGCGACCCGATCACCGCCAAGTTCACCCGCGCCCCTGGCAACGACGCCCCCATCGGCGGACTCAAGGTCGCCACCGCCAACGGCTGGTTCGCCGCCCGTCCCTCGGGGACAGAGGACATCTACAAAATTTACGCAGAAAGCTTCAAGAGCGCCGCGCACCTCGATGAAGTGGTGAAGGAGGCCAAGGAGATCGTGATGGTGGCATTGGCGTAACGTCCCCTCGCGCCGCCCCCTTGGAATGGGTTTAAAAGCCCATATCCAGGACATCCAAGAGGTAAGATGGCGACATGTCAACTTTCGCCTCTTGAACATGCTGCGCAACCATCTGGTCTGGGACGAACAACGCCACGGCACCGGCGTCGCCGCCATAGACGGCGAACACCGGCGCATGGTCGAACTGATAAACCATGTCAACGACATGTTGTGCGACGACTGGCAAGCTGAAAATGCCTGGGATGCGGTAGACCAACTGCTCCTTTTTACCGAGGAACATTTCGCCAACGAAGAGCGGCTTATGGCGCGGCACGGCTATCCCGCCATGCCCGACCATGTCGAGGAACATCACAAGCTGTTGGCGCAATTACACACGCTAACCGCGGGTTGCCGGCGCACGCGCACCCCGGCCAAAGCCGGTCTGGTGGCCGCCTTCCTCACCGACTGGGCGGAACTTCACATCATGCAGGACGACCGCGGCCTCGGCGAATATCTTGCCACCCGCGGAACGGACGCCTGAACGGCGGCTATGGAAAACCTGCGAACTTATTGATGCGGCCAGATTATGTTTGAACTTTTTTGCCTGCCAAACACCCCAGTGACGGCACTTCTCACTTCAAACTTCACCTGGCCGGATCAATAATAGAACGGTAAATATAAAACAACATGCCTCTAAACCATTCTCAGCAAACGCCCACGCCCTCCCTTGCGCGCATAGCGCGCGGGGGAGGGTTGGGGTGGGGGCGTTT
>CAZDIJ010000065.1:0-16073 GCA_964505475.1 uncultured Sulfuricella sp. | reverse complement strand
ATCGGCGGCGAATCCAGCCAGGTGCCGCTCGACGAATGCAGCGTGGTCACCGCCCCCTATGAGGTGGACGGCCAGATCGTCGGCACCGTCGGCGTCATCGGTCCGACGCGCATGGCCTACGAACGGGTGATCCCCCTCGTCGACATCACCGCCAAGCTGCTGTCGAGCGCGTTGTCGTACCACTGACTAGGAGGGCGTTATGCACCCCAAGATGACCCTGATCTACTGGAAAACCGATAAATTCTGGCTCGGCAAGCTGCCGGAACACCCGGAAATCATGACCCAGGGCGAGACGCTCGACGAACTGGAAGAAAATATCAAGGATGCCTACCTGCTGATGGCGATGGACGACGTACCCCAGGAATACCAGTTGAAAGAAATCGCCCTGTGAAACGCCAGGAATTCATCCGCCAACCATTGCAGTTGGGTTTGAAATAATCCGATGTACCTTCCCGAACCGCCCCACAGTCACGGCACGCCCCCGCGCACCGGCATCCTGCTGCTCAATCTCGGCACGCCGGACGCCCCCACGGCGACCGCGGTACGCTCCTATCTCAAGGAATTCCTGAGCGACCGGCGCGTGGTCGAAATACCACGCTTGCTGTGGTGGCCGATCCTCAACGGCATCATCCTCAACACCCGCCCCAGGAAGTCGGCGGAAAAATACGCACAAATCTGGATGGCGGAAGGCTCCCCGCTGCTGGTGCATACGCAGCGCCAGACCACGCTGTTGCGGGATGCCCTGGATGGAAGTTTTATCGTCGCCTGCGCCATGCGCTACGGCAACCCCTCGATCCCCTCGGTTCTGGCGCAGCTCAGGGAACAGGGCTGCACCCGCATCCTGGCTTTGCCGCTGTATCCCCAATACTCGGCCAGCACCACCGCGACCGCCTTCGACGCGCTGTTCGCGGTACTGGCGCATACCCGCAACATGCCGGAAATCCGCACGCTGCGCAGCTTCCACGACCACCCGGCGTATATCGCCGCCCTGGCCGCCAATATCGAAGACTACTGGACATCCCACGGTCGCCCCGCCAAGCTGGTGATGAGTTTCCACGGCGTGCCGCGCCACACCCTCGACAAGGGCGACCCCTACCACTGCGAATGCCGGAAAACCGCGCGCCTGCTGGGGGAAGCGCTGGAGCTGGCGGCGGACGAATACCTGGTCACCTTCCAATCCCGTTTCGGCCGTGCCGAATGGCTCCAGCCCTACACCGCGGCAACCTTGGAGGAACTCGGGAAACAAGGCGCGGAACGGGTGGATGTGGTGTGTCCGGGGTTCGTTTCCGACTGCCTGGAAACCCTGGAAGAAATCGCCCTGGAAGGCAAGGCGGCGTTCCTCGGCGCCGGCGGCAAGGAGTACCGCTACATCCCGGCGCTCAACGAACATCCGCAATGGATCGCCGCGCTGGCGGCGATTGCCGGGGAAAACCTGGGAAACTGGAATGCCCGGATGACGGATGAAGAGCGCGAAGCCTCCCGCCAACGCGCCCTGGCGCTGGGCGCCAAAAACTGAGCATTGTTGCGCCCAGCCACAAAAGGTAGCTTTCAGAATTTATCTTGTTTTTCATGATGCAAGCGCGGCATCCTGCCGTCATGCATGAACTCTCCGGCACATCCTCATAATTCATTGATTGTTTTACATAAAAACATTTTTTCTCGTCAAGTTCCGCTCCGCGAGGCCGATAACTCCAGTTGTAAAGAGACGTTATCCGCGACGGAGTCCATCATGCGCATCCAAAGTTCCGACATGCAGTTGGCCGGCCAGCACCACGCCGTTCAGAAACATACCCGATCCGAATCACTGAGAATCTGGTCCGACGGCCGACGCCTCGACTCCGAAGGGAGCGCCGAGCGTGCACAGGCAACGGTGCGCGACCGCGTGGCGCTGTCCGAGCAAGCCCGCGCCGCCATGCAAAGCAGCGCCAAGGACAAGACCGCCGATGCCGCCGCCATCGACCCGGAAGCCGCCTTGGAAAACGACCCGCGCGCGATGCTGATCCGCATGATGGTCGAGGCGCTCACCGGCAAGAAAATCAAGCTCACGGCGGCGGCGGAAATCCAAAGCGCGGCCGAATCCGCCCAGGCGCCGGCACGACCGCCCGCCAACACGGGCTACGCCGTCGAATACGACTACCGTGAATCCTATTACGAGGCGGAAAGCATGAGCTTCTCCGCCCAGGGCGTGGTCAAGACTGCCGACGGCAGGGAAATCGGCTTCGATCTTCAGCTTTCCGTGGAGCGCGTCTATTCCCGCGAGGTTAGCGTCAGCCTCCGCGCCGGCGATGCGCCACGGCAGAAAAAAGACCCGCTGGTAATCAACTTCGGCGGCACGGCGGCGCAATTGACCAGCACCAAGTTCAATTTCGACATTGATTCCGACGGCCGCGCCGACCGGATTTCCTTCGTCGGCCCCCATAGCGGCTTCATTGCCCTGGACAAGAACGGCGACGGCAAGATCAACGACGGCGGCGAACTGTTCGGCGCGAAAAGCGGCGACGGCTTCCAGGAACTGGCCGCCTACGACGACGACAAGAACGGCTGGATAGACGAGAACGACACGGTGTTCGAAAAGCTCAAGGTGTGGTTCAAGGACAGCCAAGGCAACGACCTGCTGGTCGGGCTGAAACTCAAGGGCGTGGGCGCGCTCTATCTCGGCAAGGCCGCCACGCCTTTTGAACTCAAGGACGGCAACAACGACTCGCTCGGCGCGGTCAGGGCGAGCGGCGTCTATCTCAACGAGAACGGCGGCGGCGGAACGCTGCAACAGATCGACCTGACCGTATAGCCCGCAGCGGCACGGACAAAAAACCCGGCCAAGCCGCGCTCCAGGCGGCGACGGCAATTTTCCCGCGCCGCCTCGCCGCTAGGCGATCCCCCTAGCCCCTGCAAGCGCTTTTCCCATTGAAAATCTAGCAAAAGCACGGTGGTTTTTCTCTCCCACCCCCGATTTCATGGCGCGACGCATCCCTTTAGAGTTGCAACATCCGCAACTAAAAGCCTCGAATTCATCCACCGCTATGGGAATACCCATGTTCATCGCCAAAACGACCGAGAAAAACTGCTGTACCTGCCATTATTGGAACGGTACGCGGGTTACGGAGGGAGACGGCTACATATACTCCCTGAAAAGTCTGGAAGGCATCTGCGACGGCACCCAACAGCGGGCAATCCGCCCGGAATTCAATCTCGCCCTGACATTCCCGGACGGTGGCTGCAACGCCTGGGAAAAATGGCTGGACATCGAAATGGGGGAATGACATGTTCCAGACCCACGACACCAAAAAGCACTGCTGCACCTGCAACCACTGGAGAGGCACGCGCATCAGGGAGAAAAGCGGCGATGTCTTTACCATGATGGACATCGAGGGCATCTGCAACGGCGTCAAACTCGCCAGCGGCGGCGTCCATCTCGGACGCCCCCTGACTTTCCCCGACACCCGCTGCGATTCTTGGGAAAAGTTGCCTGAAACTGGTTTATCATAACGACCGGCGCGACCAATCTGCCAACCTGACCGGTCGCCTGCCACGGAACGCCGCGAGCCGGAACACGCCCCAACGACAGTGAGAAAAAGTGAGTGTGGATTCCTTTCGCTTTGGGCAATAATCGGCATTCGCGCCAACAAGCGCTTGCCGCGGAACCGTCCCGGATTTTGCCGAACCCACAGGCTTGAAACAGCAAACCATGATAAAAAACGTCAGCGTATCCCAGCTTAAGCCCGGCATGTTCATCCACGACCTCAACTGCGGCTGGATGGAGCATCCCTTTACCCTCAACCGGTTCAAGATCACCACCCCCGAACAGATCAAAGACATCGCCGATCACGGTCTGCACGAGGTTTATATCGACACCGACAAGGGGCTGGACGTTGCCGACGCCAAAACCGTGGACGAAGTCAAACGGCAACTCGACGCCAAGCTGGCCGAGATCGCCACCCAGAAGCCCGAGCCGGCGCAGGTCAGCGCCATGGCGGAAGAAATGGTCAAGGCCAAGAAGGCCTACAGCGAAGCCAACCGGATCATCACCGGAATGATGCAGGACATCCGCTTGGGCAAGCAGATCGAGACCGAACAGGCCGCCGCGGTGGTCGAACAGATGACCAATTCGATCTTCCGCAACAAGGATGCGCTGCTCAGCCTGACGCGGCTGCGCAGCAAGGACGACTACACTTTCCAGCATTCGGTGAGCGTCTGCACCCTGCTGGTTTCCTTCGCCCGGGTGCTCGAACTCGACCGCGCCACCATCCGCGAAATCGGCGTCGGCGCCCTGCTGCACGACGTCGGCAAGATGAAGGTGCCGGATGCCATCCTCAACAAGCCGGGCAAACTCACCGACGACGAATTCAAGATCATGAAAAGCCATGTCGTGCACAGCCGCATCCTCCTGGAAGGCACGCCCGGCATGACCCAAATCGGCATCGACGTGGCCGCCCAGCACCATGAACGCTACGACGGCAGCGGCTATCCGCTCGGCCTAAAACAGGACGGCATTTCCCTCTACGGCCAGATGGCCGCCATCGTCGACGTGTACGACGCCATCACCGCCGACCGCTGCTACCACAAGGGCATGGAAACCACGGTGGCGCTGCGCAAGCTGGTGGAATGGAGCAAATTCCATTTCAACGAAAAACTGGTGCATGCCTTCGTGCGCTCGGTGGGCATTTACCCGGTCGGCACGCTGGTCAAGCTGGAAAGCGACACCCTCGGCATCGTCTATGAACAGCACGAAAAAAATCTGCTGACCCCGAAAATCCGCATCGTCTACGACAGCAAACGCAAAAACTTCCTCCCCCCCCGCGACATCGACCTCTCCAAGCCGGACGGAAAAGGCGGCGGCGACCGCATCCTCAGCTATGAAGACCCGAAGAACTGGAACATCGACCCGTTGAAATACCTGTAAATCCAGCGCCAAAGGCCGAGAAGCAAGCACTGGCGACGGTGCCCGTCCCTCTAACCAGGAAATTTCATGAATTGCCGTGATGATCGCGCAGGATTTTGTTTTGTAGGGGAATTTTGTGAAGGAGTGGCGTAGTTACTCATACGCCCGACTGAACAAAATTTCCATGCGAAACAAAAGACCAGCGAGGGCACGGTGAATTCATGAAATATCCGGGCTAAATATCTCCTCGGCTCTTGAAATCCCGACAGTTGCCGCCATATAGCGTTTATCCGTTTTATGGAGGCCGTTATGCAGCAAGAACAACCCAACCTGATCGACATCGCCATCGGCGAGGCCACGGCCGAGCCAACCCCCGCCAACGAATCCGAATCCGCGCCAGCCGTCGAAACCATGCCGAGCATGGAAGAACTGCTGAAACAAGCCGAACTCAACGCCCAGGAACATCACGACGCCTGGATGCGCGCCCGCGCCGAGGCGGAAAACATCCGCAAGCGGGCGCAGAACGATATTGAAAATGCCCGCAAATTCGCCGTGGAAGGCTTTGCCGGCGAACTGTTGGCGGTCCGGGACAGCCTGGAGGCCGCCCTCAATATCGAAAACACCAGCGTGGAAAGCCTCAAGAGCGGCGTCGAACTGACCCTGCGCCAGCTCGACAACGCCTTCCAGAAATTTCATATCGCCGCCATCGACCCGGCCGGCGAAAAATTCGACCCCCACAAGCATCAAGCGATGAGCATGGTGCCCAGCGACGCCGCGCCCAATACGGTGGTGGCGGTGATGCAGAAGGGCTATGCGCTGAACGAGCGCATCCTGCGCCCGGCGATGGTGATGGTGGCGAAGCCCGCCGAGGGTTGA
The DNA here is from genome assembly GCA_964505475.1 of uncultured Sulfuricella sp. Lineage (GTDB taxonomy): Bacteria > Pseudomonadota > Gammaproteobacteria > Burkholderiales > Sulfuricellaceae > JAGXQV01. The sequence goes on along the minus strand of CAZDIJ010000065.1, from coordinate 10,318 downwards.
AATTTCCCGGCGTATCCCCACCTTGGTGACATCGGTATTTTATCTTCACAATTTTTAAGCTAAGGACGATTTTATTATGGGCAAAATCATCGGTATCGACTTGGGCACCACCAACTCCTGCGTGGCGGTCATGGAAAACGGCCAACCCAAGGTCATTGAAAACGCGGAAGGCACACGCACCACGCCGTCCATCGTCGCCTACGCCGAGGACGGCGAAATCCTGTGCGGCGCGCCGGCCAAGCGCCAAGCGGTCACCAACCCCAAGAACACCCTGTTTGCGGTGAAGCGCCTGATCGGCCGCCGCTTCGAGGAAAAGGAAGTGCAGAAGGACATCGACCTGATGCCCTACACCATCGTCAAGGCCGACAACAACGACGCCTGGGTGGAGGTGCGCGGCAAGAAGATGGCGCCGCCGGAAGTTTCCGCCCAAGTGCTGCGCAAGATGAAGAAAACTGCCGAGGACTATCTCGGCGAGGAAGTCACCGAAGCGGTGATTACCGTGCCGGCCTACTTCAACGACAGCCAGCGCCAGGCCACCAAGGACGCCGGGCGCATCGCCGGGCTGGAAGTGAAGCGCATCATCAACGAACCGACGGCGGCGGCGCTGGCCTTCGGCATGGACAAGCAGGAAGGCGACCGCAAAATCGCGGTGTATGACCTGGGCGGCGGCACTTTCGACATTTCCATCATTGAAATCGCCGAAATCGAAGGCGAGCACCAGTTTGAAGTGCTGTCCACCAACGGCGACACCTTCCTGGGCGGCGAGGACTTCGACAACCGCGTCATCGACTACCTGGCCGACGAATTCAAGAAGGAACAGGGCATCGACCTGCGCAACGACCTGCTGGCCAAGCAGCGCCTCAAGGAAGCCGCGGAAAAGGCCAAGATCGAGCTGTCCTCCGCCCAGCAGACCGAAGTCAACCTGCCCTACATCACGGCGGACGCCAGCGGTCCCAAGCACCTGGTGGTGAAAATCACCCGCGCCAAGTTCGAGTCCCTGGTGGAAGACCTTATCGAACGCACCATTGCGCCGTGCAAGCTGGCGATCAAGGATGCCGGGGTCAAGCTCGACGACATTCAGGACATCATCCTGGTGGGCGGCATGACGCGCATGCCGATGGTGCAGGAAAAAGTGAAAGCCTTTTTCGGCAAGGAGCCGCGCAAGGACGTGAACCCCGATGAAGCGGTGGCTGCCGGCGCCTCGATCCAGGGCGGCGTGCTGAAAGGCGACGTCAAGGACGTGCTGCTGCTTGACGTGACGCCGCTATCCCTGGGTATCGAAACCCTGGGCGGGGTGATGACCAAGCTGATCCAGAAAAACACCACCGTGCCGACCAAAGCCAGCCAGGTGTTTTCCACCGCCGACGACAACCAGAGCGCGGTGACCATCCACGTGTTGCAGGGCGAGCGCGAAATCGCCTCCGGCAACAAGAGCCTGGGGCAATTCAACCTTTCCGACATTCCCCCGGCGCCGCGCGGCATGCCGCAGGTCGAGGTCACCTTCGATATCGACGCCAACGGCATCCTGCACGTTTCCGCCAAGGACAAGGCCACCGGCAAGGAAAACAAGATCAAGATCCAGGCCAGCTCCGGCTTGAGCGAGGAAGAAATCCGCCGCATGGAGCAGGATGCCGCCGCCCACGCCGATGACGACCGCAAGCTGCGCGAAACCGTGGACGCGCGCAACCAGTGCGACTCGATGGTGCATTCGGTGAAGAAATCGCTGGCCGATTACGGCGACAAGATCGACGCCGATGAAAAGGCGCATATCGAAGCCGCGCTGAAAGAGGCCGAGGACGCCATGAAGGACGGCGACAAGGACAAGATTGAAGCCAAGACCAAGGCGCTGGCCGAAGCCTCGCACAAACTGGCCGAGAAGATGTATGCCGGCGCCCAGCCCGAGCAGGGGCAGGCGCATCCCGGTGCCGGGGCGGAAGGCGGCCACAAGGAAGACGACGGCAACGTGGTCGATGCCGAATTCGAGGAAGTGAAATCCGACAAGAAGTAAATTATGTCCAAACGCGACTATTACGAAATTCTCGGCGTCAACAAGGATGCCTCGGAGGAAGACCTCAAGAAGGCTTACCGCAAGCTGGCCATGAAATACCATCCCGACCGCAACCCGGATAATCCGAACGCGGAGGAACATTTCAAGGAAGCCAAGGAAGCCTACGAAATCCTCTCCGACGCGCAAAAGCGCGCCGCCTACGATCAGTACGGCCACGCCGGGGTCGACCCGAGCGCGCGCGGCTTCGGCGGCGCAGCGGGCGGCAAGGGCTTCGAGGGCTTCGCCGACGCCTTCGGCGACATCTTCGGCGACATTTTCGGCGGCGCGGCGGGCGGCGGGCGGGGACGCTCCAACGTCTATCGCGGCGCCGACCTGCGCTACAACCTGGAAATCACCCTGGAAGAAGCGGCGCGCGGCACCGAAACCAAGATACGCATCCCGGCGATGGCCGCCTGCGACACCTGCCACGGCAGCGGCGCCAAGCCCGGCACCCAGCCCAGCACCTGCCCGACTTGCGCCGGACATGGCCAGGTACGGATGCAGCAGGGTTTCTTCTCGATCCAGCAAACCTGCCCCAACTGCCACGGCAGCGGCAAGGTGGTGCAAAACCCCTGCCCGGATTGCCACGGCGCCGGACGCATCAAGCAGCACAAGACCCTGGCGGTGAAAATCCCCGCCGGCGTGGACGAAGGCGACCGCATCCGCCTTTCCGGCGAAGGCGAGGCCGGGGTCAACGGCGGCCCGCCCGGCGATCTCTACGTGGTCATACAAATCAAGCCGCACGCGGTCTTCCAGCGCGACCACAACGACCTGCACTGCGAAATGCCGATCAGCTTCACCATCGCCGCGCTCGGCGGGGAAATCGAAATCCCCACCCTGGACGGCCACGCCAAGATCAAGATTCCCGAGGAGACCCAGACCGGCAAGGTGTTCCGCCTGCGCGGCAAGGGCATCAAGGGCGTGCGCAGCAATAGCCACGGCGACCTGATGTGCCACGTGGTGGTGGAGACCCCGGTCAAACTCACCGACCGACAACGGGAACTGCTGCGCGAATTGGAAGAACTGAACCAGGCCGACGGCGCGCGCCACAACCCCAAGGCCAAGTCGTGGATGGACAAGGTAAAGGATTTTTTCGGGACGTAAGCGGTCTTTCCGCCTAGCGGAAAGACCTCAAAAAATATTCCAACCACGGGGAGCACGGGGAATTCCATAGGATAAGATTCGCCTTGGTTTTCCCCGTGCTCCCCGTGGTTTATCTCAGGGCAAGGCGTTATCGTTCCTGCGGATATTGGGATAGCGGCAGTGTTCGACGAGGCGTTGAATCTCCTTGTCGGGCGCGGGCGTCAGCAAGCTGACGGCGATCATGACAATCAAACCGGCCGGCACGCCGAATACCCCCGAGGCAATATCCTTGATGCCGAACCACGGCGCCATGCCGAAGAATCTGACGCCGATCAGGTAAAACAGGCAGATGCCCAATCCGGCGCCCATCCCTGCAATGGCGCCATGGCGGTTGGCGCGTTTCCAGAATATCCCCAGCACCAGCGCCGGAAAAAAAGCCGAGGCGGCGATCGAGAACGCCCACGCCACCAGAAACAGGATATGCCCGGGCTTGAGCGAGGCGACATAGGCCGCCACCACCGCCACCGCCAGCAACAGCGCCTTGGAGATAAGCACCCGGCGCCGCGTCGAGGCGTTGTTGTCGATCATCTGGTAATAGACATCGTGGGAAAGCGCATTGGCGATGGTCAACAGCAGCCCGTCCGCGGTGGACAGCGCGGCGGCCAACCCGCCCGCCGCCACCAGTCCGGTCACCACATAGGGCAATCCGGCGATTTCCGGCGTCGCCAGCACGATCACGTCGGGATCGAGCGTCAACTCCGCCAGTTGCAGGATGCCGTCGCCGTTGATGTCGTCGATCCTGACCAGCCCCACCTTGCCCCACGCCGCCACCCAACCGGGCAGATCGGCGATGCTGGTGCCGATCAGGCGGGTATAGACCTCGAACTTGGCCAATACCGCCAGCGAAGGCGCCGTGGCGTACAATAAAATAATGAAGAGCAGCGACCAGAATACCGATTCGCGCGCCTCCTTGACGCTGGGCGTGGTGTAATAGCGGATCAGAATATGCGGCAGCGCGGCTGTTCCCACCATCAGGCAGAACACCAGCGCCAGGAAATTGCGCCGGGCGTCGCCCTTCTCCTTTTCCCCCGCCCCCTGGAAGGGAAGGGCGTGGTACATCGGCTCCTTGGCCGAGGTACGCGCCGCCTCCAGTTCCCTTGCCAGGCGATCCCTATCCTGCTCCGGCGGGACGGCGGCGATCTTCGCCTCCAGCCCTTCGACGCGCTGCTTGAACAGCGCCCGCACCTGAAGCTGGGCGGGATCGTTGAAAATCACCTGTTCGCGCTCGGTCAGTTTCTCCAGCACCTGACCGTACATGAATTGCGGCACCGGCACTTCGGTAACGCGCTGCGACAGCATCACCACCGGCACCAGATAGGCGATGATGAGGATGATGTACTGCGCCACCTGGGTCCAGGTCACCGCCCGCATGCCGCCGAGGAAGGAACACAGCAGAATGCCGGCCAGGCCGACGAAAACCCCGGTGGTGAACTCCAGCCCGAGGAAGCGGCTGGTAATCAGCCCGACGCCGTAAATCTGGGCAACCACGTAGATGAACGAAGCCAGGATCACCGCCACCACCCCCATCGAGCGCGCCGCATTGCCGCCGTAGCGAGCGCCGAGAAAATCCGGCACGGTAAACTGGCCGAACTTGCGCAAGTACGGGGCGAGCAGCAAGGCCACCAGCACGTAGCCGCCGGTCCAGCCCATGACGAAGGCCAGCCCGTCGAAACCGGAAAGATACAGGGTGCCGGCCATGCCGATGAACGAGGCGGCGCTCATCCAGTCCGAGCCGGTCGCCATACCGTTGAAGACCGCCGGCACGCGCCGCCCGGCCACATAATATTCGGTGATGTCGGTGGTGCGGCTGAGGATGCCGATGCCTGCATAAATCCCCACCGTGGCGGCCAGGAACAGGTAGCCGACCGTCTCGTTGGACACCCCCATCTGCTCGGCCATGGCCAGCAGCACCACGAAAGCGATGAAGGTGCCGCTGTAAAACCCGTAATAGCGGGTCAGCGTGCGCGAAAAGGCCTTGTTTTCCTGTGCCACCATTTATCCCGTCAGCAGGCCAGGCCGTTGACCACGCACACGTAACGCTTGGCGAACGCCAGCCCCAGCCACAGCCAGAACAACAGGAAAAAGGCGACGAACGGCATGTGCCGGTCGAGGATGAAGCGCGGGGTAACAATCCGCGTCACCCGGATCACCGGCCTCGTCACCACGTCGAGCAGGCGATAGACGAAATTATCGTGGCGCTTGTTCCCGGCGAACAGCGCCAGCACCCCCTGCCCGAGCAAGGCATAGCCGGCTACCTCCACCAGGGCGCGGGCGATGCTGAGCAGCAACAATTCGATCGAAGTCATGCTAGTCTTATCCTTTTTCGTAGAAAACCGCCAACCGGCGGCGACCATCATATCATTTACCCGGAGAACCCATGAATTTCGACCAGTGGCGCCATTATGCCCGGGCATGCCTGTTTCAGGCATTCAAGAAAACCGGCCCAGCCATCGCGGAATACCGCCAGTCCTTCGCGCACAATCCGCGATTCGCCAAGGCCGCCAGCTCGCTCGGCTACCTGCTGGCCAAACAGGGGCAGTTCGACGAAGCGCAACATTGGTTCGGCGAAGCCGTGCGCATCCGCCCTTCCGACGCCATCGCCCACTTCAACCTGGGCTTCGCGCTCGACAAGGGAGGACGCCGTGGCGAGGCGATCGACGCCTTTCACGCGGCGCTACGGCTCGACCCCAAGCTCGACCGCGCCTGGTACGGCATGGGACTGTCCCACGCCGCGCTGGGACAGCACCGCGAAGCCGCCGCCGCGCTGCATGAAGCCGCCACCCTCCAGCCCATGAACGCCCAAGCCTGGTACGCCCTCGGCATGGCCTACCACCACGCCAACGATCCCGACAAGGTCAAGGAAGTGGTCGATCACCTGTTCCGCTTCGATCCCGTCATGACCCGCCAACTGATCCGCGACGCCGAGCGCGGCGACCTCGCCCACATGGTCAAGGATCTGCTGGTCTGATTCTCATGTAGGAGCGACCTCCAGGTCGCGATTCATCTCCTTTCGCGGCCTGGAGGTCGCTCCTACGCCCCCCACAAAAATCCCAGAAAAAAAAGCCCGCCTGACGGCGGGCTTCAAGTCGCTCCTTAAATCGTGCAGCGATCAGGTCGCGTTGGTCTGAATATCCCCTTCCAGGCTGGGGTAGCGGACATGATCCACCAGCTCCTGGACTTCCTTGGAAGGCGCCGGGGACAGCAGGCTGCCGACGATCACCCCGATGATGCCGATGGGGATGCCGAAGATGCCGGCCGAGATCGGCTCGATGTCCCACCACTTGGGCGCCATCACCCCGAAGAACGGGTAGGTCAGGTACATGTAGTACATGGTGACGCCCAGGCCGGCGCTCATGCCGATGATGGCGCCCAGCTTGTTGGCGCGCTTCCAGAAGATGCCTAGCACCAGAGCCGGGAAGAACGCCGCCGCCGCCAGCGAGAACGCCGCGCCCACCAGGAACAGGATGTTGCCCGGTTTCAGCGAGGTCACGTAGGCCGCCAGCAACGCCACGATCAGCAACAAAGCCTTGGACACGGCCAGACGGCGCATGGTCGGGGCATTGGGGTTAATCATCTTGTAATAGACGTCGTGCGACAAGGCGTTGGCGATGGTCAACAGCAAGCCGTCGGCGGTGGAAAGCGCCGCCGCCAGACCGCCGGCCGCCACCAGCCCCGAGATCACATAAGGCAGACCGGCGATTTCCGGCGTGGCCAGCACGATCAGGTCGCCGCCGATGGTGATTTCGGCCAGTTGCACGATACCGTCCTTGTTGAGGTCGGCGATCGCCATCAGGGTCTTGTCCACCGCCGCCCAGTTGGATACCCAAGCCGGCAGCGCCGAGAAGCTGGTGCCCACCAGATTGTAGTAGACCTCGTATTTCGCCAGCACCGCCAATGCCGGCGCGGTGAAATACAGCAGGAAGATGAAGAACAGCGACCAGAACACCGAACGGCGCGCCTCCTTCACGCTGGGCGTGGTGTAAAAGCGCATCAGGATGTGCGGCAGCGCGGCGGTGCCCACCATCAGACACAGGATCAGCGCGAGGAAATTCTTGCGCTTGATGTCGCTGCTCTTTTCCTTTTCTTCCGGGGTCTTGCCCGAGCCGGCGAATGCCTCGGCATGCGCCTTGACCGGACCTGCCTTGGCCTTGGCTCCGTCGGCGGCCTTCTTCCAAGCCTCCTTGGCGTCGCCCACGTCGGCCGGGAAGCCGTCGACAGCCTTCTGGGCGCCCTCGATAGCCTTGGCATCCGGTTCCGGCGCCGCTTTCAGTTCGGCCAGCTTGTCTTCCAGCTTTTTCTTCTCTTCGGCAAGGTAAGCAGCGCCGCCGGCTTCCAGGGCTTTCAGCTTGGCTTCGTTGTCTTCCTGCTTTTTCTTGTGGATGACGCGCACTTCGGCCTCGGCCTTGCCCAGCACGGAATTCGGATCGTTAAGTTCCTTTTCCTTGGCGCCGACCTTTTGCAGCGCCTGGCCGTAGGCGATCTGCGGAATCGGGTTGCCGGTATGCTTCACCGACAGCCACACCACGGGAATCATGTAGGCGACGATCAGGATGATGTACTGCGCCACCTGCGTCCAGGTCACCGCGCGCATGCCGCCGAGGAAGGAACACACCAGGATGCCGCCCAGGCCGACGAACACACCGATGCCGAATTCCAGGCCGGTGAAGCGGCTGGTGATGATGCCCACGCCGTAAATCTGCGCGATCACGTAGGTGAAGGAGCAGATGACCGCGGCGAACACGCCGATGGTGCGCGGGATGTTGCCGCCGTAACGGGCGCCGAGAAAGTCGGGAATGGTGAACTGGCCGAACTTGCGCAGGTACGGAGCGAGGAACAGCGCCACCAGGCAATAGCCGCCGGTCCAGCCCATCACGAAGGCCAGTCCGTCATAGCCGGACAGATACAGGGTGCCTGCCATCCCGATGAAGGAGGCGGCGGACATCCAGTCGGCGCCGGTCGCCATGCCGTTGAACAGCGCCGGGACGCGGCGTCCCGCCACGTAGTATTCCGACACGTCGGCGGTCTTGGACATGATGCCGATGCCGGCGTACAGACCGATGGTGGCGAGCAGGAAGACATAGCCGAGAATCTTGTTGGGCACCCCCATCTGTTCCAGGATGGCGAGCACGATGACGAAGGCGAGAAAACCGCCGGTGTAGAAGCCGTAGAACTTCTTCAGTTGCGCGAAGAACGCGGATTGGGACTGGGCTTGTGCCATTATTCATCCTCCCCTTCGTGGACGCCGTATTCCTGGTCCAGGTTGTTCATGTAGCGAGCGTAATACCAGATGATCGCCACATAAATAATCAGCGCCCCCTGCGCACCGAAATAAAATCCCAGCGGAAAGCCGAGGATCACGATTTCGTTGAGTTCGCGGGCGAAATAGCTAAAGACGTAGGTCACGACGAACCAGATCGCCAACAGCAATCCGGTCATCCGCAGATTTCTCTGCCAGTATTCCTTGTGTTTTTCAGTTAATTGCATGGACAACTCCCCCATGGTTGGATTCGGACAGGAGGCCGCCGGCAGGAAACACCACTCTTCCCTTGCCGGACAACCCGCTTCACACCAAGCCTTCGGAGACCATTCCGCTCCTTAGACTAGAGGCATTGAACAACTTGCGCCTTACATGAAACTTACACGGGGGAATGCCGGAGAACATCAATGACTGAATTTACCCATTTATAAACAAATAATTATCTGCTTATAAAGCAGTCCATCAGCCAGTCCAATTGATGTAGCGCTGAGCCTTTTCCAGTTCCAGCAACCCCTTGAACTGAAGGATGTCCTGGGTGCCCGCCTTCATGCTGGCCACCTGGAAAAGCTGCGCCGTCGCCATGGCATCGGCCAGTGCGCTATGGCGGGAGAAATTCTGGATGCCGAAATAACCGATCCAATCGTCCAGCGCCCGGTAGCGCTGCGCCTTGTCGGGATACAGCGCCGGCACGGCGTAGGCCAGGTCCAGCCAGGTATGCTTGAAATCCAGCCCCAGGTATTCCTTCAGCGCCCGCCGGATCATGGTCTGATCGAAGGTGACGTGAAAGGCGATCAGCGGCGAGCCGCCCAGGTATTCGAGAAACGCCAGCAGCGCCTCGACCGGCGAAACCCCGGCCTGCTGCGCCGTGCCGGTGATGCCGTGGATCAGGATATTGCCCTTGGCGCTGATGTTTTGCTGCTGCACGATGATTTCAAAACTGTCGTCCAGATCGACCTTGCCGTGCGCCACCGCCACCGCGCCGACGGCGATCAAGCGGTCCTTGGCCAGGTTCAGGCCGGTGGTTTCCACGTCCACCACCACGAAACGCGCCTCGCCAAGCAGCGCCTGGGAAGATTCCGCCGGCAATTGCGACCAGGCTTCCAGGCGGCGCGCCGCCTCCCGATCCAGTTCGACTTTCTTGCCGAACAGCCGTTCGAGGAAGTTCATCCTATAAATCATAACCTTAACCACGTGGAGCACTGGGAAAAACAGGGGAAACAATAAGCTGGAGGAAGTTTCCTGAGCACCCGTCGCGTGAGCGGCATTATTTTCATACCCCACCGAAATCCCGTCACTTCCCCGTGTTCCCCGTGATTAGACCGCGCTTGGCTCATAGCTTGTAATCCATCGCCAGCCGGGTCTGCAACTTGCGCGCCTGGCGGAAAGCTTCCTTGAGGATGCGGCGGTCGAGGTCGTTGAGGGCGTCCGGGTCGATGAAATTATCCATCGCCTCGCCCAGGCTGAATTCCTCGTGCTGGCGGCGCAGGCGCAGTATCTGGATGAAATGCAGCGCTTCCACCCATGCCCCGATTTCCGCCTCGCCGATATTCAGCTTAGCTGCGGACTGGCGCAGGCGTTGCACGGTATTGGTGCCGCTCGCGCCGGTGGCGAAAGCGAAAATCCGCGCCGCATCGACGAACGGGGTGGCGCCGTTGAGCTTGAGGTCCAGCTTGTGCCCCTCGCCCACCACGAAATCGCGCACCAGCCCCAGCGGCGGGCGGTTGCGCAAGGCGTTGGCCGCCATCTGATGCAGAAAGCGCGGATTGGCCGCCACTTTCGGCATCAGCCAATCGCGCAGTTCATCGGCCAGTTCGCGCTTGCCGAAGAGCGGCCGGAAATCGAAGAAGATCGAGGCGTTGAGCAGCGCCTCC
>CAZDIJ010000064.1:0-16503 GCA_964505475.1 uncultured Sulfuricella sp. | reverse complement strand
CGGGAGAAGGGACGGGGATGAGGGAGCATGGGATGCAAGGCAACATCCTGAATATTGTTCATAGGCATGAATCAAAATGATAACCTTTGAACATGCGGCTCGCCTTGGAGTGGGACAATCCCACTAGCGACAAACGGAGAATATTCGACCATGTCCAGCAAGATACAGAATACCAAGCCTGAACAATTCGTCCACTGGTTCCGCTCCGCCGCGCCCTATATCCACGGCTTCCGCGACAAGACTTTCGTCATCGCCTTCGGCGGCGAAATGGTCAGCGAGAACCAGTTCGTCGCCCTGGCGCACGACCTCAACCTGCTCAACAGTCTGGGGGTGCGCCTGGTGCTGGTGCACGGCGCGCGCCCGCAGATCGAGGAGGAGCTCACCGAGCGCGGCGCGGCGATCCGCTACGCCGACGGCATGCGGGTCACCGACGAGGATGCGCTGAAGTGCGTCAAGGAAGCCGCCGGTACGGTGCGGGTGGAAATCGAGGCGCTGCTGTCGATGGGGCTGGCCAATTCCCCCATGGCCGGCGCCGACATCCGCGTGGCCAGCGGCAACTTCGTCACCGCCAAGCCGATGGGGGTGCGCAACGGCATCGACCTGATGCATACCGGCGAAGTGCGCAAGATCGACGCCATTGCGATCCGGCGCCGCCTCGACGGCGGCGAGATCGTGCTGCTGTCGCCGCTCGGCTATTCGCCCACCGGGGAAATCTTCAACCTCACCCTGGAGGATGTCGCCGCCTCCACCGCCATCGCGCTCGACGCCGACAAGCTGGTGTTTCTCATGGAATCCACCGGCATCGCCGGCGAACGCGGCGAACTGTTGCGCGAACTGACCACCGCCGAGGCGGAAGGCATCCTGGCGAACAAGACCCCGCTCACCGAGGATGCCGGCTATTTCCTGCCCGCCGTGGTGCGCGCCTGCCGCCACGGGGTGGCGCGCGCCCACCTGGTTAGCCGCCACGCCGACGGCGCCCTGTTGCAGGAACTGTTCACCCGCGAGGGCATCGGCACCATGGTCACCGAGGATGCCCTGGAGACCTTGCGCGAGGCCACCATCGACGATGTCGGCGGCATCCTCGCGGTGATCGAGCCGCTGGAGGCGGAGGGCATCCTGGTGTGGCGCTCGCGCGAATTGCTGGAGATGGAGATCGGCAATTTCTCGGTGCTCGAATACGATGGCGCGATCATCGGCTGCGCCGCGCTGTACCCCTTTCCCGAGGAAAATACCGCCGAACTGGCATGTTTCGCCATCGCCCCGGAATTCCGCAACGCCGGACGCGGCGAGGCGCTGCTCGACTACATGGAGGAACGGGCGATGGCGAAAGGCATCGGGCGGCTGTTCGTGCTCACCACCCGCACCGCCCACTGGTTCATCGAGCGCGGTTTCGCCGAGGCCGGCGTGGAAAGCCTGCCGCAGGCCAAACAGGGGCTGTACAACTACCAGCGCCGCTCCAAGGTTTTCATCAAGACGCCGTGACAACCCGCTTCGCTTATTTCAGCCCGATGGAGACAACCATGCGCCGCCTGCTGCAACTCGCCGGATGCCTGTTTCTGGGCGCATCCCTGGCCTTCGCTCCCGCCCAGGCCGCCAGCGGCCAGGACGAGACGCTCACGCTCGGGGTATTCCCCAATCTGAGCGCGCGCGCCATCGTCGCCCTGTACCAGCCGCTGCGGAACCACCTGGAAAAGAATCTGAATTTGCGCGTGCAAACCTATTCAGCGCCGGATTTCAAATCGTTCCTCGAACGCACTTTCCGGCGCGAATACGACATCATCGTCATCGCCCCGCATCTGGCGCGCCTGGCGCAAACCGAGGCGGGATTCGTGCCGCTGTTCCGCTATTCGCAGGAACTGCACGCCGTGGTGATTACCGCGAAATCGTCCGGCATCCGCTCCCTCGAAGACTTGCGCGGCAAGACCATCGCCCTGCCCGACCGGCTGGCGGTCATGCCGGTGCTCGGCCTGCGCCTGCTGCGCAACCGCGGCCTGACCGACAGCGATTTCCGCATCCATCCCGCCGCCTCGCACAGCAACGCCGCTCTGTCGGTGCAGCGCGGCGAGGCGCAAGCCGCGATCATCGGCTCGGTGCCCTTCGCGCAACTGCCGGACGACTTGCACGACAGCTTGCGCGTCCTTGCCGCCTCGGAATCCATCCCCAACCAGTTCATCCTCGCCAATCCCAATCTGCCGGTCGCGCGCATCGAAGCGGTCCGCGCCGCATTGCTCGATTTCGCCGCCACCGCCGAGGGACGGCAATTTTTTGAAAGCAACGGCTTCGGCGGACTCAAGCCGGCCAGCGAGGCCGACCTCAAGAAAATGGAAGCCTATGCCCGGGATGCCCACAGCCTGATGAAAACGCTTCCATGAAATTGCGCTTCATCCCCAATTCGCTACGTCTCAAACTGGTCATCGCCAGCGTCCTGGTGGAAGCCCTCATGCTGACGCTGCTGGTGGCCAACAGCGTGCGCCTGATGCAAACCAGCCTGACCGAACAGACCGAGGCGCATCTCAACCAGGTCGCGCCGCTGCTCAACGCCTCGCTGGCGACCCCCCTGGTGCAAAGGGATTACGCCACCATCCGCGAAATCCTGCGAGAAAGCCGCCACAACGACGCCATCGTCTACCTGGTGCTGTTCGACGCCCAGGACAAGGTCGTCGCCGCGGAAGGCTGGGACATGGCGACGCCGCTGCCGGAACTCGACCTGGCTGTCGGCGGCGAAGGCCATCTTGACCGCTTCGACACCGAAATCTCCATCCAATTTGCCGGGCAACGCTACGGGCGGCTCCGTTATGGGGTTTCCACCGGCATCCTCGGCCTCGCCAGGGCGCATCTGCTCAACCAGAGCATCCTCATCGCCCTCGCCTCCATCGGCCTGTCCGCCGTCCTGCTGACGCTGCTCGGCTACTGGCTGACGCGCCACCTGATGTTGCTGACGCGCGGCGCGCACCAAGTGGCGAAAGGCAATTTCGACATCAAGCTGCCGGTCCACGGCGGCGATGAAGTCGGCCAGCTCACCACCGCCTTCAATTTCATGGCCGACAACATCCGCGCCGACATCGAGGCGCTACGCACCGCCGCCGAAACGCAACTGCGCTACCTGATGCAGTCGCAGCAGGAACAGGCACGCCTCAATTCCCTGCTTTCCGCGATGCGCTTCGGCATTCTCTTCGTCTCGCCGGGAAACAAGGTGGTGTATTGCAACCCCGCCTTTCTCCACATCTGGCAAAGCCGCGAAACGGATGCAACCCTGGCCGGCCAGCGCGCCGACGAGGTTATCCGGCGTTGCGCCGAACCATTCATGCCAAGCGAGCAGCTTGCGCTGCTTGCGGCGAGACTGACCGGATACGCGGCGCGCGGCGAAGAGCCGGAAATCCGCCTGACGGACGGCCGCACCCTTACCCTGCACGGCCACCCGGTGCGCGATGCGGAAAACCGCCTGGTCGGCCAATTGTGGATCTACGAGGATGTCACCCAGGAGCGCCACACCGCGCAAAGGCTGATCTACCTGGCGGAGCGCGATTCGCTGACCGGCCTCCACAATCGCCACTATTTCCAGAAGGAATTGGAAAAAATGCTGGCCGAATCCGGCCGCCATCGCACCCATGGCGCCCTGCTGTTCTTCGACCTCGACGAATTCAAATACATCAACGACACCTTCGGCCACAGCGCCGGCGACACCATCCTGATGCGCATCGCCAGCGAAACCGGGACGCTGGTGCGGCGCCACGAAACCTTCTGCCGGCTGGGCGGCGATGAATTCGCCATCCTCATCCCGGACGCGGGCGAAAGCGAGGCGCAGGCCTTGGCCGAACGGATCGTGCGCGCCATCGCCAAAATCCCCTTCCGCATCGAAAACCAGAACTTGCGCCTGACATCCAGCCTGGGCATCGCCTTCTACCCCCAGCACGCCACCTCCGCCGAGGAGCTGATCGCGCACGCCGACGCCGCCATGTACCAGGCCAAGGACGCCGGCAAGAACTCCTGGCGCGTCTACCGCCAGGAACTCGATACCTCGCGCAGCATGGTGCAACGCCTGTCGTGGAACGAACGCATCGCCCACGCCCTCGAACAAAATCTGTTGCAGCTGCATTTCCAGGGCATCTACCGCGCCGCCGACCGCACCCTCTCCCACCTGGAAGCCCTGGTGCGCATGCGCGACGAGGCCAACCCCGGCAAGCTAATCATGCCCGGCCAATTCATTCCGGTGGCCGAAAAAAGCGGAAAAATCCTCGAAATAGACCGCTGGGTCATCCGCGCCTGCATCGAACGGCTGGCTGCCTCGCCGCAGATTCCCTCTATCGCGCTGAACATTTCCGGGCGCTCGTTCGACGAACCCTCGCTGCCGCAATTCATCGGCGACGAGCTGGAACGGTTCGGCGTGGCGCCCGCGCGCCTGCTGGTGGAATTGACCGAAACCTCGGCGGTTTCCGACATGCAGGACGCCCAGCGCTTCATCGACTCACTGCGCCGCACCGGCTGCCCGGTGTGCCTGGACGACTTCGGCACGGGATTTTCCTCTTTCGCCTACCTCAAGCATCTCAACGCCGACGTGCTGAAGATCGACGGCATGTTCATCCGCGACCTGCCCAACGACAGCGACAACCAGGTGTTCGTCAAGGCCATCGTCGACGTGGCGCGCGGCATGAAAAAAACCACCGTGGCGGAATTCGTGGAAAGCCAGGAAATCCTCGACATGCTGATCGCCTTCGGGGTCGATCTGGTGCAGGGGTACCACCTCGACATTCCGCGCGCCGACCATCCGGCGCTTAGCCCACGCGCACAGGGAAGCTGACGCGCACCGCCAAGCCGCCGGCCTCGCTCTCGCCGAGTTCGACAGTTGCCCCGTGCAGTTCGGCGATGCGCTGTACGATGGAAAGCCCCAGCCCGCTGCCATCGACGCCGCTGCCCAACACCCGGTAGAAACGCCGCAGCACCTGGCCACGTTCTGCCGGCGCGATGCCCTGCCCGCTGTCGCACACCTCCAGCACCACTTGAGCCGCCTCATGGCGAACCGCGACCTTCACCCATCCCCCGCCGGGCGTATAGCGGATGGCGTTGTCGATCAAATTGCGCAGCAATACCCCGAGCATCGCGGCATCGCCGCTCACCGCGCCGTCCCCTTCCGCCACCGACAGCTCGATGGATTTTTCCAGGGCAGCCGGCGCCAGCAGCGCCGCGCACTCCACGGCGAGCGGCCGCAGAGCGAGCGTCGCAACATGCGGCAAGCCGCGCTCGGGATCGAGGCGCGCCAGGGTCAGCAGTTGCTCGACCAGATGCGTGGCGCGATCCACTCCTTCGACCACCTGTTGCAAGGCATGGCGGCGCTCATCTTCCTCTGTGGAGCGTTGCGCCACCTGCGCCTGGGTTTTGAGGGCGGCCAGCGGCGTGCGCAGTTCGTGCGCCGCATCCGCGGTAAAGCGCCTTTCGTTTTCCAGCGCCGTGTCGAGTCGCGCCAGCAAGCCGTTGAGCGATTCCACCAGTGGCCGGATTTCGTCTGGCGCCCCGCCCGCCTCCAGCGGGGTGAGACGCTGTGGCGCGCGGCAGGCCACTTCCTCGGCGATGCCCCGCAGCGGCGCCAGTCCGCTCCCCACCCCCAGCCAGATCAGCAGCGCCAGCAAGGGGACGGCGAATGCAAACGGGTAAAAAAGATGGATTACCACGCTCTCGGTCAATTCATCGCGCACGTCGTGGCGCTCGCCGACCTGCACCAGCAGACGGTGTTTCCCGTCCCAATGGGAGAACACCCGCCATGCCCTCCCCTCGATCCGGGCGTCCTCGAATCCCTCTCCCCCTTTCACCAGCGCTTCTTCCGGTGCATTGGCGGAACGCAATATCAGCTTTCCCTCGCCGTCCCACACCTGGAATACGATCTTGATCTCGTACTTGTGGAAATCCTCCCCGTATTCGATTTCCGCCTCGTCCGCTTCATGCCCCACCTGGGCCAGCAGGATGCGTGCCGAGCGGGCGAGTTGGGCATCGAATATCTCCTCGATTTCGTGGTGCGCTTCCCGGTAACTTAAAAACGCCGTCACTCCCCACAACAGCAACGTCGCGGATAACAGCAACAGCAGCAGGCGGGCGCGTAGCGAAGTCAGGTTTAACTTGCGGAGCGCGATTTTCACGGCTGGACTTTGCTCTTTTCGATGACGTATCCCACGCCGCGCACGGTGCGGATCAGGCTGGCTTCCAGCTTGCGGCGCAGGTGATGGATGTGGACTTCGACGGCGTTGCTCTCCACCTCTTCATCCCAGCCATAGAGGGTTTGCTCCAGGCGCTCGCGCGACAGGACATGGCCGGCGTTTTCCAGCAAGGCCTGGAGGATGGCGAACTCACGCGGCGACAGGTCGGCCGGCCGACCATCCAGGGTCACGGCATGGGCGGCCGGGTCCAGCGTCAGATTGCCGTGGCTGATGACCGGCGCCGCCCGGCCTCCATGGCGGCGCAGCAAGGCGCGGATGCGCGCCGCCAGTTCCTCCAGATCGAAAGGCTTGACCAGGTAGTCGTCTGCCCCGCTGTCCAAACCCTTGACCCGATCGGCCACGGTGTCGCGGGCGGTGAGGATCAGCACCGGCAAATCCCCCCCCTTGCGGCGCAGCCATTTCAGCAAATCCAGTCCGGAAAGCTGCGGCAAGCCGATATCCAGCACCATCAGGGCATAAGGCTCGGCGTCCAGCGCCAGTTGCGCCGCGCGGCCGTCACGGCACCAGTCCACCGTATAGCCCGCCTGGCGCAAACCGGCGCGGATGCCGTCGCCCAGCGAATTGTCGTCTTCAACCAATAATATGCGCATAGTCAAACCTTGAATTGCGTTACCGCCGCTTTCAGCATTTGCGACAATTGTTCCAGATCGCGGGCCGAGGCCGTCATTTCCGTCATGTTGCGATCGTTCCTTTCGCTCATTTCGGCGATCTCTCCGCTAGCCTCGCTCTGCGCATGGGTCGCCGCGGATATCCCGTTGACCATGTCCATGGACCGGTGCGCGGTCGAATTGATCCTGCCGAGCGCCTCGCCGGCCTCCTCGGCCAGGGAAACGCCATGCCCGACCTGGCGGCCGCCGGCTGGCCTCGTGGGAAATATTAACGGTTTTCTCCGCGCGATCGGCGATTTCGTCGATGCTGGCGGCAGCCATGTTGCAGGTGGTGCGGTAGGTATCGCTGGCCATCCGGTATGCGCAGCCTGCATCAGTCGTCATCATCTTCGCGACCGTTTTCGTGGCCGTCGTTGTCATGCCCATCATCATCGTTGTCGTCGTTGTCGTCCGAGCGCCCCTGTGTAGCCGTCGGCAGCGTGAGCCGCTTCAGCCAATTGGACACGAAACCCAGGTCCAGCGCCCCCTCTTCCGGGCGGCCGGCGTTATAGAAGTACAATCGGCCGTTCAGGGTGGCCAGGTACACATCGGTGCCGGGGTAATGGCGCAAGTAGTAGCCCCCCACGTTCCGGGAAGTGCTGTGCGAACCAAACTGCTGGGGATATTCCGACTCGGCCCAGTCGAAGATCCGGTCGGAATCCGGATCGGCCGTGCTGATTGCCGGGCTGGGTGGAGTTGCCGGCGGGGTGGTCACGGCAACGGTGGTAGCGGCGGGGTTGGCGAGGTAAGCCGCGATGTCCTGCAAGTCGGCGGCGCTCAGGGTGGCAAGCCGGCCCATGCCACCCCGGTTGTTTTGAATTGCGCTCTGGATGGCTGTTGCGCTCACCCCCCGGTAACCTTGGGGATTGCTGTGGCAACTGGCGCAGCTATTGGCGTAAGCATTTCTGCCGGAGTCGGCATTCGCGGCGGATGCGGAGGACGATGCGCCGGCGAGGGACAAGGCGCCGAGGAGGATGGCGGCAAGAGCAAGTGGATTACGCATGATGGGCTTCCTTTCGATGTTAATGATCCTTGGGGCAAGGTGTGACGAATACGACCGCTTGGAGAACATTATCCGCACTCCACCTTAAGGCTTGCTTAACGCTGTCCGCTCGCGCGGGATGCGCATGGCGGCATCCTCGAATGTCCCTGCCTCGGCATCCTGGTGGCAGGCCGCGCAATTGAGCTTGCTTATTACCTGTGGCGAACGCCAGTCCGCTTCGGCAATGCCGCGGTGCTTGCCGATCCAGTATGGCGTCTCGATGATGCGTAGCGGCGCGGTTCCCGGCCTGATGGAGCGGTTGATCTTGAAGGCGGCTTCCGTGGCGAGCCGCTCGGCGGCGTTGCCCACCAGAAAGGCAAGCAGTTTGTCGCGCACGGGCGCTTCGAGCGCGAGATCCGCGCCGAAGTGACGGTCCTGTTCCGCCATCAGCTTTTGCCAGGAACGCGCCGGCAGCAGGCTGGGGTGAAAAGCCATGTGGCAGCCGCCGCATTCCTCGCGCCATGCTGGATCGTCCGCCAGCCTGGGGCCGACAAAGGCTACATGCCGGCCGGCACGGTCGCCGTCGTAGCCGAGATAGGTTTCGAGCGGCTGGTGCAGCGCATAGAAAAACCACCAGGCGCCAAATGCGGCAACCGTGGCCGACAGCAGCACAGCGACCGACCGATGGGACTTGGCAACCGGATCGCCAGGCGGCGCCTGCTTGATCCCGGTCACCATGGAGCGCGCCAGATTTTCCTTGTGCAGCCAGCTTTCCAGCGCCACGCCGGCCAAGTGCCCGAACACCGCCAGCAGCATCAGGGTGGCGGCAGCCTCGTGGCCCTCCTTGATCATTTTTCCCCAGGCATAGCCCAGCCCGCCGGCCGCCATTCCCTGCCGCTCTTCGGCGCCGAGCACGAACACCCCGGCCACACAGACGAGCAGCCCCAACCCCAGCAACAGGAACACCGCCTGGCTCCCCGCCGGATTGTGGCCGACATGGCGCGCGGCGCTGCCGGCGAGCGCTTGGCGCAGGTAAGCCAGCCCCGCCAGCGGCCCGAAACGGAACGAGGAGAAGCGGGCGTAATGTCCGCCTGCCACGCCCCACAACAAGCGAAAGCCGATCAAGCCGGCCATCAGGTAGCCGGAAAAAACATGGAACGACAGCCATTCGTCCGAGTCGCCGCTCAGCCACGCGATCAGAAAGCTCGCGGCGAAGAGCCAGTGGAACAAACGGGTGGGAACATCCCAAACGAGGATGCGTTGCATGGCATCCCCCCTACTTGGGAATGCGGATCTGGCGCTCGCTGAAATCGCCCTTATCCGCGGCAAGGTGGCAGGCCTGGCAGTTGGCCGGGCTTTTCACCGAAGGGCGCTTCCAGACGTCCGGCGCAACCTCGTGCGCGTCGTGCTTGTAACGGAACCACGCGGTCTCGGTGATCCGCAGGGGCGCGGCGGCGGCACGCCAGCGGTTGGAGGCGTTGTTGACCAGGAAGGCGGTGATTTCCCTGTTTTCCTCCACGGTCAGCGACGCATCCGTACCGAAGTGCCTGTCCAGACCGGCCATCATCTTGCGCCAGGATTCCGCCGGCAGCAGGCCGGGAGCGAAGGCCATATGGCACCCACCGCATTCCTGCTGCCATTTGGCGTTGGCTTGCGCCGGCAGAACCGGCTTGCCGCGGTTCTCGCCGCCGTATTTGTCGCCATGATCGTCGGCGACCGCCCCCAGGGGGATAAGCGCGCAAGCAAGCGCGATAACCGATAGATTCTTCATTTCGAGTCTCCTTAGTTGACCGACAGCACGTAGGCCATGAAATCGCCTTTTTCCTGCGCGCTACAGGCGCGATTCAGCACCTCGGTGCAGTTGCGCTTGAACCATTTTTCAACCTTGGCGGTGTCCCGGAAACGCTCCGAATTGGCCGACGGGGCCAGCGGCAAGATATCCTTGCCGGTCTTGGCGTGCTTTCCATGCGCCCGCGGCGTATCGCCATGGCAGGTTGCGCACGCCAACTCGCCGTGCTTGGCGGCATACAAGGCCTGTCCGCGCGTTGCGGAAAAGTCCTTGAACCCGGCATTTTCCTGCTTGGCGGCGGCACGGTAACCGTCCTGAACGGCATTTCCGCCGGCGTGCAGTTGAAGAGGCAATAACAGTGCGAAAACGATCAACGGCTTTTTCATGATTACTTCCTTTCGATCTATCTCTTTCGAGGGACGTTTTCAGCATAGCGGCCGATTCTTAAGTGCCGCTTAACACCAAAGGCTTGGCGGTGGAACGGCCTAGGGATTTTGGGTATCATGGTCTCATCGCAACAGGCATGGAGTCAACCACGATGGCCAGAACCGTCAACTGCATCAAGCTGGGCCGCGAAGCCGAGGGACTGGATTTCCCCCCCTATCCCGGCGAACTCGGCAAGCGGATTTTCGAGAATGTTTCCAAGGAAGCCTGGGCCGGCTGGCTGCGCCAGCAAACCATGCTTATCAACGAAAACCGCCTGAGCATGGCCGACCCCCGCGCGCGCACGTATCTCCAGCAGCAGGTCGAGGCCTATTTCTTCGGCGGCGGCGCCGACAGCGCGAGCGGATACGTTCCTCCCAAGCACTGATTGATTCAAGAGGCGGCATCGTCCGGCCTGCGCCGCTACGCCCGGCAGCCGCCGCCCTACGGATTTTCCACCACTCTTTCCACGGATCATCATGGCCAATTTCGACGCCCCCGAATACTTCATCAACCGTGAACTCGGCCTGCTCGCCTTCAACCAGCGCGTGCTGGAGCAGGCGGAGGACGAGCGCAACCCGCTGCTGGAGAGGCTGAAGTTCCTGTGCATCGTCAGCAGCAACCTGGATGAGTTTTTCGAGGTGCGGGTCGCCGGCCTGAAGGAGCAGATCAAGTACGACCCCAACACCGTCACCGGCCCGGACGGCCTGACGGCGCGCCAGGCCTTCAAGGAAGTCAGCCAGGTCGCGCACAAGCTGATGGAGCGCCAATACCAGCACCTCAACGAGGTGATCCTGCCGGACCTCGCCAAGGAAGGCATCCGCTTCGTGCGCCGCAACCACTGGTCGCAGGAACAGAGCGAATGGATCCGCAACTACTTCTTCCGCGAGCTGATGCCGGTGCTGACGCCCATCGGACTCGATCCGGCGCACCCTTTCCCGCGCGTGCTCAACAAGAGCCTGAATTTCGCCGTCGAACTGGAGGGCAAGGACGCCTTCGGCCGCAATTCCGGCACCGCCATCGTCCAGGCGCCGCGCTCGCTGCCGCGCGTGATCCGCCTGCCCAAGGAGGTGGCGGGCAGCGAATACGGCTTCGTCTTCCTCACCTCGATCCTCCACGCCCACGTCGGTGAGCTGTTTTCCGGGATGAACGTCAAGGGCTGCTACCAGTTCCGCGTCACCCGCAACAGCAACCTGTTCGTCGATGAGGAGGAAATGAAGAACCTGCGCCTGGCCTTGCAGGGCGAGCTGTCGCACCGCCACTACGGCGACGAGGTGCGGCTGGAGGTGGCGGATAACTGTTCGCCGGAAATGGCCACTTTCCTGCTCGGCCAGTTCGGCCTGACCCAGGACGACCTGTACCGCGTCCACGGCCCGGTCAACCTGGTGCGCCTGATGCAGATTCCCGACCGGGTGGACCGTTCCGACCTCAAGTTCGCGCCCTTCCTGCCCAGCCTGCCCAAGGAGTTGTCCAAGCAGAACGACATGTTCCAGGCGATCCGCAACGGCGACATCCTGCTGCACCAGCCCTACCAGGCCTTCACCCCGGTGATCGACTTCCTCCAGCAGGCGGCGGCCGACCCCGACGTGATGGCGATCCGCCAGACCATCTACCGCACCAGCACCGACTCGATGCTGATGGAGGCGCTCATCAAGGCGGCGCGCAACGGCAAGGAAGTGACGGTGGTGGTGGAACTGATGGCGCGTTTCGACGAGGAAGCCAACATCAACTGGGCGGAACGCCTGGAACAGGCCGGCGCCCATGTGGTGTACGGCGTGGTGGGCTACAAGACCCACGCCAAGATGCTGCTGGTGGTGCGCCGCGAGGAAGACACGCTGCGCCGCTACGTCCATCTCGGCACCGGCAACTACCACCCGCGCACCGCCAAGCTCTACACCGACTTCGGCCTGTTCACCTGCAACGACGAGATCGGCGGCGACGTCAACGACATCTTCGTCCAGCTCACCGGGCTAGGCAAGGCGAGCAAGCTCCACCACGTACTGCAATCGCCGTTCAGCCTGCACCCCACCATGATGGAGCTGATCCACCACGAGGCCGAACACGCCAAGGCCGGCAAAAAGGCGCAGATCATCGCCAAGATGAACTCGCTGCTCGAACCGCAGATCATCAGCGCCCTTTACGAGGCCTCCCAGGCCGGGGTCAAGATCGACCTCGTCGTGCGCGGCGTCTGCGCCCTGCGCCCCGGCATCCCCGGCGTCTCGGAAAACATCCGGGTGCGTTCGGTGATCGGCCGTTTTCTCGAACACTCGCGCATCTTCTATTTCTACGACGACGGCGCCCAGCACCTCTACCTTTCCAGCGCCGACTGGATGCAGCGCAACTTCTTCCGCCGCGTCGAAACCTGCTTCCCGGTGCTCGACCCCAAGCTGAAACGGCGTGTAATCAAGGAAGGGCTGGACTATTATCTGAGCGACAACATCCAGTCGTGGGAGATGAACGCCGGCGGGACGTTCGAGCGCAAGCCGCCACGGCGCGGCGCCAAGCACCATTGCGCCCAGCAGGAACTGCTGGCGGAACTGACCAAGCCGCTGTAGCTAACCGGCGCGGAGCCTGCGCCCCCACGCAGCGCGGGGGGTCAGACGTTCAGACCGCGGCGACCGTCAGCCGCTTGCCGACCGCTTTCCAGTCCTTGGCTTCGCTTTCCAGGGCGGTTTGCGTCAGCGGGTTGCGCGCCAGCCAGTTTTTGTCGAGGGTCAACTGGAAACCGCCGCCGCCGGCTTCCAGGTGCATCTCCCGGGGCAGATCGAGTTCCATGCGGCTGCGGTAGAACAGCACCGCCAGGCGCAATGCCAGCATCTGCGCCCACTCCTGCGGCGCCGCGACACGGTTCAGCACCTTGCCCAGCGAGCCGCGCTGCGCCAATACCAGCATGGCGAGGCGATCCTGCTCCTTTTTGGAGAACCCCGGCATGTCGGCATTTTCCAGGATGTAGGCGGAATGCTTGTGGTAACCGGCATGGGAAATGGACAGCCCGATCTCGTGCAGCTTCGCCCCCCACGAGAAGAATTGCAGCGCTGCGTCCAAATCGAGCGGCTGGTTGCCGATGAGTTGACGCAACAGTTCGATCCCCAGCATTTCCACCCGCCCGGCCTGCACCGGATCCACCTGGTAGCGCCGCATGAAGCGGCGGGCGGTGGTTTCGCGCATGTCGTGCTGGTGGAAGCGCCCCAGCATGTCGTACAACACCCCTTCGCGCAAGGCGCTGTCGGCCACCGCCATTCTTTCGATGCCCAGTTCGGCGAAGGCCGCCGCCATGATGGCGAAACCGCCGGCCAGCACCGGCACGCGGTCTGAACGCAGACCGGGCAAGGACAATTTGCTGGCGTTGCCCGCCTTGACCAGGGCGGCGCGCAGGCTGTCCAGGCCGCCCTGGGTGATGCCGTTTTCCGCCCAGCCGTTGGCCTCAAGAATTTCCGCCAAGGCGCGCGCGCTGCCCGACGACCCCACCGCCTGGCGCCAATGGCCGGCGCCGTAGCCGCCGGAAATCAACTGGATTTCGCTGCGCGCGGCCAGTTCGGCGCGCTGCATGGCGCCCTTGGTGATCCTGCCGTCCGGGAAGAAACGCCGGCTGAAGCTGACGCAGCCCATGTAGAGGCTTTCCATCAATTGCGGCTTGTGGCCGGTGCCGATGATGAATTCGGTGGAACCGCCGCCGATGTCGATCACCAGGCGTTTTTCGCGGGATGCCGGCAGGCTGTGGGAAACGCCCAGGTAGATGAGGCGCGCTTCCTCGCGCCCGGCGATGATTTCGATGGGGAAGCCGAGGGCGGCTTCGGCCTCGCCGAGAAATTCGGCGGAGTTTTTCGCCACCCGGAAGGTATTGGTCGCCACCGCCCGCACCGCGTCGGACGGCAGGCCGCGCAGGCGCTCGCCGAAACGCTTGAGGCAGTCGATGGCGCGCGCGCGGGTTTCGCTGTCGAGCAGCTTGCCCTCGCCCAGGCCGGCGGCGAGGCGCACCGTTTCCTTCAAGGCGTCGAGCGGGTAGAGCTGGTCATCCTCCACCCGCGCCACTTGCAATCTGAAACTGTTGGAACCCAGATCGACGGCGGCGACGGTGGAATACGCCTTCATTCGCGCCATCTGCAACCGGAAACGGCTAGACCCCAGATCGACGGCGGCGACGGTGGAATAATCCCCCATTACTCGCCGCGAACTTGCTGCTCGATTTCCTCGGGAGAAACGTGGCGCACGTCCTTGCCCTTGACCATGTAGATGACGTATTCGGCGATATTCTTGGCGTGGTCGCCGATGCGCTCGATGGCCTTGGCGGTGAACATCACGTCGAGCGACTGCGAAATGGTGCGCGGGTCTTCCATCATGAAGGTGATGAGCTGGCGGAACACCGAGCGGAACTCCTCGTCCACCTTCTCGTCGGCGCGGCTGACATCCACCGCCAGCGCCGCGTCCAGGCGGGCGAAGGCGTCGAGCGCCTTGCGCAGCATCTCCAGCACCAGCTCGCTCATCAGCTCGATTTCACGGAAGCGCGGGCGCGACAGGCCGGAACCGTAAATACGCTTGGAAAGGCGGGCGATCTTGCCCGCCTTGTCGCCGATGCGCTCCAGGTCGGAGGTGATCTTGATGACCGTCATCACCAGGCGCAGGTCGCCGGCGGTGGGTTGGCGGCGCGCGATGATGTGGGTGCATTGCTCGTCGATGTCCACGTCCAGCGCATTGACCTTGTGGTCGTCGGCGATCACCTGGTTGGCCAGTTCCTCGTCGCCGGTGGTCAGCGCCTCGATCGACCGGACAATCTGCTCCTCGACCAGCCCGCCCATTTGCAGCACCAACGCGCGCACGCTTTCCAGCTCCGCATCGAACTGCTTGTAAATATGCTCACCCGCCATCTTCACGCTCCTGAAAAACACCTAAAAGGGCGAAGTGTAACTTCGCAATATGACCGTTGTGTGGCAATCAGTTAGCGGTCAGGGTTTTCACCCCGTCCGCCGCGCCGAGCAACAGCACGTCGGCGGGGCGCGCCGCGAACAGGCCGTTGGTGACCACGCCGACGATCTGGTTGATGCGCGCCTCCAGCTCGACCGGATTCATGATCTGCAAGCCGTGCACGTCGAGGATCACGTTGCCGTTGTCGGTGGTGAAACCCTGGCGCAGCACCGGCTGGCCGCCCAACGCCGTCAACTGGCGCGCCACGTAGCTGCGCGCCATGGGAATTACCTCCACCGGCAGGGGAAATTTGCCGAGCATGCCCACCAGCTTGGAGGCATCGGCGATGCACACGAACTTCTTGCTGCACGCCGCGACGATCTTCTCGCGCGTCAGCGCGCCGCCGCCGCCCTTAATCATGTGCATGTGTTCGGTGATCTCGTCGGCGCCGTCCACGTAGACTTCCAGTTCACCGACGCTGTTCAGGTCGAGCACCTCGATGCCGTGTTTCTTCAGGCGCTGCGCGGTGGCGTCCGAACTCGCCACGGCGCCGTCGATCTTGTGCTTGATCCCGGCCAGTTCGTCGATGAAGAAATTCGCGGTGGAGCCGGTGCCCACCCCGATGATCCCGGCCGGCACATGCTCGATGGCGGCGCGCGCGGTCGCCCGTTTCAGTTCGTCTTGCGTCATTCTTATTCCCCGATGCATTTATTTGTCATGTAAGGCCGAATTATTGCAGGAATTGGCCGGGAGCGGAATGGCGCGCTTCGGATTTGGCGCGTTTCCTGCTAACCTTTGATGTTATTCGTCAAAGTTACCCGACACATCATGCAAAACGGCTATCTCGAAAAAATTCTCACCGCCCGCGTCTACGACGTGGCCGTCGAAACCCCGCTGGAATTCGCCCCCAACCTGTCGCGCCGCATCCACAACAAGGTGCTGCTGAAGCGCGAGGACATGCAGCCGGTGTTCTCCTTCAAGCTGCGCGGCGCCTACAACAAGATGGCGCAATTGCCGAAAAGCGTCCTCAAGCGCGGCGTGATCGCCGCCTCCGCCGGCAACCACGCCCAGGGCGTGGCGATGTCGGCGCAAAAACTCGGCTGCGAAGCGACCATCGTCATGCCCGCCACCACCCCGCAGATCAAGGTGGACGCCGTCGCGGCGCGCGGCGCCAAGGTGGTGCTGCACGGCGACTCGTACAGCGACGCCTACCTGCACGCCGTCGAATTGGCCAAGGAACGCAAGCTCGCCTTCGTCCACCCCTACGACGACCCCGACGTGATCGCCGGGCAAGGCACCATCGCCATGGAAATGCTGCGCCAGCACGGCGAACCCATTCACGCCATCTTCGTCCCGGTGGGCGGCGGCGGCCTGATCGCCGGCATCGCCGCCTACGTCAAGCGCCTCAAGCCGGAAACCCTGATTATCGGCGTCGAACCGGTGGACGCCGACGCCATGTACCAATCCCTGAAAATGGACGAACGGGTGCTGCTGCCGCAAGTCGGCATCTTCGCCGACGGCGTGGCGGTCAAGCAGGTCGGCGAGGAAACCTTC
>CAZDIJ010000063.1:0-16556 GCA_964505475.1 uncultured Sulfuricella sp. | reverse complement strand
TTAGAGCCTATTTCAGTAAGTTTCATACCTCGCATTTACGGAAGGCGCGAACCACCTTAGATCACCATCAGATCGACAAACTCGTTGACCGGCAGCGCTTCAAGTTTCTTCTGGTCGAGGCAGACATCGAGGATGGCGTTCTGCTGTTTGGCGGGGAAACGGCGCGCCAGGTTGATCTTGAATTTCTTGACCAGCTCCGGGATGCCCTCGGCGCGGCGGCGGCGGTGGCCGATGGGGTATTCGACGGCGATGTTGTCCGACTTCGAGCCGTCCTTGAAGAATATCTGTACGGCGTTGGCGATGGAGCGTTTTTCGGGGTCGTGATAATCCTGGCTGTATTGCGGGTTCTCGACGGTTTCCATCTTGTCACGCAGGGCGTCGATGCGCGGGTCGGCGGCGGCCTCGTCCTCGTAGTCGGCGGCGGTGAGGTTGCCTTTCAGCAAGCCCACGGCGGTCATATATTGGAGGCAGTGGTCGCGGTCGGCGGGGTTATGCAGCGGGCCTTTCTTGTCGATGATGCGGATCGCCGATTCGTGGGTGGTGATGACGATCTTGTCGATCTCCCCGATCTTGTCCAGGGTGTCGAGCCGGCCGCCGACCTGGGCGTGGAGCTGGAAGGCGCACTCCACGGCGGTCTGCGAGTGGAATTCGGCGGGGAAGCTGATCTTGAAGAGTATCTGCTCCATCACGTAGGAGCCGTAGGGGCGCTGGAACTTGAAGGCGTTGCCCTTGAACGACACGTCGTAGAAACCCCAGGTCTTGGCGGTGAGCGCCGAGGGGTAGCCCATCTCGCCCTTCATCACCATCAACGCCAGGCGCACCGCGCGGCTGGTGGCGTCGCCCGCCGCCCAGGATTTGCGCGGCCCGGTGTTGGGCGAGTGGCGGTAGGTGCGTAGCGCCTGGCCGTCCAGCCAGGCATGGGAAACCGCGTCGATGACTTCCTGGCGGGTGCCGCCGAGCATGCGCGCGACCACGGCTGCCGAAGCCACTTTCACCAGGATCACGTGATCCAGGCCGACCCGGTTGAAGCTGTTTTCCAGCGCCAGCACGCCTTGGATTTCATGCGCCTTAATCATCGCGGTGAGCACGTCGCGCATGGTCAGCGGCGCCTTGCCCTGCGACACGCGGGTGCGCGACAGCCAGTCGGCGACCGCCAGGATGCCGCCCAGGTTGTCGGAAGGATGTCCCCATTCGGCGGCCAGCCAGGTGTCGTTGAAGTCCAGCCAGCGCACCATCGCGCCGATGTCGAAGGCGGCCTTGACCGGGTCGAGCTGGAACTGCGTGCCGGGCACCTTGGCGCCGTTGGGGACGACGGTGCCGGGGACGATGGGGCCGAGCAGCTTGGCGCAGGCCGGATAGCCGAGCGCTTCCAGGCCGCACCCCAAGGTGTCGATCAGACAGTTGCGGGCGGTGTCGTAGGCTTCGCCGGATTCGACCTCGTAATCGCAGACGTAATCGGCGATGTCCACCAGCACTTGATCGGGTTCGGGGCGGACGTTGGAGATGTGGGAGGACATGGCTAGTGGGTTCCTTTGTTTATAAATTCATTTAACCGCGGAGGACGCAAAGAAAAAGCGCAGCATGGTTTTACCTCAGCGTCCTCCGCGTCTTCCGCGGTGAAAAAATCAACCTCTCGACTCTATTGGCACGTAAACCCGATCCTCCGGCCCCACGTATTCCGCATTGGGGCGGATGATCTTGTTGTCGATGCGCTGTTCGATGATGTGCGCCGCCCAGCCGGCGGTGCGCGAAATCACGAACAGCGGGGTGAACATCGGCGTCGGCACGCCCATCATGTGGTAGCTGGAAGCGCTGTACCAGTCGAGGTTGGGGAACATCTTCTTGGCTTCCCACATCACCGTTTCGATGCGGTCGGAGATGTTGAACAGATTGAGGTTGCCGCCGGCCTCGCACAGCCTGCGCGACACAGCCTTGATCGCCACGTTGCGCGGGTCGCCGATGGTGTAGACGGGATGGCCGAAACCGATGACGATTTCCTTGCGCCCCACCCGCTCGCGGATGTCGGCTTCCGCTTCATCCGGGTCGCGGTAGCGCGAGATGATTTCCATCGCCGCCTCGTTGGCGCCGCCGTGCTTGGGGCCTCTTAAAGCCCCGATGGCGCCGACGATGCAGGAATAGAAATCCGACAGGGTGCCGGAAATCACCCGCGCGGCGAAAGTCGAGGCGTTGAATTCGTGCTCGGCGTAGAGGATCAGCGAGGTGTCGAGCGCCTTGCGGTGCAGTTCGGAGGGCGGCTTGCCGTGCAGCAGGTGGAGGAAATGCCCGGCCACCGTGTCGTCGGCGGTTTCCACCTCGATGCGCTTGCCGTTGACGGCGTAGTGGTGCCAGTACAGCAGCATAGTCCCGAAAGACGCCACCAGCTTGTCGGCGATGTCGCGCGCGCCGGCGAGATTGCGGCCTTCATCTTCCGGCAGCAGCGAGCCTAGCATCGAGGCGCCGGTGCGCATCACGTCCATCGGATGGGCGGAAGCGGGAATCAGTTCGAGCGCCGCCTTCAATGGAGACGGCAGGCCGCGCAGCGATTTCAGCTTGGCGCGGTAATCGTTCAGCTCTCCCGAAGTCGGCAGTTCGCCGTGGATCAGCAGGAAGGCGACTTCCTCGAAAGTGGATTTCTCCGCCAGTTCGAGGATGTCGTAGCCGCGGTAATGCAGGTCGTTGCCGCTGTGGCCGACGGTGCAAACCGCCGTGGTGCCGGCGTTGACGCCCGAGAGGGCGACCGATTTCTTTTTGGGCTTGGTGTCTGTTTCGCTCATTTTAGCTCTCCAAAAGCCAATCTCACCGAGGAGGACGCCAAGGACGCTGAGGAAAACCCTAAAACCCCTGCGTCCTCCGCGTCCTCCGCGGTAAAAGCTTAATTTCCCTGTGCGAACAACTCGTCCAGCTTCTGCTCGAATTCATGGTAGCCGAGAAAATCATAAAGCTCCATGCGGGTCTGCATCAAATCGAGGACGCCCTTCTGGGTGCCGGCGCGGCGCACCGCCTGGTAGACCTTGAGCGCCGCCGCGTTCATGGCGCGGAAGGCGGAAAGCGGGTAGAGCACCAGAGACACGTCGGCGCCGCGCAACTCGTCCACGGTAAACAGCGGGGTCGATCCGAATTCGGTGATGTTGGCGAGCACCGGCACTTCCACGGCGGCGGCGAACTGCTTGTACATCGCCAGTTCGGTCACCGCCTCGGGAAAGATCATGTCCGCGCCCGCCTCGACGCAGGCGCAGGTGCGGTCGATGGCGGCTTGCAGGCCTTCCACCGCCAGCGCGTCGGTGCGCGCCATGATGACGAAATCGGAATCGGTCTTGGCGTCCACCGCCGCCTTGATACGATCCACCATCTCCATCTGGCTGACGATGGCCTTGCCGGGACGGTGGCCGCAGCGCTTGGCCTGCACCTGGTCTTCGATATGGATCGCCCCGGCGCCGAACTTAATCATGGATTTTACCGTGCGCGCAATGTTGAACGCCCCGCCGAAGCCGGTATCGACATCAACCAAAACCGGCAGATCGGTCACGTCGGTGATGCGCCGCACGTCGGTCAACACATCGTCGAGGGTGCTGATGCCGAGGTCGGGCAAGCCCAGCGAACCGGCCGCCACGCCGCCGCCGGAAACGTAGAGCGCCCGGTAGCCGCTGCGCTCGGCCAGTCTGGCATGGTAGGCATTGATCGCGCCGATCACCTGCAAGGGGTGCTCGGCGGCGACGGCGGCGCGAAAGCGCGCGCCTGGAGAGGACATGGTCATGGATATATTCCTTCGCTGGCAGGGTCGATACGAAGCGGTTGAGCAATCGCCGTGCCGGTTTCGCAAACCGATTGTTTCTGCTGGAGATTGTTTCCATTGAATCGCAAATTCGGGGGAGCAGCCCCGCTTTAGTTTCAAAATCGAAACACCGGCGCCGCGGCGCTTTCCCTTACCGACGCCAGGGATACTGAGCTACAATGAATTATGCGGCACGCATAAGAACCGATTCGCCATCGTCCCGCATTGCCGTTTACACCCTATCCATACCATGCTCAAGGAGGGTTTGCTCATGAAAACCACAAAAACATTGTTGACCGGCGTAGCGGCCTTGGCTCTGTCCATGCTCGGCGGATGCGGCGACAAGCCGCTCAGCTTCAAGTCCGACGCCCAGCCGATACTGAAGAAATACTGCATGGAATGCCACGTGCCAGGCGGCAAGGGCATGGAAAAATCCAATCTGGACATGAGCAGCTATGACACCCTGATGAAGGGCACCCGCTTCGGTCCGGTGGTCAAGGCGGGCGACAGCTTCACCAGCGCGCTAATCATGCTGGTGGAAGGGCGCGCCGACCCCTCCATCCGCATGCCTCACGGCAAGGACCCGGTCAGCAAGGGCGAGATCGAAACCCTCAAGAAATGGATCGACCAGGGCGCCAAGAACAACTGACCCCAGAAAACAACTCAAGCCACTGGCTGGCAAGGATAATCACTGATTATCAATGGCCTGCAAAGCGCGCACCTTACGCCCGCCGGGTGATCGGGCAATCTTTGCCGGCCTGATGGCTTATCAGTGTCAATCCGTGTTTATCCATGGTCAACTAAGCTCTTTGGAGCTGATTTTCACCGCACCCACGGCGTCCCGCCCGGCTCAAACATGCTTGAGCCGGGCGTAAATTTCCAGGATTTGCGGCAGGGCGCGCTCCAGCGCCGCCAGCACTTCCGGGTCGAAGTGCTTGCCGGCGTCGCTTTTCATCGTTTCCAGCGCCTTTTCCACCGGCCATGCTTCCTTGTAGGGGCGCTTCGAGGTCAGCGCGTCGAAAACATCCGCGGCGGCGATGATGCGCGCCGATAGGGGTATTTCCTCGCCCGCCAGGCGCTTGGGGTAACCGCTGCCGTCGAATTTCTCGTGGTGGCCTTCGGCGATTTCGATGCCGATCTGGAAAATGCTGCGCCCCAGCGCGTTCATCTGCGCTTCGCAACGACGCAGCACCTGGCCGCCAGTCACCGGATGGACTTCCATCAGCGCCCGCTCTTCCGGGGTGAGCCTGCCGGGTTTGAGCAATATTTCGTCGCGCACCCCCACTTTGCCGATGTCGTGCATCGGCGCGAAACGCAGGATGTCGCGCACGTAGGCCTGGTCGATGCGTTCCCGGTAAGCGCCGCCGCGCCCCAATTCCTCGGCGACGATGGCCGAGTACAGGCTCATCCGCACCAGATGGTCGCCGGTTTCCGGGTCGCGGCTTTCCGCCAGCTTCGCCAGCCCTTCCACGGCGGCCACCACCAGCCCCTCCATCACCACCGTGCGCTCCAGGATATGGCTGATCTGCTGGCCGATGTTGGCGAGGAATTCGACGTGATCGGGGGTGTACGCGCCCGCCTCGCGCGAGGCGAACAGCAGCAGCGCGGGAGTCTGGGCGGAGGGCGTCAGCGGCAGCAGCAGCGTGGAATGCAAGCCTTCCTCGCAAAGACGCCCGGCCAACGTGGCGAACGGCGCCTCGCCGGGATAGGCTTCGAGTTCGGCGAACAAATGGGGCTGCCCTTTCCGCACTTCGTCCGGCAGCCCGGCGGCGATCGTGAAACCGGCGCCGTCGCGCAACGCCCCGCCCGCGCCGCAATGGCGTTCCAGGGTCAGCCGGCGGCGCTCGCCGTCCCACAGGAACACCCCCACCCAGTCCACCGGCAGGAAGGTGCGGAATTCCTCCTGCACGAATTTCAGCGCATCGTGCAGATTGGTGCCCGAGCCGATCCGGTCGGTCAGGCGGAACAGCCCGCGCAGCCGGTCTGAAAGCCGGTTGAAGGCTTGCGCCATGTGGGAGAATTCGTTGCGCCCGACAACCGGCACCTGGAACCCCAGGTCGCCTTTCGCCACCCGCTCGAAGCCACGCACGGCATGGCTCAGCGGGCGCAGGATGCGGTAATGGACGATGGCGACGATCAGCGCCAGCACCAGCAGCATGACGGCCAGCGCCACCTGGTTGGCGAGGCGGATGGTGGCCAGCTTGCCTTCCATCATCGCCTGAAAGGCGCGAACCAGGCGATCCGCCGATTCCTCCAGACCTCCGCCATGTTCGGCGACGTAGCGCGCTGCGGCAAGCGCGCCGCCCGCGTCGCCGGACTGACGCAAGCCTCGTGAAAAATCATCCCAGTCGGCGGCGGAAATATCCAACTGCGAGCGGGAATGCCGGTCCCAATTGCACACCAGCGGCTCGTCCTTGCCGGTCAGTTCGGGATCGAGGCGGCGCTCGCGGAAGCCCTGGACGATTTTTCCGTACAGCCCGGCATCATCCCGGAGGTCCTGGGTATACAGTTCCGCCGCGGCCTGGTCGGCGGCATCGTCGTTCAGAAAATTGCGCGCCTGATGCGCCATGCCCCGGCTGACCACCCGCAACTGCCCGGCCAGGTTGAGAATTTCATAATCGTGCTTGCGCAGATCGACCTCGTACAAGGTGTAACCGATGGAAGCCGCCGCCAGGGAAAACAACAGCAGCAGCGCGGCGATGATCTGTCCGCGCACGGAGTAGATCCAGGAGATGGCAGGCATGGTCGCTCCTTTTCGGAGTAGTGGGCGCTGGAGGATGCAGACCATAGTTTATGCCTGATCCTGGCTATTGCAAGCCCGCAAGGGTAAAGGCCGCCATCTTGTTTCAATTATGAAACGCAAATGTTACACTCCACGCAAACATGGAGTTGCCAGGATGTCGCCCCACAGCAAAAAACCGAAAATCTGGGTTACCGGATTCAGCCTCACTGGCTTCCTGCCCGAACTCCTTCCCGACTACGCGGCAGCGGCGGACATCCGCGTGGTCAACAAGGTATTCGCCGAAGGCCTGGAAGCGGCGCGCAGCCTGCTCGCCGCCGGGGAGGCCGATGTCTTCATCGCCGCCGGCGCCAACGGCGCCTATCTCAAGGAACATCTCGACGCCCCGGTGGTGCAGATCAAGGTCAGCGGCTTCGACATCCTCCATGCCCTGCGCCGCGCCCGCCAGGTTTCCGAGCGCATCGCCATTTTCAGCTACCAGGCGATCCGCGCCGAGCTGGAGGAAATCAAGGAAATCCTCAATCTCGACATCGAGCAATGCTTCTACACCACCCCCGACGACGCCCGCGAGCGGGTGCGCCAACTGGCGCGCGACGGCTTCCGCGTCATCGTCGGATCGAGCATGATTAACCGCCTGGCGCGGGAAGCCGGGTTGACCGGGATATTCCTCTATTCCGCCGCCGCCGTGCGCCGCGCCCTCGACGATGCGCTCGACCTCGCCCGCGTCGCACGCACCGAGGAAACCCGCCGCGCCTGGCTCAACGCCGCCCTGCTGCATATCGGCGAGGGCGTGGTGACGGTGGACCGCGACGAACGCATCCAGTCGGCCAACCCGGCTTTCGCCAAGCTGCTCGGGGTTGCGCCGGAATGGGCGCTGGGGCGCCCCTTGCGCGAGCTGTCGGAAGAATTGTCGCTGGCGCGAACGCTACGCAGCGGCACGGCGGAACTGGAACAAGTGGAGCGCGTCGGCAACCGCCTCCTTATCGCCAACCGCCTGCCCATCCTCGAAGGCGAAACCCCCGCGGGCGCGGTGCTGACCTGCCAGGACGCCCATGCCATCCAGCGCGCCGACCGCAATCTGCGGGCACAAAATCGGCCGCGCCGGTTCGTCGCCCGCTACCGCCTCGCCCAGATCATCGGCGCCAGCCCGCCCATCGCCCGCGCCAATAACATCGCCGGACAATACGCCAAGGCCGGCGCCACCGTGCTGATTACCGGTGAATCGGGGGTCGGCAAGGAACTCTTCGCCCAAGGCATCCACAACGCCAGCCAGCGCGGCGACGCCTCTTTCGTGGCGGTCAACTGCGCCGCCTTCGCCGAATCCCTGCTGGAAAGCGAACTGTTCGGCTACGAGGAAGGCGCCTTCACCGGCGCGCGCAAGGGCGGCAAGCCCGGACTGTTCGAAAGCGCCCACACCGGCACCCTGTTTCTCGACGAAATCGGCGAAATGCCGCTCGCCCTGCAAGCCAAGCTATTGCGCGTCTTGCAGGAAAAGGAGGTGTTGCGCGTCGGCGGCACCGACCCCACTCCGGTGGACGTGCGCATCGTCGCCGCCACCAACCGCGACCTGCGGCGCATGGTGGCGGCCGGCCATTTCCGCGAAGACCTGTTCTACCGCCTCAACATCCTCAACCTGCATCTGCCGCCGCTGCGCGAACGCCCCGAAGACATCGCCGCCCTCGCCGCGCATTTCCTCGCCGATGCCCGCAAGCGCCTCAAGCTTGCTCCGCAAGGAGACAGGCTGCTGCCCGGCCTGCTGCCCCATCTCGCCGCCTACCGCTGGCCGGGCAACATCCGCGAACTGGAAAACGTCATCGAACGCATCATGGTATTCCGCGGCGAAGGCGCATCGGGACAGGAAGACGAAAGCATGCTGCGCGGTGTGGTGCCGGAACTCTTTTCCGATGCCCCCCCTCCGCCGCCGGAACTCAGGCATATCGCGCGCTCCGGCGAACTCACCCACATCCGCAAGGTGCTGGCAGAATGCGGCGGCGACCGGACGGAAGCGGCGGAACGCTTGGGGATCAGCAGGACGACGCTGTGGCGGAGACTAAAGTAACCACGCTATTGGAAAAATGCCCGTTCCGCCGCCTCCGGCAGCTTGATGCCGGTGACCTTGGCCTTTTGCAGCACCTCCCAATAATAGCGGTAGGTGGCGCGGTCGTGCAGTTCGCCGGCGTGCTGGATCGGACCCCAGTCGGCCTTCTGCGCGGCGAGCAGGATGGCGGCGCCGCTTTCAACCTCGGAATGGTCGGGCTTCATGGCGTCGACGATGGGCTGGATTTGCGTGGGATAGATGCTCCATTGGCGCAGGAAGCCGAATTCCGTGCGGGCGCGGCGGGCGTCCTGGTAGGCGGCGTAGGGGTTTTTCAAATCCAGGGTGACGTTGTGCGCCGGGATCACCCCGTTGGCCAGCGCCGCCGCGACCACCTCGCCCTTGGCGCGGGCGATCAGGCGATGCTCGAACTGGCCGGGGCTGCGCATGTTGCCGGCGGAAATCGCGCCGTGATGGCCTGAGACGAAGTCCATCAGACCGAAATCCAGCACCTGGAGCCAGGGCAACGCGGCGATTTCATGGACGTCGCGCAGGGCGCCGTGGGTCTCGATCAGCACGTGCAGCGGAATTTCGCGCTGGATGCCGTCCTTGGCCGCGCGCTTCTGGATGTATTCGATCACCTTGGCGACCTGGCCTACCTGGGTGGCTTTCGGGATGGTGATGTAGGCGACGGCGGCGCCGACGCCTTCCACCAGAATATCGACATCCTTTTTCCAGTGCGGGTGGCTGGGATCGTGAATGCGCACGCCGGCCATGCGGTGCCGGTTGGCCGCCGAGTTCTGCACCCGCACGATCATCTCGGCATGTTCCTGCTCCCGCCCCGCCGGGGCACCGTCCTCGCAATCGCAGGTGATGTCGAAGATCGGCCCGAGCTTGTCCTGCAACTCCAGCGCCTTGAGGATCAGTTTTTCGCTGCCGGCGAAATGCTCGCAGGCGGGAATCGCGGGGAAGGGTTTCTCGCCGCGGAACAAGGCATCGTTGGGATGAACGGTATGGCTCATGTCGTCTCCTTAAGATTAACGCAACACTCGCGAAGCGAGACATCGTCCCCCTCTCCCGCAAGCGGGAGAGGGCAGGGGTGAGGGAAACGGTCATGGCGATTCGCCATGACCGTTAGCGGCGCGGCATCAGCACCGTATAGTCGAGATCCAGCACCACGTTGGCGTGGTAGCGCCGCTTGCCGTCCTCCTCGATCTGCGCGGTTGCCAGCTCGGCGGCGGGGAGGTTTTTCACGCCCGCCATGCGCAGCCTCAAAGCACCGGCATCGCCGCGCCGCGGCAGTTCCCACTTGTCGAGGACTTCCGTCCAGGCATACAGCGTATCGCCGCCGTAGGTCGGGTTGCAATGCGTGCCGCCGTTGATTGCGGCGATGGCAAGGGCGTTCTCCAGCCCTTCGTAGGCCAGCGCGCGGCACACCGAAATCACATGGCCGCCGTACATCAGCCGC
Organism: uncultured Sulfuricella sp.; assembly: GCA_964505475.1. Lineage (GTDB taxonomy): Bacteria > Pseudomonadota > Gammaproteobacteria > Burkholderiales > Sulfuricellaceae > JAGXQV01. The sequence goes on along the minus strand of CAZDIJ010000063.1, from coordinate 6,541 downwards.
CGCCCGAACTGCGAGGCGCTCATGGCGTGGGCGTCGAAATGCACCCGGGCGTTGTTCTGGTAAAGCTTGGTGGCGAGGGTGTGGTCGGATTCGTCCACCGTCATGCCGCCGGGGTGGTCGATGCGCTCGCCGGGCGCGTAGTCGTCCCACAGATAGCGCCCGCCGGTGAGCGCCGTCTCGAAGCGTTCGGCGGAAAGGAAATCCGGCACCGCCAGGCGCTCCGGCGGCACGCAGGCGGGTAGCTCCGGCACCACGGTTTCCGGCGCGGGGCGATCGAGGTCATTCTTGTGCACCATCACCCAGCGCACCCAGGTCAGCACTTCCTCGCGGTTCTGGTTGCGGGCGGTGGAGCGCACGTACACCACCCCGTTCTTGCCGCTGGAATTCTGCTTCAGCCCGATCACCGTCGATTCCGCGGTGAGCGTGTCGCCCGCGTAGACCGGCGCGAGAAAGCGCACGTCGGCATAGCCCAGGTTGGCGACGGCGTTGAGGGAAATGTCCGGCACGGTCTTGCCGAAGGCGATGTGGAAGACCAGCAGGTCGTCCGCCGGTCGGTCGCGGTAGCCCAGGGCATGCGCCGCCGTCCGGGCGCCGTGGAGGACGTGGCGCGCGCCGGTGAGCGCCAGATACAGCGCCATGTCGCCTTCCGTCACGGTGCGCGGGGTGGGATGGAGAATCACCTGTCCGACGGTGAAATCCTCGAAGAAATTGCCGCTGCCGGCCTTAGACATCTTCCGCTTCCAGTTTCTGGATCAGCTCGTGGATCATCAGGGTGCGCTTGGCCGCCTCGACGTGGAGGTTTTCCACCAGCCTGCCGTCCACCACCACCACGCCACAACCCGCCGCGTTGGCTTCGGTGAGCGCGGCGATGATGCGCCGGGCATGGTCGATGCTGGCCTGCTTGGGCGTGAAGGCGTCGTTGGCGTAGGGAATCTGGTAGGGATGGATCAGCGTCTTGCCGTCGAAGCCCAGGTCGCGCGACAGGCGGCAGGCATACTCGAAGGAATGCATGTCCTTGAGGTCGAGGTGAATGCCGTCGACGATGGAGCGTTTGTAGGCGCGCGCCGCCAGCAGGCAGCGGGAAAGGCTGTGCAGCATCGGCAGGCGGTCCTGGGTGATGCGCGCGTGCAGCTCGTTAGTCAGGTCGGAAGTGCCCATCACGATGCAGGCGATGCGCTCGGAAGCGCCGGCGATTTCCTCGGCATGCAACACGCCGGCAGGCGTCTCGATCAGCACCATGACCGGCATGTCCGGGGCGCCGGCAGCGTCGAGCGCCGCCAGGGCGGCCTCGACATCCTGGCGGCTCTCGATCTTGGGGAACAGGATGGCGCTGGCGCCGACGGTCGCCACCGCCTTCACGTCGTCCATGCCCCACGGCGTATCCAGACCGTTGACGCGCACCACCAGTTCGCGGTGGCCGAACCCGCCCCGCCAGATGGCTTCCACCACGTTGTGGCGGGCGGCTTTCTTCATCTCCGGCAACACCGGGTCTTCCAGGTCGAGAATCAGGGAATCCACCTGCAGATTGCGGGCTTTTTCCAGGTAGCGCGCCATGTTGCACGGCACGTAAAGCATGGAACGGCGGGGACGGTAATGCTGAATCATGGGAACGGCTCCTTTAACCTGGACTTCCGAAACGGTTTTTCGGAAAGAAGATATAGAACACCGGCAGATTATGTGCCAAAATATATTTGACTATATAACTCATGTCAACAATCAATTTATATCTTATGTCTTATATAAGATTATTGACGTTGTTTTTTTGTTCATGCTATAAAGGGAGCATATGACAAAATCTCACTCGACCCCGACTTTTCGCCCGCTGTACGAGCAAATCAAGATATTGATCACTCAGAGCCTGGTGGCCGGCGAATGGCACCCCGGCGAAGCCATCCCCAGCGAGCTGGAGCTGGCCAACCGCTTCAAGGTCAGCCAGGGCACGGTGCGCAAGGCCATCGACGAGTTGGCCGCGGAAAATATCCTGATCCGCCGCCAGGGCAAGGGCACGTTCGTCGCCACCCATACCGAGGAGCACACCCAGTACCATTTCCTGCGCATGGTCGAGGTCAACGGCAAGAAGGAAGAGCCGATCAACCAAGTGCTCTCCTGCAAGCGCGCCAAGGCCGACAGCGACATCGCCGACCGCCTGGAACTGAAACGCGGCGCCCCGGTGGTGATCCTGCGCCGTCTGCTGCGGCTCTCGGGAGAACCGGTGATCCTCGACGACATCTGGCTGTCGGCGACGCTGTTCAAGGGACTCTCGGAAACCATGATCGACGAATACGAAGGCACGCTCTACAGCCTCTACGAAACCCGCTACGGCACCCGCATCATCCGTGCCGAGGAACGCATCCAGGCGATCGCGGCGGAAGCGCCGACCACCGAATTGCTGAACGTGCCGACCGGTACGCCGCTGCTCGACATCCACCGCATCGCCTACACCTACGGCGACAAGCCGGTGGAGCTGCGCGTCAGCCGCTGCAACACCAAGCATCACTGCTATTTGAACGAATTAGGCTAAGCGGGGGCCAGGAATTTTGTCCGGCGAGGCCGGGATGATCGAATCGCCGCGCAACATACGGCGCCGGCGCCCCAGCCCCTGATCCCTGGCCTCTTAACAAAGGAATTTAAATGTCCACCTTGAAACAGCAAGCTCTCGATTACCACGAGCTTCCCAAGCCCGGCAAGATTTCGGTGGAATCGTCCAAGCCCTGCGCCACCGCCGCCGATCTGTCGCTGGCCTACACGCCGGGAGTGGCCGAGCCGGTGCGCGCCATCGCCGAAGACCCGGCCAATGCCTACCGCTACACCAACAAGGGCAACCTGGTGGCGGTCATCACCGACGGCACGGCGATTCTCGGCCTGGGCAACCTCGGACCGCTCGCCAGCAAGCCGGTGATGGAAGGCAAGGGCATCCTCTTCAAGCGCTTCGCCGGCATCGACGTTTTCGACATCGAAGTCGCCGCCCCCAGCACCGCCGCCTTCATCGAAACCGTGGTGCACATCGCCCCCACCTTCGGCGGCATCAACCTGGAAGACATCGCCGCCCCGGCCTGTTTTGAAATCGAGGAAGCCTTGAAGGCGCGCCTCGACATCCCGGTATTCCACGACGACCAGCACGGCACCGCCATCGTGATGTGCGCCGGCCTGCTCAATGCCCTGGAAGTGCAAGGCAAGAACGTCGGCGAGGTCAAGCTGGTATGTCTCGGCGCCGGCGCCGCCGGTCTGGCCTGCATGCGTCTGTTGATCGCCATGGGCGGCAGGAAGGAAAACATGACCCTGGTCGACAGCAAGGGGGTGATCCACGGCGGGCGCACCGATCTCAACGCCCACAAGCGCGAATTCGCCAAGGATACCGCGATGCGCACGCTGGCCGACGCCATGCGCGGCGCCGACGTATTCATCGGCGTCTCCGGCCCCAACCTGGTGGACGGCGAGATGATCGCCAGCATGGCGGCCAAGCCCATCGCCTTCGCCATGGCCAACCCCGACCCGGAAATCAAGCCCGCCGATGCCCATGCCGTGCGTAGCGACCTCATCATGGCCACCGGCCGCTCCGATTACCCCAATCAGGTCAACAACGTCCTGGGCTTCCCCTACATTTTCCGGGGAACCTTCGACGCCCGCGCCAAGGCCATCACCCAGCCGATGATGATCGCGGCGGCCAAGGCCATCGCCCAACTGGCCAAGGAGCCGGTGCCGGAGGAAGTGCTCAAGGCCTACAACCTCAAGGAACTATCCTTCGGCAAGGAATACATCATCCCCAAACCGTTCGACCCGCGCCTCATCGACCGGGTGCCGCCGGCGGTGGCGGCGGCGGCCAAGGCGGGATAAGCGGCATACGCCCTCCCCGCAACAGAAGGGCAAAACACCTTAATATCGGCTCCCGGAACATCCGGGAAAATCAACCAAGGAGGAGTGCGGTCATTATGGTCAAACGACGCCCCAAGCACCTCGACCTGGCCAAGATAAAGCTGCCCCTGCCGGGCGTGGTTTCCATCCTGCACCGCGTCAGCGGCGCGGGGCTGTTCCTGTTCATCCCCTTCGTGCTGTTCCTGCTGCAAACCTCGCTCGCCTCGCCGGAGGGCTTCGCCGCCGTCAGGCAGGTGATGGGCGGCGGCTTCGCCAAGCTGATCCTGCTCGGCCTGCTGTGGGCGCTGCTGCACCATTTCTTCGCCGGCCTGCGCTACTTGGCGATGGATCTGCATTTCTGTCTCGATCTGCCGCAGGCGCGCCGCGCCAGCCTGATGGTGCTGGCGCTGAGCCTGACCCTGACCTTCCTGCTGGGAGTCTGGCTATGGTAAACCGCATCGTCACCGGCGCCCATTACGGCCTGCGCGACTGGCTGGCGCAGCGCGTCACCGCCGTGGTGATGGCGCTCTACCTGCTGGTTCTGGCGGGTTTCCTGGCCACCCACCAGCCGCTGCAATACGCCGACTGGCGCGGATTCTTCGAGTGCAACCTGGTGCGTCTGGGAACCATCCTGTTCCTGCTGTCGCTGTTCCTCCATGCCTGGGTCGGCGTGCGCGATATTTTCATGGATTACCTCAAACCGGTTGCCCTGCGCCTGACGCTGGAAGTCTTGGCAATTCTCGCGCTGATTACCTACGCCGTCTGGAGCATGCAAATTTTGTGGGGAATCGAATAATGGCTATCGCCAAACGCACGTTCGACGCGGTTATCGTCGGGGGAGGGGGCGCCGGACTAAGAGCCGCCCTGCAACTGGCGCAGGCTGACCTCAAGGTGGCGGTGGTCTCCAAGGTATTTCCCACCCGCTCGCACACCGTCTCGGCGCAGGGCGGCATCGCCGCCTCGCTGGGCAACGTCTCCGAGGACAACTGGCACTGGCACATGTACGACACGGTGAAAGGCTCGGATTACCTGGGCGACCAGGATGCCATCGAATTCATGTGCCGCTCGGCCAACGAAGCGGTGATCGAGCTGGAGCACTATGGCATGCCCTTCGATCGCCTCGACAACGGCCGCATCTACCAGCGCCCCTTCGGCGGCATGACCCAGGACTACGGCGGCGCGCCCGCCATCCGCACCTGCGCCGCCGCCGACCGCACCGGCCACGCCATGCTGCACACCCTCTACCAGCGCAACATCGCCGCCAAGACGCATTTCTTCGAGGAATACTTCGCCGTCGATCTGGTGACGGATAGCGAAGGCTACACCCTCGGCGTGGTCGCGCTAGGCATCGAGGAAGGCGAACCGGTCTTCATCGAGGCGCGCGCCACCCTGCTCGCCACCGGCGGAGCGGGGCGGATTTTCTCGGCCACCACCAACGCCCTGATCAATACCGGCGACGGCCTGGGGATGGCGCTGCGCGCCGGCATCCCGCTGGAAGACATGGAATTCTGGCAATTCCATCCCACCGGCATCCACGGCGCCGGGGTATTGGTCACCGAAGGCGCGCGCGGCGAGGGCGGCTACCTTATCAACAAGAACGGCGAGCGTTTCATGGAACGCTACGCCCCCAACGCCAAGGATCTCGCCTCGCGCGACGTGGTGTCGCGCGCCATGGCGGTGGAAATCTACGAAGGGCGCGGCTGCGGCCCGGACGGCGACCACGTGCTGCTCAAGCTCGACCACCTCGGCCCGGAGGTGATCGGCCACCGGCTCCCCGGCATCCGCGAACTGGCGCGGAAATTCGCCCACGTCGATCCCGTCGAGGCGCCGATTCCGGTGGTGCCGACGGTGCATTACATGATGGGCGGCATCCCCACCAACCTCTCCGGCCAGGTGGTGATGCCCACCCGCACCGGCCCCGAGGAAGCGGTGCCGGGACTCTACGCCATCGGCGAATGCGCCTGCGTGTCGGTGCACGGCGCCAACCGCCTGGGCAGCAATTCGCTGCTGGATTTGATCGTCTTTGGACGCGCCGCCGGCAATCACGTCATCGAATACCTCAAGGAAAACCCCTTCCCCCGCGCCCTGCCCACCGACGCGCTGGAGCGTCCGCTGGCGCGCCTGGCGCGCTGGGAGAAGAAGGGCGAAGGCGACAGCGTGGCCGACATCCGCGCCGCCATGGCCAAGGCCATGCAGCTCCATTGCGGGGTGTTCCGCAAGGAGGAGGTGATGCTGGAAGGCCTGGCCAGGCTGCGTGAAATCGCCGCGCGCCTCCCCGGCGCGGTGCTGCGCGACCACAGCAAGACCTTCAACACCGCGCGCATCGAGGCGCTGGAACTGGAGAACCTGATGGAGGTCGCCCTCGCCACCATCGCCGCCGCCGCCGCGCGCCAGGAAAGCCGCGGCGCCCACGCCCGCGACGACTACCCGCAGCGCGACGACAAGAACTGGCTCAAGCATTCCCTGTATTACCGCGAAGGGCAACGCCTGGACTACAAGCCGGTGCGGCTGAAGCCCCTGACGGTGGAAGCTTTTCAGCCCAAAGCCAGAACCTACTAGGAGCCGGCCATGCGTTTCTCGATCTACCGCTACGACCCCGGCAAGGACGCCGCGCCCGCCATGCAGGACTACGATCTGGACATCCAGGCCGGCGACATGATGCTGCTCGACGCCCTGCTGCTCATCAAGG
>CAZDIJ010000062.1:0-16580 GCA_964505475.1 uncultured Sulfuricella sp. | reverse complement strand
GCCTTCCCCCGCGAGCAGGGGAAGGAGCGATAGCTGAGAATAGTTTAGAGGCATGAATCTTTAATCTCCGTTGCATGGCATCAATCCATTCCGCCATCTACCCAGGCAAGAAATCGGGGAGCCAAAACGAGGAATGTGATATTTACCGCATCTGCGCTTTAATCATTCTCATCCGCTGCTCGACGAAAGCCATCAGATCGGGAGTCAATTCACTGGACAGCTTGGCGCGACCGAACGCTTCCAAGGCTTCCGGCAAACGATGTTCCGCCTGGAGTGAAATCCCCAGCCCCATTTGCCATGTGGCGGAAGCCCCCAAGCGCAATGCCGCCTGGTAATGTTCGATAGCTTTTTTGTGCTGCTCTGAGCGTTGCAGCAACGCCGCCAGAAACGCCTGATATTCGGCATTGTCTGCGGCATGCGGCAAACCGCCGTTCAGCGTGCCGAGCGCCGTGCGAATATCACCGCGCTCGACCTGCAAACGCGCCAGCGCCATGGCGAAGCCGGACTGCTCGGGACTCAGGCTCAATCCCTCCTGTAAAACATGCTCCGCCTGGCCGAATTGCCGCTGTTCGACCAGCAGGCCGGCAAGTGCCTGACGCGCGGAAAGATAGGCCGGATAGAGCTTGAGCGCATCCTCCAGACCGCTGCGTGCTTCGGCGACACGTCCCTGTTGCAGCCAGGACAAGGCTTTCTGGTAATGGGAAAGCGCCAACTGCTGGGGCGTCACCGATTTCATGGGCATTTCTTGCTCGCCGCCGGCGGTCCTGATTTTGCCGCTGCTTTCCCGCGAGACTTTTTTCGCCGCCCCCGAAGCCGGCGTCACGGACACACTCGACGCCATTTCGTCCGTTTTGCTTTCCTTGGCTGACGGCGCCGGCTTTTCGGCAGATAGGTCTTTTTTCTTTTTTGCCACGGTTTTCTGTGAGGATTCGGCGCTCGGAGTCGTGGCCTCTTCCTGCTGCGGAGCAGTAAGAGAAGCAGGGGCTTCCTCGATTTTAGGAACGAGCTGCTGTTCCACTACCTCTGGCTGCATTTCGGCGCCGGGTATCTTGCCGACCGCCGCCACCGACTTTACCGGTTTCGCGTGCCGCTGTTGCCACAACCAGCCGTAATAGCCGCCGCTAGCCAAGACGATGGCGAGCACGCCGGGCAAAAGGAAACGGCGATTATTGCCGCCGGCTGCCCGGACGACGGCGCGCACTCCATCCGGCATTGAAGCATCCCGCCCACCGCGCCGCTGTTCGAGTTTCTCCAGCATCTGGTTGATGATGCTCATGTCAGATCAGTTTCCACTTCCAGAAAGGTTTTTTCTTGACCGCCGGCGTATCTGCCACAGCGGCCTTGACATGCGGATCAGCCACTTCTCCTTTGCCCTCGCCGTAGGCCACCATCATGGCCTTGTGCGCCAGGATATTGACCAGGCGGGGGTAACCCTGGCTGGCGCGGAACAAACGGTGCATGGCCGCCTTGTTGAACAAGCGCCCTCCCCGGTAGCCGGCGACGCTGAGACGATGCGCCACATAGGATTCCATTTCCGTCTCGCCCAGCGGCCCCAGGTGATACTGAAAAGTAATGCGCTGTTTCAATTGGCGAATCGACTCAAGTTCGAGTTTGTGATTCAGTTCCGGCTGTCCGACCAGCACCACCTGCAACAGTTTGATTTTCTCGGTCTCAATGTTGGTCAGCAAGCGCAAGGCCTCCAGCGTATCCAGCGGCATCGCCTGCGCCTCGTCGATGCACAGGATGGCGCGTTTATTTTTCCTGGCGATGTTGAGCAGCGCCAAGGTCACCGACTTGAGCAAGCGATGCTGGTTGACGTTCTTGTCGAGCACCACTCCCAGTTCGTCCGCCAAGGCCATCAGCAGGGTGCGCGGCTCGAGGAAGGGATTGCTGATATAGGCGGTGACGAAATCTTCCTTGCCCAACCCGGCCAAAAACTTGCGGCACAACAGGGTCTTCCCGCTTCCCACCTCGCCGGTCAGCTTGATGAAGCCCTCGCCGGTCTTGGCGGCCACCAGCAAGGTATTGAGCGCTTCTTGATAGTGTGAGGAGGCGTAAAAAAAGCTGGTGTCCGGCGTGATTCCGAAAGGCGCTTCCCTTAGGCCGAAGTGCTGGTTGTACATTCGCTCGATACGCTTATTCGCGGCCCATCGTCTGAATGCGCTGCTGGGCGCTCAATATATCCTGCGACCAATCGCTGCCGTCTTGCACCACCGTCGGTTTAAGCAAAATCACCAGTTCCGTTTTCTTGGTGGTGCGCTTGGTTTGACGCAAAACGTCCCCGATCAGGGGAACATCCTTCACCCCCGGCGGCTGTGAAAAATCACCGGTAGTCGATTGTTTCATCAATCCGCCGATCGCCACGATATGCCCATCCTGAGCACGCACGATGCTGTCTGTCTCACTCACGACCGTCGAAGCCACGGGCAAAGTCAGCGTACCCGTCGTTCCGCCCAGGTTGATGATCTTGTTGGCTTCGCTTACCCGCGTAACGGAAGGATGGATATGCAAGATAATATTGTTCTTGTCGTCGATTTGCGGCGTCACATCCAGCACGATTCCCGAAAAGAATTGTTGCAGATTGACCGAAGGTGTCGTCGTCGTGGCTGTTCCCGTCGTGGTGGTCGAGGAAGCGCTGGTCACGTAATAGTCTTCGCTGCCGACCTTCAAGACGGCCTTTTGGTTGTTCAAGGTGGCGATGCGCGGGCTGGACAGCACATGGACATTGCCTTGGCTTTCCAGAAAAGACAGCATGGTGGCAAAGTTGCCGGTTTGAAAAACCAGCCCGAACATACCGCCGGCGCCCTTGAGGCTGGCGCCGGGCGTGCCGCTGAGCAAGGTATTGGCGATCAGCGAACCGGTTGGGGCGATTTCGTTATTCCCCGGCATGCCGATGGAAAGACGGCTATTTGGATTGTTTTTGAAAGCCGCCCAGTTGATCCCCGTCTGGTAATCATCGCTCAACTCGACTTCGAGGATTTTCGCCTCCAGGATTACCTGACGCTCGACCGACACTTGAGAGGCATTGAGAAACTCGGCGACATTCCGCAATTCCAGTGGAGTGGCTCGCACCACGATCACTCCCGATTGCGGGCTTACCACCACGCTGCGGCCATCCGCATTGCCCACGATCGCTTCCAGAGAAGTCGTGATTTCCCTCCAGAAATCACTCTTCGATGTAGTGGCGATATTCGTGCTCCCCCCACCGCTCGAACCGCTGCCGCCGGTTCCGCCCGAAGTGCCCCCCGCCGCCCCCGCCGCCCCTGCCGTTCCCGTGGTTCCCGTGGTTCCCGTCGTCCCGGCCGTGCTGCCGGTCGAACCGGCAGTTACCCGAATATTCGTCGAGCCGGTACGAGTGCCAACCAGATAATTCACCTTGAATACCCGCGTTTGGAGGGTCTGCGGCTGAATGTAAATGCGCGACCCGACCACCTTGTATTCGTAACCATAGGTCTCGCGGATGTCGTCAAGGACATCGAACACCGTTACATCCTTGAGATTGGCGGTAATCGTCCCGCCCATGTCCGACGGCATCGAGATGCTGTAGCGGGTTCCCGATACAATCCCCATGAAAACCTGCGCGGCGGGCGCGTTGTTCACCACCAGGTCGAAGCGCGGCTCCAGTGCCTTGGCGCCGCCCTTGGGCATTTCGATTTTGAGCGGCGGCAGCAACGCATTCATTACCGCATCAGGCTGCTCCGGCTTTACCGGCTGCGCGGCCTGTTTCAATTCCTCGTTGATCTTCACCGCCGTGGAATTGGTCTTGACCTGCGGTGACCCGGCGCAACCAAGCAGGAACGCCCCCAACGCCGCAACAAGGATAAGCCGGACAACCCTCTCAACCGTCAATCTGGTCATTGTTTAACCTTCTTGCCTGTAACGGCACCGTGAGTTTTTCTGCCGTTCTTATCTTCAGCTTGCGGAACAAGCCGCTCCTTCTTATCCACATCGGGAAACAGTTTCAACACTTGCAATCCTTCCGCTGTACGCAACACTGCCTCGCTCTGCGACAGCCTGACCAGCCGCGCATCGCCGAATTTCTCCCCCAACGCCACCGCCTGCCCGCTGATGATGGCGATCTTGCGCGTCGCCGACAGCATGATCGACTGCAACACCGGCACCGCAGCCGGCGTTTCGCTGGGTTCCTCGCCGAAAGTGGGATGCAACGACCATAGCGAAGCAGGTGGGCGGGTGGGGTCGGGTAAATTCTCGGCATGACACGCCCCCGCCGCCAGCATCAATTGCAGCAGGAAGGCGCCACAAACCACCCTGAACGAGGGCTTATCCAAATCCCATGCCCTTATATTGAAATCGACCCGGTCATTATGACAGAAAAACCCCTACTCCCCGATTACACGTTCAACCATACTTTTTCCAGGCTCAAGGTGTAGAGCGTCAGCGTCAAAACGATTTTGGGATATTCGTCGACCCGCAAATCCGCCTCGCCCCACACCATCCGCCAAGGCAATTTTTCCATGGCCACCAGATATTGCAGCAAATCATGGTAGCTGCCTTCAATAGTCATCTGCACGCCATGCCGGTAAACCAAGGAGGTTGACGAAAGGCCAGCGCCGCTTTTTTTTCCTTGATCGACGGCTTTACTTTCCAATACCGAGGTCGCCGGCAAGGTTTTCAGAGAAACCAGCCTCAAACGGGGATTCTGTACCAGCAAGCTCTCCAGCAGCGAAACTTTCTTATCCGGTGAAACCAAATTTTTCTGAACGGTTTCCATAGGCGCTTCCATCTCCGCCAACTTGTGCCGCAGCATTTCAAGGCGGCGTCGGTTTTCCACATCCGGGTCAATCTGGCTGGAGACCGCCAATCCTTGAAGTTGTGCATGCAACGCATCAATCCGGTTCTGTTTTTCCTGAAGCTGCTGAGACAAGGTTTTTTGCTTCGCTCGCAACGGATCGAGCAGCAACACATTGATTGGCGTAATCAACAATACCGTCATCATCACGAATATCAAGGCGCGTTCGCGCAATGCGAGCGCATCGACCTTCTCCACGATTTTCCGCCATTGTTCTTTCAAGACCTACCTCGCTTTACCCGGATCTTCTCTAAGCTGTTCCGGCTCCACTGAACGTAAGCTGAACTCGAAATAACCCTCCACCCCCTTGCCGGAGGATAACTTTTCCACTTTTGTCAATTTCATGTCCAAAGTGGAAAATGGCTGCCCGCGCATGATTTCTTCCTTGCCCAAGCGCTTGATGTAGTCCGGCACCATATCCGGGCGCAATGCCCGACCGCCGATCACCATTCGGCTGCCGTTCTCGCTCAGGCTGAAGCTGGTCAGCCACAAGCCGTTCATGCTTTGCCGCGCAAAAGCACGCAAATATTCGGAAAACCCCTGCCGGTCGCCGCCTGCGCCGGCCTGGATACCGAGGATTTCCTCGCGTTCCCTGACCTGCCTTTCCAAGTTGCTGACCTGCGCCTCGAGTTCCTGGTTTTTCTTGCGCGGGCCGAGTTCGGTGCCGGCCTCGGATACGCGGATTTTTTCCTGCTCCAGGCGCTTGCCAGCTTCCTCGACTTCCTTGCTCAAACGCTCGGTCTGAACGACGGCGAAGGCATAAAAACTCAGCACCCCAACCAACACCATCGCCAACCCCTGCAAAATCGTCACCAGGGAAAAATACTTCTTCTGGCGCAGGAAGATGGGATTGAAAAGATTGATCTGCTGCGTCACAGCGCCTTCTCCTCAAGCCGCAGCGCGGCGCCCAACGTCAGGAAACAGCGGGACAACTGATCCTGCTGCAAGGAAGACGCCCTGGAGAAATCGAAGATTTCCTGCAAGTCTATCGTAATGACCTCCATTTGCAGATTCCTGGATAAGTAGCCTTCCAGTCCGATCGACAGGGGCAACGGCGCCATCATCAGTTTCGTCAGTTCGATTTCATGAAATTGGCGTTCGAAATAATCGAAGGAGCGCTGCAATTCCATGACGATCCGGTCGAGATAGCGCTGACGTTGTTCGGTATCTTCCTGAAGCAGCAGCGACAGCGGCGCCTCGATATGGCGCGACAAATACAGTTCGGTATCGCAAGTCACCGTCAACAGACCGCCCTCCTCGTCGAACGACAGCAAGGCCAAGCCGCGGCCAGGCTCTTCCAGCAGCAGCGCGATATTGCGTTGCGCCATTTCCGGTATGTCGATCACCGACAAGGGAATATTGCCTTCCTCGAACAGGGTTACGTAGCGCTGGATCACTTCGTTGCGCGTGGCGATGGCGTACATGCCGTGGTTGGGCGCCATCGCCTTGTCGGTGGGGATGCGCAGCACGTCGATGGCGGCATCGTCGATATGGTAGTCGAGCAAATCCTTGATTTTCCAGCGCACGGCGGTTTTTAGTTCGTCGGCGGGAACATTCAGCACCTCCACCGGCAATACCTGGTACTCGTTGAGATTGAGCAAGGTCAGGCAGTTATACTGTCCCAGCCGCAACTCCTTGGCGAACTTCATCAAGGCATCGGGATCGGCGGCGGCGCTGATCGGCTCGATCGCGCACAACCCCACCACCGGCCTGCCGCCCGCCGCTCGCCGAACATGGGCAAGACATAACTCGCCAGCCAGGAAGCTGATCGCCAGCCAGCCATCGGCGCGTGCCGACTTGGAGAGCAGCCGTTTGAAGAATTGCCAATCCAGCCCCATAGCCCGATCCGTCTCCTAAAATCCGAATGCCATCTGGGCGCCGACCTCTTCGCCGATCATGCGCAATTTCTCCAGCGCCAGCGCCGTGAGGCGAATGTTGCGCCGCTCCCCCGGCAACCGGACGACGTAATTTTTCTTGCTCAACGCGACCAAATGCAAGGCGGCGGCATTCTGGGAAATGCCGAAATGGTCGGCGATTTCCCGTTGCGTCGGATAATCCCGATGAGTCTGGAAATAGCGCCCGAGAAACGTCAAAACCTCGGCCTGGCGTTTGGTCAGCGTCGGCAAAACGCGCATGCCCGCCAATTCTCCAGCCAGTTCCGCCACCTCGTCTTGATCCGCCATCGCGTTCCCTATGCCTACAAAACCCCTTGATCCTAAAATCTATAACACGGGCAAACACTTGTCAAATAACTTTTCAAACAAGTTTTTCAATCATGTTAAATTTCTGTATAGTTTGAAATATCCATAATATTTTCAGGATCAGGATCATGGCTCGGAAAGTATCCGTTATCGGCCTGGGATATGTCGGCCTCCCGGTTGCCGTGGCTTTCGGCAAGACCGCACGCACCGTCGGCTTCGACATCAATCCGGCGCGCATCCGCGAATTAAAGGAAGGATTGGACCGCACCGGCGAGGTCGAGGCCGCCAACCTGAAAGCCGCCGACATCCTCTACACCCATGAAATCGAAGACCTGAAGGCCGCCGATTTCCATATCGTCGCCGTTCCCACCCCCGTGGACGAGGCGCATCAGCCCGACCTCACCCCGGTCATCCGCGCCTCGGAAACCGTCGGCAAGGCGCTGAAAAAAGGCGATATCGTCGTCTACGAATCGACCGTCTACCCCGGCGCCACCGAAGAAGACTGCGTTCCGGTGCTGGAACGCTGCTCGGGGCTGAAATGCGGCGCCGATTTTACTGTCGGCTACAGTCCCGAACGCATCAATCCCGGCGACAAGGAACATACCTTCACCAAGATCAAGAAAGTGGTTTCGGGACAGGATGCGGCGACCCTCAAGACCGTCGCGGAGGTTTATGCTTCGGTAGTCACCGCCGGGGTTTACCCGGCCAGTTCGATCAAGGTGGCGGAAGCCGCCAAGGTCATCGAAAATACCCAGCGCGACCTCAATATCGCCCTGATGAACGAACTGGCGGTGGTATTCGACATCATGGGCATCGACACCCGCGAAGTACTGGAAGCCGCCGGCACTAAATGGAATTTCCTCAAGTTCCAGCCCGGCCTGGTCGGCGGACACTGCATCGGCGTCGATCCCTACTACCTGACCCACAAGGCCGAAAAACTCGGCTATATCCCCCAAGTCATCCTCGCCGGACGGCGCATCAACGACGGCATGGGCAAGTTCATCGCCCAGCGCACCGTCAAGGAAATGATCCGCGCCGGCCACCCCATCCTCGGCAGCACGGTCACCATCCTCGGACTCACCTTCAAGGAAGACTGCCCCGACCTGCGCAACTCGCGCGTCATCGACATCATCCGCGAATTGGAGGACTACGGCATCGAGGTGCAAGTGCACGACGCCCTCGCCGACCCCGCGGAAGCAAGGCGCGAATATGGCGTCGAACTGGCGGAAATGTCGGCGCTACGCCCCGCCGCCGCCGTCATTGCCGCCGTCGCCCACCGTGCCTACCGGGAAATGCCCCTGACCAGAATTGTCAGCCTGATGGGTAAAAATCCAGTGCTGGCCGACGTCAAGGGGATGTTTGAACCGGCTAGCGTGCAGACAGCCGGTATACGTTTATGGCGGCTATGAACGACCAATACCGGCAACTACAAACAACGCTTGCCACGTCACCGAAAACCTGGCTTATCACCGGTGTGGCTGGTTTCATCGGCTCTAACCTTTTGGAAGCTCTGCTCAAACTCGACCAGAATGTCGTCGGCCTAGATAATTTTGCCACGGGATTCCAACGCAACCTGAGCGAAGTATCCACCTTGGTCACACCGACGCAGTGGCGTAATTTCCATTTTATTGAGGGTGACGTCCGCAATCCCGAGGATTGCCGTAATGCCTGCCTTGGTGCCGATTTCGTGCTGCACCAGGCAGCCCTCGGCTCGGTACCACGTTCACTGGAAGATCCGCTCACCACCAACGAAAGCAATATCTCAGGCTTCCTCAACATGCTCACTGCCGCCCGCGACGCCCGCGTCACACGCTTTGTTTATGCTGCCTCCAGTTCGACCTACGGCGACCACCCCGCCCTACCCAAGAAGGAAGAGCAAATTGGTAAACCATTGTCACCCTATGCCGTCACCAAATACGTCAACGAGCTATACGCCGATGTATTCGCCCGCTGTTACGGCTTCAAAAGTATCGGCTTGCGCTACTTCAATATCTTCGGCGAGCGCCAGGACGCCGACGGCGCTTATGCAGCCGTGATTCCAAGATGGTTTGCCAGCCTGATGCGCGGCGAGCCGGTTCACATCAACGGCGATGGCGAAACCAGCCGGGATTTCTGTCATGTCGCCAACGCAGTCCAGGCCAATCTACTCGCCGCCATTACGGACAACCCCGCCGCGCTCGACCAGGTTTACAACGTCGCCGTCGGTGAACGTACCACCCTGAACCAACTGTTCACTCTAATCCGCGAACGGGTCGCTTCCCGTTTCCCGCAAGCTGCCGAGGCGCAGCCGCATTACCGGGATTTCCGCCCCGGCGATGTGCGCCATTCCCTCGCCGACATCGGCAAGGCGCAAACCCTGCTCGGCTACCAGCCTAGCCACACGCTGCGGGAAGGATTGGAAATCGCCGCGGGTTGGTACCTGCAAAGGCCATAAGCCGTGACCGGCCAACGGCCTAAGCTGCTCTTCCTGGTTACCGAGGATTGGTATTTTTGCTCCCATCGCCTGCCGCTTGCCTGCGCTGCCCGCGACGCGGGGTTCGACGTCGCGGTCGCCACGCGGATAACGGCGCACGGCGAGCACATCCGTTGCGCCGGCCTGCGCCCGATCCCCATCGTGCTGCGGCGCAGCAGCCGCAATCCGTGGCACGAACTGCAAGCGATCCGGGAAATCGCCGCCATCTATCGGCGCGAAACACCCGACATCGTCCATCACGTCGCCCTGAAGCCAGTGCTCTACGGCTCGCTGGCCGCCAAGATCGCCAAGGTGCCGCATGTCGTCAATGCCCTGGCGGGCATGGGCTATGTATTTACCTCGCGGGATGTCTCGGCGCGCTTGCTGCGCCCTTGGATCGTCCTGGCTTTCCGCTTTCTGCTGGGAAACAGCCAGGTCATTCTGCAAAATCCCGACGACCGCGCCGCCCTTCTGACCGCCGGAATCCTGCGAGAAAACCAGGTAGCGTTGATACGCGGCTCGGGCGTGGATACCGCGGCATTCCGCTATACCCCGGAACCTGAAGGCAAACCGCCGCTCATCGTCCTGCCGGCACGCATGCTGTGGGACAAGGGCGTGGGCGAGTTCGTCGCTGCGGCGGAAATTCTGCGCCATGGCGGAATTGCCGCGCGCTTCGTGCTGGCGGGCGAGCGCGACCCCGACAACCCCGCCGCCATCCCGCTCGAACAACTGCGGAAGTGGCACGTTTCCGGCACGGTATCCTGGCTGGGCAAACAAGAGGACATGCCGGCGCTGCTCGCCCAAGCCCACATCGTCTGCCTACCCTCCTACCGCGAAGGATTGCCCAAGGCGCTGCTCGAAGCCGCCGCCTGCGGCCGCGCCATCGTCGCCACCGACGTGCCGGGCTGCCGCGAAGCGGTGCGCCACGAGGAAAACGGCTTGCTGGTGCCGGCCAGGGACAGCGCCGCCTTGGCGCAGGCGTTGCGCCAACTGATTGAAAATCCCATCCTGCGCCGCCGTTTCGGCAAAAACGGACGCACGCTGGCAGAACGGGAGTTTTCCGTTGACAAAGTTTCAGCCGAAACCCTGGCGCTGTATCGGGAGTGCTTATCATGAAGCAGGTGCTGGTCACCGGTGCCGCCGGCTTTGTCGGCCAAGCACTCTGCCCTTTGCTGGAACGCGACGGCTGGGCGGTGCGTAAGGCCGTTCGCCGGCCATGTGAAGATTGCGCCGCGATCGGCGACATCGGCCCGGACACCGATTGGCGCGCCGCGCTGAAAGGCGTTACGGCGATCGTGCACTTGGCGGCGCGGGTGCATGTCATGCGCGACGCGGCTGGTAACCCGCTGACCCAATACCGCACCGTCAATTGCGCCGGCACCGCGAATCTGGCTCGCCAGGCCACCCAGGCCGGGGTCAAACGGCTGGTCTATCTCAGCTCGATCAAGGTCAATGGCGAAACCACTGGAGATACCCCTTTTCGCGCTGGAGACATCCCCCAGCCGCAAGACCCTTATGCCATTTCCAAATGGGAAGCGGAACAAGCGCTACACCGGATAGCCGGCGAAACCGGGCTGGAAACCGTCATCCTGCGCCCGCCGCTGGTTTACGGCCCCGGCGTAAAAGCCAATTTCCTGCGCCTGCTCGGCCTGGTCGAACGCGGCCTGCCGCTGCCGCTGGGAGCGGCGGCGAACCGGCGCAGCCTGCTCTATCTGGGCAATCTCGCCGATGCCATCCGGCTCTGCCTATTTCACCCGGCGGCAGCCGGGAAAACCTTCTTGCTGAGCGACGGCAAGGCGCTATCCAGCGCCGACCTGGTGCGCCACCTGGCGACCGCCATGGGAAAGCCGCCGAGGCTGATCGCCGTTCCTCCCACACTACTGAGAATCGCCGCCCTGCTGACGGGAACAAGCGCCGAAGCGGCACGTCTGCTGGATTCGCTGGAAATCGACGGTTCGGCCATCGAACGGGAACTCGATTGGCGGCCGCCCTTTTCGCTGGAGCAGGGACTGGCCGTCACGGCGGCGTGGTATCGCGCCGCGCGGAAAGGACGGTGATGAGCGCTTTCCTTTCCCCTTCCTTCTCGCCCTTATTGGCCTTCGCCGCCGCCTGGCTGGCGATCGCCATCATGTTGCGCAGCGGACTGGCGAAAATCGCCATGGATGCCCCCAATCGACGCTCGCTCCATGCCGCGCCGATCCCGCGCAGTGGCGGCGTGGCAATCATGGGCGGCATCCTGGCCGGATGGAGCCTGTCCCTGCCGCCCGGGCTGTGGCTGCCGATGGGACTGGCCACGGCGCTGGCGGCGGTTTCGCTGCTCGACGACATTTTCGGCCTATCCCCCGGCTGGCGCCTGCTTGCCCATCTCGCCGCCGCCACGGCGCTGGCCATGGCCGGCCTGGAGCACTTTCCGCCATGGCTATCCGTGCTGGCGGTTTTCGCCATCGTATGGATGACCAATCTGTACAATTTCATGGATGGTTCCGACGGCCTGGCCGGCGGCATGGCGCTGTTCGGCTTCGCGGCTTATGGACTGGCCGCCTGGCGGCTGGACGACCCGGCCTTCGCCCTGATGGCCTGGAGCATCGCGGCAGCGGCGGCAGGTTTCCTGCTATTCAACTTTCATCCGGCGCGAATATTCATGGGCGACGCCGGTTCGGTGCCACTCGGCTTCCTCGCCGCCGCTTTCGGACTGCTCGGCTGGCAGCGCGGCTTGTGGCCATGGTGGTTCGCACCGCTGGTCTTTTCGCCGTTCGTCGCGGATGCCAGCGTGACGCTGGCAAAACGCCTACTGCGCCATGAAAAAATCTGGCGGGCGCACCGCGAACATTACTACCAGCGGCTGGTGCGCATGGGACTCGGCCATCGCCGCGCCGCCCTCCTCGAATACCTGCTGATGGCCGCGGCGGGCGGCTCCGCCCTGTGGGGCACCGGTTGGGAAGCAACCTCGCAGGCCGCCCTGTTGCTGTTCTGGATAGCCGTCTATGTCGTGGCAATGCGCTGGGTTGATATAGAATGGGCAAAATTCCGACAAGCCGCCGATCGTGACGCATAGAGTCAACCCCCGCACCCTCCTTGCCTTCGGCCACGACATCGTGGCGGCCGCCGTGGCTTGGCTGGCCGCCTATTGGCTGCGCTTCAACCTCGACTTCCCGGAAGGCTACCGCGACAGCATGTGGCATTCGCTGGCCTGGATCGTCCCGATCCAGGCATTGATTTTCTGGGGCTTCGGGCTGTATCGCGGCATTTGGCGCTATGCCAGCCTGCCTGACCTGAAGCGCATCCTGCTGGCGATAAGCGCCGCCACCGTGGTGACACCGCTGGTGCTCTACATGCTGCGCATGGAGGAAACACCGCGCTCGGTGCTGTTGCTCGATCCCATCCTGCTGGCGGTGATGATGGGCGGCAGCCGCCTCGCCTACCGCGCCTGGAAGGAACACCGCCTCTATGGACTGCTGCCGCAAAGCGGCGAGGCGGTATTGGTGCTGGGCGCCGGCGATACCGCCGCCAACCTGGTGCGCGAACTGTCCCACAGCAAAGCCTGGCATATCGTCGGCCTGCTCGATGACGACGAAGAAAAACAGGGACGCAACCTGCACGGCGTCAAGGTGCTCGGCGCACTCGACGAACTGCCGGCATGGGCAGCCAAGACCGACGCCACCCACGCCATCATCGCCATGCCCGGCGTACACCCTTCGATACGCCGCCGCGCCGCCGAGCTATGCAGCCAGGCCGACCTGGAAGTGTTGACCGTACCGGCCTTCGAGGATTTGGTCAGCGGCCGCGTCACCGTATCGCAGGTACGCAAGGTGGAAGTGGACGACTTGCTCGGGCGCGACAAGGTGATTCTCGACAGCCACGGCCTGCAAGACCTGATCGGCGGCAAAACCGTGCTGGTGAGCGGCGCGGGCGGTTCGATCGGCTCGGAACTGTGCCGCCAGATCGCCCGCTTCGAGCCTTCCCTGCTGGTGATGCTGGAACTCAACGAACTCGCGCTGTACCGCATGGAGCAGGAATTCAAGGAACGCTTCCCCGCCCTGCCCATCGTCTGCGCCATCGGCGATGTCAAAAACCGCACCCGCGTCGATGAACTGATGCAGCGTTTCGCCCCCGCGGCAGTCTTCCACGCCGCGGCCTACAAGCATGTCCCACTGATGGAAAACGAAAACGCCTGGGAAGCGGTGCGCAACAACATCCTCGGCAGCTACGTCCTGGCTCGCGCCGCACAGGACCATGGGGTGGAAAAATTCGTATTGATCTCCACCGACAAGGCGGTCAACCCCACCAATGTCATGGGCGCCAGCAAACGCCTCGCGGAAATGGTATGCCAAGGCTTGCAGCGCGAGAGCGGGACGGCTTTCGTCATCGTGCGTTTCGGCAACGTGCTGGGCAGCACCGGCAGCGTGATCCCCAAATTCCACGAGCAGATCGCCAGGGGCGGGCCGGTCACCGTCACCCATCCCGACATCATCCGCTATTTCATGTCCATCCCCGAAGCCTCCCAACTGGTGTTACAGGCCGGGCTGATGGGACATGGTGGCGAAATATTCGTGCTCGACATGGGCGAACCGGTGAAAATCACCGACCTGGCGCGCGACATGATCCGTCTCTCGGGATTCAGCGAGGAGGAAATCCGCATCGTCTACACCGGCCTGCGCCCCGGCGAGAAGCTCTTCGAGGAGTTGCTCGCCGACGGCGAACAGACCCTGCCCACCCCTCATCCCAAGCTGCGCATCGCCAAGGCGCGCGGCGTCGATCAGCAATGGCTGGGCGGCGTCCTCGCCTGGCTCAAGCGGGACGCCCCCCCGGATGAAATCGACCTGAAACGGACGCTCGTCCGCTGGGTTCCCGAATACAAATGGCAGCAGCAGCCAGGAATCATTCCGCGGCGGCGTACTGCGCCAAACGAGTAGTCAGCCGCCGCAGCACTTCCTCGCGCCCGATCAGCGCCAGCACGGCATCAACCGACGGGGTCTGCGCTTCGCCAGTAACCAGGATGCGCAAGGGCATCGCCACCTTGGGCATTTTCAGACCGTGCGAGGCCGCGGTGGACTTGACAAGATCGTGGATGGCGGCGCGGTTCCATTCGCAGGTTTGCAACTGGGCGGCGAAGTCGCGGAGCGCCGGCAGGTTCTCCGCCGACACATGCTGGAGCACCAACTCCTCGGCGGGTTCCAGGGAACGGTAGAAATACACAGCGGCATCCGCCAACTCCTCCACGGTATTGGCGCGTTCCTTGAGCAGCGCCGCCACTTCGGCCAAATCCGGCCCTCTGCCGGGATCGCAATCGCAGCAGTCGCGCAGCATGAAAGGCTTGACCAGTTCCGCCAGGCGTCGGTCATCGGCGGTTTTGAGGTATTGCTGATTCAGCCACAGGAGCTTTTCCGGGTTGAATTTGGCGGGCGACTTGGAAACGGCATCGAGGTTGAACCATTCGACGAACTGCGCCATGTCGAACACTTCTTCGTCGCCGCGCGCCCAACCCAGACGCGCCAAGTAATTGAGCAAGGCTTCCGGCAGATAGCCGTCCTCCTGATACTGCATTACGCTCACCGCGCCATGGCGCTTGGACAGGCGTTCCCCGTCGGCGCCGAGGATCATCGGCACGTGGGCATATTGCGGTAGCGGTGCGCCCAGGGCTTTCAGCATATTGATCTGGCGCGGGGTATTGTTGAGATGGTCGTCGCCGCGAATGACGTGGGTAATCCGCATGTCCCAATCGTCCACCACCACGCTGAAGTTGTAGGTCGGCGTGCCGTCGGGGCGGGCGATGACGAGATCGTCGAGTTCGCTGTTGTGCACCACCACCTTACCCTTGACCAGATCGTTGATCACCACCACGCCGTCAAGCGGAGTCTTGAAACGCACCACCGGCGCCACCCCGGCGGGGGGCTGGGGAAGCTCGACGCCCGGCTCGGGACGCCAGCGCCGGTCATAGCGCGGCTTCAACCCGGCGGCCTCCTGTCCGGCGCGCATCGCCTCCAGTTCTTCCTTGCTGGCATAGCAGTAATAAGCCTTGCCTTCGTCGAGCAATTGCCGAATGACTTCCCTATAGCGATCCATGCGTTGCATCTGGTAGAACGGTCCCTCGTCGTAATCCAGGCCGAGCCAATCCATGCCGTCGAGAATCGCTTGCACCGATTCGGGCGTGGAACGCTCCAGGTCGGTATCCTCGATGCGGAGGATGAAAGCGCCTTTGTACTGTCGCGCAAAAGCCCATGAAAACAAGGCGGTGCGAGCGCCACCGATATGCAGGTAGCCGGTCGGGCTGGGAGCGAAACGGGTTCTTACCATGGCATTGAATACCTAAAAATGTTGTTCGGTTAGACGGCATCGAAAAGTTGGCCATTTTACGCTAACATACGCTCCCCATCACAGCCAGCGCCCCGCCGCCACGACGGCATCAAAAAAATATTTCTTATAGAAGAATAAAATTAATTGAATATTGCGCCACATCATCAAATGCTATTCTGCGTGGACTTCAATAACAGATATTCTCGCGGGAGATCGTCAAACATGTCCAAACTCGTTAAGCCGCACGGTGGCGGCGAACTGAAACCCCTTCTGTTGAGTGGCGATGCGCTGAAACAGGAATTGGCGCGCGCCCAGTCCATGCCCAAGCTCAAGATGTCGTCGCGCGAAACCGGCGATCTGATCATGATGGGTATCGGCGGCTTCACCCCGCTCGACGGTTTCATGACCCATTCCGATTGGCAAGGCGTATGCGACGGCTACAAGATGGCCAGCGGCCTGTTCTGGCCGATCCCCGTCACGCTGTCCACCGACGACGAAGGCATCAAGGCTGGTGACGACATCGCCCTGATCGACGGCGAAAGCGGCGAAATCATGGGCACCATGAAGGTGACCGAGAAGTACGGCATCGACAAGAGCCACGAATGCATGCAGGTTTACAAGACCACCGACCTGGAACACCCCGGCGTCAAGATGGTCATGGACCAAGGCAAATACAACCTGGCCGGACCGGTCAAGGTTTTGTCCGTCGGCACCTTCAAGGAAGAGTACGGCGACCAGTTCATGACCCCGGCCGAAACCCGCGCCGCGTTCGAGAAGATGGGCTGGTCCAAGATCGCCGCCTTCCAGACCCGCAACCCGATGC
>CAZDIJ010000061.1:13780-16929 GCA_964505475.1 uncultured Sulfuricella sp. | reverse complement strand
TACAGCAGGCTACCATCTTAAATCGCTGTCTGGAAATTGGGGTCCACTATACTGTGCGAACGTGGACGCCATAATCGCGGCTGAAGCCGCTCCTACGGTCGGGCTTTGGTATCCCGCAAAGCAAAACGGCGAACCAAGCGGTTCGCCGTTTTGTTTTGGCGTAGCGGAAATTACAGGGGCTTCTTGATCGAGAAGGCACTGCGGATTTCGCTTGGGGCGCAGCCGGTGGCCTTGTCGTGCGGGTATTCGGCCTTGAGGGCATCTTTTACCGGCTGGGCGATGCTGTTCGCCACGCAGCTTCCTCAATAGTCGCCCGGATACTTGTTGTCCGCCGTCAATTCGAACGTGCCTGTGGTGCCGTTGACATTGTAGGAATAGGTGCTGGCGCTCAGGCCATAAACCGGCAAGGGTAAGGTTTTTATAAAGTTTACCATCCCCTGTGCACAGATTACTGGTGGGTTGGAAACAAGAAAATTGTAAGTGATCGCGAGATCGAACCGATTATTTTCCAGCCGCTGATTGATTTGCCCCAAGGTGGCATTATTGCAGGGGCTGAATCCGCCGCTTACGCGCAAGAATACTTGCACCGGAAAAGTATTGGTCTTGATTGCGTCAACTCTATCTACCCACGCCAGCCAAACCCCCGGAGTCCCGAATGCAACAGGCCCAATGGTTTTTACATTTAATAACTGCCATGTTCCCTGTTCAGTGAGTTTAAAGGTGACATCCTGATACTGGCCGACTTGTTCAGCCGTGTTGACGCTGGGAATCGTGAGCAATCCGTCCTTATAAACCGGGGCGTCCGTGCCAAAGGCAAAGTTTAAGGGCAATAAAGCAATGGTTAGTGCCAAGGAGAGGATATTTGTGATACGCATCATGCGTCTCCGACGAGTTAATCAATTGCGAGCGGGAAGGGTTTATGCAAATGGCACCATTGAAAATCCCCTGTCGATGGGGTCGCAATGGGGCCATTATGCATTACAGGATCACCATTGCTGCCATATGAACCTGGATGTTGAACCGGTCAATGGGGTGCCGTCTGTATTGGTGACTGTGCCCAGCGTTCCGGTATTCCTCAGGTCTGTATACAAATTGGCCGTGCCCCTGGTGGCGCAATATGTCGCTCCGGCCGCCTGACACGCAACCGCAAATACACCGGTGATATAAGGGGTGGAGAAGGAGGTTCCCCTATTGAGTCCAGGCGTAAACCCATTATTGTCCATCGCCCTGACGTTGTCCCCCGGAGCGAAAGCCGATATGTTCCATCCCACTCTGGAAAAATCCGCCTTCCTGTCCTGTCCCACCGGAATACCATTGTTATTGGTTGCACCGACGACAAACGCTTGAGGTATCCTTGTGGGCGAATAGTTGGCGGTATTGCAGCTATCATTTCCAGCGGCTGCAACAACAATAATTCCCCCATCATGCGCCGCTGTGATGGCGGCTTCCAAATTGGGTGAAATAATTGTGTTAAGACAGCCTATGTCTTCGAACCCATGGCTCCAATTTACAACCGACCCCTTCGGAGCATTCGCCGCCAGCCAGTTGAAGGCCATAACGGAGGTGGATACCGTGCTATCCTTGGTGCATCCTATAGTTATTTTTGCAATAACCATTGTCGCCCCTTTTGCGACGCCCCAGACATTTCCACCCGCAAAACTGGCCACCAGGGTGCCATGACTATTGCAATCGTCGCCATACGGAACGCCATTATTAACATCGTAGATTATTGATGCGCGTCCGCCGAATTCAGCAGCCACAGTTGGATTGGATAAAGCCAGTCCCGAGTCCAGAATGTAAATGGTCTGACCAGCGCCCGTGTTTACATAATTGTAAGTACTATTCAAGATAGGCGCCGATGAATCCAGCCTATCCAGCCCCCAGCCGGGATTTGCTTGAGAGGTCTGAGCTGTTATCAGTTTATCTTGTTCAATTCTTAACACCCGATCATCCCGGCTCAGCCTGTCCGCCTCCTTCGCATCCATTTTCATTTGAACCGCGTTGATAGTCTCGAAGATCGCGGCGACTTCGCCCGTGGTCCGTAGCGTGGCGGCCAGTTCATTTTTGCTCTGGCCGGTGCTGTGTTCACCGAAAGGGACATTGGTTTTTCCCCGGTTCGCTTCGTTGGGCGGCTGGATCATGCCCGCATCCTTTTTGAACGTGACGATGTAGGAGCCTTCAATCACTTTTACATCTGCAAGGGCGGAGTGGCCAGTAGAGAGCGTGTAGAGAGCGTGATCGCGGCTATTGCCGCGATGAATACTAATATTTTGCGTATTGCAGTAAGCATGTTCTTCTCCTTGTTGGCAATGGGATCAAGCGGGGAATGCCTCCATTCCCGTGTTACCCATCGTAGAGAGAAAAAAATGATTGCGCATCGGCAAAATTACCTATGCCAATGGAATAATTTTTCGCCGCAAGGCGAAAATGACCGCCTGGGTGCGGTTGGCGACGGACAATTTCCGGCAGACCGCCCGCGCGTGGTGATGCACGGTTTTCTCGCACAGGCTGAGTTTCTGCGCGATGAGCTTGTCCGTGTCGCCTTCCCGCATATGCAGCAGGATTTCGATTTCCCGTTGGGTGAGGGCGGGGGCGGTTTTTTTCCGGTTGGGGGTTGAGGTGTCCATGCTTCGAGTCCCTCCGCTGAGCATGCGATGTCACGACAACACTTGACCGATGGCAACCGTACAAGAATAAATGCTAGTCAAAACAGATAGGTATTTTTACCGGGTGGAAGATAGGTGCGGCGATGGGCGCAGCATAAACCCCAACTCTTTCTGGCGAGAGGGTTGGGGTTTAGGTTGGCGGAATCGGGAAAATCCGGCTGCCGGCGTTTTGTGCCGGCAGCCGGGTTAGATCAAATTACCTGCCTCGATCCGCGAAGGTGCGGCGCGTGTCCTTGCCTTGCTTGGCGTAGCCATTGCCGGCAGGGCGTGAATCGTTGCGGAAGGTACGTTCGCCGGTCTTCGGCGCGCCGTTGCGTTTGACGAAGCCACCCTTGGAGGCCGGCTTGGGGCCGCCCGGACGCGGTACGCGCTTGGGTTCCAGGCCGGGGACGACGTGCGGGGTGATGTCGTGGCCGGTGAAGCGAGCGATGAGCTTGAGATGCAGGCCGTACTTGGGCGTGGCGAACGATACGGCGATGACGG
>CAZDIJ010000061.1:0-13770 GCA_964505475.1 uncultured Sulfuricella sp. | reverse complement strand
GATGCGGTGCACATAGTCTTCGGCGAACTTGGGCAGGTCGAAATTGATGACGTGGCTGATGCCGGAAACGTCGATGCCGCGCGCCGCCACGTCGGTGGCGACGAGGACGCGGATTTGGCCGCGTTTCATCCGGGTCAGGGTGCGGTTGCGCGCGCCCTGGTTCATGTCCCCGTGCAGAGCGGCGGAGGCGTGTCCCTGGGCGAACAGTTCTTCGGCCAGCAGGTCGGCGTCGCGCTTGGTGGAGGTGAAGACGATGGCTTGCTTGACCTCGACATCGGTGATGATGTGCTGCAACAGCTTGTTTTTGTGCGCCAGGTCATCCACGTAGTGGAGGCGCTGCTCGATGTTCTCGTGCTTGGCTTGCTGTGAGGCGATCTGGATGGTCTTGGGCTGCTTCAGCAGACGCTGCGCGAGATTGCCGACCACGCCGTCGAGGGTGGCGGAGAACAGCAGGGTCTGGCGGCTGGCCGGGGTGGCGGCGGCGATCTTCTCGACATCGTCGATGAAGCCCATGTCCAGCATGCGGTCGGCTTCGTCGAGCACCAGCATTTCCAGGCGCGAGAAGTCAATGCGGCCGCGCTCCAGATGGTCGATCAGGCGGCCGGGAGTGGCAACCAGGATGTCCACCGGTTGCGACAGCAGCTTGTTTTGCAGGGGGTAGGGCATGCCGCCGAGGATGCAGACGGTCTTGACGCGCAGTCCCTTGCCGTATTTCCAGGCAGCTTCGTTGACCTGGTTGGCCAGTTCGCGGGTCGGCGTCAGCACCAGGATGCGCGGGCCGCGGCTGCGCACCGGGGACGGCTCGGTGAGTTTTTGCAGTGCCGGCAGAATGAAGGCGGCGGTCTTGCCGGTGCCAGTCTGTGCCGAGGCCATCAGGTCGTGGCCGGCGATCGCTTCGGGGATGGCCTGTTCCTGGATCGGCGTCGGCGCGGTGTAGCCCGCTTCGGCGATGGAACTGAGAATGGTGGGGTGCAGCTTGAGGTTTTCGAAAGACATAGTGTGTTTCCTTTTTCGGGTAAAAGTTTTCGCAGGCGGAAAACGGCAATACCCGAGGGAAACGGGAAATCGCAACAACCACCACGCGGCGAAAAAATATCGTCGCTAACCGGGAAGTCATTACAATTTCAGGGGATTCTGAAAGAGATAGGGTCAGGGAGCGATAAAACACTCACGACTCAGCGTGAGGAGTGGCGCATTATACAGAAAATGCAGGGAAGTGCCAGTAAAGATTAATAAAAATTTCCCAGGGATGGTTGGACTTGATTTTCAGCCGTGTGCAAATCGCCGCTCATGTCCCTCTGGGGCGCTGTCCTCGATTTTTTGGGTACGGATTCCTTGGCGCGGGAAACCCTATCCTGAAATTTCATCAGAAAATCCACTGAGTTATGTTAGAATCGCGCCCTTTCGTTTTCAGGAATTCTTCATGTCGCGCGCTCTTCGCAATATCGCCATCATCGCCCACGTCGACCACGGCAAGACCACTCTGGTCGACAAGCTGCTCCACCAGGCCGGCACCTTCGCTTCCCACCAGCATGTCGCCGAACGGGTGATGGACAGCAACGATATCGAGAAGGAACGCGGCATCACCATTCTGGCCAAGAATACCGCGGTGGAATATGAAGGCACCCGCATCAACATCGTCGACACCCCCGGCCACGCCGACTTCGGCGGCGAAGTGGAGCGCGTGCTGTCGATGGTCGACGGGGTGCTGCTGCTGGTGGATGCCGTCGAAGGCCCGATGCCGCAGACCCGCTTCGTTACCCGCAAAGCGCTGGCGCAGGGGCTCAAGCCCATCGTGGTGGTGAACAAGGTTGACCGCCCCGGTTCGCGCCCGGATTGGGTGGTGAACCAGACTTTCGAGCTGTTCGACAAGCTGGGTGCGACCGAAGACCAGTTGGATTTCCCGGTGGTGTTCGCTTCCGCGTTGAACGGTTGGGCGACCCAGGATTTGAGCAAGCCCAGCGACAACATGCGCGCCTTGTTCGATACTGTGCTGGAGCATGTGCCCGCGCCCAAGGTCAATTCCGACGAGCCGCTGCAATTGCAGATTTCCGCGCTGGATTATTCCAGCTTCATCGGCCGCATCGGCGTCGGCCGCGTCTCTCGCGGCCGCATCAAGCCGGGGCAGGTGGTGGCGGTGATGAACGGCCCGGACAGCACGCCCAAGCAAGGACGCATCAACCAGGTATTCGGCTTCAGGGGTCTGGAGCGGGTGCTGGTGGATGAGGCAGAGGCCGGCGACATCGTGCTGATTACCGGTATCGACGAAATCGGCATCGGCGTGACCATCGCCGACCGCGACCAGCCCGAGGCGTTGCCGTTGCTGACGGTGGACGAGCCGACCCTGACCATGACGTTCCAGGTCAATTCCTCGCCGCTGGCCGGCACCGAGGGCAAGTTCGTCACCAGCCGCCAGATTCGCGACCGCCTGCAAAAAGAATTGCTCACCAACGTGGCGCTGCGCGTCGAAGATACCGGCGATGCCGACGTGTTCCTGGTTTCCGGGCGCGGCGAGCTGCACCTGACCATCCTGCTGGAGAACATGCGCCGCGAAGGTTTCGAGATGGCCGTGGGCAAGCCGCGCGTGGTGATGAAGGAGATCGACGGGGTGAAATGCGAGCCTTATGAGGCGCTCACCATCGACGTGGAAGAAACCAACCAGGGCGCGGTGATGGAAGAACTGGGGCGTCGCCGTGGCGACCTGCTCGACATGCAACCGGACGGCCACGGCCGCGTGCGCATCGAATACCGCATTCCGGCGCGCGGCCTGATCGGCTTCCAGTCGGAATTCCTCACCCTGACGCGCGGCACCGGCATCATGGCGCACGTTTTCGATGAATACGCCGCCGTGCGCCCGGATATCCCCGGCCGCCGCAACGGCGTGCTGATCAGCCAGGAACACGGCGAGGCGGTAGCCTACGCCCTGTGGAACCTGGAAGACCGCGGACGGATGTTCGTCAGCCCCGGCGACAAGCTCTACGAAGGCATCATCATCGGCATCCACAGCCGCGAGAACGACCTGATCGTGAACCCGATCAAGGGCAAGAAGCTCACCAACGTGCGCGCCTCGGGCACCGACGAAGCGGTGCGCCTGACCCCGCCGATCAAGCTGACGCTGGAATCCGCCGTGGAATTCATCGAGGACGACGAGTTGGTGGAGATCACCCCCAAGTCGATCCGTATCCGCAAGCGTTATCTGCAGGAGCATGAGCGCAAGAAGGCCGCGCGCGGGCTGTAATCAGGCTTTCCCCGCTTGACTAAAGGCGCCGCCTCGTGCCAAGGTAGCGGCTATGGAAGCGAAAACCGATGACATAGTCGAAATGGTGCAGGGGGTCGGCGCGCTGGTCACGCTGCCGGATGTGTTCATTCGCATCAACAGCCTGGTCGAAGACCCCAACAGCACCACCGGCGACATCGCCAAGGTGGTGAGCCAGGACCCCTCCTTTACCGTGCGTCTGCTGCGCGTGGCCAACAGCCCGTTGTATGGGCTTTCCTCTTCTGTCGATACGGTTGCCAAGGCCGTCTCGGTGATCGGCACCAGCCAGATTCGCAACCTGGCGTTATCGACCTCCGTGGCGCGTACTTTCGCCGGTCTGCCCAACGACCTGGTGTCGATGGACAACTTCTGGCACCACAGCCTGTATTGCGCCCTGGCGGCGCGCATCCTGGCCAGGCAGGCGCGCCGCTGCGATGCCGAGGCGGTGTTCACCGCCGGGTTGCTGCACGACATCGGCGAACTGGTGATTTTCAACCGCCGCCCGGAACAGGCCAAGGAAGCGCTGCTGATGGTGCTGGACAGCGTCGACGAATTGCCGGTTTACCAGGCGGAGCGCCAGGTTGTCGGGTTCGATCACGCCCAGGTTGGTGGCGAACTGGCGCGCCAGTGGCACTTGCCGCCCCTGCTGGAGGATTGCATCGCCTATCATCACGCCGTCGGCGAGGCAAAGCGCTATCCGCGGGAAACCGCGCTGGTGCATCTTGCCAATATCATCGCCCTGATGGCTGAGCTGGACACCTCCGAGAGCGCCGATGTCGCGCCTATCGACCCCCGTGCCTGGGAAATAACCGGGTTGACCGAAGAAGTCATCGAGCCGACGATGCGCGAGGCGCAGCAAGAAATCGCCGAAGCCGAGAAACTCTTTCTGGATCAATAGCCAGGCGCCGCCGCCATGAACGCCACGATACCCCGTCCACCGCTGGTTCTTCCCGGTTTCGAACATATTCGGAGGAACTGGAACAACACCTATGGGGCTTATGCCGCGCGCTTGTTGCCCGGCGAATACTATGTCACGCTCCACGACGAAGGCGTCTATACCACACTCGGCTCCTGCATCTCCGCCTGCATCCGCGACCGGGTTTCCGGCATCGGCGGCATGAATCATTTCATGCTGCCGGCCTCCGGCGACGCCGAAGGCTGGAAATCCACCAGCCTCAGCGCGGCCACCCGCTATGGCAACTTCGCCATGGAACACCTCATCAACGTCATCATGAAAAACGGCGGCAAGCGCCAGAACCTGGAAGTGAAGATTTTCGGCGGCGGACGCATCCTCGCCAACATGACCGACGTTGGGTTGCGCAACATCGAATTCGCCCGCGACTACCTCAAGACCGAAGGGTTGCAGGTGTTGGCCGAGGATGTCGGCAGCATCTACCCGCGCATGGTGGTGTATTTCCCCGCCACCGGCAAGGTGCGGGTCAAGCGCCTGCGCTCGCTGCACAACAACACCATCGCAGAGCAGGAAAACCGCTACCTCAGCAGCATCGAAACCAAGCCGGTGAGCGGCGACATCGAGTTGTTCTAGGCCATCCCACATTCCGTTATACTTCACGGGTTAAACCGGTTGGAGCAGGTCGATGGTCGAAATTCTCGTTAGCGTGGTCGCGCTGTTCATTTTGCTGGCATTCATCTGGGTGGTGCTGCGCATCAACCACCTGGCGCGGGCGCAGGGGCAGTTCCCGGACGACATCGCCTTCATTCTCGAGGAAAAACACCGCGCCATGCTCGGCGACCTGCATCAGGGGTTGACCGGCCAGGGCGACCGAATCGGCACCATCCTCGCGGAAAACTCCGAGCGCTTGCGCAGCATGGTGGCGCAGGAACTGAAATTCACCCGCGATACCCTCGACGCGCTTCATACCGCCATGACCGAAGGGCTGGCGCAGACCCGCGAAACCATCCAGACCCAGCTCTCGGAATTGACGATCTCGCTGCAAACCAAACAGGACGCGATGCGCGCCGAGGTGGTCGAGAAGCTCATGCAAACCCTGGCGGAGCAGGGGCGAGCCGAGCAGGAGCTGATTCAGAACACCATGCACACCCACACCCTACAAATTTCCGGCGCCATCGAGAAACTCACCGAAACCGTGGACGGGCGCCTCGCCGAGATCAGCGGCAAGGTCAACGAGCGCCTGGAAGAGGGCTTCAAGAAAACCAACGAAACCTTCGCCAACGTGATGGCGCGCCTGGCCACCATCGACGAGGCGCAGAAGAAGATCGACGGCCTGACCACCAACGTGGTGAGCCTCCAGGAACTGCTGGGCGACAAGCGCTCGCGCGGCGCTTTCGGCGAGGTGCAGTTGGAAGCGCTGGTGCGCAACACCTTGCCGCCTTCGTCATTCGCGTTCCAGCACACCTTTTCCAACGGCACCCGCGCCGATTGCGCGCTGTTTCTGCCCGAGCCGACCGGCACGGTGGCGGTGGATTCCAAGTTCCCGATGGAAAACTATCACCGCATGTTTGGCCAGGACGTTTCCGAGAAAGATCGCGTCCAGGCGCAACGCCAGTTCAAGGCCGACATCAAGAAACACATCGACGACATCGCCGCCAAGTACATCATTCCCCACGAAACCAGCGACGGCGCGGTGATGTTCGTGCCGGCCGAGGCAGTGTTCGCCGAAATCCACGGCTATCACGCTGCGGTGGTGGACTACGCCATGCAGAAGCGGGTATGGATCGTCTCGCCCACCACCCTGATGGCCATTCTCAACACCGCGCGCGCCGTGCTCAAGGATGTCGAGACGCGCAAGCAGGTGCATATCATCAAGGAATCCCTGGGCAAGCTGGGCAAGGAATTCGAGCGTTTCGACGGGCGCATGAAGAAACTCGCCGACCATATCCGCCTGGCCCACCAGGACGCCGAGGAAGTGCATATCACCAGCCAGAAGATCAGCCGCCGCTTTGCCTTGATCGAAGGCGTGCAGTTGGAAGGCGAAACGCCGCCGGTGGTGGATGTGCTGGATACGGCGGTGGCGCCGTGAAACGGGGGCTAGGGATCAAGGGCTAGGGGCTGCGCGGGAAAGAGCGAAGAAGTGTTTGACATGGTTTCCGCGCCCGAACATCATATTTGCCTAGCCCCTAGCCCCTAGCCCCTAGCCCCTAGCCCCTAGCCCCTAGCCCCTAGCCCCTACGCCATGCGCATGTCTCACCGCGGCCCCGCGCCGACCGACCGCAACGACCTCAAGACCATCCGCACCCTGCTGCCTTACCTGTGGGAATTCCGCTGGCGGGTGGTGCTCGCCCTGGTGCTGCTGGTGCTGGCCAAGCTCGCCAACGTCACCGTGCCGCTGGTGCTCAAGGAAATCGTCGATGCGCTCAGTCCGCAGCAGGCGGCGCTGGCGCTGCCGGTGTTCCTGCTGCTGGCCTACGGCCTGCTGCGCTTTTGCAGCACCTTGTTCGGCGAATTGCGCGACGCGGTGTTCGCCAAGGTGATGCAGCGCGCCATCCGGCGCGTGGCCTTGCAGGTATTCCGCCATCTGCACAACCTGGCTCTGCGTTTCCACCTGGAACGCCAGACCGGCGGCATTTCCCGCGACATCGAGCGCGGTTCGCGCGGCATCGGCTTCCTGCTCAATTTCATGCTGTTCAACATCCTGCCGACGCTGGTGGAAATTCTGCTGGTGACCGCCATCCTGGCGGTGAAATACGACTGGCGTTTTCTCGCCGTGGTGCTGACCACGCTGGTGATTTATGTGGTCTTCACCCTGACCATCACGGAATGGCGCATGGTGTTCCGCCGCACCATGAACGACATGGACTCCAAGGCCAATACCCGCGCCATCGACAGCCTGCTCAACTACGAGACCGTCAAGTATTTCAGCAACGAGGAATACGAAACCCGCCGCTACGACGAGAGCCTGCAAGTGTGGGAAAAGGCCGCGGTGCGCAATCAGACCTCGCTCGCCACCCTCAACGCCGGGCAGAGCCTGATCGTCGCCAGCGGCGTCACGGCGCTGATGCTGCTCGCCGCGCAAGGCGTGGTGGAAGGTGCGATGACGCTGGGCGACCTGGTGCTGGTCAATGCCTACATGATCCAGCTCTACCTGCCGCTGCATTTTCTCGGCTTCGTCTACCGCGAGATCAAGCATTCGTTGGCGGACATGGAGAAAATGTTCGGCCTGTTAGAGCGCAACGCCGAAATCCGCGATAAGCCGGGGGCGTCTGATCTCGCGGTGACGCGGGGGGCGATTTGTTTCGAGCACGTCGATTTCAGTTACGAGCCGAACCGCCAGATTCTTTTCGACGTGAGTTTCGCGGTGCCGCCGGGCAAAACCGTCGCGGTGGTGGGGGCGAGCGGGGCGGGCAAGTCCACCCTGTCGCGGCTGTTGTTCCGTTTCTACGATGTCGGCGCCGGCGGGATTTATATTGACGGCCAGGAACTCCGCGAGGTGACGCAGGCCAGCCTGCGCGCCGCCATCGGCATCGTGCCGCAGGATACCGTGCTGTTCAACGATACCATCTATTACAACATCGCCTATGGCCGCCCCGGCGCGAGCCGCGAGGAAATCGCCGCCGCCGCGCAGTCTGCGCACATCCACGAGTTCATCGAGAGTCTGCCCAACGGCTACGAGACCCTGGTGGGCGAGCGCGGGCTGAAACTTTCCGGCGGCGAGAAACAGCGCGTGGCGATCGCGCGCGCCATCCTCAAGAATCCCCGTATCCTGATTTTCGACGAGGCCACCTCGGCGCTCGATTCCAAATCGGAAAAGGCGATCCAGGCCGAGTTGCGCGGCATCGCCGAGAACCGCACCACCCTGGTGATCGCCCATCGCCTTTCGACCATCGTCGATGCCGACCAGATACTGGTGATGGATCACGGCCGCATCGTCGAACGCGGCACCCACCGCGAATTGCTGGCGCTCAACGGCATGTACGAGCATATGTGGGCCTTGCAGCAGGAAGAGCGCGACAAAGGGGAAAGCGATTGAAGGTATCGGCCTTGATCGCCCTGATGTTGAGTTTCCCAGCCTGGGGCGGCGGGATTCCATCCGCCACCGTGGTGCGTTTCAACACCGTCTGCGCCAATTGCCACGAGGGCGAATGCAGCGGGCGGCTGAGCTTCCAGACAGGAGCGGCGGCGGCCGGCAGCCATATCCGCCGTTACCTCGCCATGCCTTCCGAGCGGGAAATCGCGGATTTATTCGCGTTGCTCAGATATACCAAGGAGCAATGCGGCCATTATCCGCTGAAACCGGATGCTCCTGCGAGTGGGCGTTGGGATGGCGGGGATTTAGCCCGCTGGCGCAATCCCGCCGAAGGCGGCTACTTTGTCCCGTTGGGGGCGCTCAAGCCGGGGGCGCATCGCCTGAATCTGATTTTCGACGGCGAGCCGCAAGGGCGGGCAAGAGTGTCGGACGGGCGCTTCGATGTTGCCGCGGAAGAGCAAATGTGCGGCAACTCCGCGCCTGTCCTGAAGTTTGAGGCGGTGGGCGGGGAGTATTACCTGCATGTCCAAACCCAGGGAAAATTGCTCGGGCTGGAACTGGATTAACGGGTTTATTTCCGAGCCGGTTTTGCCGGCGGATTCTTCAGCAGCCACAGCACCAGCAGCGTCTTGGTTTCGAAATTCATGCCGCGTTCGGCGTATTCGAGCGGGGTGGTGCCATTATTGTCCTTGGCGTCGGCGATGGCGCCGGAATTCAGCAGCAGTTCGGCGACCGCTTTCTTGCCGGTGAACGCGGCCAAGTGGAGAGGCGTGGCGCCGTTGTTGTCGCGGGCGTTGAGGTCGGCGCCCTTGGAGAGCAGCAGCTTGGCGATTTCCGGCGACGAATTGGTGGAGGCGATGTGCAACGGCGTCGAGCCGAGTTCGGTTTTGGCGTGAACCAGCTTGGGGTCGGCGGCAAGGAGTTTTCCGACTTCGGCGGCGCTACCCATTTTCGCCGTATCGAAAATATTGCCGGCCGAGGCGGTTTGGCAGACGGTCAGCAGCATTGAGGCGAGAGCGAGCGGCAGCAGGGTGCGGAACATGCGGTTTTTCTCCAGAAAAATATGGGTGGGCGTGATGTGCGGCAGGGGGGCGTTTTTTGATAAAATCGGCTTAGTGCGCCAAATTTGGAAGGCGTAGTTTAAAGGCAACTTGTCCTGGAGTAAATTTCTGATGCGTTTTTTCTTGGCGGTCCTGTGTTTGGGAGTGGCGGGCGTTGCCCAAGCGGCGGAATGGGTGCCTGTTTCCCAGATCAGCCATAACGTCCGTGAAGTGGATAAAAGCTCGATCAGCGGCGCCAAGCCGCTGCTGAATTTTATCAGCCGCTATGTGATCGACGATGCCGGTGAACTGACGGTAGGGCGCCAAGCGGTCAAATACCTGGTAATGGAGCAGCGGATCGACTGCGCCAAACGCACTACACTGATGCTGTCGAGCGAGGCGCAGCGCGCCGACGGCAGCACGATCAGCAAGCAGCGTTTGAGCGTCCAGGAGGCCACCGACGTGCTGGAAGGCAGCGTCGACGAGGATATCCTCAAGTTCGTCTGCGCCGAATAACCTTGTCTGGAGTGAAGTTTCTTGAATCGTGATTTGCTGCGCTTGCTGCTGATCTTTTTTTTGGCGTGGCTGCTGGTGCTGTTCGGAAATGCGCATGCCGCCGGAGCGGCGGACGCGCGGATGCCGGCTATGCATCGCGGCGCCGGATAGCCGTGGCCATGTCCTTGCGCCTGAAGCTGTTCGTGCCCTTCCTGCTGCTGGCGTTCGGGCTGGCGGCCTACATCGCTTATTGGTGGTATCCGGGCGCGCTTAAATTCCACAGTGATTTTCATCATGAAATGCTGGACAGGCAATTGGACAGCATCGGCGAAGGGCTGGTGCCGCTGATTCTGACCGGGCGGCTCGATGAAATCCACGGCATGTTCGACGAGCTGAAAAGAAAGAACCCGGATTGGCGGCGTCTTGAGCTTTTCGGCAGAGGGGGGCGGATGCTTTATCCGCTGTCCAAGCCGCCGGCGGCCGGCGTCGTGGCGGAGCATCACGGGGAGGATATCGGCGGGCAGTCCAGCATTGCTGTCCATCGCCATGAAATCATGGCCGGCGGCGGAAGGCTGGGCAGTATCCTGCTCGAAGTAGACCACGATCCGATGTATCGCCAGATCGAACGGAGCCAAGGGTATCTGCTGGGGGCGCTGGCGCTGGCGCTGGCTCTGTTCATCCTGGTGCTGGGAGTGATCGTCGAGATACTGATCCGCCGCCCGCTCGGGCAGTTGGCGAATGCCTCGGCGGCGCTCGCCGACGGGGATTATTCCCACGCGCTTCCCGCAGTTCGCCAGGATGAGGTCGGCCAACTGGTCGTCAGCTTTGCCGGGATGCGCTCCGCGGTAGAGCGCTCCCAGCGCGATTTGCGGCGCGAAATCGCTGAGCGGCGCAAGGCCGAGGAAGGTTCGACGGCCGCCAATGAGCGCTTCCGCTTCCTGGTCGAGCAATCGCTGGTGGGATTTTATATCCTTCAGGAGGGGCGGGTGGCCTACGCCAACCCCTACCTGCTGGAGCGCATCGGCGGCAGCGAGGCGGATATCGGCAAGCCGGTGCGCGAATGGATTTATCCCGAGGATTGGCCACTGGTCGAGGAGAATATTCGCAAGCGCCTGGCCGGGGAAGTGACGCGCATTCAGTATTCCTTCCGCCTCCTTGCCAGGGGCGGCGCCGCCGTCGAGGTGGATGCGCTGGGCATGGCGACGGAATATAACGGCAAGCCGGCGATTATCGGGGTGATGCTCGACATTACCGAGAAGAAGCTTGCCGAAGTCGCGTTGAAGAAGAGCGAGGCTTTCCTGCGCACCCTGTTCGATACCGCGGGCGAGGGCATCTGGGTGATCGACGACGGCAAGCTCACCATCCGCACCAACCATGCCTTGCTCGATATGCTGGGAACCAGCGAGCACGACATCCTATACCGCTCGATCCACGATTTCGCGGACGAGGAGAACGCGGCGGCATTCCGTATTCATATCGCCAAGTCGCAGGAAGGAGCCGGCCAGCATTTCGAAGCCGTGCTGAGGCATTCCGAAGGCAGGAAAATCCATTGCCTGTTCAATACCGCGCCGCTCTACGACGAGGACGGCGAGATCATGGGGTCGTTCGCCCTGGTTTCCGACATCACCGAGCGCAAATTCGCCGAACAGGCGCTGAAACGCCTGAGCGTGGAGCTGGAACGGCGGGTGCAGGAAGAGGCGGCGAAGAATCGCGAGAAGGACCACTTGTTGATCCAGCAGTCGCGCCAGGCGGCAATGGGCGAAATGATCGGCAACATCGCCCACCAGTGGCGCCAGCCCTTGAACGCGCTGGGGCTGTTGCTGGCCAATATCAAGGATGCCTATCAATTCAACGAATTGACTGAGGATTACCTGAATGAATCGACTGCAAAGGGGGCGCAACTGGTGCAGAAGATGTCCGCCACCATCGACGATTTCCGCAATTTCTTCAAGCCCAACCGCGAAAAGGTATTCTTCAGCCCGTACCGGGCGATTATCGAAACCCTATCCCTCATCGAGGCCAGCCTGAAGAACCACAATATCGAAGTCCGGGTGGAAGGCGATCTGGATGTCCAGGTGCTGGGTTTTCCCAATGAATATTCACAGGTATTGCTGAACGTCGTCGGCAACGCCAAGGATGCGCTGCTCGAACGGCAGGTCGAGGCGGGCAGGATAACCGTCCGCCTGCTGACGGAAGGAAACCGGGTGAAGGTGGCGGTGTCGGATAATGCCGGCGGCGTGCCAGGAGAAATCATGGACAAGATTTTCGACCCTTATTTCACCACTCGCACAAAAGGCACCGGAATCGGCCTGTATATGTCGAAAACGATCATCGAGAACAACATGAACGGGGAATTGCGCGTATACAATGGCGATACCGGCGCGGTATTTGAAATTATCGTGCCGATGGTCGAGAATGGCGAACCAGCCACGAACAAGAAATCCATTGGGGAGTCAGCCGATGTCGAGTGACAAGGTGGACGGCGAAAACGATGTAAGCCTGTTGAAAAAATTTTCCGTTCTCTACGTCGAGGACGACGAGGACATCCGCGACCAACTGGCGCATTTCCTCAAACGCCGGGTTGGCGCCCTGCATATCGCCAGCAACGGCCAGGAAGGGCTGCTGGCGTTCGAGGCCAACCGGCCCGACATCGTCGTCAGCGACATCCTGATGCCGGTGATGAACGGCCTGGAAATGGCGGAAAAAATCAAGAAGATCAGCTCGCATACGCCGATTGTCGTCACCACCGCCTTCAACGAAACCAATTTTTTCCTCAAGGCGATCGACATCGGCGTCGACAAATACGTCATCAAGCCGGTCAATACCGACATTCTGGGC
Organism: uncultured Sulfuricella sp.; assembly: GCA_964505475.1. Classification (GTDB taxonomy): domain Bacteria; phylum Pseudomonadota; class Gammaproteobacteria; order Burkholderiales; family Sulfuricellaceae; genus JAGXQV01. Next base: position 1,195 of record CAZDIJ010000061.1, on the reverse strand, counting down.
GAGGTGTTGCTGCGCTGCGCCCACACCCTGCTGTCGGAAGTGGAACGGCGTCTGTCCGCCGCGGTTTTCGACAACTCATCCGACGCCATCATGGTGAGCGACCGCAACAACCGCATCATTTCGGTGAACGCGGCTTTCTGCGAGATCACCGGTTTTTCCCGAGAAGAAGTGCTGGGCAACGACCCCAAGATGCTCAGCGCCGGACGCCAATCGCCGGAATTCTATCTGGAGATGTGGCATGCGCTGCGGGATGCCGGCAAGTGGAGCGGTGAGATATGGAACCGGCGCAAGACCGGCGAGCTTTACCCGGAATGGCTGTCGATCAGCACGGTGAAGAACAACCAGGAAGAAATTACCCATTTCGTCGGGATTTTTTCCGACATTACCGAACGCAAACAAGCCGAGGAGCGGGTGCGCCATCTCGCCCATTACGATGCGCTGACCGACCTGCCCAACCGCACGCTGTTTCATGACCGCCTGCAACAGGCGCTGATCCAGGCGCAGCGCGAGCACGACCAGGTGGCGGTGATGTTCATCGACCTCGATCGCTTCAAGGTCATCAACGATACCTTGGGGCACGGCGTCGGCGACCTGCTGTTGCAGGCCGTGGCGCAGCGGCTGACCGGCTGCATCCGCCAGGGCGATACCGTGTGCCGCCAGGGGGGCGACGAGTTCGTCATTCTCTTGCCGAAAATCAGCCATGCCGAGGATGCGGCGCTGGTCGCGCAGAAAATCCTGGATGCGGTGACCCAGCCGTTCTTTCTCGACAAGCATGAACTGCACATCAGCTCCAGCATCGGCATCAGTTTCTTCCCAACCGACGGGGTCAGCCTGGAAACCTTGATGAAGAACGCCGACGTGGCGATGTACCGCGCCAAGGAGCTTGGGCGCAACAATTACCAGTTTTATCTTTCCGACATGAACGCCCGCTCGTTCGAGCGCTTGGCGCTGGAGACCAGCTTGCGCCGCGCGCTCGAACACGGCGAGCTGGAGTTGTATTACCAGCCCCTGGTCGGGGCGGGCGAGGGGAAAATGATCGGCATGGAGGCGCTGGTGCGCTGGAACCATCCCGATCTCGGCTTGGTGCATCCCGCCCAGTTCATTCCGCTGGCGGAAGAAACCGGCATGATTCTTCCCATCGGTATAGTGGACCCCAATTTCCAGACAGCGATTTAAGATGGTAGCCTGCTGTAAA
>CAZDIJ010000060.1:0-16950 GCA_964505475.1 uncultured Sulfuricella sp. | reverse complement strand
GCGCGGTGTGGAAAGTGACGGTCTTGCCGCGCATGGTGCGCAATTGCTTGGTGGCGTTTTCGTGCGTGTGCGGCTTGCCGATCTGCGCGCCTTCCAGCGTTGCGACTTGGTCGGAGCCGATAATCAGGGCATCGGGATGTTGCGCGGCGACCGCTTGGGCCTTGGCGATGGCCAGGCGGTAGGCGGTTTGTTCCGGTGCTTCGCCGGGCAGCGGCGTTTCGTCCACTTCCGGCGAGGCCACGGAAAAATCCAGCTTCAGGCGCGTAAGCAATTCGCGGCGGTAGGGCGAGGTCGAGGCGAGAACGAGTTCCATGGATGACGGGTTTGGTCGGCTCAGGTACGGATTTTCACTCCGGCTGTATCTCGATCAGCGCCTCGTCGGGGGTGACGCTGTCGCCCTTGGCCACCCATACGTGGATGACCGTCCCGCTGATCGGCGCCTGGATTTCATTTTCCATTTTCATCGCCTCGATCACCAGCACCGGATCGCCGGCATTGACCTTCTTGCCGGGTATGGCCAGCACGTCGACGATGGTGCCGGGCATGGCGGTTTCCACATGACCCTGGTGCTTGGGACGCGGGCGTTTGCCGGATGCGGTCTTGCCGCTTTCCGCCTTGGTTTTGCTGGCGCCGCCGGCAACCATGCCGCCCGTGCCGCCATAGACTTCGACTTCGTTGAGCGCTTCGACGATGATTTCTTCCTGCACGCCGTCTACCGAGACGAAGAACGGCCGCTGTTCTTCGCCGGGACGCCCGGAGCCGGTAATGTGGATGTGGTAGGTTTCGCCGTGCAGGGTGACGTTGAATTCGTTGGGCGCCAGGAACGGGCCGCAGGACAGGTTGGCGCCGACCGGCAGCAGTTGCTCGGGCTTGAGCGTGCCGGCCGCACGTTCCTGTAGGAAGGTGCGCGCCAGTTCCGGGAACATGGCGTAGGTAAGAATATCTTCTTCGTTCTTGGCCAGGTTTTCGATCTCGCCGCGGATCTTATCCATTTCATCCCGCAAATGGTCGGCGGGACGGCAGGTAATCACCTCGCTGTTGCCGATGGCGATATTGCGCACCTGCTCGTTGACCTTGCCGGGCGCCTTGCCGTAGCGGCCTTGCAGATAGCCCTTTACCTCGTTGGTGACCGATTTGTAGCGCTCGCCGGTGAGCACGTTCAGCACCGCCTGGGTGCCGACGATCTGCGAGGTCGGCGTCACCAGCGGCGGGAAACCGAGGTCTTCGCGCACGCGCGGAATTTCATCGAGCACCTCGTCCATGCGGTCAAGCGCGCCTTGGTCCTTGAGCTGGTTGGAAAGGTTGGAGATCATCCCGCCCGGCACCTGGTTGACCAATACCCGGGTGTCCACCCCGGTGAAGGCGCTTTCAAACTGCCAGTATTTTTTCCGCGCTTCGCGGAAGTAGGCGGTGGTTTCCTGTAGCAGCGGAAGGGAAATTCCGGTGTCGTACTCGGTGCCGGCAAACGCCGCCACGATGCTTTCCGTGGAGGAATGGCTGGCGCCTTCGCCGAAAGCCGAATTGCAGGTGTCGATAATGCTGGCGCCGGCTTCCACGCCCTTGAGGAAGCACATGGCCGACAACCCGGAAGTGGCGTGGCTGTGCAAGTGAATTGGCAGACCGATGGCGGCCTTCAGCGCCTTGACCAGATCACCGGTGATGGAGGGGGTCAGCAGCCCGGCCATATCCTTGATCGCCAGGGTGTCGCAGCCCATCGCTTCGAGTTCCTTGGCCAGGCCGACGAAATGGGGGATGTCGTGAACCGGGCTGGTGGTGTAGCAAATCGCTCCTTCGGCCATTTTTCCCGAGGCTTTCACTGCCTCGATGGAAACCTGAAGATTGCGCAGATCGTTCATGGCGTCGAAAACGCGGAAGACATCTATGCCGTTGTCGGCGGATTTCTGGACGAAGGCACGCACCACGTCATCGGAATAGTGGCGATAGCCGAGCAGGTTCTGGCCGCGCAACAGCATCTGGATGCGCGTATTGGGCAACGCCTTGCGCAGCTTGCGCAGTCGCTCCCACGGATCTTCCCGCAAAAAGCGCACGCAGGCGTCGAAAGTCGCGCCCCCCCAGGCTTCCAGTGACCAGAAGCCGACATTGTCGAGTTTGGCGCAAATCGGCAGCATGTCCTCGGTACGCATGCGGGTGGCGATCAGGGACTGGTGTCCGTCGCGCAAGACCAATTCGCTGATATTAACTTTTGCCATACTGTGTTCCCTTTATTACAAGCCCGTGTGAGCTGCGATTGCTGCTGAAATGGCCGCCGCCAGCATGTCCTTGGGGCGGCTGACCGTGTAGTGGGTGAGTTCCGGGTGGCTTTCGACGAAACTGGTGTTGAATTGGCCTGCCCGAAATTCCGGGTGTTTCAATATTTCCTGGTAGTAAGGGATGGTCGTCTTGACGCCATAAACCGCCATATCGTCGAGGGCGCGCTTGCCTCGTTCGACCACGGCCTCCCAGGTCAGCGCCCAGACGGTGAGTTTGGCGCACATTGAATCGTAATAGGGAGGGATTACATAGCCGGTGTACATCGCGGCGTCGGTGCGCACCCCCGGCCCGCCGGGGGAGTAGTAGCGGGTAATGCGACCGAAGCTGGGCAGAAAGTCGTTTTTCGGGTCTTCCGCGTTGATGCGGAATTCAATCGCGAAGCCGCGGTAATTGACGTCGCTCTGCCGGTATTGCAAGGGCAGGCCGCTGGCGACGCGAATCTGCTCCTGGACGACGTCGATCCCGGTGATGCTTTCGGTGATGGTGTGCTCCACCTGGAGCCGGGTGTTCATCTCCATGAAGTAAAACTGGTTATCGGAGTCGAGCAGAAACTCGACGGTGCCGGCATTTTCATAGCCGACGGTTTTGGCGGCCTGGACCGCGATCTTGCCGATGTAGTCGCGTTGCGCCCGGGTAAGCTGCGGCGACGGGGCGATCTCGATCAGCTTCTGGTTGCGGCGCTGAATCGAACAGTCGCGCTCGTACAAGTGGATGACGTTGCCGAAACTGTCGCCCAACACCTGCACTTCGATATGCTTGGGGTTGACGACGCATTTCTCCATGAACACTTCGGGTTTGCCGAACGCCTTGGTGGCTTCGGAAACGACGCGATCGTAATTCTTGGTCAGTTCATCGAGGTTGTTGCAGCGCCGGATACCCCGCCCGCCACCGCCGTTGGTGGCTTTGAGCATGACCGGATAGCCGATTTGCTCGGCCAGGGTGCGAGCCTCCTCGACGCTGGCCAGGTTGCCCTTGCTGCCCGGCACGACGGGAACGCCGGCGTCTATCATCGCCTGGCGCGCCTGTATCTTGTCGCCCATGCGGTGAATGACTTTTGGGGAAGGGCCGATAAACTTGATGCCGCGCTTGGCGCAGATTTCGGCCAATACCGGATTTTCCGAAAGAAAGCCGTAGCCCGGATGAAGCGCGTCGCAACCGGAGGCGACCGCCAGATTGACGATGTTATGGGCGTTGAGATAGCCGATGACCGGATCGGAACCGATGTTATAGGCTTCATCGGCCTTTTTGACGTGGAGCGCGTGCCGGTCGGCGTCGGTATAGATGGCGACCGACTTGATACCCATTTCCGAGCAGGCGCGCACGATGCGTACCGCAATTTCGCCGCGGTTGGCGATGAGGATTTTTTTAATCACGCGGTGATGTCCGTAACTGAGTGGTAACGAGGTGCTGGAAGCTGGCCAGCGCCTTGGTCATCTATAAGACATAAGATGGCGCATATCCTAATACAGCCCATGAAAAAACGCACTATATTTCTTGTGCTTGGAGCGTGTTTATGTGATGCGACTTCATTTTGACACAGTAACCGGAAAATTGTATCATGCGCGGCTTATGTCTGAACAGGCCGCCATCGACAGCCTTGAGTTCGCCCGGCACGGCAAGCGCCTGCAAGGCAATGTGGCAATCGCACGCATGGGCAGATTGCAGGAGTATCTGCATTCGAACAGCGGCGATTTGCATTATACCCTGTTCGGAAAGCTGAATGAAAAAGGGCGGCCGCATCTGGTATGCGAGGTCACGGGGAAATTGACCTTGATATGCCAGCGTTGCCTGGGGGCGTTGGATTTTCCGTTGGCGATCGAATCCACGCTGGAGTTGCTGAAGGCGGGGGAGGAATTCCTTCCGCTCGAAGACGAGGACGATTCGGTCGACAGCATTCCGGCGGATGCCGCCATGGATGTCCTGGCGCTGGTCGAGGAGGAAGTCTTGCTGGGATTGCCGATAGCGCCCGTGCACGCCGGTTCGGAGTGCGCCGGATCAGGCGGTTCGCGGCGGAATTCGCCTGGCAAGGCCAATCCCTTTGCGGTGCTGGCTTCCCTGAAAAAGGCAGGCCGAACCGAATAATTGTGTTTTATATTGAGTAAAGTTTAGGAGTCGATCATGGCTGTACAACAGAACAAGAAGTCCCCTTCCAAGCGCGGCATGCACCGTGCCCACGATTTTTTGACCAATCCGCCCCTGGCGGTGGAGCCGACCACGGGCGAAGTGCACCTGCGTCATCACGTCAGCCCCAGCGGCTACTATCGGGGCAAAAAAGTCACCCGCGCCAAAGGCGAATAATCGTTACGCCGCACGAGCAAATCTAGCGCTTGCCGGGTAATGGATATTACGGTCGCCATTGATGCCATGGGTGGCGACCATGGCCCGCACGTCACCGTGCCCGCCGCTTTGTCCTACATGCAGCGCGACGCCGGGGTCAATATCGTCCTGGTTGGGCTGAGCGAAGTCATCGAAGCCGAGTTGCGTGCGCACAAATCCACCGTAGGTCCCAGATTGCGCATCCACCATGCCAGCGAGATCGTCACCATGGACGATCCGCCGGCCTTGGCGCTGCGTAACAAGAAAGACTCCTCGATCCGGGTGGCGGCCAATCTCGTCAAGAGCGGCGAGGCGCATGCTTGCGTCAGCGCCGGAAACACCGGAGCCTTGATGGCGATTTCCCGCTTCGTCCTGAAAATGCTGCCCGGCATCGAACGTCCGGCGATCGCTTCGATGCTGCCCACTCTCAACGGCCATACCCACGTGCTCGATCTGGGCGCCAATGTCGATTGCAATGCCGAACATCTTTTGCAGTTCGGCATCATGGGCGCCATGCTGGTATCGGCGGTGGATCACAAGGAAAATCCCAGCGTCGGGCTGCTCAATATCGGCGAGGAAGACATCAAGGGCAACGAAGTGGTCAAAAAAGCCGCCGAGCTGTTGCGCCGCAGCCATCTGAATTTTTACGGCAACGTCGAGGGCGACGACATCTATAAAGGCACCGTCGATGTGGTGGTGTGCGACGGCTTCGTCGGCAATGTGGCGCTCAAGGCCTCGGAAGGGCTGGCGCAGATGATGGGCACCTTCATCAAGCAGGAATTCAAGCGCAACTGGCTGACCAAGCTGGCTGCCGTCATCGCTTTCCCGGTATTGAAGGCCTTCAAAAAGCGCGTCGATCACCGCCGCTACAATGGCGCCAGCTTGCTCGGCCTGAAGGGCGTGGTGGTGAAAAGCCACGGCTCCGCCGACAGCTTCGCCTTCCAGTTCGCGATCGAACGCGCCGTGGAAGAGGCGCGCAGCGGCATGCTGCGCCGCATCAACGAACAAATTTCCTTGCTGCACAGCGAAGGAACGGCATGATTTATTCCCGCATCGCAGGCACCGGCAGCTATTTGCCGGAAAAAATCCTGACCAACCACGATCTGGAAAAGATGGTGGATACTTCCGACGACTGGATCGTCGCCCGCACCGGCATCCGTGAGCGCCATATCGCGGCGGAACACGAAGCCACCAGCGATCTGGCATTTCACGCCGCCCAGCGCGCGATCAAGATGGCGGGCGTGAATGCCCAGGAAATCGACCTCATCATTGTGGCCACGACCACCCCCGACATGGTATTTCCCAGCACCGCCTGCATATTGCAGGACAAGCTCGGCATCAAGAGCGGCGGCGCCGCATTCGATTTGCAAGCGGTATGCGGCGGTTTCGTGTATGCCTTGACGGTGGCCGATCAATTCATCCGCAACGGCGCCAGCCGATGTGCGCTGGTGGTGGGCGCGGAAATTTTTTCCCGGATTCTCGATTGGAGCGACCGCACCACTTGCGTACTGTTCGGCGACGGGGCGGGCGCCGTGGTGGTCAAGGCGGGCGCCGAGCCGGGCATCGTTTCGACCCACCTGCATGCCGACGGCAGCTATCGCGGCATGTTGGGCGTATCGGCAACGATCAATGGCGGCAAGCTCCAGGGTACGCCTTTCGTCGAAATGGATGGCGGGGCTGTTTTCAAGTTTGCCGTCAAGGTGTTGGATGAGGTTGTTGAGGAAACGCTGGAGAAAAATGGCTTGAAAAAAAGTGATGTTACCTGGCTGGTTCCGCATCAGGCGAACACGCGCATCATCCAGGCGACGGCGAAAAAACTCGGCATGAGCATGGACAACGTGGTGGTTACTGTGGACAAGCACGGCAACACTTCCGCCGCCTCGATCCCGCTGGCGCTGGATACCGCAGTGCGCGACGGGCGCATCAAATCCGGGGAAACGGTGTTGATGGAAGGCGTGGGCGGCGGTTTCACCTGGGGTTCGGTGCTAGTGCGCTGGTGATTTTGGAGAATAAATGAAATTCGCTTTTGTTTTTCCCGGCCAGGGTTCCCAATCGGCCGGCATGATGCAAGGCTTCGACAGCCTGTCCGTGGTGCGCGAGACATTCGTCGAGGCCTCGGATATTCTCAAGCAGGATTTGTGGCAAATGGCCGCGGGCGGAACGGCCGAGGAACTCAACTCGACGACCAACACCCAGCCGCTGATGCTGACCGCCGGCACGGCGGTTTTCCGTGCCTGGAATGCCCTGGGCGGCGCCCGGCCGGCGCTGCTCGCGGGACACAGCCTGGGCGAATACACCGCGCTGGTTGCCGCCGGCGCACTGTCCTTTGCCGACGCCTTGCCGCTGGTGCGTTTCCGCGCCCAGGCGATGCAGGAAGCTGTGGCCGAAGGCGTCGGCGGGATGGCCGCCATCCTCGGCCTGGAAGACGACGATGTGCGTGCCGTCTGTGCCGAAGCGGCGCAGGGTGAGGTAGTCGAGGCGGTAAATTTCAATTCCCCCGGACAAGTGGTGATCGCCGGTCACAAGCAAGCCGTCGAGCGCGGCATGGAATTGGCCAAGGCCAAGGGGGCGAAACGCGCGCTGCCATTGCCCGTCAGCGTTCCTTCCCATTGCGCTTTGATGCGCCCGGCGGCGGAAAAACTGATGCAGTATCTCCAGTCCGTGAATATCAACACTCCCGCCATCGGCGTGCTGCACAACGCCGATGTTTGCAGCCATGCCGGCGGCGATGCCATCAAGGATGCGCTGGTGCGCCAACTGTTCAGCCCGGTGCGCTGGGTGGAAACCGTGCGCCGATTCGCGGCGGAGGGAATCGTCCATGTCGCCGAATGCGGCCCGGGTAAGGTGCTGGCCGGACTCAACAAACGTATCGACGGCAATCTGCAAAGCCTTGCCCTGACCGATGCGGCGGCGCTGGAACAAGCCGTTGCCGTGCTGAAAGCCTAAAACCCCAACAAGAATGGAGAGAACCATGCTGGAAGGTCAAGTCGCGCTGGTAACCGGCGCCAGTCGTGGAATCGGCCAGGCAATCGCACTGGCGCTGGGAAAGCAGGGCGCAACGGTCGTCGGCACGGCGACCAGACAGAACGGAGCGGAAGCGATCAGCGCCTATCTGGCGCAGGCCGGCATCAAGGGCATGGGGCTGGCGATGAACGTCAATGACGCCGCACAGGTCGAGCAAGGGCTACAGGCGATTCAAGGCCGCTTCGGCGATGTTTCCATTCTCGTGAACAATGCCGGGGTGACGCGCGATAATTTGCTGATGCGCATGAAGGACGAAGAATGGGACGACATCATGGAAACCAACCTCAAATCGGTTTTCCGTCTCAGCCGCGGCGTGCTGCGCGCGATGATGAAAGCCCGCCAGGGACGTATCGTCAATATCGCCTCGGTGGTGGGAAGCATGGGCAATGCCGGACAAACCAACTATGCCGCCGCCAAGGCCGGCATGATCGGTTTTTCCAAATCGCTGGCGCGCGAGGTGGGTAGCCGCAACATCACCGTCAACTGCGTGGCGCCCGGCTTCATTGATACCGACATGACCCGCGCCTTGAACGAGGAGCAGCGCAAGGGCTTGCTCGACCATATTCCGCTGGGGCGCCTGGGTTCGGTGGATGACATCGCCGCTGCCGTGGCCTTTCTCGCCTCGCCGCAGGCCGCCTACATCACCGGCACCACGATGCACGTGAATGGCGGCATGTATATGGACTAACCAATTGTTTAATTAAATGTAATTTCCTGGTTTGGTGGCACCGGCAAATTTTGGTAGAATGCCGGAGCTTTTTCTACGTCAGCAGTTTTATGTCACTCGGAAGGGTAATTCAAAATGGAAAATATCGAACAACGTGTTAAAAAAATCGTTGCGGAGCAATTGGGAGTGAATGAGGCCGAAGTCAAAACCGAATCTTCCTTCGTCGACGATCTGGGCGCGGACTCCCTGGATACCGTGGAACTGGTGATGGCGCTCGAGGAAGAATTCGAGTGCGAGATTCCCGATGAAGAAGCCGAGAAAATCACCACCGTCAAGCAAGCCATCGACTATATCAACGCACACCCCAAGTAATCGAGTTTTTATTCCATTTCTCGCTGTACGGAGCTGCCGTGTCTAAACGCAGAGTTGTCGTCACCGGCCTGGGCATCCTGTCGCCGGTTGGAAACACTGTTCCCCAGGCCTGGGAAAACATCTTGGCCGGGAAATCCGGGATCACCGGAATTTCCCGCTTCGATGCATCCGCTTTCGCGTCCCAGGTGGCGGGCGAAGTCAAGGATTTCGATGTCACGCAGTTCCTTTCCGCCAAGGAAGCGCGCCGCATGGATGTTTTCATCCATTACGGCATGGTGGCGGCCATGGAAGCCATCAAGGATTCCGGTATCGCCGTCACCGAACAGAATGCCGAACGCATCGGTGTGAATATCGGCTCCGGCATCGGCGGCCTGCCGATGATCGAAGATACCCACAACGCCTATCTCAAGGACGGTCCGCGCAAGATTTCGCCGTTCTTCATTCCCGGCACCATCATCAACATGATTTCCGGCAACCTGTCGATCATGTACGGTTTCAAGGGTCCGAACCTGGCGATGGTCACGGCTTGCACCACCGCCACCCATTGCATCGGCGACTCGGCGCGCATGATCGAATACGGCGACGCCGACATCATGATCGCCGGCGGCGCCGAATCGACCATCACACCTTTGGCGATCGGCGGTTTTTCCTCGGCGCGCGCCCTCTCGACCCGCAACGACGACCCGGCAACGGCCAGCCGTCCCTGGGATAAGGGGCGCGACGGTTTCGTGATGGGCGAGGGCGCCGGCATCCTGGTGCTGGAGGAATACGAGCACGCCAAGGCGCGCGGCGCAAGGATCTATTGCGAACTGCCCGGTTTCGGCATGAGCGCCGATGCCAACCACATGACCGCCCCCTGCGAGGATGGCTCGGGCGCGGCACGCTGCATGGTCAACGCCTTGCGCAATGCCGGCATCGCCGTGGACCAGGTGAATTACATCAATGCCCACGGCACTTCCACGCCGCTCGGCGACTTGGCTGAAACCAAGGCGGTCAAGTTGTGCTTCGGCGACCATGCCCGCAAGCTGGTGGTGAATTCCACCAAGTCGATGACCGGCCATTTGCTCGGCGCAGCGGGTGGCATCGAAGCAGTATTTTCCGCATTGGCCGTCTACCATCAGGTTTCGCCGCCGACCATCAACCTCAACGAGCCGGACGAAGGCTGCGATCTCGATTACGCCGCCAATATGGCGCGCGATATGAGAATCGACGTAGCGATTTCCAACTCGTTCGGCTTCGGCGGCACCAACGGCACTCTGGTTTTCCGCAAAGCCTGAGCCGGCGACGGCGAGAGCGGCGTCCGCCCGTGCCTGTCGTCATCCTTCCTGGTTCGCCCGACCTGCTCGGTCTGCATTGCGCCGCCCCGGGGCGTTATCCATTCCTGCTGCAAACCCAGGGGAGCAGCGGCTGGGATATTCTTTTCGCTTTTCCCCAACCATCCGGGCGGCAAGCCGGTTCCCCATTTTTTTCGGCACTCGACGCCGAATGGAAATCGTCGGTGCGCTCTTGTCCGGAAAATGCCGGGCTTCCCTTTACCGGCGGCTGGTTCGTGTACGCTGGCTATGAACTGCTGCACGAACTCGAACATAGCGTTATGCCGCGAACCATGGAGGATGGCTTTCCGCTGGGCGCGCTGGTGCGCATTCCCGCCGCGGTGATGGTGGACAGGGCGCGGCAACGCACTTTTTTGTTCGCCGAGCCGGAATATGCAGAATGCCTCGCCAACCTGCGTGCCGACCTGGAAAGTGCGCCGCCCGCGCGGGACGACAGGATGGTGCAAGTGGACGGTCTGACCGAGGAGGATGCCGATCTGTTTCTGGACGGCGTATCCCGGATCAAGGACTATATCCGTGAAGGCGATGTCTTTCAGGTCAACCTGGCGCGCCGTTGGCAGGGGAAATTATGCAGCGGCAGCGCAGCCCAATTGTATGCCCGGCTGAGGCGCAGCAATCCGGCGCCTTTCGGAGGCATTGCCGATTTTGGGCGGCACAAGATCGTCAGTTCTTCACCGGAACGGCTGGTACAGGTACGCGGCGACGGCCTTATCGAAACCCGTCCCATTGCCGGCACGCACCCACGCTCCGGCGACCCCCGTGAGGACGAAAAGCTCCGCCGGGCGCTGATGAACAGCCCAAAGGAGCGTGCCGAACACATCATGCTGATCGACCTGGAGCGCAACGACCTCGGCCGCATCTGCCAGCCCGGCAGCGTCGAAGTGGACGAACTGATGGCGGTGCGCAGCTATGCGCATGTCCATCATATCGAATCCAATGTCAGGGGGCGCTTGCGTGCCGCCGTGACGCCCGGCGAAGTACTGAGCGCCTTGTTTCCGGGCGGCACCATCACCGGCTGCCCCAAGGTGCGCACCATGCAAATCATCCGTGAATTGGAGGCCTCGCCGCGCTTCGCCTATACCGGCAGCATGGGTTATCTCAACCGCGACGGCAGCATGGATATGAACATCCTGATCCGCACTTTCATGCTCAGCGATACGGAATTGTCGTTCAAGGCCGGCGCGGGTATCGTGGCGGATTCCGACCCGGCGCGCGAACTCGACGAGACGCGAGCCAAGGCGAAAGGCTTGCTGAAGGCGCTGGAAACATGATTCTGGTAAATGGCGCGGCGGAAGACAAAATTGCCGTCACCGACCGTGGATTGGCATACGGCGACGGCGTTTACCGCACCTTGGCGGTGAGCGGCGGCCATCCGCAATGCTGGCAACGCCATTTTGACAAATTGAGCGACGATTGCCGGCGCTTGAATATTCCTCCGCCCCCGGAACGGCTGCTGCGGGATGAAGTCGAACAGGTTGCCCGCAATCGGGAAAATGGCGTGGTAAAAATCATCGTCACCAGAGGGCAGGGCGAACGCGGCTATGTTTTGCCTGTCCATGCGCAAGCGAGCCGCATCGTCATCGGCAGCGCCGTGCCGGGCTATCCGCCCGGAAATGCCCGTGACGGCATCAAGGCGCGCTTGTGCGAATTGCGCCTGTCCGACCAGCCGCGCCTTGCCGGAATCAAGCATCTCAACCGCCTGGAAAACGTGCTGGCGCGCGCCGAATGGAATGATCCGTCAGTCGCCGAGGGATTGCTGCTCGACCAGCGCGGCAATCTGGCTGAAGGGGTAAGCAGCAACCTGTTTCTCGTCCGGGGGGGCATCCTGGTGACACCCGAGCTAAGCCGATGCGGTGTCGCGGGAGTGACCCGCGAGCGCATTTGCGCCTGGGCGCTCGACACGGGAATGCCATGTGAAATCCGGGATGTCGCACTGGATGAATTGTGGCGCGCCGATGAGGTCATGGTGTGCAACAGCCTGATCGGCATATGGCAAATACGCGAAATCGGCGCCAAAACCTGGGGCGCCGGCGCCTGCTCGCCGCAAATCCGTAAATTTCTGGCCGAATCCCATGTTTAGACCGATCAAACTCGCATTTTCGCTGCTCCTGCTTGTCGGCCTCGCGGCGGTCTGCTGGATGGCGTACTTCGCCGTAATGCCGCTTGCCTTGGAACCCTCGCCCCGCGAACTTGAAATCAAGCATGGCAGCAGCCTGCGCTCCGTGGCGCGCCAGTTGGCCGACGAGAAGCTGATCGCGGAGCCGTGGAGTTTTATCTTCCTCGTGCGCGCATTGGGCAAGGCCAACGACATCAAGGCCGGCAATTACCTGCTGGAAGGGGAAATCACCCCTTATCGCCTGTTTCTCAAGCTGACGCGCGGCGATGTGACCCAGAGCCAGGTAGTATTCATCGAAGGCTGGACGTTCCGCCAGGTGCGCAAGGCGCTCAACGACCACCCGGCAGTGCGTCACACCACGCTCGCCATGACGGAGCAAGAAATCTTGCGGCGACTCGAAGTGGACGGCGAGGCCGCGGAAGGGATGTTCTTCCCGGACACCTACTATTTCAGTCGGGGCATGAGCGACGTTTCCATCCTCAAACGCGCGTACCGCATGATGCAATCCCGCCTTGGCCAAGCGTGGAACGAACGTGCCCCGGATTTGCCTTACGCCACCCCTTACGAGGCATTGACCATGGCCTCGATCATCGAAAAGGAAACCGGCCAGGCCAGCGAGCGCCCGATGATCGCTGCGGTTTTCGTCAACCGCTTGCGCATCGGCATGCGTCTGCAAACCGATCCCACGGTCATCTACGGGCTGGGAGAGGCATTCGACGGCAACCTGCGCAAACGCGATTTGCTCGCGGATACGCCGTATAATACCTACACCCGTGGCGGCCTGCCGCCCACGCCGATCGCCATGCCGGGCGGCGAGGCGATCCAGGCGGCGCTGCATCCGGCCAAATCGCCGGCATTGTATTTCGTCGCCAAGGGCAACGGCACGCACTATTTTTCAGGTTCCTTGACGGAGCACAACCGGGCAGTGGCTCGCTATCAGTTGAACCGACCATGACAGGCAAATTCATCACTTTCGAAGGCATCGACGGCGCCGGCAAAAGCACCCATCTCGATTGGCTGGCCAATCGCCTGCGCGCGCAGGGGCATGGCATCGTGGTCACCCGGGAACCGGGCGGAACGCCGCTGGGCGAGAAGTTGCGGGAAATCCTGCTGAGCCAGCCCATGCACCTGGAAACCGAGGCCTTGCTGATGTTCGCCGCACGCCGCGAGCATCTGGACAAAGTGATCCGTCCCGCTCTCGATGCGGGCAAATGGGTCATTTCGGACCGCTTCGGCGATGCCAGCTTCGCTTACCAAGGCGGGGGCAGGGGATTGGACGAAAACAAGCTGCTGGCTCTGGAGCAATGGGTGCAGGAAGGCTTGCAGCCCGATCTGACCTTGCTGTTCGATGTTCCGGTCGAGGTAGGCCGCCAGCGTTTGGCGAATAATGCCACCCTTGACCGCTTCGAGCAGGAAAAACAGGATTTTTTTCAACGGGTGCGCGAAAGCTATTTGAGCCGCGCCCGGCAATTTCCCCGGCGTTTCCGCGTTATCGACGCCACGCGCGGCTTGGGCGAAATTCAAAAAAACATCGAAGAGATCATCTCGGCATTCTGAATTTATGATTTACCCATGGCAATCAAAGCGTTGGCAAGAGATTATCGAGCGCAGGCAAAGCCAGTCGCATGCCTTGCTGTTGTATGGGCAAAGCGGCACCGGCAAACGCGATTTCGCCGAGCACTTCGCCCATGCCATGCTGTGCGAGGACCCCGATAGCGGCGGCATAGCTTGCGGGCGTTGTGCGGCGTGCGGATGGCTGGCCGCCGGCACCCACCCCGATTTGCATCTGCTGTGTCCGGATAGCGAAACGTCCGCCGAAGCCAGTGGTACGGACGACGCCAAGGAGGACAAGGAAAAAAAACAGAATCATTTGATAACCGTAGCCCAAGTGCGCGAATTGATCGGCTCCGTCGGCCTTTCCGCCAGCCGTGGCGGGATGCGGGTGATCCTGCTTCATCCTGCGGAAGCGATGAACGTACAGGCCGCCAACGCATTGCTCAAAACACTTGAAGAACCTCCTTCCAACACCTTGTTTATTTTGGTTTCACATCAACTGCAACGCCTATTGCCCACCATCCGCAGCCGTTGCCTGAAAATCGCCATGCCGGTTCCTTCGCGCCGGCAAGCCCATGAATGGTTGCAGGCGCAGGGGGTTGCCGAGCCGGAAGTCAGCCTTGCCCAAGCCGGTTTTGCGCCGTTGCGGGCGCTTGCGCTGAGCGATGCCGGCTACCGCGAAAAGCGCGCAGCCTTCCTGGCAAGCCTGGACGAAAAACTCGATCCATTTGCGCTCGCCGAGATGAGCGAGAAACTGGAACTGGCATGGGTGTTGAATTGGCTGCAAACCTGGGTTTACGATTTGCTTTGCGCGCACGCAACAGGCAAGGTACGCTACCATCAGGACTTCTCTGATAAACTCACGGCGATGGCGGATGCCATAAATATTCCGCGGCTACTCGGTTTTCAAAGCGACCTGATCGTCGCGCAAAGAAGTCTCCACCATCCGCTCAATGTCCGCCTGTTGCTGGAGCAGTTGCTGCTCTCGTTCTGGCAGTCCGTGAATCGAAAACAGGAGGGCGCCCGTGTCAGATAGCATTCCGCAACCCGCCTCGCGCCCGGGAGTCTTATCGCTGACCATCAAGGAGCGCTCGGCGCTGTACGCCGCCTATATGCCTTATCTAAAGGGGGGAGGAATATTCATTCCGACTCCGAAGCCATATCGCATCGGTGACGAGGTGTTGATGCTGCTGACATTGCTCGACGAACCGGCTAAATTGCCTGTCGATGGACACGTCGCCTGGATCACCCCCGTGGGGTCGCAGAATAACAAGACGCAGGGCATCGGCGTCCAATTCAGCGAGAATGAAAACGGCATCGCGGTGCGTAACAAGATCGAAGGCCTGCTGGGCGGCACCCTCAAATCCAGCCGTCCGACCCACACCATGTAAACATGCCCATGCTGGTCGACTCACACTGTCATCTCGATTTTCCCGAACTCGCCGCAAACATTGACGAATTGCTAGGCAATATGCGGCAAAACGGCGTCGGCCATGCCTTATGCATCGGCGTGAACATCGAGGATTTTCCCAAAGTGCTCGCCTTGGCGGAAGCGCATGCCAATCTTTATGCCTCGGTTGGAGTGCATCCCGATTATGAAAACGCGCACGAACCGACAATCGACGAACTAGCCGAACTGGCCAGGCATCCCAAGGTGCTCGCCATCGGTGAAACCGGCCTGGATTACTACCGCCTCAAAGGCGATCTGGCATGGCAGCGGGAAAGATTTCGCACCCATATCCGCGCCGCCCGCCAAGTAGGCAAGCCGCTGATCGTCCACACCCGCGAGGCGGCGGGCGACACCCTGCGCCTCCTGGAGGAGGAAAAGGCTGGCGAAACAGGAGGAATCATGCATTGCTTCACGGAAAATCTGGATGTGGCGCAACAAGCCTTGGCAATGAATTTCCATATCTCTTTTTCCGGCATCGTCACGTTCAAGAACGCCACGCAAGTCAAGGAAGTTGCGCGCGCCGTCCCCTTGGAGCGCATCCTGGTTGAAACGGATTCACCCTATCTGGCGCCGGCGCCGCACCGGGGAAAAATCAATCAACCAGCCTTCGTCAGGTATGTGGCAGAAGAAATAGCAAGGATTAAAGATATTGAAACAGAAGAAGTTATGCAACAAACGACACGTAACTTCTTTAAATTGATGAAGCTGCCGGTTCCGTCGGAAGCGAAATAATTCAAGCGCTTGAATTACGCTTGGCTACGGGGATTTGCTTCTTGCAGAGAGATATCCGCCCAACTTCTGATTAATGCCGCCTGCCCATGGCTCCCCCCTTCGTTATCGAATAGGTTCCATATCGTCGCATTCTTGATTTCGAATCGCCGACCGCTCTTTGATATGCGGATTCCTGAATAGTTGTCGACATAGCCCCTCCTGGAAACATCGCTTAGCAGACGCGCCCTTTCCATTTGCCTGACCGGTTCGGCGGACAAGCGAGAGGGCAGGGAGGTCAACTCATCCCAAGTCATTTCAAAGAGTTCCCGTGCAATTCTGTTGCCGTAATTAAATACCGGATCGGCTTGCGTATCGTGCGAAACCAATGCAAAAGGCGCGTTTTCCAGATAAGCGGCAATGCTTTCCCGAATTGTTCTAGGCGGAATCAACTCACGACCTGTCAAGCGTTGATAGCTGGCACACAAAATCGCAGCATGCTGCGTCAGATTTACCATTCCTTCCCCCCGGCAGCCCTCAACAGTCGAACAGGCTGAATTGAACCGGCCTTTTGCTGTTTGCCACCAGGGATTCCAAAGCCTTACGGGCATGCTCGGTAATACCGTGCTTTTTACCCAGTTCCAGAAGCCTTGCCACGGCATCTTCAAAAGGATAGTCCGCATTGACCCATTCCGTTATGAGCTGTTTCGAAGTGATCTTTGAAATCCTCAAAGTGTTCGCCTGAACACGGACAAGTTGCGCGAACTTGGACGTTCTCTTCGTAACGATAGCGATATGGCGATGCCTATCCATCAAGACATGGCCACCTGAAACAGGAATTTCCGAGTCGGCAAAATCCATAGTTTTCTTATCCAGCGGGTCTCTCATTCCTGATTCCGGCAACCTTGGGTTATGGTGATGATTGGCGTTATAAACCAATTTGTTGCTTCGTGAAAGTGGGTGATTTTACTCTTTAAGGGGATAGTCATCGGGTGCACGCCCTTTATTTAACATAATGAAAGGTTAGACGTGCGAATTCTCTTTCTCTTTTTGCTGATTTTTTCTCTTCCTGTAACAGCGGGTTATAGTGGCCCCCTCAGTCAAGACAATATTGAGTCGAGTTTAAGAGGGTAGCCCT
>CAZDIJ010000059.1:0-16986 GCA_964505475.1 uncultured Sulfuricella sp. | reverse complement strand
TCCCGCTCGAAGACATGGTGATGTGGGACTGGGACCAGCCGATGGGCGGCCTCACCGCGGAGCAGATCGCCAAGGCCAGGATCATTTTATGGAAGGGCTTCTGCTCGGTGCACCAGATGTTCCAGCCGCAGCACATCGACAAATTCCGCGCCGAACATCCCGACGGCAAAGTGATCTCCCATCCCGAATGCTGTTTCGAAGTGTGCGAGAAATCGGATTACGTCGGCTCCACCGAATACATCATCAAGGTCATCGCCGAATCGGCGCCCGGCACGCGCTGGCTGGTCGGCACCGAACTCAACCTGGTCAACCGTCTCGCCGAGGAATTCAAGGCCGAAGGCAAGATCGTCCAGTTCATGGCGCCCACCGTGTGCATGTGCTCCACCATGGCGCGCATCGACCCGCAACACCTCGCCTGGTGCCTGGAAAACCTCGTCGCCGGCCACGTCGTCAACCGCATCACCGTGCCGGTGCAGGAAGCGCAGCTCGCCAAGGTGGCGTTGCAGCGGATGCTCGACGCATCCTGATTTTCAGGAACGCGAACCGAATATCCAGCCGCCCCCAGGCCCGTTCAGAAACTATGCTCGGCGTCGGGAAAACCGCCGCTCTTCACCGCTCTGACATACCCCGCCACCGCCTCCCGAACCGAAGCGGCGCCGGCGAGAAAATCCTTGGCGAACTTGGGCGGCTTGCCTGGATAGATTCCCAGCAGATCGTACAGCACCAGCACCTGCCCGGAGCAATCCGCGCCCGCGCCGATGCCGATGGTGGGTATCGCCAGGCGCTGGGTGACCTGCTTCGCCAGTGCCGCCGGAATTGCTTCCAGCACGATCATGCCGGCGCCCGCCTGTTGCAGGGCGAGGGCGTCTTCCAGAAGTTTCCTGGCGGCGTGCTCGGTCTTGCCCTGCACCCGGTAGCCTCCCAATTGGTGCACCGACTGGGGAGTCAGGCCGACGTGGGCGCATACCGGGATGCCGCGCTCGACCAGGAAAGCCGTGGTTTCGACCATCGCCGCGCCGCCTTCGAGCTTGACCATGTGAGCGCCCGCCGCCATCAATTGCGCGGCGCTGGCGTAGGCCTGCTGAGGGCTGAGCTGGTAACTGGCGAAGGGCAGGTCGGCGACGATGAAGGCCTGTTTCGCGCCGCGCGCGACGCAACGGGTATGGTAGACCATGTCGGCGAGCGTCACCGGCAGGGTGGTCTGCTCGCCCTGCACCACCATGCCGAGCGAGTCTCCGACCAGCAGCACTTCCACGCCGGCCTCGTCGAGCAGGGCGGCGAAGCTGGCATCGTAGCAGGTCAGGACGGCGATTTTCTCGCCGGCGGCGGTCATCTTGTGGAGCTGGTGTTGGGTAATCATGCGCTGACCCTCCGAGCTTCAACGGGATATTCCATGCATTCGACCGCCTGGCCGCCGCAGGATTCCAGCCATTGCGCCGCCGCGCCGCGCCCGGGAATGACGCATTGCGGCGCGACTTCGAGGAGGGGGCGGAGCACGAAGGCGCGCTCGTGCATGCGCGGGTGCGGCAGAGTCAGGCCGGGTTCGTGGCAGATCAGGCCGTCGTAGAGCAGCAGGTCGAGATCGAGGATGCGCGGCGCATTGCGGAAGGTGCGCTCACGGCCGTGGCGGTGCTCCAGTGCGAACAGGGCATGAAGCAGTTGCAGCGGCGTGAGGGTGGTATCGAGCAGCGCCACGGCATTGACGAAGTCCGGCTGGTCGGCATAGCCCACCGGGGCGCTGCGGTACAGCGAGGAGCAGGCGGCCAGGCGGGTGTGGGGCAGGCGCGCCAGTTCCTCGAAGGCCTGGAGTATCTGGCGCTCCGGCTCGGCCAGATTGCTGCCCAGGCCGATGCAGGCGCGTTGCGGGATGGCGCTCACGAAGCCGCTTCCTGCATGGGAGCGGGAGCCTTGGGCTTACGCTTGCGGCGGCGTTTTTTCGGTGTTTCGTCGGCGAGTAGCATGCGCTGGCGTTCTTCGTCTCCGGCTTCCTGGAAATCGGTCCACCACTGCGCCAGTTCGGCATCGACCTCGCCGCTTTCGGCGCGCATCAGCAAAAAATCATAGGCGGCGCGGAAGCGCGGATGTTCCAGCAGACGATAGGGACGCTGGCCGCCGCGCTGGGTGAAGCGCGGCTGCAAGCCCCAGATTTCCTTCATGGTGGCGTCGTAACGGCGCGGGACGGCGAGAGTCTCGCGTTGGGTGTCGAGCGCTTGATCCATGGCCTGGTGCAGCGCGGGAATCGGCCGCTCGCCATCGGCCTGGATTTTTTCCCAGGCGGTCAGAACTTCGTGCCACAGCAGGGCGGCGAACAGGTAGGCGGGCGTCACCGGCTTGCCTTGGGCGATGCGTTCGTCGGTCTTGGCCAAAGCCAGCATGACGAAGCGCTCGCCCAGCGGCTGTTCGAGAATCACGTCGAGCAGCGGCAGCAGGCCATGGTGCAGGTTCTCGCGGCGCAATTCCTCGACGCTCTGCACGGCATGGCCGGACAGCAGCAGTTTTTCCATTTCCACCAGAATGCGCGCCGGCGGCACCTCCTGCAAGCGTTCGGCGAGCGCATGAATGGGCTTGCGCGCCGCCGGATCGAGTTTCAGCCCCAGCTTGGCCGCCAGCCGCACCGCGCGCAACATGCGCACCGGGTCTTCGCGGTAACGCCGCGCCGGGTCGCCGATGACGCGCAGCAGCCCGGCCTTGAGATCGGCCACGCCGTGGCAGTAATCCCAGATTTCCATCTTGTGCGGCTCGTAATACAGGGCGTTGACGGTGAAGTCGCGGCGCATGGCGTCCTCGGCCTGGCTGCCGAATACGTTGTCGCTGAGGATGCGGCCGCTTTCCTCGTCGGTATTGGAGTCGCCGTTGCCGTTGTCCTCGCCGTTGGCCTGCATGGCGCGAAAGGTCGAGACCTCGATGGTTTCCTGGCCGCACATCACGTGGACGATGCGGAAGCGCCGCCCGATGATGCGCGAACGGCGGAACAGCTGGCGCACCTCCTCGGGTTCGGCATCGGTGGCGACGTCGAAGTCCTTGGGTTCGCGGCCGATCAGCAGGTCGCGCACCGCGCCGCCCACCACGAAGGCCTTGAAACCGGCGTGGCGCAGTCCTTCGGTGACCTTGAGGGCGCACGGGCTGATGTGGTCGGGAGTGATGCCGTGCTGCTTGAGCGGGATGACGCGCGGCTCTTTGCCTTCCACATGGGCGAGCGCGGGTCGCTTGAAAACGCGGTGTAGAAATTTACGAATCATTGTCTTGGAAAATCGTCCTGGAAACCGCGATCGAACCACGGGGAACACGGGGTATGAAACTTACTGAAATAGACTCTAAATTCAAGCGGTTGACACCCACAACCCAATCCGCCTTTCAGGCAACCCGGAAGCTCATTACATCACCTTGTTTTTCTTGCATTTTCCCCGTGCCCCCCGTGGTTGAAAGCCATTTCGGAATTATACACAAATGGGGTCGATAGTCGGGCAACCGTAGAGCTTTTCCAGGTTTTCGCCGTTCAGCACGGTTTGCACCGCGCCGCCCAGGGTTTGACCGTCACCGAACAGCAGCAGGGCGTGACTGCAATAGCGCACCGCCCACCAGGGTTCGTGCAGCACCATGACCACGGCGCTGCCATCCTCTTGCGCCAGTTCGCGGAACAGCGCCATCATCCCGGCCTGATGGCGTAAATCGAGGTGCTGTAGCGGTTCGTCGAGGCAATACAGGCGCGGCGCCTGCGCCAGCAACTGGGCGATGCGCACGCGCTGGCGCTCGCCGCCGGACAGGGTAGCCAGGCGCCGCGGCGCGAATGCCTCCATGCCGCTACGCCGCAAGGCGGCCAGTGCCGCGCCGCCATCCTCGTCGCCATGGGGATAGCGGCCGAGCAAGGCATATTCCAGCACCGTCCCCCAGAACCCCTGCGCCTCATCCTGTAGCAGCACGCCGATCGCGCGCGCCAGCTCGCGGCGCGGGTAACCGGCAAAATTTTTTTCATCCAGCGCCACATTCCCGCCCAGCGGCGGCGCCAGACCGCTCAAGGCATGCAGCAGGGTGGTCTTGCCGCTGCCGTTGCAGCCGAGGATCGCCCAGCATTCGCCGGGATGGACGGACAGAGACAGGCCGCTATACAGCACTTTGCCGGGAACGGAGAGGATGAGGTTTTCGGCGCTCAGCATTTTTTTCCTAAAATCCCTCTTAGCCACGGATGAACAGGGATTTACACAGATAAATCATGGCGCGGAATATCGGGAATTTTTTGATAATCCGTGTAAATCTGTGTTCATCCGTGACGGAAGCTTTCATGATTTCCGCAACAAGATCAGCATGGCCGGCACGCCGAGCAGGGCGGTGAGCACGCCGACCGGCAGCTGTTGCGGCGCCAGCGCGCTACGCGCCAGGGTATCGGCCAGCACCAGGAAACTGCCGCCTGCCAGCGCGGCCAGCGGCAGCAGACGGCGATGGCCGGCAACCCCGGCGAGACGCAGGGCGTGCGGCACGATCAGGCCGACGAAACCGATGGTGCCGCACTCCATCACCGCCACGGCGGTGGCTGCGGAAGCGACGAAATACAACGCGCCTTGCAGCGGCGCGGCCGCGACGCCGAGCGAACGCGCCTTGGCTTCGCCGAGCGCGAGCACGTCGAGGCCGGGAGCCAGCCCGTAAGCCAGGATCAGCGCCGTCGCCAGCACCGCCCAGGCGAGTCCCGGCGCCTGCGCCTGCGCCACGTCGCCCATCAGCCAGAACAGCATGCCGCGCGTTTCCAGCAGCGGCGCCAACGCCAACAGCAGGCTGACCATGGCGCCGAAACCGGCCGCCAGCACCACTCCGGTGAGCAGCAGACGGTGCATGTCCCATCCCGTGCCGTTGCGGCTCAGGATGAACACCAGAGCGATCGCCGCCAGCGCGCCCGCCAGGGCGGCAAGGTTCACCGCCAGCGCCGCCAGCCCGAGCAGGATGGCGGACAGGGCGCCCACCGCCGCCCCGCCGGAAACCCCGAGGATATAGGGATCGGCCAGTGGATTGCGCAGCAGCGCCTGGAACAGCGCGCCGGCCAACGCCAACAGGCCGCCGCAAGCGAACGCCGCCGCCACGCGCGGCAGACGCAATTGCCAGACGATCGCCAGGGTGGTATCCGCCCCCTCCCCCGCCAACGCCCGCCACACCTCGACGGCGGACAAGTCGGCACTGCCGGAAAACAGTCCGGCCAGTAGGCTGCACAAGGCTAGCAGCAGAATGGAAAGGGTGCGAAGCATGCGCGGCAATCCGAGGGAAAGTGGCATTATAGCCGCTCGCCGGATACCGCTCTGGAGGAAACGAAATGTCAGGCGAGCTGTTTTTCCCGGTGCGCGGCACGGCGCGCCGGGAGCGTGCGCGACAAGGCGTATTCCTTGTCCATGCCGAGAATATGGCCGACCAGCCAATCTCCCACCAGGAAGGCTAGCATGTCCGGCGCAGCGCCGGAGCGGCTCTGGCGAAGTTTGTGCTCCAGTTCGCCGAGCTGCCGCAACAGCCTGTCGTGCTCTTCCTTGTGCGCCTGGTAGCGCGGATAACCGCCTGCCTGCATCAGCCGCTCCTCGGCCGCGAAATGCTCTTGGGAATGGGCGACCAGCCACTCCAAGACTCCCTCGGCCTCAGCCCGCCCTTTCCTGGCAAGAATCGCCACATGCAGTTCATTGACGAGAGAGAACAAATGCCGATGATGCTCATCTATTTCACGGTTATTGACGCTGTATTGATCGCTCCAATCGACGAATGCCATGACCAGCCTCCCATGCAAGAGAATTATTACAACGTCATGACATTCTAGCGAACCGCCGCAACAAGGCATTGACAACGATCAATGGCTCAGCGCAGGCTGATGACCGGCCAGCCGTGGATTTCCGCGTGGGATTGAGGGGGTGAAGCCGGGAGCGGTTGCACTTTTTACCTTCCTTCGCTTTGGAATAAGAGCCTGTTTCAGCAATATCCCTGCCCCGGAAAAACAAATATGCCTCTGAACCATTTTCAGGTGATTGCCGACCGCGACGCCCCTTCCCCTGCGTGCGGGGGAAGGCCGGGATGGGGGCAAAACAGAGGCTGCCATGCGGGCAAACGTCCACCCCCTCCCCCGCGCGCTATGCGCGCAAGGGAGGGGGGTGGACGTTTGCTGAGAATAGTTTAGAGGCATGAAAACAAAAGCCGGCTGGAAGCCGGCTTTTGTCATCCCGTTGCACTCCGGCATCAAGCAGCAATGCGGCGCTTGAATTCGGCGGTGCGGGTGTCGATTTCGATCTTGTCGCCGATGTCGCAGAACAAGGCAACCGGCAGTTCGAAGCCGGTGGAGATCTTGGCGGGCTTCATCACCTTGCCGGAAGTATCGCCGCGCACCGCGGGTTCGGTGTAGATGATTTCGCGCACGATGGTGTTGGGCAGTTCGACCGAGATCGGCTTTTCGTTGTAGAACACCACTTCGCAGGGCATGGCGTCTTCGAGGTAGTTGAGCGCGTCGCCCATGTTGTCCTTTTCCACCTCGAACTGGTTGTATTCGCTGTCCATGAACACATACATCGGGTCGGCGAAGTAGGAATAGGTCGCCTCCTTGCGCTCCAGCACCACCACGTCGAACTTGTCGTCGGCGCGGTACACGGTTTCGGCGGCGGAACCGGTGAGCAGGTTCTTCATCTTCATCTTGACCACGGACGCATTGCGCCCGGATTTGCTGTACTCCGCTTTCTGGACGACCATGGGGTCGCTGCCGACCATAATCACGTTGCCTGCGCGTACTTCCTGTGCTGTTTTCATATCTTTCGTCCTGCTTGAAAAGTAAGGGGGATGTATAAAACCGGTTATTTTATCATAGCTTTACAAAAATCCACCAGGTTCGATGCCAAGCCGCCGTTTTCCTTCTGCTTATCCGCCCAGTCTCGCGCATGGCGTTCCAGGACGGCGCGCTGTTTCCAGTAATCCGTCCAATTCGACCCCGTCACGCCTTCCCGGTTCCATCCCCACCACATACCGCGCATCGCCGCCGCTGCCGCCGCCGGCAACCCGGCGCAATAAAGGTCGAGGAATGCCGCCAGCTTTTTCTCGTGCGCTTTTTCCTCCTGGGGATAGATCTGCCAAACGAAGGGACGCGCCGCCCATTGGGCGCGCACGAAGGAATCCTCGCCGCGCACGAAATTGCAGTCGCAGGCCCATAGCAAGCGGTCATAGTCGTCCTGCGCACGGAACGGCAGGATTTGCAGCGCCAGGCTACCCTTCCCGATCCGCTCTCCCGGCGCCAGCCGCTCCTTGCCGAACGCTTCGGCCACGGCGGCGGCGGGCTTGCCTTCAGGAACCAGGCAGAATACCGGGGAGGCCGATTCCGCCCACGCATCCAACAGCCCCGGCAGCGCCGAATTGGCATAGCAGAACAGCGAGACCGCGACGGTATCGGGCGGTGGCGGCGCGCACCCCAGTTCCGCCCAAAAAACAGCCTTTTCCCGCGGCGAGCGGCGGAATGCGTCGCGCCGCTCCAGCAGGCCGCTTTCCAACAGCAGCCCGCCGCTCCGCGCGGTGAAGCCGGGAAAGAAGAAATGCTTGACCAGCGGCAGTTGCGGATGGGGCGACGGCAAGCCGTGGCAGCCGCCCACCCATTCCTCGGCGCTGAGGTATTCCAGGTTGATCCAGGCCGGCTTCACCGTCCGCGCGGCCATGGCGGCGAGGTAGGAAGCGGGCAGCTTGCAGCCGAACGCCTCGATCACCGCGTCCGCCGCTTCGGCGTCGGGGAAGTCCGCCGTCCAGCGGCGCACTTCCACGCCGGCATGGCATTGAGTTTCCAGGGATGGATCGAGCGCCGGCAGCATCTTGCGCAAGGCTTCCGGCTCATCCACCCAAAGGCGCACCGTCAAGCCGAATTCGGCCGCCAACTGGCGCGCCAGCCGCCAGCACACGCCAATGTCGCCGTAGTTGTCCACCACCTGGCAGAAAATATCCCAGCGGCGCATTTCCGGGGGCACCGTCTAGCGTCCCTGCTCGCTGCCCCACAGCAGCTTGTGCAATTGCACCTGCAAGCGCACCGGCAAACGGTCGCGCAGTATCCAGCCGGCCAGTCGCGCCGGTTCCAGGCGGTCGTGGACGGCGCAGAACAGCACCGGACATTTGTCCGCCAGTTTCCGTTCGTGCAGGATTTGCCGCGCCCAGAGATAATCCGCCTCGTCGCACAGGACGATCTTGATCTCGTCGTGGGAGGTCAGCACGTCGAGATTCCGCCAACGGTTTTTGTCCGACTCACCCGAACCCGGCGTCTTGATGTCGAGAATGCGCGAGACGCGGGGGTCGACGGCGGAAATATCCAAGGCGCCGCCGGTTTCCAGCGACACCGAATAACCCGCGCCGCACAGGGCTTCGAGCAGCGGCAGGCAACCTTTCTGCGCCAGCGGTTCGCCGCCGGTGACGGTGACGTAATGGGGCTGGAATGCCCAGACCTGCTCCAAAACTTCGGCCTGCGTCATGGTCACACCGCCCTCGAAGGCATAGCGGGTATCGCAGTAGGTGCAGCGCAGGGGGCAGCCGGTGAGGCGGATGAAAACGGTGGGCAAGCCGACTCGCGTCGTCTCGCCCTGCAGGGAATGGAATATTTCGCTGACGCGCAGTGCCGGCGCGGTTGCCGGCGCGGTCATCTCAAATTGGCGAGACGCTTCTTCGCCAGATCGGCGGCGTTGCTGATCGGATATTTGGCCACCAACTCTTCCAGGGTCTTCCTGGCGGCCGCCATGTCGCCCAGCCCTTGCTGGCAGCTTGCCACGTTGAGCAGGGCATCCGGCACTTTCGGGCTGGTGGGAAACAGGCCGATCAGCTTCTGCTGGCTGGCAATCGCGGTTTTATAATCGCGCAGATTGAAGTAGGAGTTACCGATCCAGTAATAGGCGCTCGCCGTCAGCGGACTGTTGGGATAAGCGGCGGCGAAACTCTGGAAACTGGCGATGGCGCCCTGGTAATTGCCGACCTTGAACTGGTTGAGCGCGCTATCGTAGGCCTTGAGTTCGTCGCCGGGGCTGGCGGCGGCAGGCGCCAACTGCGGAACCGGAGCCAATTGCGGCACCGGCGCCGCCAGGGCGGGCGGCTCGCCGGCGCTTGCCGGCCTGGCCTCGCCCGCATCGGCTTGGGCGGCGCTCCGTTCCAGCTTGCGCAGGCGCCCGTCGAGATCGGCGTAAAGATCGCGCTGACGCTTTTGCGTGGTTTCGATGTCGTGCGCATAGACTTCGTTCTGGCCGCGCAGCTTGTTCAACTCTGCCTTGAGCGCGTCGTACTGCGACACCAGATCCATCATCCCCTTGCTTTGCGTCTGCGCCATGCTCTCGGCGGCGGCCAGCCGCGTTTCCAGCACCTGCACCTGCTGCTGCAAGTCGGCGATCTTCTTGTGCGCCTCGTCGTCGGAGAACAAGCCCGCGGCGCTCCACGGACTGGCTCCCAGCAATATCAGGGCAAGTGCTGCGCGGCGCATGGCTTATTCGCCCTGGTAGGTGATGTCGCTGCGGCGGTTTTCCTTCCAGCAGGACTCGTCATGGCAAGTCGCGCGCGGCTTCTCTTCGCCGAAGCTCACCATTTCGATCTGCTTCTCGCCCACGCCGAGCACGCTCATCATCTTGCCCACGCTCTGCGCGCGCTTGTGTCCCAGGGCGATGTTGTACTCGCGGCTGCCGCGCTCGTCGCAGTTGCCGATCACGACCACGTTGGCGCCCTTGTTGGCGTTGAGGTACTTGGCATGCGCCTCGACCATCGGCTTGTACTCGTCCTTGACATCGTACTTGTCGAAATCGTAATACACACTGCGCTTGGAGAGAATGTTGTTGGGGTCCTTCAGCGCGTCCGCACCCGATGCCTGGCCTTTCACGCCCTGGTCTTGCGAACCCTGGGTCTGCGCGCCCGCGTCGCCGGACGGCATGCGGGATTCCACCGGAGCCTTGGGCTGCTCTTTCACTTCCTGGCTCGAGCAAGCCGCCAGCAGACTGACCAACAATGCGCTAAATACGATTTTTTTCACGTTACCTCTCCTTGATTGACTTACTGATTTTTCAACAACGGTCCCCATGCTGGTTCCCGCACGTCGCCCGCCTGCGTGGACAGGCGCTGCTTCACCCGACCATCGCTCGATACCGCAGCCAGCACCCCGCGCCCGCCGATTTCCGTGGCGTACAGAATCATCTTGCCGTTGGGCGCGAAGCTGGGTGATTCATCCTTGCGCGTGTCGGTCAGCAACTGCACTTGCCAGGTCGCCAGGTCTTGCACCGCAATATTGAACGCCGAACCGTTGATCCGCTGGACGAAAACGAAGCTCTTGCCGTCCGGGGCATAGCGCGGCGTCACGTTGTAATTGCCATCGAAGGTCAGGCGCGATGCATCGCCGCCATCCGCAGAAACCCGGTAGACTTGCGGCGAGCCGCCGCGGTCGGAGGTGAAGATCAGGCTCTTGCCGTCGGGCGAGAAATTCGGCTCGGTGTCGATGCCGGAGCTGTAGGAGATGCGCTTCACGCCGCTGCCGTCGGCGTTGATGGTGTAAATCTGGGTGTTGCCGTCCTTGGTCAGCGCCACCGCCAGTTTGCCGCCGTCCGGCGACCAGGACGGCGCGCTGTTGTTGCCCTTGAACTGCGATACCGCCCGGCGCGAGCCGTCGAGCAGCGACTGGACGTAAATGATGGGTTTTTGCTTCTCGAACGACACATAGGCCAGGCGGCCGCCATCCGGCGACCAGGACGGGGAGATCAGCGGCTCGTTCGACGCGACGACGGTTTGGGCGCCGTAGCCGTCCGCATCGGCCACCTGCAACTCATAGCGCTTGCCGCTTTTCACGACGTAGGCGATCTTGGTGCTGAACACCCCGACATCGCCGGTCAATTTTTCGTAAACGATGTCGGCGATCTTGTGCGCGGTCAGGCGCAGTTGATTGGGCGTCACGGCATAGCTGAAGCCGGCAAGCTGGGTCTGCTTGACCGCGTCGAGCAGGCGGAAGCGCACATCCAGCTTGCCGTCCGCGCGCGGCGCCACGGCGCCGATGACGAGCGCCTCGACGCCGCGCCCGCGCCACTCCGGGTAGTTCACGTCGGCGGGTTCGGACGGCTGCATGGCGGCGAAGGAGGGGTCGATCAGCTTGAACAGGCCGCTGCGCTGCAAATCCGCGGCGATGATCGCGCTGAGCGGCTGCGACAGGGTTTTCTCGATGGCGAAGGGGACAACGGAAACCGGTATCTGGTTGGCGCCGCTGCCGACGATGTCGATCGTCAGGGCGGCGTGAAGCATGCCCGGCAAGACCAGCACGCACGCCAGCGCGCAACGCAAAAATTTCGTCATTATTTCTCGCAACAACCCGATTCCATTCAGAAAAATTTACTTATCATAGCATAAAACACTCATTCATTAGGCCTGAATTTCAGGATAAGTTCCCGAAAATCGCTAAACAACGCGCCATCCGACGGCAACGGCAAAGCCTGCGCGCGCAGGATGGCGCGCTCGATGGCCTGGTCGCATTGCGCTACGCCGCTGCTTTTTCTCAGGCGCGGCTCGGCGAGCAGCATGCCGGTCGGCATCAAGCGCACCTCGAATTCCACCTCCGGGTTGTTGAGCGGCAAACACGGCTGGTTGACGATCAGCGGCTTGATCTTGGCGACGATCCTGGCCTTGAAGCCGTCCACTTCGCTCGCGCGCGCCGCCGCCCGCTGGCGCTCCTTCACGTTGGCATCGGCGCTGAGCAACGCCTGGCGCTGCTGCTCTTCCGCATCCCTCAGCATCTGCCGGTGCAGTTCCTCCTTGCGCCTGGCATCTTCCTGCTTTTTCCTTTCGTCTTCCTTACGTCTTTCCTCTTCCTGGCGTTTTTTCTCCTGTTTCTCGCGGATGCGCTCTTCCTCCTTGCGCTTTTCCTCTTCCTTGCGCTTGGCTTCCTCCTTGGCCTTCAGCGCGATGTCGGCCTTGGAAGGCTTGGGTTCCGGCTTTATCTCCGGTTTGGGCGGCTCAGGCTTGGGCTTGGGTGGTTCCGGCTTGGGTTCCGGCGCCGGCGCCGGCTCAGGCTTGGGCGGCGGGGGCGGCGTGGAGCCGGGCAGGCTGCTCCACAGTTCGGCGATGACCGGAGCGGCCTCGCGGTTCTGCCAATCCACCCCGAACACCAGCACGGCGATGAACGCCACGTGCACCAGCACCGCCAGGATGATTGCCGGGACGCGCCCCGGGTTATGCCGTTTTTCCGCCATCAGCCCGCCTGCGGTTTGGCCAGCAGGCCGACCTTTTTAACCTGATGCCGCTGCAATACGTCCATCACCTTGAGCACCTCCTCGTAGCGCACGCTCTTGTCGGCGGAAATCACCACCGCCTGTTCGGGGTTGCGCTGCTGGAGCGCCTTGACCGCATCGACCAATTCCTCGCGCGTGATGCGGCGCTCGGCCATGGATTTGGCGCGGTCGCGCAGGCGCAGGCTGTTGTCGGCGCGGATTTCCACCTCCAGCGGCTGTTCCGGCGGCTTGAGCGACTGCCCCACCGAGGGCAGCTCGATCTGGCCGGGATTGATGAGAGGCGCGGTGACCATGAAAATAATCAGCAGCACCAGCATCACGTCGATGTACGGCACGACGTTGATCTGGTTCATGAAGCGGCGGGATTTGCGCAGTCGCATTTCTTCAGGCCGCAGGCGCCGCCTGGCGTTGCAGGATGTTGGAAAATTCCTCGATGAAGCTCTCGAAGCGCGTCGCCAACCGGTCGATGTCGTGGGCGTAGCGATTGTACGCCAGCACCGCCGGAATCGCCGCGAACAGCCCCATCGCGGTGGCGATCAGGGCTTCGGCGATGCCCGGCGCGACATGGGCGAGCGTCGCCTGCACCACGCTGGAGAGGCCGCGAAAGGCGTTCATGATGCCCCACACCGTGCCGAACAGGCCGACGTAGGGACTGACCGAGCCGACCGAGGCGAGGAAGGCCAGCCCCGCCTCGAGATAATCCAGTTCGCGCTGGTAGGCCGCCTTCATGGCGCGGCGCGTGCCTTCCATGATCGCGGTGTTGTCGAGCCGTCCTTGGCGCTTGAGTTTCATGAATTCGCGGAAGCCCGCCTCGAATATCTTCTCCATGCCCATGATGCTCTGGCGCCCGGAGGAAATCCGCTGGTACAGGCCGCCGAGGTCGGCGCCGCTCCAGAATTCCTCCTCGAAGCGATCGGTATGCTTCACCGCATGGCGGATCGCGAACATTTTCTGGAATATCGTCCACCACGACATCAGCGAGGCGAACAGCAGCAGCAGCATGACCCCCTGCACCAGCACGCTGGCGTTGAGGATCAGCTCGATAAAGGATAAATCCTGGGTGACATTCACGTGTTTTCTTCCATTTTCTCTTTTATCGCCGGGGGAATCGCCACCGGCTTGAAGGTCTGGCCGTTGACGCAGACGATCTTGACCCGCGCCTTGACCAGTTCCGCCCCGCCCTCCCGCTCCACGGCCTGGTCGAGTTCGATCCAACTGCGCCCCGCGCCGTGGATATTGACGGTCACGGCCAGCATGTCGTCGAACGTGGCGGGACGCAGATAGTCGATCTCAACCCGGCGCACCACGAAGATGACATTATAAGCCCGCAACAGTTCCGATTGCTCGAATCCCAACGCGCGCAGCCACTCGGTGCGCGCCCGTTCGAGGAACTTCAGATAGTTGGCGTAGTACACCACCCCGCCGGAATCGGTGTCCTCGTAGTAGACGCGCACCGGCCAGACGAAGCTCATCGCCACAAATCCCCGCTGCCGCCCTGCTCGGCGCTCGCCAGGCCGAAATGGCGGTAGGCAAGTTCGGTCGCCACCCGCCCGCGCGGAGTGCGCATCAGGTAGCCCTGCTGGATCAGATAGGGTTCCAGCACATCCTCGATGGTGTCGCGCTCCTCGCCGATGGCGGCGGCGAGATTCTCCACCCCGACCGGTCCGCCGGCGAATTTTTGCAGCACGGTGAGCAGCAGCTTGCGATCCATCACGTCCAGCCCGATCTTGTCCACGTCGAGCATGGTCAGCGCGGCGTCGGCGGTTTCCTTGGTCACCGTGCCGTCGGACTTGACCTCGGCATAGTCGCGCACCCGGCGCAACAGGCGGTTGGCGATGCGCGGGGTGCCGCGCGAGCGGCGCGCCACTTCCATCGCCCCCTCGTCGGAGAGGTGCACGTTGAGCAGGCGCGCCGAGCGCGCGACGATGGTCTTGAGTTCCTCGTGGGTGTAGAACTCCAGCCGCGCCACGATGCCGAAGCGGTCGCGCAGCGGATTGGTGAGCATCCCGGCGCGGGTGGTGGCGCCGACCAGGGTGAAGGGCGGCAGGTCGAGCTTCACCGAGCGCGCCGCCGGGCCTTCGCCGATCATGATGTCGAGCTGGTAGTCTTCCAGCGCGGGGTAGAGGATTTCCTCGACCACCGGACTCAAGCGGTGGATTTCGTCGATGAACAGCACGTCGTTGGGTTCGAGGTTGGTCAACAACGCCGCCAAGTCGCCGGGACGCTCCAGCACCGGGCCGGAAGTCTGGCGCAGATTGACCCCCATCTCGCGGGCGATGATGTGCGCCAGGGTGGTCTTGCCCAGCCCCGGCGGACCGAACAGCAGCACGTGGTCGAGCGCTTCATTGCGCTTCCTGGCGGCCTGGATGAAGATTTCCAACTGGCCGCGCGCCTTTTCCTGGCCGACGTATTCGTCGAGCAGCTTGGGACGCAGGGCGCGCTCGGCTTCTTCCTCGCGGCGGGAAATCGGCGCGGCGGTGACCAGGCGTGGGGCGCTTTTGAGGGTATCGGTTTCGATCATCGCACTATAATTTTCCATTCGATTTGCATGGCATGGTGGAAGCGGAGAAGTCTTTACGCAGTGCCATCAAGCATTCTCCACTAAAGCACTAACCGCCACTTGCGGTTTGATTCTGGCGCGAATCTGCTGATAGATTGGAATATTGACCCCCTCAGCAACCTCCAGTGTTACGGCTAGGCCATATGGAATGACATCGTCTAGCTTTTCAGTTGCATCCTTCTTACAAATCACGTGCAATAAAATATTCTCGCCATCCTGAAAAGCGGATATCTGACGTCTACCTTCAAGAATTTCATGCTGAACCGTACCACGCAAGACTTGGTTATAATCGGCATCCTCGCGGGCAAGCTTCAACGGCAAGTTGTCCCATTTAGCACCAGATGAGAGTTCAAGTTTTGCCTCCCGCAAATTCCGATGGCTCGGATTGAGCGGAGAAAACCAAGCCAGAGTAACCACCATTCGCCGCCATTCATTTCTGCCGGATAGCCCAACCGGCAAAGGAAAACGATATTCATGAACTTCATTCTCTTTTATTTCGCCACAACCCAAAACCGTACCGCGCTGCTCAGTACACGCCAGCACACGCTCGATGTTCACGGCACCATAACCGATATAGCGCGACATAGTTTCCTTGAAACTGCGAGAGTTCTCGGCAGTCTTCAGCGCCCTGGTCAGCGCCGCCTTGGCTTCTTCGCCATGTTGAGCGCCATGCACCAGCAGGGTCTTAATGAGCACCGCCATCAAGCCATCACTGATCTGCTCGCCGTGTTCCGCCTGCAACTGCGCCAGCACCTCGTAGATTCTGACTCCACTCCGGGTCGCTAAAGCCGTAGCATTACTAGTTCCGTGTGTATGCGTGATTTCAGAGAGCGCTCCCTCTTGCTTGCTGTCATTGGCAACTCTTTGACCCGGAGGGAAAGGAAGCTTGTGGGGGCGATAGTGATGTCCGTTAATTTGAATATCATCGTATAGCCGCCGCCCGCCGGGAAAAAGAATCTCGGGTTTGACAGATCGTCGAAAGCCATGCCCAAATCGGGAGGCAGGGCTGAACAAGGCTGCACTGGGTAACAGATCGATACGCTGCCCCAATGTATAGTCTCCAGACTCATCAGTATGCAATGCCCCCACAGTCAGAGCATTCATTGATTCCGCAGGAGATAACAACCGCCGTTCCGATAGTTGCCGCGCAATACACTTCAAAACGTGGGTGGTTTTCTGCTCGTCTGACAACGCGGAAAACTTGTTATGTGGCATAGCGACGTTGATACTGTCCGAATAATTTCCCGCACTGACGCAAAATAGCACTCGATATTTCCAGGACAACCAGTCCAGCAACCTTGCACAAGGGCTGGGCGTATGGATGAATGGGCGCTCCATGTCGCCGATGGATAAGTTGATGATCTTGACCTCAGGAGCTTGCGGCGGCACATTGCCTTCGCCGACGCGCATACGTAGAACTGCTCGTTCAATCCGGTCTTCGAAGAAAACAGCGTCTGGAATATGCTCTCGCTTACGATCATGGGGGTCGGGTTGCATAACCGCCAAATGATAAATCTTGCGAGGTAGGGAATTATCTTGCCCTTCCACCCATTCACCATGCACCACCAGAGATGCCATGGCCGTACCGTGCTTTTTCTCCCCAGGCTGATATTCTGCTGCCAGGTTATCCGGGTCTTCGAATAACAACCGATCTTTCAATGCTTCATGCAAAATGTTTGGTACACCATCAAGAATTGCCGCTATCGGCGGCAACTCCGAGCTTCCTTCTGGAAATTTTACCGCTTCCCCGGCTTCACCTTCTGAAGTCGCCAAACTTTGTCCGGTTGGACGAAAATACATTACCCCTGGAAACTTGAATAACTGAATATCAACCTCGGCATCGGGTGAATCCAACCAAGTTAAAAGATGACGAACCTTATCAGCAGGCAATTTGGCCTTGACTGCATGGAAGGCTATGTTCTTATTATCAATGAACTTACTAAGGACGCCCCCCCCCATTTCCAACAGCAGCGCAGCAACTCTTAACTCGTTCTGTTCCCGCTTCACGGAATCATAGCGATAAAATAGCTCGATCTGGAAATGGATGTCCTGTGTAGGATTAATTGGGTCAAGAATATCGTGCCAGCAATCAATCATGCCGGTTTCGCGAAGAGTTTCATCGATCCCCCAGCGCCGAATTTTCCTAGTCTGGTTATAGTGGACCCCTCAGTCAAGACAATATTGAGTCGAGTTTAAGAGGGTAGCCCT
>CAZDIJ010000058.1:0-17793 GCA_964505475.1 uncultured Sulfuricella sp. | reverse complement strand
TGGTCTACGCCGGCCAGCTCATCGCCAAGGGCATCGCCCCGGCGCGCGCCTGCCGCATGGCGCTGGTGCGCCCGCTGACCGACGATCCCGACATGCGCGACACGCTGGACGCGGCGGTGGAAACCTTTTTTGGCTGAAACAGGACTGTCCAGCAG
This sequence comes from uncultured Sulfuricella sp., assembly GCA_964505475.1. Classification (GTDB taxonomy): domain Bacteria; phylum Pseudomonadota; class Gammaproteobacteria; order Burkholderiales; family Sulfuricellaceae; genus JAGXQV01. The sequence goes on along the minus strand of CAZDIJ010000058.1, from coordinate 17,638 downwards.
CAACCCCACTGCTCCTTCCCCTGCTTGCGGGGGAAGGCCGGGATGGGGGCAAACAACCGCAGACTGCCCCCTCCCCAACCCTCCCCCGCGCGCCATGCGCGCAAGGGAGGGAGAGGCAGACTTGCAGGATTGGCGAGTTTCACGTTAACACACATTAAGGAACGGCCATGAGCATCAATCTTGACGATTACCGGGACGACCTGGTCAGGGCCGCCCCCGAACTTGCCGATACCCTGGACGCCTCCTTCCACGACGCGGCGCGGACGATGTCGCCCACCGGACTGAAGGACTGGCTCGACGGCGCGCGCGGCATCGTGAACCTGGGCAAGGAACCCGCCCTGCTCACCGCCTACCTCAGCGAAATGCCCCTGGTGGCGCGGGAATGCGGCGAGGATGTGATCCGCGACGGCGTGCACGCAGTGATGAAGCTCGCTTCGATGGCCTCCGGCGAAGTGCTCACCCTGGTGCTCGCCACCCTGCCCACCGCCGCCCGCCGCCTGGGCGACCCGGAGCTGCTGCGCTCCTACCTGCAACTGCTGCACCGCCTTACCGCCAAGGCGCCGCGCGGCCTGCGCCCGATGCTCGGAGTGCTCGACGAACTGCTGGGCAAGCTCACCCTGTCCGGGCTGCGCCGCTGGGTGGATTTCGGCGCCGACGCCTATCGCCGCGACCTGCCCAGGCAGGCCGCCTATTTCTCGCTGCAAAGCGAGGACAGCAAGGCCGTCCTCCAGCAGGAGCGGCGCGGCACCCTGTTCATCGACAGCCAGCGCAAGCTCAATCTCTACCTGCGCGCCTTCTGGGGGCGGGATTTCTTCCTGCGCCCGGCCGCCGCCGACTACCTCGGCTTCCGCCCCTTCATCGAAGCGCACGCCCTGCACCTGCCCGACGCCGCCGACGATCTCGGCGGATTGAGCGGCCAGGAACTGTACCGCGCCATGAGCGCCCACATGGCCGCGCACCTGGCCTACACCAGCGAACCGCAGTCCGCCGAGGCGCTCGCCCCGGCGCAGCAGTTCTTTGTCGGCTTCATCGAGGATGCGCGGGTGGAATGGTGCGCGGCGCAGGCGTTTCCCGGCATGCGCCGCCTGTGGAAAGCCTTCATGGTGCTGCCCAAGCCGGGGCACCCCGAACACGAGTCGGTCGATCTGCTGGAGCGCGCCGCCCTGGCGCTGCTCGACCCGGTCGAGCGCAGCGGCGACGCCGAGGTGGACGGTATCGTCCTGCAATTCCACAGTAACATCGCCGCCAACCGCGACAACGGCATGTTCTCCTGGAATCTCGGGCTGGACCTGTTCAACCTGCTGGCCGCCCGGCGCGCCGTGCCGAGCCTGCGCATCCTGGAAAACCTGCGCATTCCCTACCGCGACGACAACCGCTTCGTCTGGTCGCTCGACCAGTTCGACTGGAGCGAATCCAGCGCTTATCTGCCGGCCAGCCAGCGCCAGACGAGGAAACACGTCGGCCTGATGGAATTCATCAACGAAATCGACGTGGAAAACGCCGGCGACGATGCCCAGGAAATCTGGGTGCTCAACAGCGAGCTGTTTCCCTACGAGGACGAAGGTGTCTCCTACAACCAGATGGAAGGCAAGGAGCCGGTTTCCGATCCCTACCATTATCAGGAGTGGGACTACCAGGTGCAGTTGCACCGCCCCAACTGGGCTACTGTTTACGAACGGCGCCAGGGGCGCGGCGACCCGGCGCTGGTTGAGGAGGTGCTCACCGCCCACAAGGGCGTGAGCCACCGCATCAAGCAGATCATCGACCGCCTGCGCCCGCAGGGCGTCTCGCGCCAGCGGAAACTGGAAGACGGCGACGAACTGGACATCAACGCCGCGGTGGACGCCATGGTGGCGGCGCGCATCGGACTCAACCCCGACCCGCGCATCACCATGCGCAACGTTATCAACCGCCGCGACCTGGCGGTGGTGATCCTGCTCGACCTGTCCGAATCCACCAACGAGAAGGTGCGCGGCTCGGAGAAAACCGTGCTGGAGCTGACCCGCGAAGCCAGCGCCCTGGTGGCCACCGCCATCTCCGGCATCGGCGATCCCTTCGCCATCCACGGCTTCTCCTCGGACGGACGGCTCGACGTGCAGTATTTCCGCTTCAAGGATTTCGAACAGCGCTTCGACGGCGATGCGAAATCGCGCCTGGCGGGCATGAAGGGCGGCCTCTCCACCCGCATGGGCGCGGCCATGCGCCATGCCGGGCGGCATCTGCTGCAACGCAGCGAGAAGCACAAGCTGCTGCTGATCGTCACCGACGGCGCGCCGGCGGACATCGACGAGCGCGACCCGCAGTACCTGCGCATGGACGCCAGGAAGGCCGCGGAGGAGTTGCGCAGCAGCGGCGTCCTGTCCTACTGCCTGACCCTGGACCCGGAGGCCGACCGCTACGTGGAGCGCATTTTCGGCGCCAACAACTACACCATCATCGACCATGTGCAGCGTCTGCCGGAAAAACTGCCGGCGCTGTTCGCCTCGCTGACGCGCTGAGGCGGAAATGACCCCAACGCCATATTCACGCGGCCGGCCGCCAAACAAGAACATGCCTCTAAACTATTCTCAGCAAACGTCCCCCCCCTCCCTTGCGCGCATAGCGCGCGGGGGAGGGTTGGGGAGTGGGCGTTTGCCCGCATGGCAGCCTCTATTTGCCCCCATCCTTCATGCCCTTCAGGGTGCGGCCTTCCCCCGCACGCAGGGGAAGGGGCGTCGCGGTCGGCAATCACCTGAAAATGGTTCAGAGGCATAAACAAGAAAACACGATTTCAACAAAGAGAATGAAGGAGTTGCCATGGACACACCCGAACACATCGGCCAGATCATGCGGCCGCTCGACACCCTGGCGCGGATTCCCGCCGCCGCCCCACTGGCGGCGGCGTTGCCGCTTTTGCGCGCGCCATCCGGCGCGCCGGGCGTCCTGGCGCTGGAGGCGGAATCCGGCCGCCCCGCCGGCATCGTCACCCCGCGCGAACTGCTGGCGGCGCTGGAGCCGGAATACCTGAAGCCTTCCGCCGAATCGCAAGGCTATGGGGAAATCGACACCGAGCTGGCGCTGGTATGGGATTCGCTCTTCACCAGCGCCGTCCAAACCCGCCTCGCCGCGCCGCTCTCCACCGCGATGAGGCCGCTGGGCGCCCCGCTCGCCGCCACTGACCCGCTGGCGAAGGCCGCCTGCCTGATGATCCACCGCAATCTGCCCTTGCTGTGGGTGGAAGAAGAAGGCCTGCCGGCGGGCATCGTCCTGCTCGATGACGTATTCGCCGCCCTGGCCGACCGGCTCCCCCTGGGAGAACCAGCATGACCGCCGCCATCCGCGACAACGCCGAAATCAAGCGCTGGTTTTTCCTGCTGCTGGGGATCACCGCCTTTCTCACCGTCTATTACCTGCCGCCGCTCACCGACGCCGTCGATCCTTCCGGCAAATCCTTCGCCCTCTCGCGCGAAGGCAAGGCCGCGCTCGGACTGTTCCTGATGGCGGGCATCTGGTGGGTATTTGAAGTCATTCCGATCGGCATCACCGGCATCGCCATCGGCGTGATGCAGGCGCTGTTCCTGATCCGCCCCGCCAAGGAAGCCTTCCGCGACTTCATGGACCCGGCGGTGCTGTTCATCTTCGGCTCGGTGGTCATCGGCCTGGCCTTCACCAAGTCCGGCCTGACCCGCCGCATCGCCTACCGGATGCTCACCCTGGCGGGCGACAACACCCGCATGATCCTGCTCGGCGCCTTCACCGTCACCGCCGGCCTCACCCTGGTGATGGCGCATACCGCGGCGGCGGCCACCATGTACCCGATCCTGCTGGCGGTCTACGCCCTGTACGGCGAGGAAGAGCGCCCGACCAATTTCGGCAAGGCGCTGTTCATCGGCATGGCCTACGCCGCCGGCGCCGGCAGCATCATCACCTTCCTCGGCGCGGCGCGCGGCCCCGCCGCCGCCGGCATGTTCGCCGAATTCACCGGACGCAGCATCGGTTTCTTTGAACTCACCCAATACATGTTCCTGATCGGCATAGCCATGGTGCTGGCCATCTGGGCTTACCTGTCGGTTTTCCTCAAGCCGGAGAAGGCCAGCATTCCCGGACTGCGCGAGCGGGTGCGGCAATTGTCGAACGAACTCGGCGCGCCCTCGCGCCAGGAAATCACCGTCATCGCCATCGTGGCGCTGGCGGTGCTGGCGATGGCGGCGCAATCGCTGGTGCCGGCGCTGCGGGGAGTGGACCGCGCCGCGATCATGCTCACCTCGACGCTGGCGTTCTTCATCCTCGGAGTGCTCGCCGTCAAGGATCTGGAAGAAATCCCCTGGAACATCATCCTGCTGTTCTCCGGCGCGATGAGCATCGGCTACTGCCTGTGGCAGACCGGCGCGGCGCAGTGGCTGGCCATCCACTGGCTGTCCTGGTTCAAGGACGCGCACTGGCTGGTGTTCCTCCTGTCGATCGCCGCCTTCGTCCTGACGATGACCAATTTCATCATGAACGTGGCCGCCATCGCCATCTCGCTGCCGGTCGCGCTGGTCATTTCCGGCTACCTCGGCGTATCCCCCGAGGTGGTGCTGTACATCTCCCTGGTCACCGCCGGCATGCCCTTCCTGCTCCTGATCGGCGCCGCGCCCAACGCGATCGCTTTCAGCTCGCGCCAGTTCTCGCCCGGCGAGTTCTTCCGCCATGGCATACCGATGAGCATGGTGCTGCTGCTGGTCATCACGCTCGCGGTGGTATTCCTCTGGCCGCTGCTCGGCATGCCCATCTTGACGGGCAAGGGCACGGCATGACCATCGAAGCGGCTATTAAAGGTAAAATCGTGGTTTCTCGCCATTGCGCCCCGGCAGGGAACGGGCGGAAAGCGGCAATCAGGAAAGACTCGAAGAAACCGGGAACATGTTAAAAACACACAGTGATACCGCGCTGCGCGCCCGCGTGAAGCTGCTCGGCAACCTGCTCGGCAACGTGCTGCGCTCCCAGGAGGACGGGCGCGTGCTGGAGGCGGTGGAAACCCTGCGCAAGGGCTACATCGGCCTGCGCCGGGAAGATTCCCCGCCCCGGCGGCGGCGCCTGGAGAAACTTATCGAGTCGCTCGACGCGGATACGCTTACCCGCGTGGTGCGCGCCTTCAGCATCTACTTCAGCCTGGTCAACCTGGCCGAGGAATCCTTCCAGCACCAGATCCGCCGCGCCCAGGTACGGCGCGGCGGCGCCCTGTGGAACGGCTCGTTCGACGCCACGTTGCGCGAATTCCGCGCGCAGGGCGTCAGCGCCGCCGAACTCCAGACCCTGCTCGACCGCGCCGCCTACATTCCGGTGTTCACCGCCCACCCCACTGAGTCCAAGCGCCGCGCCATCATGGGGCATTTGCGGCGCATCTTCCTCAGCGCCGAGCAATTGGACGATCCGCGCATCGGCAAGGCGCGGCGCCTCGAACTGGTCGCCCAGATCGAGGGGCAGATCCAAACCCTGTGGAAAACCGGCGAGGTGCGCTCGCAAAAGCCCCAGGTGCGGGACGAAATCAAGAACGGGCTGTTCTATTTCCGCGAAAGCCTGTTCAAGGCCGTACCCGAAACCTACCGCTACCTGGAAAAAGCCATCGCCCGCACCTACGGGGCGGAACTGGCGCAAGGACAGACCATCCGGGTGCCGGATATTTTGCGTTTCGGCTCCTGGATCGGCGGCGACCGCGACGGCAACCCCCACGTCACCGCCGAGACCACCATCCTCGCCCTGCGCCTGCAAAAGCGGGAAATCCTCCGCCATTACCTGCTCGAAATCGAAAACCTCGGCCATGCGCTCACCCATTCCCGGCGTCTGTGCGCGATCGGCGCGTCGCTGGCCGACAGCCTGGCGCAGGACGAGCGGCGCCTGACCTCGGTATTCGCCGATTTTCCCCAGCACTTGAGCGAAGAACCCTACCGCCGCAAGCTGTACGTGATGCGCCACCGGCTGCGGCATAACCTGAACGCGGTGGACGCCCTGATCGAAGGCGCCGATTGCCGCCCGTTCGCCGACGGTTACCCGTCGGAACAGGAATTTCTCGCCGACCTTTACCTGATCCGCGATTCGCTGATCGGCCACGGCGACCGCGCCGCCGCCAACGGCGAGCTGCAAGACCTGATCCGCAAGGCGGAAACCTTCGGCTTTTACCTGATGCACCTCGATCTGCGCCAGGAATCCACCCGCCATGGCGAGGCCGTCGCCGAACTGCTGGCGCGGCAGCCGGGACTGCCCGATTACGCCGCCTTGAACGAACCCCAGCGGCTCGAACTGCTGGGCGACCTGATTACCCGAACCCAGGCTCTCGACATCGACCGCGCCGCGCTCGGCGCGGCCAGCCGCGAAACCCTGGCGGTCTTCGAGGCGATGGCGAAGATGCGCCTCGAAGTCAGTCCGCAGGCTTTCGGCGCCTACGTCATCTCGATGACCCACGCCGCCAGCCACGTCATGGAAGTCATGTTCCTCGCCAGCCTGGCGGGGCTGGCGGGACGCACGGGGCGCGACTGGTACTGCCATGTCCGCGTATCGCCGCTGTTCGAGACCATCGCCGACCTGGAGCACATCCAGCCGGTGATGACGGCGCTGCTCGACAACCCGGTCTACGCGGCGCTGCTCAAGAGCAGCGGCAACCGCCAGGAAGTCATGCTCGGCTATTCCGATTCGGCCAAGGACGGCGGCATCCTCGCCTCGGTCTGGTCGCTCTACGAGGCGCAGACCCAAATCACCGCGCTGGCGTGCCAGCGCGGCATCGAATGCCGCTTGTTCCACGGGCGCGGCGGCACTGTCGGGCGCGGCGGCGGCCCCACCCACGAAGCCATCCTGTCGCAGCCCGAAGGCACCGTGCGCGGCCAGATCAAATTCACCGAGCAGGGCGAAGTGCTGTCGTTCAAGTACGGCAACGCGGAAACCACCTCCTACGAACTGTCGATGGGCATCACCGGCATGCTCAAGGCCAGCACCAGCCTGATCCGCGAGCGCCGGCACGACCGCGAGGACTTCCTCGGCATCATGGACAAACTGGCGCAGAACGGCGAGGCCGCCTTCCGCACCCTGACCGAGGGCACGCCGGGCTTCACCGATTACTTCTACGAAGCCACCCCGGTCAACGAAATCGGTCTGCTCAACATCGGCTCGCGTCCCTCCCACCGCACCAAGGGCGACCGCTCCAAGAATTCGGTGCGCGCCATCGCCTGGGTGTTCGGCTGGGCGCAATCGCGCCATACCCTGCCCGCCTGGTTCGGCATCGGCGCCGCCTTGCGCGGCTGGCGCGGCGGCGATCCGCAACGCCTCGCCACCCTGCGGCGCATGTACCGAGAATGGCCATTTTTCCGGGCGCTGCTCAGCAACACCCAGATGGCGCTGTTCAAGGGCGACATGGGCATCGCTGCCCGTTACGCCGGGCTGGCCGAAAACCGGGAGAGCGCCGAGGCGATTTACCGTGCCATCCGCGACGAGTACGCGCGCACCGTCGCCGAGGTGCTGGACATCACCGAAGCCGCCGGCCTGATGCAGGAAACCCCGCAACTGGCGCTGTCGCTGGCGCGCCGCAGCCCCTACCTGGATCCGCTCAACCACATCCAGGTACTGCTGCTGCGCCGCTGCCGCGACGCCAGCCTGCCGCAGGCGGAGCGCGAGCGCTGGCTGACTCCCTTGTTGAGTTCCATCAACGCCATTGCCGGCGGACTGCGCAATACCGGCTAACCATCCATCGAGGAAACCAAGAAATGAACCTAAAAAACGCAGTTCAACCACGGGGAACACGGGGAAATGCTGGAATTACGGCAAAGCATGAAGAGGATGCCGCTCACCCGGCGGGTGAACGGTCAATCCCTTTCAACGGGAGATTTCCCCGATTTTTCCCGGTGTTCCCCGTGGTTCAAATAAGGAATTTATGATGAACGAACCAGTAAAAATCGGCGTCGTCATGGGCAGCACCAGCGACTGGGATATCATGCGCCACGCCTGCGAAATGCTGAGCAAGCTCGGCGTACCCTACGAATCGCGGGTGGTGTCGGCGCACCGCACCCCCGACCTGCTGTTCCGGTACGCCGAGGAAGCGCAGGCGCGCGGCCTGGCCTGCATCATCGCCGGCGCCGGCGGCGCGGCGCACCTTCCCGGCATGCTGGCGGCCAAGACGGCGCTGCCGGTGCTGGGCGTGCCGGTGCCGTCGCGCTACCTGAAAGGCATCGACTCGCTGCTCTCCATCGTGCAGATGCCCAAGGGCATTCCGGTCGCCACCTTCGCCGTGGGCGAAGCGGGCGCGGCCAATGCCGCCCTGTTCGCCGCCGCCCTGCTGGCGCGCCAGGACAATGACCTCGCGCGCCGCCTGGAGGCGTTCCGCGCCGCCCAAAGCGAAGCCGCGCTCAACTCGACCCTGCCGGAGCTGCCATGATCCTGCCGCCATCCACCCTGGGCATTCTCGGCGGCGGCCAGCTCGGCCGGATGTTCGCCGTGGCCGCGCGCACCATGGGCTACCGCGTGATGGTGCTCGACCCCGACCCGGACAGCCCGGCCGGCGCCTTGGCCGACATCCACCTGTGCGCCGCCTACCGCGACCGCGCCGCGCTGGAGCAAATGGGACGCGCCTGCGCGGCGGTCACCACCGAGTTCGAGAACGTCCCGGCCGACAGCCTGGAATTCCTGGCGCAATTCTGCCCGGTGCGCCCCGGCGCGGCGGCCGTCTCGATCGCCCAGGACCGCCGCCGCGAAAAGAACTTTCTGCAAGCCCACGGCTTCGCCACGGCGCCGTTCGCCGCCGTGGAAAAACACGCCGACCTGGCGCTGGCGTTCCAATGCATCGGCGCGCCGGCGCTGCTCAAGACCGCCCGGATGGGCTACGACGGCAAGGGGCAGGAACGGATAGACGACGCCGCCGGGCTGGCGGAAGCGTTCGACCGGCTGGGCGCGGCGCCCTGCGTGCTGGAAGCCTGGCTGCCGCTGCGCACGGAAATATCGGTGGTCGTGGCGCGCGGCGCGGACGGGCAATGCGCGGCCTTTCCGGCGGCGGAGAACCGCCACGCCAACGGCATCCTCGACATCAGCATCGTACCCGCGCCGGTCGCCGCCGATCTGGCCGGACAAGCGCTGGACAAGGCCATGGCCATCGCCGCCGCGCTGGATTACTGCGGCGTGCTGGCGGTGGAATTCTTCGTGCTCGACGACGGCCGCCTGCTGGTCAACGAAATCGCCCCGCGCCCGCACAACAGCGGCCACTACACGCTGGACGCCTGCCTCACCTCGCAGTTCGAGCAACAGGTGCGGACGCTGGCCGGACTGCCGCTGGGCGCGCCCGATCTGCTGCGTCCGGCGGCGATGCTCAATCTGCTCGGCGACCTCTGGCGGGACGGCCGGGAACCGGCCTGGGATACCGTGCTGAGCCAGCCGGGCGCCAAGCTGCACCTCTACGGCAAACAGGAGGCGCGCCCCGGCCGCAAGATGGGGCACATCAACATCCTGGCCGGCAGCGCCGCCGAGGCGCTCCAGACGGCCATCGCCCTGCGCGAAGCGCTGGCGGCGGAAGCGCTAAGCGGATAACGACGAAAGAACGCATCATGCCACTGGCACACATGAACGACATGCTGAATCACGCCTACCGCCACGGCTACGCGGTGGGCGCCTTCGACCTGGTCGGCCTGGACTTCCTCGAGGGCATCCTGGCGGCTGCGGAAAACTGCCGCGCGCCGGTGATCCTGAGCCTGGCCGAATCGCATTTCGGACATTACGATTTCGATCTGCTCATGGCCGCCTCCGTGGCCGCGGCGCAACGCACGCCGGTGCCGGTGGCGATTCACCTGGATCACGGCGCCAGCCTCGAAACCGCGGTGGGCGCCATCCGCGCCGGGTGCAACGGGGTGATGGTGGATGCCTCCGCCCTGCCGCTGGACGAAAACCTGAAGCGCACCCGCGAGGTGGTTGCCATGGCGCACGCCTGCGGCGTGGCGGTGGAGGGAGAACTGGGCTACGTGCCGGGGGTCGAGGGCGACGACGCGGAAAGGCACCCCGGCGAAATCGCCTACACCCTGCCGGCGGAAGCCAAGGGCTTCGTGGAACGCAGCGGCGTGGACTGCCTGGCGGTGTCGGTCGGCACCGTGCACGGGCGCATGAAGGGAACGCCCCGGCTGGATTTCGCCCGCCTGGGGAAAATCAACGAGGCCGTCGGCATCCCCCTGGTGATCCACGGCGGCACCGGCCTTTCCAACGACCAGTTCAGGAAACTGATCGCCAACGGCGTGGCCAAGATCAACTACTACACGGCGCTGGCCGACGCCGCCGCCGCCAGCATCCGCGAGCAGGCGCGCCACCACCGCGACGGCGGCTACACCCGGCTCACCGCTGGGGTGCGCGACGCGGTGCGCGGCGAGGCGGAACGCATGATCCGCCTGTGGGGCAGCGGCGGGCGCGCCGCCGAAGTGCTGGCGCAATGCCGCCCATGGCGGGAGGTCAAACACGTGGTGCTCTACAACGTGGATCGCCGCCTGGACAAAGCGGCCGACACGGCGCTGGTGGAACAAGGCATGAAAACCCTGGCGTCGATTCCCGGCGTGCGAAGCGTCGCCCACGGCACGGTGGCGCGGGAAGACGCGCCGTACCGCCATTGCTGGTTGATCCGCTTCGCCAGCGACGCGGTGATCGCCAGCTACCGCGACCACCCCGAGCATGTGCGCTACGCCGACAAGGTGTTCCGCCCCGCCGCCCCAGACCGCCTCACCATCGACTATGAAATCGACGTATAGCCGGGGAAACGCCGCGCCGAACCTCGAAGCCGTCATCTTCGACGTTGACGGCACCCTCGCAGACACCGAGCGGGACGGGCATCGCGCCGCCTTCAACGCGGCATTCCGCGAATCCGGCCTGGACTGGGACTGGGACGAAACGCTCTACGGCGAACTGCTGAAAATCGGCGGCGGCAAGGAGCGCATCCGCGCCTATATCGAGCGCCGCCAGCCGCAATACTCGTCCCGCGAGGATTTCTCCGCCTGGGTGGCGCAACTGCACGCGGCCAAGACCCGCCATTTCACCGCCTTGCTGCAACAGCCCGGCATCCCGCTGCGCCCCGGCGTGGCGCGTCTGTTGCGGGAACTGCGGCAAGCCGGGGTGCGCCTGGCCATCGCCACCACTTCCGCCCCGCAAGCCGTGGAGGCGCTCCTCGAAACCAGCCTGGGCGGCGGATGCGGCGGCTGGTTCGAGGTAATCGGCGCCGGCGACGTGGTGGCCGCCAAGAAACCCGCCCCGGACATCTACCGCTGGGTGCTGGAACGGCTCGCCCTGCCGCCCGCGGCATGCCTGGCCGTCGAAGACTCGGCGAACGGACTCCAGGCCGCCCTCGGCGCCGGGCTGAGCACGCTGATTACGGTCAACGGCTACACCGCGCGGGAAGACTTCAGCGGCGCGGCCGCCGTGCTATCCGACCTGGGCGAACCGGAACAGCCCGTCGCAGCGGTGCTGAAGGGCGACCTGAACGGACGGCGGTACGTGGATGCCGCCCAATTGGCGGCGTGGCGCCATTCGGGGCATAATGGCCTGCCGGGCAGCCCATGAATCCAAGCGCCACGCCCCTAGCGCGCCGGGTGCGCGGGGAAGGATCGCCGCCGGGACACAACCGAAAATGGTTCATAAACACATCACTCCAAGACCACGCTAAATGTTCTCCATCCATGGCGTCACCGGCCGGCTCTTCCACGGCCCCCTGGAGCATTTGATCCAGGTGCCGGGAGTGGCGCGCGCCCACCATGTCCGCGGCCTCGCCACCGAGGGCGAGGAGCCGGAGACGCCGCGTACCGCCCGGCGCGCGGATCAAGACGGCGCAGTTTTTGAATCCGCCGCCCGCGCCTACCGGGAAATGCGGCGCCAGGAAACGGAACGCGGCCCGCTCTACCATGCCTACCAGATCATGAGCCGGGAAGTGACGACGGTGCGGGCGGAATCGCGGATCGAGGAGGCCTGGCGCATCCTGGTGGAAAAACACATACGCCAAGCGCCGGTGCTTGACCGGGTGCACCGCCTGGTGGGCATCGTCTCCGAACGCGACCTGCTCACCGCGCTCAACGTGGAAGGCGGTGCGGTGCGCGATGCCTTGGCGCGCACCGTGTCCGAGGTGATGGCCAGCCCGGTGGTGGGCGCCGATCCGGCGTCCGACATCCGCCGCGTGGCGCGCGTGCTGCTGGATACCGGCTTCACCGGCGTGCCGGTGGTGAACGAGACTGAAGAAATGGTGGGGTTCATCTCGCGCGGCGACATCCTCCGCGCGGTCATCGCCGACCCGCCCCTCAGTACTTGGGCATGACGCCGCCGCCAAGACCGCTCTGTCGAATTCAACCCTGATTTATTGCCTATCGAATCACGATGCCAAACGCCAGCGAACCATCACCCCCGCCCATCTGGAACGCCTCCCGCGAGGAAGCGCTGGCCAGCCTGGACACTTCTTCTTCCCACGGCCTGACCGAAGCCGAGGCGCGGCGGCGGCTGCAACGCCACGGCGCCAACCACCTCAAGGAAAAACCGCCGCGTCCGGCCTGGCTGAAGTTCCTCGACCAGTTCAAGAACCTGCTGGTGATCGTGTTGATCGGCGCAGCCGCGCTCGCCGGGGCGATCGGCGACATCAAGGATGCGGTAGTGATCCTGGTCGTGGTGGTGTTCAACGCCAGCCTCGGCTTTTACCAGGAACACCGCGCCGAGGCGACGCTGGCGGCGCTCAGAAATATGCTGGCGCAGCGGGCGCGGGTGCGGCGCGGCGGCGAGGTGCTGGAGATCGCCGCCGAAAACCTGGCGCCCGGCGACATCGTGCTGCTGGAGGCGGGCGACCGGGTGCCCGCCGACGCGCGAGTGCTGGCGGCGCACAACGCCGAGGTGGCGGAAGCGGCGCTCACCGGCGAATCCCACGCCGTGGGCAAGCACGCCGAGGCGCTGACGCCCGGCGAACACCCGCTGGCCGAGCGTTTCAACATGGTGTTCATGAATACCGTGATTACCCGCGGTCGCCTGGAAGCGGTGGTCAGCGCCACCGGCATGGATACCGAGATGGGGCGCATCTCCGGCCTGCTGGAAGCGGCGGAGGAAAACCCCACCCCGCTGCAAATCCAGCTCGACGGCCTGGGCAAGCGCCTCGCCGTCATCGCCGGGGTGGTGGTGACGCTGATTTTCATGCTCGGCCTCCTGCGCGGCGATCCGCTGGTGCAGACCATCATGACTTCCATCGCCCTGGCGGTGGCGGCGATCCCCGAAGGGCTGCCGGCGGTGGTGACGGTGACGCTGGCCATCGGCATGCACCGCATGGCGAAGCACCGCGCCATCGTCAAGAAGCTGTCGGCGGTGGAAACCCTGGGTTCGACCTCGGTGATCTGCTCCGACAAGACCGGCACCCTGACGCTCAACCAGATGACCGCGCGCACCCTGTATTACCGGGAGCGGCGCTTCGCCGTCTCCGGCGAGGGCTACCGGGGGGAAGGAAGCATCGTTGCGGAAGACGGCCTGCCGCCGCCGGATTTCATGCCGCTGCTGGCGCCCGCCGCGCTGTGCAGCGAAAGCCGCCTCCGTGACGGCGAACTGATCGGCGACCCCACCGAGGGCGCGCTGCTGGCGCTGGCCGTCAAGGGCGGCGCCGACCCCGACGCCATGGCCGAACGGCGCCCGCGCATCGCCGAAATTCCCTTCGATTCGGCGCACAAGTTCATGGCCACTTTCCACCACGACGGGGAAGTGGTGCGCCTGTTCGTCAAGGGCGCGCCCGACGTGCTGCTGGCGCGCTCCGCCCGCCATCTGGCGGCGGGCGGCGAAGCGCCGCTGGACGGCGCCGCCCGCGCCGCCTTCGAGGCCGAAAACGCCCGCCTCGCCGGCCAGGCGATGCGCGTGCTGGCGGTGGCCAGCCGCGACATTGCGGCGCACGATTTCGATCCCGCCGGCGACTTGATGGGCTGGGCGCGGGAACTGACCCTGGCCGGCCTGGCGGGCATCATCGACCCGCCGCGCCCCGAGGCGCGCGACGCGATCCACCTGTGCAAGCAAGCCGGCATCCAGGTCAAGATGATTACCGGCGACCACGCCCTCACCGCCGCCGCCATTGCCCGCGAACTGGGGCTGGAAGGCGCCGTGCTGAGCGGCGCGGAACTCGACCGCCTCGGCGTCTCCGAGCTGTCGCAGCGCATCGGCGAAACCGCGGTGTTCGCCCGCGTCGCCCCAGAGCACAAGGTGAAGATTGTCCAGGCGCTGAAGGCGCGCGGCCACGTCGTCGCCATGACCGGCGACGGCGTCAACGACGCCCCGGCTCTGAAGAACGCCGACATCGGCGTGGCGATGGGCATCACCGGCACCGAGGTGACCAAGGAGGCCGCCACCATGGTGCTCACCGACGACAACTTCGCCACCATCGTCGGCGCGGTCGAGGAAGGCCGCACCATCTACGACAACATCGTCAAGTTCGTGCGCTTCCAGCTTTCCACCAACGTCGGCGCCATTCTCACCGTGCTCGGCGCGCAACTGCTGGGGCTGCCCACGCCCTTCACCGCAATCCAGATCCTGTGGATCAACATCATCATGGACGGCCCGCCCGCCATGACCCTGGGGGTGGAGCCGGGACGCCCCGGCATCATGAGCGAGCCGCCCCGGAACCGCGCGGCGCGCATCCTGACCCTGCCCCGTTTCGGCCGCCTGTTCGGCTACGGCGCCACCATGGCGGCGGGAACGCTCGGAATATTCGCTTACGGCTTGCAGGAAGGCGGGCGGGACTACGCCCTGACCCTGGCGTTCACCACCTTCGTGCTGTTCCAGTTTTTCAACGTCTTCAACGCCCGCGCCGAACGAGGTTCCGCCTTCAACGCCCAGTTTTTCGCCAACGGCAAGCTGTGGCTGGCGCTGGCCGCCATCGTCGCGTTGCAGGCGGTGGTGGTGCACTGGGGAGCGGCGCAGACCATCTTCGGCACCGTGGATTTGAGCGCGCGCGACTGGGGGCTGGCCGCACTGGTCTCATCCAGCGTGCTGCTGCTGGACGAGGCCTGGAAGCTGTTGCGGCGCTGGCGGAAGCGTTCAGCCACGGATTGACAAGCTAAGCATCCCCCGGAAAAGTCGATGGATTTAACCCAGATTGTCCATTAGGGCGCGAAGTGATGGCGAGACGGTTTGCGGGCAGTTTTGGCACTTGAGAGGAGTCCATGGCTATTCCATGGACGACGAGCAAGGGACAAAAATGACCGCAAACCGGCCACCAGCGCTCGCGTAGGCTCGAAGAGTCGCCTAATGGACAATCTGGGTTTAATTTTATGGGCCGCCCCAAGCGTCTGTTTCGGGGTCGCTTACGCTGCGCTGAACTCTTGGAGACCGCTTTTTCCCCGAGTCCCATTCAGAAAGTCAGCAGGAGCCGATCATGCACCTCATGATCCTCAAGACTTAACCCATCCATTTGGAAGCGTTTCAACATTGAGCGGCCTACCCTGACAAATTCTTCACGTTCAAACAGGCCATCAGGAATAGGAATGTCACACAGCTTGCGCCCGGAATATTTCGTGCCATCAATACTCAACGCAACATACACGCCCCTTGCCTTGCATAAGGCGATTGAATCGAAAAGGCGTTGCAGCGAGAACGCCTGAGCGCCATATAGAATCGCCTGGCTATCCGCGTAGGGCGGGTCGCAGTAAACCAGGTCACCCCGTTGCGCTTGACTCATTGCCTCGGCGAAATCCAGATGCAAGAAGCGCGCCCCTCGTGTCCTTGCGTACCAAATCTCTACTCGCCTATCAAAACTCTCCGGCGGCACTGGATCATGCACCCCGACCGGGGTGCTCATGAAACCATCGTTCTTTCGGAATCGAACGACCCCGCCATAGCACGCCCGGCAGAGGAAAAGAAGGTCGGCTCCGTTTGGTCGCGCATTGTAGCTGGCCAGCACATGCTCATAGGCGCTCTTCTTACCCAGTTGCGAAATTAGTGCATAGCGTTCTGCATATTGATGCTTGAGTTCATCCTTGTCGTTATGAAGGGTCTGCCAAATTTCAACTAATGGTGCAAACGTATCGCTTGCCACTGCATTTCTTGGCGCCAAGACCCCCAAGACGCCGCCGCTGCCGAGAAACGGCTCGAAGTAAGTACCGAACCGCTTCGGGAAGTAACGGATGATTGCATCGGCCTGCTTCTGCTTATTGCCCACCCACTTCAAAAGCTGCGTGCGAAAGGGCTTGACACCGCCCGATACTGGCAGCGGAGCCTCTTCGAGCGTGAACAGTTCAGGTTGTCTTTGGGCGACGGTGACGAGCATAAGAGGAGCATCCATGGTTTCCGACTCATTCTAGCATTCTAATTTTGAATATTCCAATATCGAATTTACATTGTCCCGCATGAAAAAAAGCCGCCTCGCTGCACTGCTGCGACAAATCCGCCTGGATGCCAATCTCACGCAATCACAACTTGCCGAGAAACTCGGGCAGACACAATCTTATGTGTCCAAGTACGAGAATGGAGAGCAGAGGCTCGACCTTATCGAACTGGAAGCCGTGTCCAAAGCAGTAGGCATTTCGTTGACTGACTTTGTGGAGCGGTATCTTGAAAGCTGACGCTCGATTTCTCATCCAGCCCAAGGAATTTTGGGCAAATGTCCGTACGATTAGCCAAGAGGTCGGCTACACCGAGCGTGGCGCCAATTCCATCAAAATTCCCTCGCTGAATGCCATTCGCAAGGAATTTGGCAGACTCGGCCTTACTACTGCCCATATCGCGGGAGCAGACGACGCGTTGACCGATTTCGGCCAACGCTTGTTCGACTATTTTTCTTTCCGTGCCACCGTGTTGAATGACACCGTGCAAGGGTACTTCATGAAGAAGGATTCAGCCGAGGTTGAGTTCAATCGACTCAAGAAGAAACTGAATCCACAGTGCCCTCTGCCAATGAACAAGCAAAAAGCAGAAAAGAAGAACCATGCCTTCATGACGGGCATGGTCAATATGTTGGTAGAGGCGAACATCGGCGACGCTCCATGCGATTACGATCCACGTAGCCTAACAACAATGACACATGACTCGATGCCGCTACGCACCCTTTCACGGCGCGTGGACGGCGCGTTTCCGTCTGTCGTCAACCCCATCGCAATTTGGGAAATCAAGGAGTACTACTACACCACGACATTCGGCAGTCGCGTGGCAGACGGCGTGTACGAAACACTATTGGACGGTATGGAATTGGAGGAACTTGAAACCGCCGCCCAGCGCAAGGTTCAGCACGTACTATTCATCGACGACTACTTCACGTGGTGGGAATGCGGGCGCTCATATCTATGCCGCATGATTGACATGCTTCACATGGGCTACGTTGATGAGATTGTGTTTGGCCGTGAGGTGCTCACGCGCCTTCCTGTATTGGCGCAGGAGTGGAAAGCGGCCTACGACGCGCCTGAAACCTGACACCCAACTTCGTACAGATTAGACCTTCCAAGACTTGCCGATAGCAAGACCGCTATGATTTGCCCATGGCTCCCACCGTATTCCGTCAAGTCGCATTTCGTTTTTTCGCGCGAAGAGCCGCGGATGCATGTTCACGTTGCCCATACGGATGGGGAAGCCAAGTTCTGGTTAGAACCCGAGATTGAGTTGGCGATGAACCGGAGCTTTCAAAAATATGCCTCTAAACTATTCTCAGCTATCGCTCCTTCCCCTGCTTGCGGGGGAA
>CAZDIJ010000057.1:0-17978 GCA_964505475.1 uncultured Sulfuricella sp. | reverse complement strand
TGCCGATGACCTTCGTCACCGCCGAACCCTACATCGGCCATCTCGGCCTGGGCGGGGTGGGTGACTCGAAAGGCATGATGGAATCGGTGATGCGCGACCGCCACATCAAGTGGATCTGCAACGCCAAGGTCAGCAAGATCGAAGCGGGCAAGATGTTCGTCACCGAACATGACGACATGGGCAACGTCAAGAAGGAACATGAACTGCCCTTCAAGCACTCGATGATGCTGCCGGCCTTCAAGGGCATCGACGCGGTATTCGGCATCGAGGGGCTGGCCAACCCGCGCGGCTTCATCCTGGCTGATCCATTCCAGCGCAACCCCAAGTTCAACAACATCTACTCGGTCGGCGTGTGCGTCGCCATTCCCCCGGTGGAAGCCACGCCGGTGCCGGTCGGCACGCCCAAGACCGGCTACATGATCGAATCCATGGTCACCGCCACCGCGCACAACATCCGCGCCGTGCTGGACGGCAAGGAACCCGATCAGAAGGCGACTTGGAACGCCATCTGCCTGGCCGACTTCGGCGACACCGGCGCGGCCTTCGTCGCCCTGCCGCAAATCCCGCCGCGCAACGTCAACTGGTTCAAGGAAGGCAAGTGGGTGCACCTGGCCAAGATTGCCTTCGAGAAATACTTCATCCGCAAGATGAAAAAAGGCACCACCGAACCGATCTACGAGAAATACGTGCTCGGCGTACTGGGCATCAAGAAGCTGAAATAAGGCGTTGTTTCGCTATACGGATCAAGGGCAGCCTCGGCTGCCTTTTTTCATCCTGAAAAACTCAGTTGAATCACAGAGACAGATAAGACATCGCTCTGGCAAAGATTTACCGATCACCCGGCGGATGTAAGGCGCACACTTTGCAGGCCATTGATAATCCGTGATTATCCGTGTCGATCCGTGGCTGAACGGCTTTTTCCAGGGTGAATTTTCAAATTTCTCCGCGCCTCTGTGGTGAGGAATTTAGGTTCATCCAAGGTAGAAGCCCCGCAAATACCACTTTAGAATCAATCAAACTCCTTATCTATCTATAAGAAAATATTAATAGGCTTGTTTTAACAGGTGTGTAAAATCAGGCCATCGCTTTCACCCAGTGCCATAGCATGACTGACACCGCCGACCGTATCGAGGTCAAGAACACTACCTGTTACATGTGCGCCTGCCGCTGCGGTATCCGCGTCACGCTGAAAAACGGCGAAGTGCGCTACATCCAGGGCAACCCCGACCATCCGCTGAACCAGGGCGTGATCTGCGCCAAGGGATCGTCGGGCATCATGAAGCAGTATTCCCCCGGCCGCCTGACCAAGCCCTTGCGCCGCAAGCCCGGCACGGAGCGCGGAGCGGGCGAATTCGAGGCGATCAGCTGGGATGAAGCGTTCGCCCTGTTGGAAGAACGCCTGGCGCACCTGCGCGCCACCGATCCCAAGCAGTTCGCCCTGTTCACCGGACGCGACCAGATGCAGGCCTTGACCGGCCTTTTCGCCAAGCAGTTCGGCACGCCCAACTACGCGGCCCACGGCGGTTTCTGCTCGGTGAACATGGCCGCCGGGATGATCTACACCATCGGCGGCTCGTTCTGGGAATTCGGCGGCCCCGACCTGGACCGCGCCAAGCTGTTCGTAATGATCGGCACCGCCGAGGATCATCACTCCAACCCGTTGAAAATCGCCCTGTCGAAATTCAAGCGCAACGGCGGGCGCTTCATCTCGATCAACCCGGTGCGCACCGGCTATTCCGCCATCGCCGACGAATGGGTGCCGATCAAGCCGGGCACCGACGGCGCGCTGCTGCTGGCGCTGATCCACGAAATCATCCGCCAGGGACTGTACGACCGCGATTTCCTGGTGCAATACTCGAATGCCGCGGAATTGGTGAATCTCGACGAAAACAGCAGCGAATACGGGATGTTCGTGCGCACCGAGGTGCCCGAGGAGGAAGGCTGTTTCGACCCGCAGAACAAGTTGTGGTGGGATCGCATCGGCGACAAGCCGGTAGTCACCCACGCCAAGGACACCGACCCATTCCTGCTGGGCGAATTCCGGCTCAAGGACGGCACCCCGCTGAAACCGGCATTCCAGTTATTGCAGGAGCGCGTCAAGGACTATACCCCGGAATGGGCGGAAGGCATCACCGGCATCCCCGCCGCCACCATCAAGCGCCTTGCCCAGGAAATGGGCGTCACCGCGCGCGACCAGCGCATCGAGCTACCGATCGCCTGGACGGATACGTGGGGCAACGAGCACGCCAGCATCACCGGCAACCCGGTGGCCTTCCACGCCATGCGCGGGCTGGCGGCGCACTCCAACGGCTTCCACGCCATCCGCGCGCTGGCCATCCTGATGTCGCTGCTCGGCACCATCGACCGCCCCGGCGGTTTCCGCCATAAGGCGCCCTTCCCCCGCCCGATCCCGCCCTGCGCCAAGACTCCCAGAGGGCCGCAAGGCGTGCGCCCCGACACGCCGCTCGACGGCATGGCGCTGGGCTGGCCGGCGGAGCCGGACGACCTGTTCGTCGATGGCGACGGCAACCCGGTGCGCATCGACAAGGCCTTCTCCTGGGAACACCCGCTGGCGGTGCACGGCCTGATGCACAACGTCATCACCAACGCCTGGCGCGGCGACCCCTATACCATCGACACGCTGCTGATCTTCATGTCCAACATGGCGTGGAACTCCACCATGAACACCGTCTCGGTGCGCGACATGCTCAAGGACAAGCGCGAAGACGGAGAATACAAGATTCCCTTCCTGGTGGTGTGCGACGCCTTCCACTCGGAGATGGTGGCCTACGCCGACCTGGTGCTGCCCGATACCTCCTACCTGGAGCGCCACGACGTGATGTCCATCCTCGACCGCCCGATCTCGGAATTCGACGGCCCGGTGGACGCGGTGCGCATCCCGATATTGCCGCCCAAAGGCGAGTGCAAGCCGTTCCAGGAAGTACTGATCGAACTTGGTTCGCGCCTCAAGCTGCCGGCCTTTACCGACAGCCAAGGCCGGCGCAAATACCGCGACTACCCGGACTTCATCGTCAACCACGAAACCGAACCCGGCTCCGGCATCGGCTTCCTCGCCGGCTGGCGCGGCAAGGGCGGCGAGAAGACCATGCGCGGCGAACCCAACCCGCGCCAGTGGGAAATGTACGCCCAGAACGGCGGCTTTTTCCACCTCGAGTTGCCGCGCTCCTACCAGTACATGCGCAACTGGAACCAGGGCTACCTGGAATGGGCGCAGCGCAACCGCATCACCCGCTACGCCGAGCCGATCTCGATCCACCTCTATTCCGAGGTGCTGCAAAAATTCCGCCTCGCCGCGCAAGGCAAGGCCGACGGCAAACAGCCGCCGGATCGTTTGCGCAAGCGCATCGAGACCTACTTCGACCCGTTGCCGTTCTATTACGAACCGCTCGAAGGACAACTCAGCGATACCCGGAAATATCCGCTCAACGCCATCACCCAAAGACCGATGGCGATGTACCACTCGTGGGACTCGCAAAACGCCTGGCTGCGCCAGATTCACGCCCACAATTATTTGTTCGTCAATCCCAAGACCGCCGCTGCCCAGGGTATCGCCGACGGAGGCTGGATGTGGGCAGAATCCATGCACGGCAAGGTGCGCTGCATGGCGCGCTATAGCGAAGCGGTGGAACCCGGCACGGTATGGACCTGGAACGCCATCGGCAAGGCCGCCGGGGCGTGGGGCCTGTCGGCGGACGCCAACGAATCGCAGAAGGGCTTCCTCCTCAACCACCTGATCGGCGAGGAACTGCCGGCGCACGCCGATGGGCCGCATATTTCCAACTCCGACCCGGTCACCGGCCAGGCCGGCTGGTTCGACGTGCGGGTGCGGATTTATCCCGCTGAAGCGGGCGAGCCGGAACAGACCTTCCCGCAGTTCGAGCCCATACCAACAGCGCCGGGAATGGAAAAAGGCCCGAGAAGCTGGCTCGCCTACTTCGCTGGAAAGACGCGGGGCGCATGATGCCGTGTCAAATCGCCACCCCCCCCATCCCCCCCTTTGCAAAAGGGGGGCTAGGGGGGATTTATGCCACAGTGGGATTAAAAACACCGCTGAAATCCAACGCGCGCAAGCTGCGCGGCGACATGACCGACACCGAGCAGTTGCTGTGGGGAAAACTGCGCCGCAAGCAGCTTCATGGCGTGCAGTTCTATCGTCAAAAGCCCATCGGGCCGTACATCGTGGACTTCTACGCCCCGGCGGCGCGGCTGGTTATCGAGATCGACGGTTCCCAACATCTCGAAACCGTTACAGCCAAACGCGATGCGACGCGCGACGAGTATCTGACCAAGCAAGGACTGCAAGTCCTGCGCTTCGACAACCTGCAAGTCCTGAAGGAAACGGAAGCGGTGCTGAACGTCACCGACGCCGCCGTCCAGGAACGGAGCAATCCCCCATGACCCAACTCGCCCTGGTCATCGACCTCAACGTCTGCGTGGGCTGCCACGCCTGCGTCACCAACTGCAAGGAATGGAACACCTCCGGCCAGGCCGGGCCGCTGACGGATTTCAATCCCTACGGCGCCGACCCCACCGGCACTTTCTTCAACCGCGTGCAAACCTTCGAGGTCGGCTGTTTCCCCAATACCGAGACGGTGCATTTCCCCAAGTCCTGCCTGCATTGCGAGGAGCCGCCGTGCGTGCCGGTGTGCCCGACCGGCGCCTCGTACAAGCGCAAGGAAGACGGCATCGTGCTGGTGGATTACGACAAGTGCATCGGCTGCAAGTATTGCTCGTGGGCCTGCCCCTACGGCGCGCGCGAGATCGACGAGAAGCAAAAAGTGATGAAGAAATGCACCCTGTGCGTCGACCGCATCTACGACCAGAGCCTGCCGGAAGCCGAGCGCAAACCCGCCTGCGTGCTCGCCTGCCCAACCAGCGCGCGCCTGTTCGGCGACGTGCACGACCCGGAATCGGAAGTGTCGGTGAGCATCCGCGAAAACGGCGGCTACCCGCTGATGCCGGAATGGGGCACCCAACCGTCCAACCATTACCTGCCGCGCCGCAAGACCCGCCTCAAGATCCACGACGACGAATTGCTGCGCGCCGACAACCCGCTCAAAAAGGAGCGTCTGCTGCCCAAGCCGGACAAGAACGAACCTTCGCTGGACGATGTAACTTCGTGGTAACAGATAATCGAACCGCAGAGGCGCTGAGACGCAGAGAAAATGAGTACATACTCCGCGCCTCCGCGTCTCTGCGGTGAAAAAATGGAGTAACAAACAATGCACCCGGCATTTTCGGTAATCTTTTTGACCACCCTGATCGGCGTCGGCCAGGGACTGTTCCTCGCGCTCTACACCGGCCAGGTGTACGCGGTGTTCCACGTTCTCTCAGCGCAGGGAGACAGCCATTTCTACGCGGTGGGCAGCGCGATTTCCCTGCTGTTTCTGATCGGCGGGCTGATCGCCTCGTTCTTCCACCTCGGCCACCCCGAGCGCGCCTGGCGCGCCGCCAGCCAGTGGCGCACTTCCTGGCTGTCGCGCGAGGTTCTGGTGCTGCCGGCCTTCATGGGCTGCGTATTCCTCTACGGCGCGGCGCATTTCTTCGGCTGGGATGCTACGTTGTTCATGCTCGGCGAGGCGCTGCCGGTCAATCTCATCCTGCTCGCCGGGGCGCTCGGCACCTTGCTGTGCTTCGCCTTATTCGTCAGCACCGGGATGATCTACGCTTGCCTGCGCTTCCTCCAGGAGTGGCATACCCCGCTGACGGTGGTGAATTTCATCCTGTTGGGCGGCGCCTCCGGCTTCACCCTGGCAACCGCCTATGCGGCGCTGGCGGCGCCGGCGCTGGTGGAGTTCTATGGCAACTGGGCGATCGTCATCACCCTGCTCGCCTTCGTCTCGCGCCTCGCCTCGCTGCTGCGCAATTGCCGCCTGAAACCCAAATCCACCCTGCAAAGCGCCATCGGCGTGCGCCACGGCCAAATCGCGCAGAAAGCCCAAGGGGCGATGGGCGGCTCGTTCAACACCCGCGAATTCTTTCACGGCAAGCCGCGCAGCTTGTTGCGCGGGGTGAAATGGCTGTTCGTGGCGTTCGTCTTCGTCCTGCCGCTGCCGCTGCTGGCGTTCGGCCTGCCGTCGGCGTCGGCGGGGGTGCTGCTGTTCGCCTTCGCCGTCCAGTACAGCGGACTGATCGCCGAACGCTGGTTTTTCTTCGCCCAATCCAACCATCCACAAAACCTTTACTACCAAGCGATTTCCTAGCCTCGGGACTGGCCGCCGCGCCCGCTCCCGGAGGGCGAACGGGCGAAATCCGCGATTCCCTCCAGGCGGCTCATCCGGCGGAAAAATCACGGCCACGCCCGCCGCAATCCGCAAAAAATGGGGAGAGCGCGCATGACGTTACCCGGCCGGAAGAAAATTCGGGCATAATCTTCCTGAAAAAGCGGGAAGTTCCGACAAGGCCGTACACGTGCATAAAACGATCATCGCTTATCTGTCTCTGCTGACGCTGCTGCTCGCCGCCAACCCCGCGGCGGCGGTTACCGCGCAGCCATCCCCGGAAACCCTGGCCGCCGGCGCGAATGATGGCCATTTTGCGCGGTTCGTCGCCGGAATTGCAGACAACCCGGATGTGGTGGTGTACCGCGTCGCCCTGAACAACACCCCGCTGATGCTGAGCGACGCTTCCCCCGCGCGCGCCATCCGCCCCCTGCTTCTCGCCGCCAACACCCAGGGCAATATCGCCGTCCTCTACCCGGACATCGGCGAACCCTACCGCAGCGTGTTCACACGGATCATCGAAGGCATCGAAGACAAGACCAAGTCGCGGGTCGCCAGCTACCCCGTCGGCGCCGGCCACAGCCCCCAGGAACTGGCGAACGAGTTGCGCCGCCAGAACATCCAGGTCGTCATCGCCCTCGGCCGCAACGGACTCAAGGCCGCCAACGCCATCGACCGCGACATCGGCATCGTGGCCGGCGGGGTGCTCTCGGTCGGCGAGGCGGAAACCCGCGCCAAGTCGGTCTTCAGCCTGGCGCCCGATCCCGCGCTGCTGTTCGACCGCCTGAAGGCGCTTATGCCCAACGTCCGCCGCGTGTTCGTGGTCTACGACCCGCGCCAGAACGGCTGGTTGATCCGCCTGGCGCGCGAGGCCGCCAAAAACCAGGGGCTGGAGCTGATCGCCCAGGAGGCCGCCGAGCTCAAGGCGGCCATGCATCACTACCAGGAAATCCTAGCCACCGCCGACCCGAAAAAAGATGCCGTGTGGCTGCCGCAGGATTCGGTCACGGTGGAGGAATCGGCGGTCTTGCCGCTGGTGCTGCAGGAAGCCTGGAACCGCTCGCTGGCGGTCTTCTCCAGCAGCGTGGCGCACGTCAAGCGGGGCGCCCTGTTTTCCCTCTACCCCAACAACGTCGAACTCGGCCGCAACCTGGCCAGCTCCGCCCTCGGCCATCTGTCCTCCGGCGGCCAGACGGGACACGCCATCATTCCGCTGAGGGAAGTGCTGATGGCGATCAACGTGCGCACCGCCGGCCACCTTGGCCTGGGTATCGGCCAGCGCCAGTTGCAGGCTTACGACATGGTGTATCCCGAACCATGAGCCGCCCCGCCCAGATATTCCGCGATGCCTCGTTCAGCCGCCAGTTGAGCGTGGTCGTCGCCATGGCGGTGCTGAGCCTGGCGTTCCTCTCCTCGCTCGCCACCTCCTGGCAAGGCAGCCGCCAGATCCACGCCGCCCTGCTGGAACAGGGCGGACGCATCGCCGAAAACCTGGCGCGCCAAAGCAAGCTGGCGCTGATCTACGACTCGGCGGAAAACGCCGCCGAGGCGGTATCGGTGACGCTCGACTTTCCCGACATCACCGCCCTGGAAATCCGCCACGCCAACGGACGCCTGCTGCTCGAACGCGGGGAAAGGATCGTCGCCGGTGCGCCGCGCCAGGACAAGAACCCGCCAACCCCGCAACACGCTTACCTTGAAGCCGAATCGGACGATTCCTGGCATTTCGTGGCGCCGGTGCTGGCCGGCGCCACGAACACGGCATCCCCCTTCGAGATGAGCGAACCGTCCCAGGAATTGCTCGGCTATGTGCGCGTGATTCAAAGCAAGGAAACGCTGACGCGGATGCGCACTGAAATTTTCGCCGCCAACTTCGCGGTCTCGTTCTTTTTCGCCATCGTCTTCCTGCTGATCGTGCGCCGCCTCACTGCGCGCCTGACCCAGCCGCTGGAGCGGCTCTCCGCCGCCATGGCGCGCGCCGAGGCGGCAACCGGCGAAGTCCGCGCCGAGACCTCCGGCCCCCGGGACATCGTCAACATGGCGCTCGCCTTCAACAAGATGATGGGCGCGCTGGAAACCAGCAAGCGCGACCTGCAAACGCTGCTGGACAACCTCCCGGCGGCGCTGGTGTCGCACGGCTCGGACGGCGCCGTCCTGTACATGAACCCGGCGGCAAAAGTGTTTTTTTGCCTCGACGGCGCCGCTGGGAATGATCCGGCGTCCCCCCACCGGCCTTGGCATTTCATCCGCGACGACGGCAGCCCCATGCCGGGTGAGGAACAGCCGGTCAACCGGGTGATCGCCGACAAACAGCCCGTGCATGACCACACCGTCGGCATCGTCTGCGACACCGGCGAGCCGCCGCGCTGGACATCGGTGAGCGCTTTTCCCGAAATCGGCAGGCACGGCGATCTGGAACAGGTCATCGTCTGCCTGGTGGACATCACCGAACGTAAACAGTACGAACAGGCGCTCGAACGCGACGCGCAAGAATGGACCCAGGCGATGGACTCCTTCGCCGACGTGATTTACCTGCTCGACACCCGGCGCAACCTGATGCGCGCCAACCAGGCCTTCTACGCCCTGACCGGCATCGCCCCGGAGAACGCCATCGGACGCCCCATCGTGGAACTCATCCACACCCCCGGCCAGGAGGAACTTTGCCCGGTATGCATGGCGCAAAAAGAAATGCGGGATGCCGTGATTACCATGGAGCACGACCACCCGGCCAACTCGCTGCGCCGCCCCATCGAAGTGACGGTCAAGGTGATCCGCGATGCGGCGGGACAACCGCGCCAACTGTTGACCAGCATTCACGACCTCACCAAAACCCGCGAGATCGAAAACGCCCTGCGCCAGCTCAACGATTCCCTGGAACAGCGGGTGCAGAAGGAGGTCGCCAAAAACCGCGGCAAGGACGCCATGCTGATCCAGCAATCGCGCCTCGCCACCATGGGCGAAATGATGCACAACGTCGCCCACCAGTGGCGCCAGCCGCTGAATGCGCTCAACCTGATCCTGCAAAACATCAAGGATGCCTACGAATTCGACGATCTCAGCAAGGAAATGCTCGACGAGTTCGTCGATAACGGCAATCGCATCGCGCAAAAGATGTCCACCACCATCGACGATTTCCGCAACTTTTTCCGCCCTGACCAGCGCAGCACCCGTTTCAGCTTGCAGAAATCGCTCCACGAAGCGCTCAACCTGGTGGACGCGAGCTTCCGCAGCAACGACATCGCGGTCGAGCTGGAAAACACCGCGGATATTTATGCCGAAGGCTACCCCGGAGAATTTTCGCAGGTCTTGCTCAACGTGCTGGTCAACGCCAAGGATGCCGTCAAATCACGCAGCCACGACGGCAAGCTGACGATCAGCATGGAAAAAAAGGACGGCTGGGGCATCGTGCGGGTACGCGACAACGGCGGCGGCATCCCCGAAGAGGTGCTGCCCAAGGTTTTCGACCCCTATTTCACTACCAAGGACAGCGGCTCCGGCATCGGACTCTACATGTCGCGCATGATTATGGCTCACATGAATGGTCAGATCAGCGCCAGCAATGTGGAGGGCGGGGCGGAATTCGCCATATCCGTTCCGGCGGCGGAGTGACGGCCGGCTTTACCGCATTGCCCGACGCGGCGGCGCAAACTGACTTAGCTGGAGAGTTATCGATATGAACGGTAGGGCGGCAGTGGCAGGAAAAAATGCCGCACAGGGCATCCCTCATGGGGAAACGCCCTTCGAGATGGCCGACCTGCTGGTCGCCTATCTGGAGCAGCTCGGCGTCGAATACGTGTTCGGGGTGCCGGGCGGCGCCATCGAACCCCTGTTCAACGCCATGGCGCGCAGTCAGCGGCGCGGCGGGCTGCGCCCGATAGTCACGCGGCACGAAACGGGAGCCGCCTTCATGGCCGACGGCTATGCCCGCGAAACCGGCCGTCTGGGAGTCTGCTGCGCCACCTCCGGCCCCGGCGCGACCAATTTGATTACCGGCGTGTCGTGCGCCCACGACAATCACATTCCGCTGCTGGCGATCAGCGGACTGCCGGCGCTGCCTTCGTTCGGCCGGGGCGCCTTGCAGGAATCGACCAGCACCGGCGTCAACGCCTTGGCGATGTTCCACCACTGCACCCGCTACAACTCCCTGGTGTCCCACCCCGGCCAGTTGGAGCGCAAGCTGGCCAACGCCCTGATGAAGGCGACCCAGTTCCCCAACGGCCCGGCGCACCTGGCGATCCCCCTGGACATCCAGCGCGGCCCGGCGCCACGCCGCACCCCGTCCTACGATCTCGCGGCCTTGCTGATGCAGAAAACGGAGTTGGTCGATGAATGCGCGGTAGGAAAACTCAAGGCCATCCTCCAGAGTTCCCCACGCGTCGTGTTCCTGATCGGCGCCTCCTGCGGCGAGGCGATCGAAGCCATCATGGAACTGGCCGAACTGACCCAGGCGCTGTTCGTCACCACACCCGACGCCAAGGGACTCGTCAATCCCCGCCACCCGGCCTACTGCGGGGTATTCGGCTTCGGCGGCCACCGCAGCGCCGACGCTCTGCTGAGCAGCGCGCCGGACGCCATCCTGGCTTTCGGCACCGGCTTCGGCGAATTCGTCAGCGGCGGCTGGTGCGATTCCCTGCTCAACAACAATCTGGTGCACATCGACAGCTCCGAGGAAAACCTGATCCGTTCGCCGATGGCTCAATTGCATGTGCTCGGACGCATCCACTCGGTATGCGAGCGCCTGATCGCACTGCTGAAGGCCGACTCCCCAACCGACATCGACGGCATCAGGAAACTGGTGAGCGGCATTTACCGCGCCGAGGTCACGCTGCTGGCGCCGCAAAGCTATCACTCCGACGCCACCCCGATCAAACCGCAGCGCCTCATGAAAACCCTGTCCGAGCGTTGTCCACCCAAGACCCGTTTCATCGCCGACATGGGCAACAGCATGACCTGGACGGTGCATTATCTGCAACCCCATGACCGGCGCACGCAACAGCCCTACCCCAATTTCCCCGAAAAAATGCCGGAACGGCGCTCGGGAACGGCCAACTGGCTGCGCACCTTGATGGATTTTTGCCCGATGGGCTGGTCCATCGGGGCGGCGGTCGGCATCGCGCGGGGCAATCCTGACTGCCCGGTGGTATGCATCGTCGGCGACGGCGCGTACTTGATGAGCGGGCAGGAAATCACTGTGGCGATCATGGAAGGCCTCACGGTGGTCTTCATCGTCCTCAACGACGCCGCGCTGGGCATGGTCAAGCACGGCCAGCGGCTGGCGCATGCCGAACCCGTCGGCTACCAGTTGCCGCCGGTCGATTTCCGCAAGCTTGCCGAAGCCATGGGTGTACCCGGCCACGTCATCCACTCGCCGCAAGAACTGGACGATCTCGACTTCGAGGCGATCCTGCGCCGCAAAGGGCCGACCTTGCTCGACGTGCGCGTCGACGGCGAGGAAGTGCCGCCGATGATGCTGCGCATGAGGACGCTGGGAACCCTCAAATGAACCTGGAAAACCGCTTCCCTATCCATGCTCTGTGGCGAAATTGCCTTCACCGGAATGCCGCCGCCGCCACGATGGATATGAATTCCTTGAGTAACCGTCATGGTGTTTCGTATACTGTTTCAAAAAGCGGACGATTCGATATGCCGCCGCCAATACCCAGAGGGATGAAAAGATGAAACGCCACGATTTCCGCGCCCTGTTCCCGCTTTCCCTGCTCCTGCTCCAGCCGTCCGCCGGCTGGACGGCGCAAATCGCCGAGGAAGAAGAGCTTGCCCTGATCTACGGCGACAAGGCCACCGTCAGCATCGCCACCGGCAGCCAGCAGGACCTGCGCCGCGCGCCGGCGGTCGCCACCGTCATCACCGCCGAGGAAATCGCCACGATGGGCGCGACCACCCTCAACGACGCGCTGGAGAGCGTACCCGGCGTCCACGTCAGCCGTACCTCCATACGCTACGCGCCGACCTATATTTTCCGCGGCATCGGCGGCGGCGGGCAAACCAACCCGCAGGTGCTGATCCTGCAAAACGGCATTCCCGCCACCACCATGTACAACGGCGACCGGGGTTCCTCCTGGTTCGGCGTGCCCCTGGACAACATCGCCCGCATCGAGATCATCCGCGGCCCCGGCTCGGCGCGCTATGGCGCCGACGCCTACGCGGGCGTCATCAATCTCGTGACCAAGACCGCCGCCGACACCCCCGGCACCGAGGTCGGCCTGCGCGGCGGCTCGTTCGATTCCCGGAGCGCCTGGATACAGCACGGCGGCGAACTGGGGCCGATGGCGATGGCGGGCTATCTGCGCGTGGGCGCCACCGACGGCATCCGCGAAATCATCGGCGCCGACGCCCAAACCCGCAACGACCGTACCTTCGGCACCAGCGCCAGCCTGGCGCCGGGCGCGGTCAACACTGGCTACGACGCCATCGACGGCAGTCTCAACCTCTCCTATGAAAAATGGCGCCTGAATGCCGCCTACAAGTTGCGCGACAACCTGCAAACCGGCGCGGGCATTTCCTCGGCGCTCGACCCCAACAGCCTGGGACGCGCCGAAAACATCGGCGGCGACCTTTCCTGGAGCGACCCCCAGTTCGCGCGCGACTGGAGCCTCGGCGCGAGCGCCGCGTTCCTCTATTACACGTTCACCTACCCCACCAACGTAATGCTGCTTCCCCCCGGCGCCCGGCTGCCCACCGGCGCCTTCCCCGACGGCCTGGTCGGCGGCCCCAACCAGTGGGAAAGGCAGTTCCGCTATTCCGCCTATGCCGCCTACTCCGGTTTTGCCGGCCATAGCCTGCGCCTCGGCGTGGGGCATGACGATCTCGACCTCTACCGCACCAAGACCATCAAGAATTATCTGTTGAATGCGGCGGGAACCCCGGTGCCGACCGGCCCGACAATCGACTATACCGGGATACAGCCGCATATCCTGCCGCAGAAGCGCCGGGTCGATTATGTCTACCTACAGGACGAATGGCGCTTCACCCGCGACTGGACGCTCACCGCCGGGCTGCGCCACGATCGTTATTCCGATTTCGGCGGCACCACCAACCCGCGTCTGGCGCTGGTGTGGGACGCGACCCTCGACCTCACCGCCAAGGTGCTCTACGGACGCGCCTTCCGTGCGCCATCCTTCAACGAACAGTACGGCATCAACCCGGTCGCCAACGGCAACCCGGATCTGACCCCGGAAACCATCGAAACAGTGGAAGCCGCCCTGTCCTGGCGAGCGAACCGGGATACCGAGATCAACCTGAGCCTGTTCCGCTACCAAATGCAGGACATGATCCGCCTGGTGGCGAATACCGCGCCCGCCCTGGGATCGACCTGGCAGAACACCGGCAACCAGCACGGCAAGGGCATGGAACTGGAAGTAACCTGGGATGCCCAGCGCGCCCTGCGGCTGACCGGCAACTATGCCTATCAGGAATCCACCGACGAATCGACTAACCGGGATGCCGGCTATGCGCCCCGCCACCATCTTTACGCCCGTGCGGATTGGCGCTTCGCCGGCGGCTGGCTGCTGAGCGGCCAGGTCAACCGGGTCATGGACCGCAAGCGCCCGGCCGGCGACAACCGCGCCCAGATCCCCGACTACACCACGGTGGACTTGACCTTGCGCACCACCCGCGGCAAGAACCGGTGGGACTTCGCCGCATCGGTGCGCAACCTGTTCGATGCCACCGTGCTCGAACCCAGCGCCGCTCCCGGACTGGTGCTTCCCGGCGACCTGCCGATGGCGCCGCGCTGGTTTTACTTGCAGGCGATCTACAAGTTATGAGGCTCCCTTGACCCGCGCTTTCTCTCCCGCCGCGCGCGGGAAGGGAAGCTGATGCGCATAGGCCGGCTTATTCAGGATGGATACCCAACCCAGCACCTGTTACCATTCCCCGACGGTTAAACGCTTCAACAGAGTCACCCGGTGCCTCAACCTGGTGGGACTGGGAAAAATTGACCTCTCGGAAAAATCACTGATCGCCGCAGCCCAAAAGGAAACCGGGTTGGCGCGCTTCGGCGATGAAAGTTTTTTGCCGGCCATGAGAACGCTCCTCGACGCCGTGGAGGGCGAGGCCAGGCTCAACCCTTTCGGCCGTTTCATCGCCAAAACCCGCACCCTCGGCTCCCTCAAGAACAGGCTCTGGGCCGATGCCTGCTTCGCGGCGCACCCGGAAATCCGGCAACGAAAAATTACCGCGCCGATCATCATCATCGGCCCTCACCGTTCCGGCACCACGCGCATGCAACGCATGCTGGCGTCCGATACACGCTTGCAGCACCTGAAAACCTGGGAGGGACTCAATCCCGCCCCGCGCCTGGACTGGCCGGAATCAGGCAAACCGTCCCGTTACGAAGAGGCCAGGAAAACCCTCGACGGCCGGCGGAGAGCCTACCCAGGCGCCTCGGCGCACCCCATGGACGCGGATTGGCCAGAGGAGGAAATGCTGCTCCTGAACCATTCGTTTTGCAGCTTTTCCGCATTGGGACTCTACAACATCCCCAGCTACTACCGCTGGTTCCTCGACGCCGACAAAACCGACGCCTACCGCAGCATGGCGGATATGATGAAACTGATTTCCTGGTCGCGGGGCGACCCGGAGGACAAGCGCTGGATATTGAAGAACCCCCAGCACATGCTGGACCTCGACACGCTCCTGGAGACCTTTCCCGACGCCAAGCTGGTATTCACCCACCGCGACCCCCTCAAGACGGTAGGCTCCATGATGTCGCTGGTCTGGCATTTCGCCGTGCAGCACACCGACCTTCCCTGCCGCGCCCAGGTCAGGGACGTGTGGCTGGACTTCTGCGAACAGATGGTGCGGCGCTGCATGCGGGTGCGCGAAACCCTGCCCGCGTCGCAGCAGATCGACATCCATTACGAGGACATGAACCGCGACTGGCGCACCGAAATGCGCCGCATCTACGATCTGGCCGGGCTGGAATTCACCGCCGCGGCGGAGGAATCGCTGAATGCTTGGCTGACCCGGAGCGAACGGGAGGGACTCCACATGGGACACCGCTATGCTCTCGAGGATTTCGGCACGACCCGCGAGGAAGTCGATGCCCGCATGAAATTTTACCGGGAGCGCTACGCTATTCCCTATGAAAGCAAAAAGACGTGATCCACTCTAGCAACGTCGCCTGGCAGCGCAGCCTGGTTCAACCCGGCGAACGTGGCCGGCTGTTGCGCCAGCAGCCGGCCACGCTCTGGCTGACCGGCTTGTCGGGATCGGGAAAATCCACCCTCGCCTTCGAACTGGAAAAACGCTTGGTCGCCGCCGGCCGTCTTGCCTTCGTCCTCGACGGCGACAATGTCCGTCATGGCTTGAACAGTGACCTGGGCTTCTCGCCCGACTTTCGCCATGAAAATATCCGCCGCATCGCCGAGGTTTCCAAGCTGTTCAACGATGCCGGGCTGCTGGTGATTTCCGCCTTCATTTCTCCCTACCGCCAGGATCGCGCCATGGCGCGGCAGATCGTCGGCGCGGAGCGCTTTGTGGAAATCCATCTGAGCGCCGACATCGGCGTCTGCGAAGAGCGCGACCCCAAGGGTCTCTACCGCAAGGCGCGGCGGGGCGAAATTCCCGAGTTTACCGGCGTCTCGTCCCCCTATGAAATACCGGAAGCCCCCGACCTGGCCGTCGATACCGGACGGCTCTCCGTGGAAGCCAGCGTGGCGGCCATTATCGGCAAAATCGCCCCACTTTTGCAGCCGCCCGCCCTGTAAGCCCTTCCGCCGGACTTCGCCACCCCACTGCCCGGAAGATGGTCAATTGCTTCTTGCCGGGAGATGCGGCATCATGGCTGAACATATTGGGGGAGTCTTACCATGGTCATCCGCGAAATTCTGGCATTGAAAAAAAATCGGGAAATCTTCAGCATCGCTCCCGACAGTCCCGTCCATGAAGCCGTTTCCAAAATGGCCGAGCACGACATCGGCTCGCTGGTGGTGGTGGAAGACGGCAAAATGGTGGGGCTGCTCACCGACCACATCATCGTGCGCGGCCTGAGCAGGGCCAGTTGCAACCTGTGCAGCACGCTGGTGCGCGACATCATGGTCGCCAGCCCGGTCACCGGCCACCTCGACGACACCGTCGACCAGGTGCGACGCGTCATGACCGACAACCACATCAGCCACCTGCCGGTGGAGGACGACAACGGCCTAGCCGGCATCATCTCCTTCTACGATGTCGCCCGCACCGCCATCAGCGAGGCGGAGTTCGAAAACAAGCTGCTCAAGGGCTACATCAAGAACTGGCCGGAAGCCTGATCGCCGACTTGGGGCGAAATGCTTTTACGGCTTCCTCGTTGGTTTCCAGATAGGGCCCGTCGATCAGGTCGATGCAATACGGCACGGCGGCAAAAATCCCATCCAGCGTCTCCTTGATTCGGGCACGGTGAATCTGAAATTCCTTGAACTTGTCCTTTTGGACAGGTTACGGCATTATTCATTTGTCATATCATGGCTATTGGCAACCTCGCCATAAAATGCTTCTGGAGAACAAGGATGAATAGGATTTTCTCGTATTTACTTGTACTTGCGTTTATCCCTAGTATTTCGTTTGCCGATGAAATTTTAGAGAATTTAAACTTCAAACAACTTGCCGACCGTGAAATTGAAAATATCAAGGCAGGTAAATTTGAATATTTCCACTTGATTTGGGGAAAACCAAGCGCCAAATTCCAATCTATGGTTGCAGATGCCCACAAAAAGCTGGCTCAGAATGGTAATAGCAAACCCCTACTTTCCACTCTAGATGATGCCCGGAAAGCCGGCGCCCCCGGCAATTCGTTTGCTGGATTCGGCGTTAGCTGCGTAGAATCGATAGTAATGGACAACACAGGAGGGTGGATAGGAAGCAGGAGTTGCGGCACTATTTACGCAGATCGCGCCTGGGTGCAAGCTAATCTATACAGTGGTGGCGGCTATCATCTATTGAGCAGTTTTGGCCCTCTCATTGACTTCGGATACCACGACAGCGGCGCAACCTTTCTGATTTCCTATACTCCTTCAGGTTATGCAAGTGAATTGAGCTATTTTTATAATATGACTCAATAAGCCTAAGCTTAGGCCTGATCTTGATCAGGCCTATATATAAAACGATACATCACGCATGTATCCAAGCGAGTGAATTCAGAAATATCCTGAGAAGGAATGCATCTTGTCATTCATCAATGACGTGTTGGCCCTTCTGGATGCGGACTCAATTAAAGACTGGGAAAACCGTTGCCATTCTCTGGCCGCCAACTTGGGCTACGAATACTTCCTTTATGCTTCGTTACCAAATCTGGATATACATCAGGTCGGAATATTCCACGGTAACTATCCAGAACTCTGGCAAACACGCTACAAGGAGAATCACTACCGTTATATTGATCCGGTTGTCGCGCACGCCTTTAAAAGCACAATTCCATTGATATGGGATTACACCCTATTTGTCACCCCTGAGCAACAAGCCTTCTACAGGGACGCTAGGAAATTCGGTATTAAGAATGGGGTGTGCTCATCCCTGAACGGGTTGCATGGAAACAAATTCATCATGTTGTCGTTGGCTTCTTCCAATGAAAAAATCCGACCGACCGACCTACATCAAGAAGATAAAATTCTCCAGCAAACGCATCTGATGGCGATTTATGCCCACGAAGCCGTCATACGACTAGGGGACAGCTTAGATGGTACAGTATAGTGGACCCCAATTTCCAGACAGCGATTTAAGATGGTAGTCTGCTGTAAA
>CAZDIJ010000056.1:0-18064 GCA_964505475.1 uncultured Sulfuricella sp. | reverse complement strand
TGGCTTTAATATTGGTTTTACAGCGTGCGTGACCCAATTTAACCGGACACTACTGACTTTGGATAAGGAGTGAAACCATGGACAAATTTGCCCCTTTCGACGCCGCCGATTACCTGGACGACGAGGAAACCATCGCGGAGTATCTGACCGCCGCCTTGGAAGATACCAATCCCGACGTATTCCTTGCCGCAATTAGAGACGTAGCGCGCGCTCGCGGCATGTCGCAGCTCGCCAAAGACGCCGGCCTGGGCCGTGAAAGCCTTTACAAGGCGCTCACGCCCGGCGCAAAGCCACGCTATGACACCATGCTCAAGCTGCTTCATGCATTGGGCGTGAAGCTTTCCGCAACCCCACAATTAAGGGGAGCCAGGTTCGATTAAAGCAGGTTATACGGCGCTAGCATGGCTACTTGACAGGCGTACGCGAATGCGTACCATCAAGACTTCTTTAGAAGGGGCACGAAATGAACACTCTTACCGCCAGCGAAGCCCGTGCAAATCTGTACCGGCTCATCGATCAAACAGCAGAGTCTCACGAGCCCATCATCATTTCCGGAAAACGCAGCAGCGCCGTGCTGCTCTCCGCGGAAGACTGGAGCGCGATTCAGGAAACCTTGTACCTGCTGGCCGTGCCCGGCATGCGCGAGTCCATCAAGGCGGGCATGGCCGAACCCCTTGCAAAAAGCTCGAAGGCGCTTAAGTGGTGAGTTGGGAAGTCGTTTATGCCAAGCAAGCGATGAAAGATGCAATGAAGCTTGCCGCAGGCGGCCTTAAACCCAAGGCGCAAGAACTGCTCGCGGTTCTTGCCAGCGACCCGTTTCAAAATCCACCGCCCTTTGAAAAACTGGTCGGCGATCTTGCCGGCGCATACTCCCGCCGCATCAATATTCAGCACCGTATCGTGTATGAAGTTTTTACCAAAGAGAAAACGGTTCGCGTCTTGCGTATGTGGACGCACTATGAATAATAGGCCCAGCCAAAGTGGGCCTGGCACCTGTGTATAAAGCATGATACCGAGCGCTCCAGTGAAATTTGACGATCTGCTGGCCGCCTATGAGTGGGTCAGTTCGTCACACTATGACTGTGAAGCCTTCGTGTCCCGCCTCACTGGTAATGTTCATTGGTCCTCAAGCACGATGGAACTGGACGACGAGCTTCCCGAAGACATTGAAGACGGGAGCATTTACGTGGCTGTGCCGAATAAGCATGACCTGAATCTTGGGAAGAACCTCGCCCTCGCTTTCGCTGAAGAGCAACTCGCGGACTCATATCAAACCGTTGCAAACTTCTTTCGCCAGCGCGGCGCCTACGGGCGGTTTAAGGATTTGCTGGAGCGAAAGGGCTGCCTGGAAGCCTGGTGCGACTACGAGGCCAAGGCCACTGAACTTGCTCTGCGTGAGTGGGCTGCCGAGGAAGGACTTTCAATATCGGCGGAGGGAGGAAAAAATGCGGCCTCTCAAGAAACCCCATGCAACCCATTGATTCCGTAGGGTGCGCCGTGCGCGCCATTGGACGTGAATCGGTGCGCACGGCGCACCCTACAGTGTTTCATCGGCGCAATTTGCGGCATTAGGCCGATTACTACGCCAACCCGCCGCTCAACCTCGCTCCTTTCGGTCGCTGCCCTCCCTGTTATCGAGAGCAGTTCCGGGGGCAGCGGCGGCCCCGGATTCCGCCAACCCTCTCCCTAACCCTCTCCCGCCTGCGGGAGAGGGAACAATCGCCCTCTCCCCCTCTGGGGGAGAGTTGGAGAGAGGGCGGCTTCATCCAGGCTACGCCGCTTCCCACGGATTAATGACGGCGAGCCCGGCGGCCTCATAGGGAGCCGTATCGCGCGATGCCACGATGAACCCCCGCGAGGCGGCGATCGCGGCAATGTAGCCGTCCGGCGTGGGAAATCCTCGCCCAGCAACCCTGGCTGTCACGGCCAGCTCGGCATAGCGCCATGCCGCATCGGTGCCGAATGGAAGCACCCGATCCCTGAACAGCCCCATCAGACCATCAAGCGCCCGCGCCAACATGTCCTTGCGCTTACCGACCGGGAGCGCCCCGATGCCAAACAGCAACTCGGCCAACGTCACGCTGGACAAATACAGCGTTTCGGCAGATTGATCGTTCAGCCAAGCCCGCACAGCCGGGTGCGGCTCGGGCTTCATCGCCTCGGAAACGACGTTGGTATCGAGAACAATCATTCAAACCTCACCGGCTCAGCCGGCGTCTTGTCTCCCACTTGCTGGAAGACCTCGAAATCCTCGTTCGTCAGGCCGATCTCGCGGCCCAATGCCGCGAGGGCATCGCCTAGGCGAACGCGCGACTCCGGCTTGACCGCGACTGCCAGAATCTCGCGGACTTCGGCCTCGGTGCTGTGCCCATGTTGAGCGGCTCGCACCCGCAACGCGCGGTGTACATCGTCGGGCAGATTACGTACTGTCAGCATTGCCATGAAATCACCCCACAAAAATGCATTCGATGCATTCAATAATAGATGATTGAATGCATCCCTGCAAGACTGAGATGGCGCGTCAGGATATTAACGGGGGGCATCGGCAACATCACCTCTACGTCACCATCCGGTGCAATGCGCTACCGCTTATTGCACCCTACATAACCCTGCTATTCATTGGCGTAGCCGACCATCCCCATCAGCAGCCGCACCATTCCGTAGCTCAGCCAGGTGAAAAAACGGCGGTGCAGCGGCTGGTTTTCCCACTGCAACGGCAACATCCGCCGCGCTCCTTCGCGCATGGCGCGTTCCAGGCTGGCGCGCAGTTCTTCGGCGAAGGCTGGGTCGTCCACCACCACGTTGGCCTCGCGCGCCAGCAGCAGGCTGAAGGGGTCGATGTTGGAGGAACCCACCGTGGCCCAATGGCCGTCCACCACCGCGACCTTGGCGTGAAGAAAACTGTGGTGGTATTCGTGGATTTCCACTCCGGCGTCGAGCAGGGTGCCGTAGAGGGCGCGCGAGGCGTAGTGCAGCAGGACGTATTCCACCCGGCCTTGCAGCAACAGCACCACCCGCACGCCGCGTCGCGCCGCTTCCGCGAGGGCATGGCGGAAGCGCCGGCCGGGGAGGAAATAGGCGTTGGCGATGACGATTTCCCGTTGCGCTCCGGCGATCGCCGCCAGGTAGGCTTCCTCGATGTCGTGGCGGTGCCGCAGGTTGTCGCGGATCAGGAAGAAGGCGCGGGTTTCTCCGGCCAGGGTCGGGATTTCCCGCATTTCCTGGCGCGTCAGGCTGCGCCGCTTCAGTTGCGACCACGCCACCAGCCCCCACAGGTGTCGGGCGGCGCCCATGATCTTCTCCGCCAGCGGTCCTTCCACCCGCACCGCGTAGTCGTAGCGCGGCGGAATCTGGCCGGGGGTGTCCATGTCGTCGATGATGTTGATGCCGCCGACGAAGGCGATGCCGCCGTCGATCGCCGCCAGCTTGCGGTGTAGCCGGCGCAGGCGGTGGCGGCGCAGGCGCCAGAGTCTCAGTTCGGGGCGGTAGAACAACAGATGCACGCCGGCGCGGCGAAAGTCCTCCATCACTTCGCGGGACAGGGTGCGCGAGCCGAAGCCGTCGAGCAGCACATGCGTCGCCGCGCCGCGCCGCGCCGCGCGGCAGAGGGCGGCGGCGACGCGCCGGCCGGTGGCGTCGTTCTCGAAAATGTAGCTTTCCAGGTAGATTTCCCGTTCGGCGGCGTCGAACGCCGCCTCCAGCGCGGGAAAATACTCGGCGCCGTTCTCCAGCAGGACGATCCGGTTGCCCGGCGTCATAACCCTGGATTCCTTATTTGAACCACGGGGAACACCGGGAAAAATTCAGGAAACCACAAGTTGAAGGATATTTCCCGTTTACCCGTCGGGCGAGCGGCATTTCCTTCATATTCCATTGAAAAGCCGTCATTTCCCCGTGTCCCCGTGGTTGAACTGCGTTTTTCAGGATAGTGGCGTGACCACCGCCGACAAAGCGGCGTGGTCGGAAATCTTCGACCAGGGTCGGCCGCAGTGCACCTCGGCGCTTTTTACCTGCAAGCCGCGCACGTAGATGCGGTCGAGGCGGAACAGCGGCAGCGCGGCGGGGTAGCTTTTCGCCGGGGCGCCGCGGGTCTGGCCGAAGGCTTCGCTCAAATGCAGTTCGTGCGCCAGAACATTGCAGGCCTCGCCGCTCCAGTCGTTGAAATCCCCGGCGATGAGCAGCGGCGCATGGGGCGGCGCCACGCGCTTGATGGCCTCGCGCAGGGCGGACAACTGCTTGCGCCGCCCGTGCGCGAACAGGCCGAAATGCACGCACAGGCAATGCAGCGTTTCATGCCAGCCCGGCACCCGCACCTCGCAGTGGAGCAGGCCGCGCTGCTCGAAACGGTGGGCGGAAACATCCTCGTTGCGCCAACTGGCGATGGGAAAGCGGCTGAGCACGGCGTTGCCGTGATGTCCTTCTGGATAGACGGCGTTCTTGCCGTAGGCGTAATCCTGCCAGATCGAATCGGCGAGGAATTCGTACTGCGATTGCGCGGGGTAATCGGCATAGCGTCCCGGATGCAACTCGTGGGCGCCCACCACTTCCTGAAGGAACACCAGATCGGCCTGGGTGCCGCGCAAGTGCTCGCGCAGATCGTGCAGCACCATGCGCCGGTTGAACTGGGAAAAGCCCTTGTGGATGTTGTAGGTGACGATGCGCAGCGACTGAGTCATGCCGCAAAGTTTACCGCATTGCGGCGTGGATGGGAGAGGCCAAAGCCGCAGCAACCAGCACCACGGTTTCGATGATTTCCACCATGGCGCCGGCGGTGTCGCCGGTGGCGCCGCCCAGCCGCCGCATCATCAGGGCGCGCAGCCCGGCGAAAGCGCCGAGCGCCGCCGCCAGCGGCCACAGGACGGACATGCCGAGCGCTGCCGGCAGAACCAGCAGCACCGTCAGCACCGCCACGGCAGCCGCCCGGCGCGGCAGGCAGCGGGCGAGCACGTCGCCCAGCCCGCCGGGACGCACGTAGGGCGTGGTCAGGAACAGGGCAGGCAAGGCGCTGCGCGCCAGCAGCGGGGCAAGCATCAGGACTATCCAGTCGCCGCGCGCGACCAACTCTTCGAGGGCGGCAAACTTGAGCAGCAACGCCAGCAGCAAGGCCGCCACGCCCATCGGGCCGCAGTACGGGTCCTTCATGATCGCCAGGGTGCGCTCGCGGTCGCCCAATCCGCCCGCCCAGGCGTCGGCGCTGTCAGCCAGCCCGTCGAGATGCAGCGCGCCGCTGGCGAGCACCCAGGCGGCGAGCAGCAGCGCGGCGCGCAACGGCGGCGCGGCATCCGCCAGCGCCCAGGCCAGCGCCGCAAGCGACAGCCCGATCAGCAAGCCGACCAGCGGGTAATACAGCAGCGAGTGGCCGAGTTCGCGCTCTTCCGGCATGCTTTTCAAGCGCACCGGAAAGCATGTGAGGAATTGCAGGGCGATCAGGAAGGGGCGCAGTGGCTTCATGTTGCAACCTCATCCAGAAGCGAGCTGGTTCCGTCGTTTCCCAGGCGCACCCAGCGCAGTGCGCCGTGGCCAAGTTCCAGTTCCAGTTCGAGCAGGCGCTCGGGGGGGTGGCGCAGCACGTCGCATAGGATAGTGCGAATCGTCCCGCCATGGCAGACCAG
Source organism: uncultured Sulfuricella sp. (assembly GCA_964505475.1). GTDB lineage: Bacteria > Pseudomonadota > Gammaproteobacteria > Burkholderiales > Sulfuricellaceae > JAGXQV01. Next base: position 12,452 of record CAZDIJ010000056.1, on the reverse strand, counting down.
CAGCATCCGCTGCGCATTCCCCTCTTCATCAAAGGGGCTTGACGGTGGGAGAAGCCCTCCCCCAAGGGAGGTCGAGGTGGGCTTGCCCATGCTTTTCCGCAGATCATTCCAGGCATCCAGCACCCGAGACTGGAAAGCCTGCAACGATTCCGCCCCCGGCGGCGAAAAAGTCGCTGGGTCGCGCCAGAAGCGGGTCAGCGCGTCGCCCTCGCTTTCCATCAGTTCGGCGGCGCTGCGTCCTTCCCAGACGCCGAAGTGCATTTCTCGCAAGCGTTCGTCGAGTTCCAGGGGGATGGCCAGGCGGGCGGCGAGTTCACCGGCGAATTCCGCGCAACGCCTGAGCGGCGACGATACGATGCGCGTCCACGGCTTGCCGCTTGCGGCTGCCCGCATCTGTCCCCAGCCGAGCGGCGTCAGCGGGTCGTCGGTGCTGCCGCGAAAGTACGCCCCACCTTGGGTTTCGCCGTGGCGCAGCAGTGCTATCAGGGTTTCCGGCGCGGGTGCCATGTTTTATCCATCGACCTAAATTTCTTATTTTGAACCACGGGGAAAAATCGGGTTGCAAGACGTTTCCCGTTTATGCCTCTGAACTCTTCTCAGCAAACGTCCACGCCCTCCCTTGCGCGCAGGGGGAGGAGCGATAGCTGAGAATGGTTTAGAGGCATGTTCCCGTTTTACTCCCCGTGTTCCCCGTGGTTACGTTTCAATCCTTGTTCGACACCCCGGCTTCGGCGAAGGTCGCCATTTCGTTGTGCAGGGCGCAGGCCAGGCGCAGCAGGGGCACCGCCGTGGCGGCACCGCTGCCCTCCCCCAGGCGCATGCCGAGATCGAGCAGCGGCTGGGCGTCCAGCGCCTGCAATATCCGCTGGTGGCCGGGTTCGGCAGAAGCGTGGGCGTAGATCAGCCAAGCGGCGACGCCCGGCTGGATGCGCACGGCGGCAAGCGCGGCGGTGCTGGCGATGAAGCCGTCGACCAGCACGGCTAAACCGGCTTGCGCGGCGGCGAGGTAGGCGCCGACGAGCGCGGCGATTTCGAAGCCGCCGAGGCGGCGCAAGGCTTCGCGCGGGTCGGCGAGGTGTTCGCCGTGCAGCGCCAGGGCGCGGCGGATCACCTCGGCCTTGCGCGACACACCGCTGGCGTCCAGCCCGGTGCCCGGCCCGGCCAGCTGTTGCGCTTTTGCGCCAAGCAGGGCGCAGGCCAGCGCGGCGGCGGCGGTGGTATTGGCGATGCCCATTTCACCGCCGATGTAGAGGTCGGCGCCGCTCGCCCTGGCCCGTTCGACGCTGGCGCGTCCTGCTTCCAGCGCCCGCCCCATCTGCTCGTGGCTCATTGCCGCTTCCTGGGCCAGGTTGGCGCTAGCCGGGGCGATGATCTCGCGCACCACGCCAGGCAGCGGGCCGGGGTCGTTGACCGTGCCGAGATTCACCACTTCCAGGTTGGCGCCCAGATGACGCGCCAGCACGCTGATCGCGGCGCCTCCGGCGGCGAAATTCTTCACCATTTCGCCGGTCACCGCCTGGGGAAATGCCGATACGCCTTCCGCCGCCACCCCGTGGTCGGCGGCGAACACCGCGATGTGGACGCGCTCGGCGCGCGGGTGCGCCGCGCCCTGCATGGCGGCGAGGCGGACCGCCAGGGTTTCGAGGCTACCCAGCGCGCCGGGCGGCTTGGTGAGTATTGCCTGGCGCGCTTCGGCGACTTGAGCAGCGGCGGCATCGGGGCTGGCCGGGGGAAGATCGAGCCAGGCGAGAAATTCGTTCACAGCGGTGTTCCTTTCAAAACGTGGGGCAACCCGGCCACGGTGAAAATCACCCGCTCGCAGCGCTGCGCCAGTTCCTGGTGCAGCCGTCCGGCTTCGTCGCAGAAGCGCCGCGACAACTCGCCGAGCGGGATGATGCCCATGCCGGTTTCATTGCCGACCAGGATGATCCGGCCGGGCAGTTCGGGCAGCGTCGCCAGCAGGGCGTCGTACTCGCTACGCAGACGTGTTTCGTCCTGCGCACACAGCAGGTTGGTGAGCCACAGGGTCAGGCAATCCACCAGCAGGCAACGCTCCGGGGCCGCATGGGCGCGCAGGGTGGCGGCCAGCGCCAGCGGCTCCTCGACCGTTATCCAATGCGGCGGGCGGCGCTCTTGGTGGTGACGGATGCGCGCCTGCATTTCGGCGTCGTCCGCCGTCGCGGTGGCGACCACGGTGACCGGCAGCCCGCTCGCCAGGGCGCGCTGTTCGGCCAGGCGGCTCTTGCCGGAGCGGATGCCGCCGAGGATCAGTTCTTTCATGGTTACAGCTTCTCCAATTCCGTCGTAGGAGCGACCTCCTACAATTCATTCAGCCCGAGCAGCGTCATGATTTTCCCCATGTCGAGGTGCTCCTCGACGGCGTCGGCCAGGCGCTCGATGTCGCGCTCGCGCAGGGCGTGGTAATCCGGCGTGGCCGCCTCGCCCAGTCCCGCCCAGCGCAGCAGTGCGTCGCAGGCGGCGGGCGATTCGAACAGGCCGTGCAGGTAAGTGCCGAGGATCAACCCGTCTTCCGACATCGCCCCGTCGCCGTGGCCGTCGAGCAGCACGGCGGGGCGCTCCAGGGCGGGTCCGGCGCTGATGCCGGCGTGGATTTCGTAGCCGCTCACCGCCGCGTTGTCCAGCGCCAGCGCGCCGACGACGTTGCGCAATTGCTTTTCCGGCTCCATCACGGTGGTCATGTCGAGGTGCCCCAGGCCGTTCGAGGTGCCCGGCATGCCTTCCACGCCGTGGGGATCGACGATCAGCCTGCCCAGCATCTGGAAGCCGCCGCAGATGCCGATGACCTTGCCGCCGTAACGCAGATGGCGCTTGAGGTAGTCGTCCCAGCCCTGGGCGCGCAGCCAGGCGAGGTCGGCGCGGGTGTTCTTGGAACCGGGCAGGATCACCAGGTCGGCGGCGGGCGGCGCCTCGTCGGGAGCGACGAAGCGGAAATCGACCTGCGGATGCAGGCGCAGCGGATCAAAATCGGTATGGTTGCTGATGCGCGGCAGAGCCGGGACGATCACCGTGAGGGCCTGCTTCGCCGTGGCCGGGGCAGCTGCGCGCGACAAGGCATCCTCGGCCTCCAGGTGCAAGCCATGCAAATAGGGCAGCACCCCCAGCACCGGCTTGCCGGTCTTTTGTTCCAGCCAGTCCAGCCCGGTCTGGAGCAGGCCGATGTCGCCGCGGAAACGGTTGATGACGAAACCGGCCACCCGCGCCTGTTCGCTTTCCGACAGCAGTTCCAGGGTGCCGACCAGGTGGGCGAACACCCCGCCGCGGTCAATGTCGGCAACCAGCAGCACCGGGCAGTCGACTTCCTCGGCGAAGCCCATGTTGGCGATGTCGCCTTCGCGCAAATTGATCTCGGCGGGCGAACCGGCACCCTCGGCGACGATGGCCTGATACCGCGCGGCCAGGCGGGCGTGCGATTCCAGCACGGCGGCGCGCGCTACCGGCTTGTAGGCGTGGTAGTTGCGCGCGTCCAGGTTGCCGATGGCGCGCCCCTGGACGATCACCTGCGCGCCGGTGTCGTCGTTGGGCTTGAGCAGCACCGGGTTCATGTCGCTGTGCGGCTCCAGGCGGCAGGCCTGCGCCTGCACCGCCTGGGCGCGTCCGATTTCGCCGCCGTCGGCGGTGACGGCGCTGTTCAAGGCCATGTTCTGCGGCTTGAAGGGCGCCACCTTGACGCCGCGCCGCGCCAGACAGCGGCACAGGGCGGCGGCGACGGTGCTCTTGCCGGCGTCCGAGGTGGTGCCCTGGATCATCAGGGTGGTGGCGGTCATGAGCGTGTCTCCAAAAAAGGTGCAGTGTTTGGTTTTGAGCGCTTAGTGTTTAGTTATGGAGGGCGCTTCGCGCCCGATTTAATACCGACGCGCTTTGCGCGGTGGCATCAACTCAACACTCAAAACTGCCTCCAAATGTTGCCACTGCTCCTCCGCGCCCGGCAGGCCGAAGCGCAGGCCGGGCGGTTGAACGAACAGGCGGGTAAGTATGCCATGGCGGGCGAGGGTTTCGTGGATGGCGGCGGCGCGCGGCGTCTCGATCCACTGGAACAGGGCGCAGCCGCCGGCGGGCGTCAGCCCGTGACGGCGCAGCAGCTCCGCCAGCCTTGCCTCGTCGGCAACGAGGCGGATGCGCGCCGCTTCCTGCCAGGCGCGGTCGTCCAGGGCTTGCCTGGCGAGGATCCGCGACGCCCCGGCAACGCTCCAGGGTCCGAGGTGTTCCGCCAGACGCTGCAAGAACCCGTCCTCGGCGAGGGCGAAGCCGACCCGCGCGCCGGCCAGGCCGAAGAACTTGCCCAGGCTGCGCAGCACGATCAAGCCTGGCAGATGGCTGTGGACGGCGAGGCTGGCTTGCGGCGCGACATCGGCGAAGGCCTCGTCCACCACCAGCCAGCCGCCGTGTTCAGCCAGGCGTTCGCGCCAGGCGAGCAGCATTTCCGGGGGAAAACACTGTCCGTCGGGATTGTTGGGGTTGGCGAGCACCAGCACGTCGAGGCGCTCGACGGCGGCGTCGATCTGCACGGCTTCCAGCGCAACCACTTCATGGCCGGCGCGCCGCCAAGCCTGGGCGTGTTCGGCATAACTCGGCGCCAGCACCCCGGCACGGCATGCCGGGCGCAAGTGCGGCAAAGCCTGGAGCGCCGCCTGCGAGCCGGCGGACGGCAGAGCGGCGGGCGCGCCGTAATAGCGCTGCGCCGCCTCCGCCAAGCCGTCATCATCCTCGGGCAGGCGCGTCCAGTCGTCCCAGGCGGGCGGCTCGCCCTGCCAGGGATGGGGGTTGATGCCGGTGGAGAGGTCCAGCCAGTCTTCCCCGGGAATGCCGTAGCGCCGCGCCGCCCGGCGCAATCCTCCGCCGTGTTCAAGCAAGGGGCTGCCCCCCGATCCACGCCAGGCACAGTCCTCCGATCCAAATCAGCGCCAGCCACAGCCATACTCCGCGCCGCACCAGGGCGCGCGCGCGGGCTATGTCGCCGGGGGCGGCCTCCTGCCCAGCGCCGAGGAGCGGACGCGCTTCGATTCGCCCCTGGTAGCTGGCCGGGCCGCCCAGCGATACCCCCAGGCTGCCCGCGCCGGCGGCCATCACCGGTCCGGCATTGGGGCTTTCCCACAGTCGCGCCTGGCGGCGCCAGCAGGCCAGGGATAGCCCGGTGCGGCCGAGCAGCGCATAGGTCAGCGCCGTCAGGCGCGCCGGGACGAAATTCAACAGGTCGTCGAGGCGCGCCGCCGCCCAGCCGAAGTATCGGTAGCGCGGGTTGCGGTAGCCCCACATGGCGTCCAGGGTATTGCTCAAACGGTACAGCACGGCGCCGGGCGCCCCCGCGGCGAGGAACCAGAACAGCGCGCCGAATACTGCGTCGTTGCCGTTTTCCAGCACCGATTCGACGGTGGCGCGCGCCACGTCGGCGGGCTGCATCGCCTGGGTGTCGCGGCTGACCAGCATGGCGGCCTGGGAGCGCGCGCCGTCCAGATCGCCGTTTTGCAGGGCGGCTTCCACCCGCGCGGCGTGTTCGGCCAGGCTGCGCTGGCCGACGGCGAAATACAGCGCCAGGATGGCCGCCGCGCTGCCCGCCACTGGCGGCGCGGCGAGCAGGGAAACCAGCCAGACCAGGGGCGCAAGCAAAATCGCCACTGCGGCCACGCCACGGATGCGCCGGCCGGCGGGCGTGGCCGGAGCCATGCCGTACAGGCGTGCTTCCAGCCATTGCGCCAGCCTGCCGAAACCGGCCAGTGGATGCCAGCGGCGCGGTTCGCCGAGCAGGCGGTCGAGCAGCAGCGCCGCCGTGACCGCGAGGGCGAAGGTCACAGTTCCACCCCGCGTTGCGCCTTGATTCCTGCCTGATAGGCATGCTTGATCTCGCGCATTTCGCTGACCGTGTCCGCCGCCTCGATCAAGGCCTGCGGCGCGCCGCGTCCGGTAATCACCACGTGTTGCATGGCCGGGCGCTTGCCCAGCACATCGAGGATTTCCGTCACCGGCAGGTAGCCTTCCTTGAGCACGATGTTGAGTTCGTCGAGCACCACCAGGCCGACCGCCGGGTCGGCGAGCAGTTTGCAGGCGATCTCCCAGCCGGCGCGCGCCACGCGGATGTCGCGCTCGCGGTTCTGGGTTTCCCAGGTGTAGCCTTCGCCGGTGACGTGGTATTCGACTTCGGGAAAACGCCGGAAGAAGGCTTCCTCGCCGGTGCTCATCGCGCCCTTGACGAACTGCACCACGCCCACCCTCATGCCGTGGCCGAGCGCCCGCGCCGCCATGCCGAAAGCTGCGGTGCTCTTGCCCTTGCCGTTGCCGGTATGCACCACCAGCACGCCGCGCTCCCGGCCGGCCTGGGCGATGTGCTCGTCGATCAGCGCCTTCTTGCGCGCCATGCGCCGGGCGTGACGCTCGTCCGTGCTCATCTTCCAGCCTGGGCTTTGCGCCTACCGAGGACGGCCAGCGCGGCATGCGCCAGGGCGGCGGCGCCGAGGTACATGGCCAGCGTGGACAAGGAGTGAGGGAAATATTTCGCCAGGCGCGGCAGGAATTCCGCCAGGGTGGGGTCGGCGAAGCGCCCGGAGAAGAAATAAAAGCTCCCCGAGGAAATCAGCTCGCAGACCGCCGCGCCGCCCAGCGCGGCGAGAGCCAGCGGCGCCAGCGTGGCGATACGCTCGCTGTGATGCCCAGCATACCAGCGCCCCGCCAGCCACAGCGCGCCGTAGGCAGGCAGCAGCATGACGTAGGCGGGCGAGACGCAGAAGCTGCTGACGCCGCCCCAGGTGATCGCCACGTAGTCGCTGGCCACCGCCAGCAGGCTTAGCGCGGCGAAGGCCCAGGCCGCGCGCAGATACAAGCCGGCGAGGAAAAATACCGCCCAGGAGGCATCGGGCAAATGGTGCAACCCGGCGAAATGGTGGCTGCGGGTGGCGGCCATGAAGGCGGCCAGGAGCAGGCCGATCAGAGTTTGTTGGCGCAAGGTGAGCGTCGTCATGGTTCGGTCTCCTAGCGGGCGGGTTGGTAGCGCAGCGTGACGAACAGGCTGCGTCTGGGTTGATTATAGAACGCCGCGGTTTCGTAGTCGCGGTCGAACAGGTTGGCGGCCTTGGCTTGCACCAGCCAGTCCTTCGCCAGCTTGTAATCGGCGCGCAGGTCGAGGGTGGCGTAGCCGCCCAGGCGGCGGGTGTTGGCGAGGTCGTCGTAGCGCGCGCCGGCTGCGAGCAGGGTGGCGCCGACGCGATACCGTCCCAGATCTCGGTCGAGGTCGAGGCGCAGCGACTGTTCGGGGCGGCGCGTCAGGTTCTTGCCGAAATTGGCGCCGGGCGAGCGGTTCTCCGGGTCGAGCAGGGTTGCATGGGCGTTGGCTTGCCAGTCCGCCAGGCGCATCCCGATGCTGCCTTCCAGGCCGCGAATCAACGCGCTGGCGACGTTGCCCGGCGCGTAGCGGGAGGCGTCGTAGGCGATCAGATCGTCAACCTCGGTGCGATAGGCGTTGAGCGCCCAGTTCAGCTTCCCGCTGCCGCTCAGCCCCAGTTCGGCGCTGCGCGACGACTCCGGCTTGAGGTCGGCGGTGCCGTAGCCGGGGTAATACAGGTCGTTGAAGGTCGGCGCCTTGAAGGCGCTGCCGTAGGAGGCGGTGAGGCGCATGCCGCCGCCGAGCTTGACCCCCCAGGCGGCGGCGCCGGTGTTATGGCCGCCGAACTGCCGGTTGTCGTCGCCGCGCACCGAGAATTGCAGGCTGTGCGCGCCGAAATCGCCCTGGTACTGGGCGAACAGCCCCCGGTTGTCGCGGCGGGTCGCGGCATAGGCGGTATCGCTGGCGATGCTGTCGTTCTGGTAATCGAGGCCGAGCGTGACCAACTGGTTGGCGTCCAGCGCCAGGTCGTTCTGCCAGGAAAGCGTATCGCGGCGGGTATCGAAGCGGCTCTTCCAGGCGCCGTTCTTGAAGCTGTCGCTTTCGTCCAGGCTGGTTCCGGCGAGCAGCGCCACGCGCCACGCCGCCAGCGGCGAGAAGCGCAGGCTGCCGCCCAGCGTCTGCTGGGCGGTCTTCGACTCGTTGACGAAGCCGCCGTCGAACTGGGTCGCGCTGTTCGAGCGCAGCCAATGCACGTCCACTTCCGCGCCGTTGTCGAGGCGCATCCCGGCGCGCGCCGAACCCGCCAGGTTGCGGTAGCCGTCCTTGTCGGGTTCGCTGGTGAAACAGCCGGCGACGCCGGGCTGGCCGTTGCAGGCGTTGAAGCCGTCGGTGTCGATGCCGCTGAGATTGACGCTGTACCAATCGTTCGCCCCGCCGCCAGAAACGCCGGCGGAGAACTGGCCGGTGCCGTGGCTGCCGGCGCCGATGCTGAAATTCGGCGTCAGCGCCCCACCGCCCTTGCGGGTGAAAATCTGGATCACCCCGCCGATGGCCTCCGAGCCGTAGAGGCTGGAGCGCGGCCCGCGCACGATTTCGATGCGCTCGATCTGGTCGAGCGGCAGTTGTTCGAAGGAGGTTGTGCCGAGCGTCGCCGAGCCAACCTTCACGCCGTCGATCAGCACCAGCACGTGGCCGGCCTCGCTGCCGCGCAGAAACACTGCGCTGGTCTTGCCCATGCCGCCGTTGTTGGAAATCGCCACGCCGGGCAAGCCGGCGAGCAGTTCCGGCACCGATTGCGCCTGGCGGCGCTCGATGTCGGCGCGCGTGATGACCGAGACCGAGGCGAGGGTTTCGTCCGCCGTGCGGGCGGTGCGCGAAGCGGTGACGATCACCGGATCGAGAGCGGCGTTTGCCGCGTATAGGGATGGGGAAGCGAGCAGCAGGGCTGCCGGCAAGAGACGCAATTTCATGATTTTTTCCTCCGCGCTCACCCGCGCGATGATGGCTGGTCAAAACGGCAGACGGAGGAAAGGAAGCAGAGCGAAAACGGAGAATAACCGGCGTCGCGCTGCGACGCCGCCCTCCGCGATGCCGACATTCAAGTCACAGGCCGGTCTCCGGGCTGGCGAGCGGGAAAATCCCCCGGAACGGCGCCTTCCCGTGACTAATCACAGTGGCAAATTGCCGATCCTTCTTTATCAGACTCGCTTACCGTTGCGGGGGCAGCGCCGGCTTTGCCCGTGGAGGGCGCACCGGCTTCCCGTTTAATCCTGCCGGTTTAGACCGGCGGGACACCTGAAGCTTTTGAGCGGCGCAGTGTATGCGCAGGGGGTGACGGCTGTCAATCGCGGGCGGAATGGCCGGCTTGAACGTCTGGCTTTCTATATGGGCGAAGCCTTTTTTTCCTCCCGGCTGGCGCCGGCCTCTTCCATGCGTTCCAGGTAGCGGTTCCACAAGGCTTCCTGGTTGATGCCCAGGTCGTAGAAGTAATCCCAGGAATAGATGCCCGAGTCGTGGCCGTCGGAGAACACCAGCACCACGGCGTAGTTGCCGACCGGTTCGATGCGGTCGATGGCGACGTTTTTCTTGCCGACTTGCAGCACTTCCTGGCCGGGGCCGTGGCCGCGCACTTCGGCGGAGGGGGAGTAGACGCGCAGGAATTCGCAGGTGAATTCGAAGCGCTTGCCGTCGGCGAAGGCGATTTCGAGGGTGTGAGATACCTGGTGCAGCTTGATTTCGGTGGGCAGCGGGGTGCCCTGATCGAGTCCGGCCATGCGGGAGTCCTTTTGGTTGCTTGATGTGAGGATTTTATCCTAGAAACGGCATTTCATTAACCGCAGAGGCGCGGAGACGCGGAGAAAACGGGGGCTTGAATTTCATTTTGCAGTCGCCGGACAGGTGATTGGATACATATCGTTAACTCCCACTTTTAGCGAGATGAGCGCCAAGCTACCCATCACTGGCAAACTTGTTTCCTCTGCGTCTCCGCGCCTCTGCGGTTAAGGTTTATTCGGTCTTGACCGGCTGGTCCCAGCCGTTTTCAAAGAACAGCACGCCCAGCGGGGTGCGGGCGCGCGGAGCGGTTTCGAGCTGCTTCAACTCGTCGTTCAGCACCGTTTCCTCGGTCTGGTAGCCTACCGCGATCATCGCCATGATGGCGTATTGGGCGGGGATGGCGTAGGTTTCGCGCACCTTGGCTTCGTCGAAGCCGCCCATCTGATGCGCCATCAATCCTTGCGCCACGGCTTCCAGGCAGAGGTTTTCGGCGGCGGCGCCGGCGTCGTACTGTCCCCAGCGGTTGGGCTGGCCGTTCTTGCGGAACAGACTGTTGGCGGTGACCGCCAGCAGGACGGGGGCATTCTTCACCCAGTTCTGGTTCCATTCCACCAGACAGCCGAAGGCTTGCTCCCAGGCGGCGCGGTCGCTGTTCCTGTCCCAGACGATGAAGCGCCACGGTTCGTCGCCGAAGCAGGAGGGCGCCCAGCGGGCGGCTTCGAGGAGGGAGAGGATCTGGGCGCGGCTGACCGGCTTGGCGGCGTCGAAGGCGCGGCAACTCCAGCGGCGGGCGATGAGGTCGTGGACGGGTTCCAGGGTTTGAGCGGTTTTGTGTTGCATGCGTTTATCCTTGTGCGAGGAAGGGGTAGTCGGTATAGCCTTTTTCGCCGCCGCCATAGAAGGTGGCCGGGTCGGCGGCGTTGAGCGGCGCATCCTGGGTGAGGCGTTCCACCAGGTCGGGGTTGGCGATGTAGGGCACGCCGAACGCCACCAGGTCGGCATCGCCCGCCGCCAGCGCGGCGGTGGCGCGCGCCTTGTCGTAGCCGCCGTTGGCGATGTAGATACCCTTGAAACAGCGCCGCAGTTGGCGGAAATCGAAGGCGGGCTGCGGCGCTGCGGCGTCGAAATTGGTCTGCATCACGTGCAGGTAGGCCAGATCGAAGCGGCTCAGCGCCGTGGCGGCATGGTCGAAGGTGATTTGGGGCGTGGAATCGGCCATGTCGTTGAAGGCGTTGAGCGGCGACAGGCGCACGCCGACCTTGCCGGGGCCGAGGGTGGCGACCACCGCTTCGGTGACTTCCAGCAGCAGGCGGCAGCGGTTTTCCGGCGAGCCGCCGTAGGCGTCGGTTCTGTGGTTGGAGCCGTCGCGCAGGAACTGGTCGAGCAGATAGCCGTTGGCGGCGTGAATTTCCACCCCGTCGAATCCCGCCGCGAGGGCGTTGCGCGCCGCCCTGCGGTAGTCCTCGACGATGCCGGGCAATTCGCCGGTTTCCAGGGCGCGCGGGGTGATGAAGGGCTGCATGCCCTGGAGGGTGAAGGCTTGGCCGGCCGGGCGGATGGCGGATGGCGCGACCGGCGGCTCGCCGCCGGGTTGCAGGCTGGGATGGGAGATGCGCCCGCAATGCCAGAGTTGCAGCACGATCTTGCCGCCGCGGGCATGCACCGCTTCGGTCACCCGTTTCCAGCCGGCGATCTGCGCCGCGCTGTATATGCCGGGGGTGGACGGATAGCCGACGGCGGTGGCGGTGATTTGCGAACCCTCGCTGACGATCAGCCCGGCGCTGGCGCGCTGCCGGTAATATTCCACGTTGATGGCCTGCGGGACGTCGCCCTCGCCGGCGCGGTTGCGCGTCATGGGCGCCATGACGATGCGGTTGCGCAACGATAGCGAACCTACTTGGGCCGGGCTGAATAAATCCATCTTGGGCATGAGTCGTCTCCTGGGTCAGGCAAGATCGAATAATAGCACTTCGCCCGGTTCGCCGGATTCCACGTGAATTTCGCTTTCTTCCTCGATGGCGGCGCCGTCGCCGGCTTGCAGCGCCTGGCCGTTGAGGCGGATGCCGCCTTGCGCGATTTGCAGCCAGGCATGGCGTCCCGGCGCAAGCGGATACGAGAGTGAGGTGCCGGGGTTGATAAGGGCGGCGAGGAGGCGGACATCCTGGCGGATTTCCAACGATTCGCCGCCGCCGGGGGAGGCGATCAGGCACCATTTGCCGAGCTTCGCTTCCGCCGGGAAGTGTTTTTGCCGGTAACGCGGCTCCAGATTCCGCTCGGCGGGAACTATCCAGATTTGCAGCAAATGCACCATTTCGTGGGCGGAGGCATTGTATTCGCTGTGTTCGACGCCCTTGCCGGCGCTCATGCACTGCACGTCGCCGGCCTCGATGATGGAGCCGTTGCCCAGGCTGTCGCGGTGCGCCAGCGCGCCACGCATGACGTAGGTGAGGATTTCCATGTCGCGGTGGCCGTGGGTGGGAAAGCCCGCGCCCGGCGCAATGATGTCTTCGTTGATGACGCGCAACGCGGAATAGCCCATGTAAGCGGGGTCGCGGTACCCGGCGAAGGAAAAGGTGTGCCGGGTATCGAGCCAGCCATGGTCGAAGTGGCCGCGTTCATCGTGTTGGCGGATGAGGATCATGGGCGTTTCTCCTTCCTGTCACCGGTTAGGCAGGGGGGCATCCTGACCGTTCAACCCAGATTGTCCATTAGGGCGGAAATGACCGCAAACTGTCCGCCAGCGCTCGCGCAGGCTCGAAGAGCCGCCTAATGGATAATCCGGGTTCAATATTATGCCTATGAACAATATTCAGGATGTTGCCTTGCATCCCATGCTCCCTCATCC
>CAZDIJ010000055.1:0-18315 GCA_964505475.1 uncultured Sulfuricella sp. | reverse complement strand
TGGCTTTAATATTGGTTTTACAGCGTGCGTGACCCAATTTAACCGGACACTACTGCTCGAAAAGGGCAATGGATTCGACGTGGGCGGTATGGGGAAACATGTTGACCACGCCCGCCGCTTTCAATTGATAACCTTGGCTGTGCACCAGCACCGCCGCGTCGCGCGCCAGCGTTGCGGGACTGCACGAGACATACACGATGCGTTGCGGCGCATCGGAACCCAATGATTTGACCACCTCGACCGCGCCGTCGCGCGGCGGGTCGATGAGCATCTTGTCGAAACGCCCGAGCTTCGCCAGGGAAGCCCCGTCTATTTCGAATAAGTTGGCGACCCGGAATTCGGCGCTTTCCGCCAAGCCGTTTCTCTCGGCGTTGCCGCATGCCCGCCGCACTAGCGCTTCACTGCCTTCCACCCCGAGCACCTGGGCGCCGCGGCGCGCTATCGGCAAGGTGAAGTTGCCTAGACCGCAGAACAAATCGGCAATTCGCTCGCCCGGCCGCGGATCGAGCAAAGCCAGCGCGCGCCGCACCAGCATGCGGTTGATGGCGGGGTTGACCTGGGTGAATTCGGTGGGATGAAACGGCATGGTCACGCCGAATTCCGGCAAAGTATAGGTCAACTCGGGCGCATCGAGAGGGTGAAAAGGGTGGGCTGTTTCCGGCCCCTTGGGCTGCAGGAAGAACTGGATGCCGTGGCGGTCGGCAAAGGCTTTCAACAAGGCTTCGTCCTGTGCCGTAACGGGATCGAGTATGCGCAGCACCAGCACGTCCACCAGGTCGCCGAGCGCCATCTCGATTTGCGGCAGGCGTTCGCGGATCGACAAACACTCGATCAGATCACGCAATGGTACGATCAGCGCGGAAATTCGCGGTGGCAGAATCTCGCAGGAAGACATGTCGACCACGAAGCTGCTGCGCTTCTCGTGAAACCCCACCAGTAGGCGGCCTTTCTTCTGCACATAGCGCACGGAAAGACGCGCTCGGTGGCGATAGCCCCAGACCTGCCCATAAATCGCCGGCAGAACGACTTGCGGCCTGACCTTGCCGATATGCCAAAGGTTGTCTTCCAGCACCCGCTGCTTCGCCGCCACCTGTGCATCCGCTTCGAGATGCTGCATCGAGCACCCGCCGCATATCCCGAAATTGGCGCATTTCGGAGCAGTCCGAATAAAACTCGGCTTGGCGATTTTCGTGGCGCTTGCTTGCTCGTAGCTGGGTTTTTTCTTGAAGGAAACATAATCGACCGTCTCGCCGGGCAACGCGCCCTCGATGAAGATCGCCTTGCCTTCGACATGGGCGACGCCGCGTCCCTCGTGGTCAAGAGATTCAATAGTTGCAACAGGCATGAAGCACCCTATTCGGTTTACTCGTTAAGATTGGGCCAGTTTTCGATGAATTCACGCCAGTGCGGCGCATCCTGAGCCGCCAGCACACTACGCACCAGATCGCACTCTGCCCGGTAAGCCTCGCGCGACAAAGCGCCGCGCATCAGTTGAAAGCGCAGGAACACCAGGTGGGTGTTGGCGACATCGGTTTCGCAATAATTACGGATGGCGTCGATCTCTCCGTTCTGGAATGCCTCCCACACCTTGGAGCCATCCATCCCGAGCTTGCCGGGGAAGCCGCACAACTGCGCCATCTCGTCGAGCGGCGCATTGGCGCGCGGTTGATACATCGCCAACAAATCCATCAGATCGAGATGACGGGTATGGTAGCGGCTGATGTAGTTGTTCCACTTGAAGTCGCGGTCGTCCTCGCCCATATCCCAATAGCGCGGCGCCTGGATGCCGTGGATCATGGCTCGGTAATGCAGCACCGGCAGGTCGAAGCCGCCACCGTTCCAGGAAATCAACTGCGGGGTGAATTTCTCGATTCCCTCGAAAAAACGCCGGATCAGTTCCGCCTCGCCATCCTGCGCCGTTCCCAGCGTCCACACCCGGAAGCTGTCGCGGTCGCGCAAGGCACAGGAGATCGCCACCACCCGGTGCAGATGGTGTTGCAGAAAATCGCCGCTCGTCGCCTGGCGGCGCCGCTGAAAAGCCATTTCGGCGATCTGTGTGGACGAAATTCCGTCATCCAAGTCGTTGAGCTTGCGCAGCCCCTCTGCGTCGGGAACGGTCTCTATATCGAATACCAGCGTGGGCGTTGTCATATTCCGCTTTCGGGCGGGAAAAAAGGAATGCGATTGTAACCGAATTGGGCAGCGTCTTTAAAAACTGCCCACGTTTGATAATAATTCTCGTTTGCTATAGAATAATGGCAGATCACTTCCCCAACCATTTAATAATGGAGTCCGCAAAATGAACAGTAAACCGCTGCTCGGCAAACTTCTGGCCGTAACCCTGCTCGCATCCATTTTTTCCGCCACGGCGTCCGCCGATGAGGTGGTGGTTTATTCGGCTCGGAACGAACAACTCATCAAGCCGCTGTTCGATGCCTACACCAAGGAAACTGGAGTCAAGATCAAGTTCATCACCGACAAGGAAGGCCCGCTGCTGCAACGTCTCAAGGCCGAGGGCGCCAACACCCCGGCGGACGTACTGCTCACCGTGGACGCTGGCAATCTTTGGGAAGCCGCGCGTGAAGGCGTGCTGAAACCGGTGCAATCGAAAACCCTGGAGGCCAACATCCCCGCGCACCTGCGCGACCCCGGCAATCAATGGTTCGGCCTTTCGGTGCGCGCCCGGACGATGTTCTACAACACCCAGAAACTCAAGCCCGCCGATCTTTCCGGCTATGAAGACCTGGCGCAGCCAAAATGGAAAGGCAAGCTGTGCCTGCGCACCTCGAAAAAAGTCTACAACCAGTCGCTGGTGGCGATGCTGATCGCCGAACATGGCGAAGCCAAGGCCGAGCAGATCGTCAAAGGCTGGGTTGCCAACTTGGCCACCGACGTGTTTCCTGACGACACCAAGATGCTGGAAGCCATCGCCGCCGGCCAGTGCGACGTCGGCCTCGCCAACACCTATTACTTTGGCCGCCTGATCGAGAAAAAGCCCGGCCTGCCGCTCGCCATCTTCTGGGCGAACCAGAAAGACAACGGCGTCCACGTCAATGTTTCCGGCGCCGGCATCGTCAAACATGCCAAGAACGAGAAAGAGGCGCTGCGCCTGCTCGAATGGCTGTCCTCGGAAAAAGCGCAAAATCTCTTCGCCGACGTCAACCTGGAATATCCGGTCAATCCGGCGATCAAGCCTGACGCCGTGGTCGCCGCCTGGGGGGCGTTCAAGCAAAGTCCGATGAACCTGGCCAAGGCCGGCGAACTGCAAGCACAAGCAGTCAAGCTGATGGACAGGGCGGGATACAAATAATCCCCATGCCCATCACCGCCTTCAACGGCTGGCGGCTGACCGCCCTGGCCGTCGGCGCCCTGATACTGGTGCCGTTGGCGGTAGTACTATCCTCGCTGTTTTCCCCCAGCGGAGAAATCTGGCAGCACTTGCTCGAACACGTGCTGCCAGAATTGCTCCTCAACACCCTATGGCTCTCCGTGGGGGTGGGTACTCTGGTGGCGCTGCTGGGCGTGAGCCTGGCGTGGCTGACGGCGGTCTGCGAATTTCCCGGCCGGCGCTTCTTTTCCTGGGGATTGCTGCTGCCGCTGGCACTGCCCGCCTACGTCACCGGCTTCGTCTACATCGGCCTGCTGGATTTCACCGGGCCGCTGCAAACCGCCCTGCGCGGCCTGTTCGGCAGCCTGCCATGGTTCCCCCGCATCCGCTCTGGCGGCGGCGTAACCCTAATCATGGCGCTGGCGCTATACCCTTACGTTTATCTGCTGGCGCGCAACGCCTTCCTCTCCCAAGGCAAGCGCGCCTTGGAGGCGGCGCAATCGCTCGGCCACGGCCGCTGGAGCGGATTCTTCCATGTCGCCCTGCCGATGGCGCGCCCGTGGATCGTCGGCGGCACCATGCTGGCGCTGATGGAAACCCTGGCCGACTTCGGCACCGTCGCGGTCTTCAACTACGACACCTTCACCACCGCGATCTACAAAACCTGGTTCGGCCTGTTCTCCCTATCCGCCGCCTCCCAGCTCGCCTCGATCCTGATCCTGATCGTGCTGTTCGTGATCCTCGCCGAGCAGGCGACCCGCTCGCGCCTGCGCTACGCCGCTCCGGGTCGGCACGCCCGCCAGGAACGCATCGCCCTGGACGGCTGGCGAAAATGGCTGGCCAGCGGCTATGCCGCCGCCGTCTTCGCCGCCGCTTTCGCCATCCCGTTGATCCAGTTGCTGCACTGGATGTCCGGCGTTATCCGTCAGGACCTCGACGAGCGTTATTTGGCCTTCCTCTGGCATTCGCTGTTGCTAGGCGGCATGGCCGCCGTTCTCACGACGCTGGCCGCGCTGATCCTGGCATACACCAAGCGCCAGCACCCCGATGCCACGACGCGCGCCGCCGTGCGCGTCGCCACCCTCGGCTACGCGCTGCCCGGCGCGGTGCTGGCGGTAGGCATCTTCATCCCCCTGGCGTGGCTGGACAACCAGTTGATAGGCCTTTCCAAAGCCTTGTTCAACCATGATCCCGGCCTGCTCCTGCAAGGCACTCTGCTGGTGATGCTGCCCGCCTATCTCACCCGTTTCCTCGCGGTTGCCTACAATCCGCTGGAAAGCCAGATGCAGCGCATTACCCGCTCGCTCGACGAAGCCGCGCGCAGCCTCGGCATAACCGGCGGCGCCTTGCTGCGCCGCGTCCACCTGCCGATCCTGCGCGGCGGATTGCTCTCCGCTCTGGCGCTGGTGTTCGTCGACGTCATGAAGGAAATGCCGATCACCCTGATGACTCGTCCCTTCGGCTGGGATACCCTGGCGGTGCGCATCTTCGAAATGACCTCGGAAGGCGAGTGGGAGCGCGCCGCCCTCCCCGCCGTAGCGCTGGTGGCGGCCGGGCTGATCCCGGTCGCCCTACTGATCCGCAATAGCGAAAAATGACCACCATGACCGACATACTATGCCCCTTCCCCGATCCCGACGCTGTTCTGCTTGAACTGCGCGGAATCGGCCAAAGTTACGGCGGCCAGCCGGTAGTGCGCAATGTCTCGTTCAGCCTGCGCCAGGGGCAGATAGGCTGCCTGCTGGGACCCAGCGGCTGCGGCAAGACCACCGTGCTGCGCGGCATCGCCGGCTTTGAACCGGTGGCGCAAGGTGAAATCCTGCTCGACGGCTCGGTCGCCAGCCGCGCAGGCTATATCCTGCCGCCGGAGAAACGGCGCATCGGCATGGTGTTCCAGGATTACGCCCTGTTTCCCCATCTCAACGTCACCGGCAACCTCGAATTCGGCCTGCGCGGCTGGGATAAGGCCGCCCGCCGCGAGCGCGTGGCGCATCTGCTGGAACTGGTGGGACTGGAGGAAATGGCCGGACGCTACCCCCATGAACTCTCCGGCGGCCAGCAGCAACGCATCGCCCTGGCGCGCGCGCTGGCGCCCTGCCCGGCCATTTTGCTGATGGACGAACCCTTTTCCAACCTCGACGTGGACTTGCGCGAACGCCTCGGCCAGGAAGTCCGCGACATCCTCAAGAAGGAACGCATCACCGCCATCCTGGTCACCCACGACCAGCGCGAAGCTTTCGCCATCGCCGACGAAATCGGCGTAATGGCCGACGGGCGCATCCAGCAATGGGACAGCGCCTACAATCTCTATCACCGCCCCGCCAACCGTTTCGTCGCCGGCTTCATCGGTGAGGGAGTGCTGATTGCCGGCAGGATGGAAAGGGAAAATGAAGTGAATACGGAGCTGGGCGTATTCCGCGGCAAACTACCGGCGGACTGCATCCCCGGCTGCGACGTGGACGTGCTGCTGCGCCCCGACGACATCCAGCACGACGACGCCAGCCCACATCAGGCCACGGTCGCCACCAAGGCCTTTCGTTGCGCCGACATCCTCTACACGTTGGAACTGCCGAGCGGCCAGAAGATCCTCTCGCTGGTGCCCAGCCACCACGACCACGAAGTCGGCAGCCGGATTGGCATCCGCCTGGAAGTCGATCACCTGGTGGCGTTCACCCAAAAACGGCCGGTCAGCAGCGGCGGCTAATCGCGCTTACCCGGCTTGATGGGCAACGCGCCAATCACCCCGTGGAAACCGGGTAAAAACCTGCCGTAAACTCTCCCCGCCAAGATCGGCGACGAATGTTTTCCAACCACTCCCAGCGTGGCGATTCCCCTCATTTTTTCCTTTGAATGACGGCATTGATGTCATCAATCACCCGGCCAGAGTTGAAGGGTTTCACAACAAACCCGGAAGCCCCTTCGGCTATCGCCTCCTTCACCCTGTCCAGCGTCGCCTCCGCGCTAATCATAATGACGCTGATAGCCGGAAACTCCTTCCTGATGGCCTGCAATACCGCGATGCCGTCCATGCCGGGCATGTTGATATCCAGCAGCACCACGCCGGGAGTACACTGCCGGCACATCGACAGCGCCGCCTCCCCATTCGATGCCTCGCCGACGACATCGAAATCTCCGGTTCCCAGAATGACATTCAGGGTTTCGCGCCACAGGCTATCGTCGTCAACCAGAAGTATGCCGGGCTTATTGGTTTTAGCTGTCATATTTGGTCATCACCGCAACAGGTTGTGGAATAGAAAATTCAGCGACCCGCCCCGACCGGATTAAAGCGCGCGGCTCACCGCTGCTGGCGACCGCTCATTCCAAGGAATGCATGCAACCGTCCCATCGAACGGTCATGCCGGCGCGCCAGGAATATCAGCGAAAACAGCGCGCCGCACAGCGCCAGGAACATGTCCCATTGGGTATCCCAGACATCGCCCTGGGTCGCCAGAAAAGCCACCGCTTCGCTTTCCGAAACCAGCGCCACCCACCACTCGATCAACTCGTAAAAAGCACTGATCGCCAGGCATATGCACAACACCAGGAAAAACAGCCAGTTGCCGCGTGGCACGGGAGAAAGCCGCAACAATATCTCGCGCGCCACGATGGCCGGCACCGCGCCCTGGACAAAATGACCGAGGCGATCGTAATGGTTGCGCGCCAAGCCGTTGGCATCCCTCAGCCAATCGAACAGCGGCATCTCGGCGTAGGTATAGTGCGCCCCGACCAACAGGATCAGCGCATGCAGCCACATCATCGCATAAGCGAAGCGAGAAAAAGGAAAGCGCCGCCAAGTCAACGCCAGCAGCGGCACTGCGATCAGCACCGGCACCGCTTCGAGAAACCAGGTAAAGGCATCCTTGGGCTGATACGCCGACCAGCCCAGCGCCATGGCCAGCCCAACCAGCAAGCTCCACAGGAAATAGTCGTTGGAAGTGTCGCTACGGCTCATGGCAAGGTAGTATATGTCAGCCTGCAACCTTTATTTTGGGAAAAACACCATGAAAATCCACCCCATCGACAACCCAACTCTCGGCTTCGACGCCGCCATGAAACTCGCCCAGGCCACCGCCGACAAGGAACTCGGCGACAACATGCTGCTCTCCTGGTACGACCGTGAACGCGACCTGGAATCCCCGCGCGGCGCCAGTGAATGCCACGAAGGCTGCCCGGTGAAGGGCTACTGGGACTACGCGCTGAATCGCGGCGGCAAGCTGGCGGTAAATTTCGACAATGGCCGGTTCGTGTTTTGTTTTCAGCCTTTAGCTTGAAACTCACGCAACGAGCCATCACCGCCAACCAAGCCGAAACCTTTACTTTGCGCTGATTATTTCCCGCGTTTCTTCATCAATGCCAGCCGGGTTTCCAGGCTTTCCAACTGTTCCAGCGCCATCTTGAACATGCCGCTCTTGAGGGTGTAGTTCTCATCCAGCAGTTTTTCCTGTTCCGACTTGACCGTGTGGTGTTTTTCCGAGAGCTGGCCAATCAGGGTGCGGAACTGTTCGATCTCCTCGGTCAATTGGCGAGTCTGCTGTTTCAGTTGGTCGCGTTCGCGCTGGGTATCCAGCGCCATGCGCTTGATCTGTTCGTGGTCGCTGCTGAGGCGCTCCAGTTCCTGGCGTTCGCGGGCGGGCTGCGCTTTGAGCTGGGTGATTTCCTGGTTCAGTTCTTCCTTGGCCTTGCTGACCGCCACGACCTGGGTCAGTGAGGCGACGCGGTCGCGGGTGAGGTCTTCGAGCAGGCGCTTGAGCTTGCCGTGTTCGGCGATCGCCTCCTCGACCTTGCCGCGGTATTGGTCGCGTTCCTTGGCCAGGGCTTCGAGGTAACGCTTGAGTTCTTCCGGGTTCTGGCTCTGCGGCAGGGGCTGGCCGGGAGAGACGGCGGACTTCACCGCCGATTCCGGTATTTTTTGCGACAATTGCTCGATTTCGAAGACGATGCTGTCGAAGGCGATTGCTTGGTCGACCGGCGAGGCAGCGTTGAGGAAGCGGTTGCGCAGTTGCTTGACATCGAACGGAAAATTTCCGGTCTTGATGCCGGCCTTGCGGGCGATTTCGTCGATGCGCCGCAATTCCGCGACGGCGGCGTCGAACACGGCGGCTTCGTCCGCCGCGGATTCGGCGGCCATGAAGCGATTGCGCAGTTCGTCCGGTCTCAAATGCTTGCCTTCCTAAATTATGCTGTGAATGATTTTACAACCACGGGGGGCACGGGGAAAACTGGAATACGTGAACGGTGCTTTCCCCGTGTCCCCCGTGATTAAGCGCTTATTCAGCGAAAAGTTGCTTATTGTGACAGGAATTCCTCGCCCTGCAAGGCCAGCGATCCCGATCTGCCGGGAATTTCACCCATCATGACTTCGTGGCGCGGCAGGGTGTCGCGGTTGAGTCCTTCCATGTACTGGGCGAGCGAGACCAGTTCGTAGCCTTGTTCCTTCCAGCCGGCCAGCAGTGCTTCGAACACGCCGGCGAGTTTCATGCCTTCCAGTTCGGCGTGGAGGGTATAAACATGACCGGTGGGCGGCGGGTTTTCGGTTTTTTGCAGGAGATACGGCGCGACGTTGTCCGCGCCGATGCCGTTGATGCCGATCAGTTCGTCGAGGGTCGGCAAAGTGGTCGGCAATTGCGGGCAAGCGATGATTTCCGCGCGCCAGATCGGGATGAAGGGGTGCGTGCCGCGCGTATCGGAGCAGTAATCGAAGCTCCAGCGCTGTTCCAGGCGCAGGGCATGGACGTTGGTCTGCCAGCCGGCGGCGCCGTGGACTTTGGCTTTTTCGCCGAAGATCTGCTCGTAACAGTCGCAGGCCAGCTTCAACTGGCGCTCCGTCCAGGCGGCTTCGCTTGTGGCCACATGGTCCTGCCAGGCGATGTGGTCGTAGCAGTGGATGCCGACCTCGAAACCGTTATTGCGCACCGCCTGCATGATGTGGGCGCAGCGCTTGCCGATGTCCGGGCCAGGCAGCAGGGTGCCGTACATCAGGGTCTTGAGGCCGTAGTGCTCGACCACCGAGGTGCGCGACACCTTCTTCATGAAACCGGGGCGGAATACGCGCTTGATGGCGCGTCCGGTATGGTCTGGGCCGAGGCTGAAGAGGAAGGTGGCGTTGGCCTGGTATTTCTGCAACAGCTCGACCAGGCGCGGCACGCCCTCGCGGGTGCCGCGATAGGTGTCGACGTCGATCTTGAGGGCGAGTTTCATGCTTAAAACATGTCCGCAGGAGCGACCTCCCGGTCGCGAAACGATAATAATCGCGACCGGGAGGCCGCTCCTACAAGTTTTAGGTTACTCCACCAGTTTGCGGGCTTCCGCCACTTGGCCGCGGTAGGCGTCGAAGATGTGGCGCAGGGTGTCGGCCATCGGCACGGTCGGTTTCCAGTCGAGTTCCTGCATGGTGTTGGCGATCTTGGGCACGCGGTTCTGCACGTCCTGATAGCCCTTGCCATAGTAGTCGGCGGAGGTGACTTCCACCATGTTGACCTTCTTGGCGGTTTCTGCGTACTCGGGGTATTGCAGCGCCAGGTCGAGCATCATTCTGGCGAGTTCCTTTACCGAGTAGTTGTTGCTCGGGTTGCCGATGTTGTAGATCTTGCCGGAGGCGATGTTGTCCTGGTTGGCGATGATCTTCATCAGGGCATCGACACCGTCGGACACGTAGGTGTAGGAGCGCTTCGCAGCGCCGCCGTCGACCAGCTTGATGTCTTCGCCGCGCACGATGTGGCCGAGGAATTGGGTGATGACCCGCGAGCTGCCTTCCTTGGCGGCGTTGAGGTTGTCCAAGCCGGCGCCGACCCAGTTGAAGGGGCGGAACAGGGTGAAGGTGAAGTTGAATTCGGGACGCATGGCGTAGGCCCAGATCACGCGGTCCATCAACTGCTTGGAGCAGGAGTAGATCCAGCGCGGCTTGTTGATGGGGCCGAGCACCAGTTCGGAATTATCCGGGTCGAATTCGCTGTCGCGGCTCATGCCGTAGACTTCCGAGGTCGAGGGGAAAATCAGGTGCTTGCCGTACTTCACGCACTGGCGCACGATCGGCAGGTTGGCTTCGAAGTCCAGCTCGAACACGCGCAGCGGGTCCTTGACGTAGGTCGCCGGGGTGGCGATGGCGACCAGCGGCAACACCACGTCGCATTTCTTGACGTGGTATTCGATCCATTCCTTGTTGATGGTGATGTCGCCCTCGAAAAAGTTGAAGCGCGGGTTTTTCATCAGGTCGGTGACACGTTCGCTGTACATGTCCATGCCGTAGACTTCCCAGTCGGTGGTGTCGAGGATGCGCTGGGAAAGATGGTGGCCGATGAAGCCGTTGACGCCCAGAATCAGAACTTTTTTCATTGTCGTTCCTTGGATAGCTATAAAACCGGTTGATTAGTAATTTCTGTCCGCCGCCCATTGCCGGCGGGCTAGCCTTGCTTGCTGGAAAACCTGTTCCAGCGCCGCGCCGTCGCTCTTCTCCAGCATTTCGCGCAGCCGCGCCAGTTGTGCTTGGTAGGCATCGAGTTCGGCAAGCAGCGCGCCGCGGTTGGCGAGGCAGATGTCGCGCCACATTTCCGGCGAACTGGCGGCGATCCGCGTGAAATCGCGGAAACCGCTGGCGGCGTAACGGAACAGCTCGGCGGCGTTGGCCTTGGCGGCGATGTCGTCGACCAGGGCGAACGACAGCAGGTGGGGCAGATGACTGACCGCGGCGAAAATGGCGTCGTGCTCGGCGGCGCTCATTTGTGCTACCTGTGCGCCGCAGGCGCGCCAGGCGGCGGCCGTCAATTCGACCACAGCCGGGTCGCTTTCCGGCAACGGCGTCAGGACGATATTCCTGTCGCGGAACAGTTCGGCGCGCGCCGCCGTGACTCCGCTGTTTTCGGCGCCGGCGATCGGATGGCCGGGCACGAAACAGGACAGCTTGCCGGCCAGATGCTCGCGCGCCAGCGCCACCACGTCCTGCTTGGTGCTGCCGGCATCGGTGACGGCGCTGCCCGCCTCCAGGTGCGGCGCGACCTGGCGCATCACCGCGCCCATCTGCCCGACCGGCATGGCCAGCAGGACCAGATCGGCACCCTTAACCGCATCGGCGGCATCGGCGGCGATCCAGTCGATGACCCCCAGGTCGAGCGCGGCACGGAGGTTTTCCGCGCTGCGCCCGACTCCGACGATCTCGCCCACTACGCCCGCTTCGCGCAAGGCCAGCGCGAACGAGCCGCCGATCAGCCCGACGCCGAAGATAGCCAGTTTGCCGATGAGCGGTTTAACCACGGAAGCGAGTTCTTACAGCGTCCGTCCGATGGCCCCGGCGATGGCGCCGAGCGTACCCATCAGGTTCTTCAACTCTTCCGGCGTAAGCGCCTGGTCGGCGTCGCACCAGGCATCGCACGGGCTGGGGTGCATTTCCACCAGCAGGCCGTCGGCGCCGGCGGCGATGGCCGCTTGCGAGAGCGCCGGCACCATCCATGCCTTGCCGCCGGCGTGGGAGGGATCGACGATCACCGGCAGGTGGGTTTCCTTCTTCAGCACCGGGATCGCGGTAACGTCCAGCACGTTGCGGTAAGCCTTCTCGAAGGTGCGGATGCCGCGCTCGCAGAAGATGATGTTGTGGTTGCCGCCGGCGGCGATGTATTCCGCAGACATCAGCCATTCGGAGATGGTGGAGGACAGACCGCGCTTGAGGATTACCGGGACGTTGAGCCGGCCGACTTCCTTGAGCAGGTCGAAATTCTGCATGTTGCGCGTGCCGATCTGGATCACGTCCACGCCGTATTCGAGGAAGGCGTCGACGGTGCGTACATCCATCAGTTCGGTGACGATGGGCAGCTTGTGCTTGTCGGCGGCCTTGCGGAACATCGCCAGGCCTTCCACGCCATGCCCCTGGAAGGCGTAGGGACTGGTGCGCGGCTTGAAGGCGCCGCCGCGCATCATGTGGCAGCCGGCGTCCACCACGCCCTGCGCGGCTTTTTCCATCTGCTCGTCGGTTTCCACCGAGCAGGGGCCGCCGATCACCTGGATCTGGTTGCCGCCCAGCTTGATGCCCTTGATGTCGATGACGGTGTTGTCCTTGTGCCACTCGCGCGCCACGATCTTGTAGGGCTTGACGATGTTCATGGCTTGCTCGACGCCGGGCAGAGCATCGACCGACTCGATGAGCAGCTTGCGCTCGTCGCCGATGCAGCCGATGACGGTGCGTTCGGTGCCGCGCGAAATGTTGACGTCGAGGCCGAAATCCTTGATGCGTTTGACTACCCCCGCGATTTGCTCTTCGCTGGCGTCGGGGTTCATTACGATGATCATGCTATCTCCAGTACTTGGTAACCTTGGCGGGTGGATTCTATGCCGACCCGTTCCGCATTGATTAGGATAAGGATTCCTCCAGGGCTTTCAGAAAAATCCGGTTTTCCTCCTCCAATCCGACCGATATACGGAGATGTTCTGGCATCCCGTAATTGCCGACCGGGCGGACGATAACGCCTTTCTTGAGCAGGCTGTGATATAGGGTTGCGGCATTGCCGACCTTGACCGTGACGAAGTTGCCGTAAGACGGAATATAGTCGAGTCCCAGGCGCTTGAAGCCGGCGATGAGCTGTTCCATGCCCTTGCGGTTGATTTCCAGGCATTCGTCAAGAAACGCCTCGTCCTCCATCGCCGCAACCGCCGCCGCCTGCGCCAGGCTGCCGACGTTGAAGGGCTGGCGCACGCGGTTGAGCATGTCGGCGACTTGAGGGCTGGCCAGGGCGAAACCGATGCGCAGGCCGGCCAGGCCGTAGGCTTTGGAGAAGGTGCGCGTCACGATCAGGTTGGGAAAGCGCTTGAGCCAAGCCGGGCTGTCCGAACGCAGGCCTTCCGGCAAATATTCGGTATAGGCTTCGTCGAGCACGACGATGACGCTTTCCGGCACGCGCTCGATCAGGCCGAGCAATTCGTCCGGTTTGAGCAGGGTGCCGGTGGGGTTGTTGGGATTGGCGATGAAAACGACGCGGGTGTCGTCGTCGATCGCTTCCAGCATGGCTTTCGGGTCGTGGCCGAAATCCCTGGCCGGCGCCTCGATGCCGCGCGCGCCGGTGGCCTGGATGACCAGGGGGTAGACGGCAAAAGCATGCTGAGCATAGACCGCCGAGGTCTGCGCGGTGAGAAAGGCGCGCGCCGCCAGTTCCAGCACGTCGTTGGAGCCGTTTCCCAGCACGATCTGGTTGAGCGCCACGCCGAAGCGTTGCGCCAGTGCCGCCTTCAAGGCGTAACCGTTGCCGTCCGGGTAGCGGGCGATTTCCATGAAAACATTTTCCATCGCCGCCAGGGCGCGCGGGCTGGCGCCCAGGGGATTTTCGTTGGAGGCCAGCTTGACGATGTCGGCCTCGTCCAGACCCATTTCGCGCGCCAGCTCGGAAATCGGCTTGCCCGGCGGATAAGGCGCGATGGCGCGCACGTGGGAAGGGGCGAGTTCACATAAATCCATGCGTGGCGTCCGTCCTCAGAACAACTCGATGTCGTCGCCGGCCGGTTTGTCCTGCGGCGCGTTTTCCTTGCACAACGCCAGGGCTTCGGCGATGCTGGCGCCGCCCAGCATGGCGTCGAACATGATGCGTTCCGATTCCATGGTGTATTTGGAGCGGATCCGCTGCTGGATGGCGACCCATTCGGTCGGCTGAAACAAACGGTTCCTGTCCGAGATCAACTCGGCCAGGCCGTCAATGCTGCGGCAAACGTGATCCATGCGCTGCACCAGGCGATCGTAGAACTGGAAGGCGACAATCGCCTGCTGCACGTGCTCCGACACGAAGGCGCTGTTTTTTTCGATGGAGGCGCGGGTTTCCCGGCTGAGTTCATCGTCGGGCAAACGCTGGGCGGCTTCGCCGATCGCCTGCAAGGCGCCGAACATCGAGGTGAAGGAGTCGGTCAGCACCGTGACCGACTCGTCGCTGTCGCGCATCGCTATTTCGATCTGGCCGATGGCCAGGCCGAGCATCAGGATGGTCTCGCGCACCTGGCTCCAGTCGAGGTCGGGCGCGGCGGCGCTTGATTTTATTTTCAGATCCTTGTCCATACGATTCCTTACAGCACGGCTGTCGGGTAGGACCCGAGCACCTTGACGAACGCCGCCTTGGCGGACAACTCGGCCAGTGCCTGGGCGATTTTCGGCTCTTCGCGGTGGCCTTCTATATCCATGAAGAACACGTATTCCCACATTCCCATCTTGGAGGGACGCGATTCCAGCTTGGTCATGCTGACCTGATTGTCGGCGAGCGGCGCGAGCAATTCGAACACCGCGCCAGGCCGGTTCTTGGCGGACAAAGCCAGCGAGGTCTTGTCCTTGCCGGAAGGCGCGGCATCGTGAGTGCCGATCACCAGGAAACGGGTGGTGTTGTTGGGTTTGTCCTCGATATTTTCGGCGGTCTTGTCCAGACCGTACAGTTCTGCCGCCACTTCGCCGGCGATGGCCGCGGCATTGCCGTCTTGGGCTGCGAGGCGCGCCGCCTCGCTGTTGCTCGCCACCACCAGCCGCTCGATGCCGGGCAGGTTCTGGTTGAGCCATTCGTGGCATTGGGCGAAGGATTGGGCGTGAGAATAGACCTTGACGGGCTTTTCCGCCGCTCCGTGCTTACGCAGGAGGAACTGGTGCACGCGCAGATCGACCTCGCCGCAGACCTTGAGCGGCGATGCCAGGAGCAGATCGAGGGTGGTGCCGACCGCGCCGCCGGTGGAGTTTTCTACCGGCACCACGCCGTAATCGGCGCTGCCCGCTTCGACGCTACGGAACGCCTCGTCGATGGAGGCGCAGGGCTGGGTCAGCGCGGCATGGCCGAAATGCTTGACCGCGGCGGCTTGGCTGAACGACCCCTGGGGGCCGAGAAAGGCGACGGCAAGCGGTTTTTCCAAAGCCAGGCAGGACGACATGATTTCGCGGAACAGGCGCGCCACGGTTTCGCCGTCCAGAGGACCGGGGTTGTTTTCCTTGACGCGGCGCAGCACCTGGGCTTCGCGCTCGGGACGGTAGATCACGCCGCCGCCCTTGAGGGCGCCGATGGCCTGGGCATGGCCGGCGCGGGCGTTGACGAGCTTGAGTATCTCGTCGTCGATGGCGTCGATGGCGGCGCGGTGCTGGGAAAGTTCGTCAGCCATGGCTGCGCTCGAAATCCTTCATGAATTCGGTCAGCGCCCGGACGCCGTCGAGCGGCATGGCGTTGTAGATCGAGGCGCGCATGCCGCCCACCGAACTATGTCCCTTGATCTGCACGATGCCGCGCTTCTTCGCTTCGGCGATGAAGGTCTCGTCGAGTCCTTCACGGGTGAGGGTGAAGGGAATATTCATGCGCGAGCGGCTGGAAGGCTCCACCGGGTTGCGGTAGAGCGTGCTGGCGTCGATGGCGCCGTAGAGCAGCGCGGCTTTTTCGATATTGTGCTTTTCGACCGCCGCCAATCCGCCCTGGCGCTTCAGCCAGCGGAACACCAGGCCGGCAACGTAGATGGCGTAAGTCGGCGGGGTGTTGAGCATCGAGCCGTGTTCGGCCTGAACCGCATAGTCGAGCAGGGTCGGGATGTCGGACGGCGCCTTGCCGAGCAGGTCGTCGCGGACGATCACCAGGGTGACTCCGGCCGGACCGATGTTCTTCTGCGCCCCGGCGTAGATCAGCGCATAGCGCGACACGTCGAGGGGGCGCGAGAGGATGTGCGACGACATGTCCGCCACCAGCGGGACGCCGTCCGGAAAAATGGCGCCATCGGGGACTTCGACGCCGTGGATGGTTTCGTTGGTGCACACGTGCAGATAGGCGGCGGAAGGATCGAGGTCGAGTTCGCCGGCGGCGAACCAGCGCGTGAACCTGTCGCTTTCCGTCGAGCCGGCGAGCCGGGACTTGCCGACCTTTTGAGCTTCCTTGTAGGCCTTCTTCGACCAGGAACCGGTGACCAGATAGTCGGCGCTGCCGCCATTCAGCAGGTTCATGGGTATCTGGGCGAATTGCAGCGTCGCCCCGCCTTGCAGGAACAGCACCTTGTAGTTGGAGGGAATGCCCATCAGGTCGCGCAGGTCAGCCTCGGCCTGGGCGAGGATGCCCATGAATTCCTTGCCGCGATGGCTCATTTCCATCACCGACATGCCGCAGCCCTGCCAGTTGGGCAGTTCGTCGCGCGCCTGCTCCAGGACTTCCTGGGGCAGCATGGCGGGGCCGGCGCTGAAATTATGGATGCGTTCCATCAGCGGCGTTCTCAGAACTTGAGGTCGAGATTAGGCTCGTCGCTGTCGGTTTCGACGATGCGCTCCAGACCGACCAGCTTGCCGCCTTCATCCACATTGATTAGCGTCACGCCCTGGGTGGCGCGCCCCATGATGCGGATCTCCTTGACGCGGGTGCGGATCAGTACGCCGTCGTTGGTTATCAGCATGATCTCGTCGTCCTCGTCCACCAGCGTGGCCGCCACCACCTTGCCGTTGCGGTCGGTAGTCTGGATCGCGATCATGCCCTGCGTGCCGCGGCCGTGACGAGTGTATTCGCCGATCGGGGAACGTTTGCCGAAGCCATTCTCGGTGGCGGTGAGGACGGTCAGGTGCTCGCCGCCGGCAACCAGCATGGAAATCACTTTTTGTCCCGTCGCCAGACGCATGCCGATCACGCCGCGCGACACGCGCCCCATCGGGCGCACGTCGTTCTCGTCGAAGCGCACCGCCTTGCCGCCGTCGGAGAACAGCATCACGTCGTGCTGGCCGTCGGTGATGGCGACGCCGATCAGGAAATCGCCTTCGTCCAGGTTGACGGCGATGATGCCGCGGCGGGTCGGGCGCGAGAAATCGGAGAGCGGGGTTTTCTTGACGATGCCGTTGGAGGTCGCCATGAAAATGAAATGCTTGTCGTCGAACTCCTTGACCGGCAGGATGGCGTTGATCTTCTCGCCATCCTCCAGTTGCAGCACATTGACGATCGGCTTGCCGCGCGAGATGCGGCTGCCTTGCGGCACTTCATAGACCTTGATCCAGTAGACGCGGCCGCGGTTGGAGAAGCACAGGATGTAGTCGTGGGTGTTGGCGATGAAGAGTTTTTCGATGAAATCGTCTTCCTTGGTCGCCGTCGCCTGCTTGCCCCGTCCGCCGCGCTTTTGCGCACGGTAGTCTTCCAGCGGCTGGGATTTGATGTAGCCGCTGTGGGATAGCGTAACCACCACGTCCTGCGGCGCGATCAGGTCTTCCAGGCTCAAATCCTGGGCATGGGCGACGATTTCGCTGCGCCGTTTGTCGCCGAACTGGAGCTTGATGGCGTTCAACTCCTGGACGATGATCTCGGTCACTCGCTGCGGCTTCGCCAGGATGTCAAGGAGGTCGGCGATTTTATCCATCACCTCCTTGTATTCGGCGACGATCTTGTCCTGCTCCAGGCCGGTCAGGCGTTGCAGACGCAGCTCGAGGATGGCTTGCGCCTGCGTTTCGGAGAGTCGGTAGCCTTGCGCCTGTAGGCCGAATTCGGGCGCCAGCCCTTCCGGGCGCGAGGCGTCGGCGGCGGCGCGCTTGAGCATGTCCTCCACCAATTGCGAGCGCCACTGGCGCCCCATCAGCCCTTCCTTGGCCACCGCCGGGGTAGGCGCGGCCTTAATCAGGGCGATCACCTCGTCGACGTTGGACAGCGCCACCGCCAGGCCTTCCAGGATATGGCCGCGGTCACGCGCCTTGCGCAGTTCGAAGACGGTGCGGCGCGTCACCACTTCGCGGCGGTGGCGCAGGAAGGCGTCGAGCATCTGCTTGAGGTTGAGCAGCCGCGGCTGGCCATCCACCAGCGCCACCATGTTCATGCCGAAGGTGTCCTGCAACTGGGTGAGCTTGTAGAGGTTGTTGAGGATGACCTCGGGGTTTTCGCCGCGCTTGAGTTCGATCACCATGCGCATGCCGGATTTGTCCGATTCGTCGCGCAACTCGGAAATGCCCTCGAGGCGCTTTTCGCGCACCAGTTCGGCGATTTTCTCCAGCAGGTTCTTCTTGTTGACCTGGTAGGGCAGCTCGTCGACGATGATCGCCTGGCGGG
>CAZDIJ010000054.1:0-18792 GCA_964505475.1 uncultured Sulfuricella sp. | reverse complement strand
CAACAATTCTGATTTTTTAAAACAGCTTCTTAGAGCCTATTTCAGTAGTATCCATACCCCGCGTTGCGTCCAGAAAGTGATGGCTGCTAGGAGCGAGGAGCGCCAATGGTCGTTCCATTGGCGCGACGAGCGACAACGCAGACGCGCTTTCTGGACGCAACCCGGAGGGCCGGAGCCATTTGGGGCGCATTGCGTTGTTGCTCGCGGCTTGTTTGGAATGACCAAACGGCGCCGTTCGCGCCTAGCACTGCGCCCCAAATGGTTCCGGCGCGGGGCATGGATACTACTGAAATAGGCTCTTAATCAGTGTCAATTCGTGTTTATCCGTGGCTAACTGAGTTTTTGGGTTTATTGCCGTGTGATTTTTCACGGTTGCGCCAAATGCTACAAAATTGACGCAGGTCATGGATTGAATGGAAAGGTTTTTTTCGCTGGCATAGGAATTGCCTTCTGAGCGTGGTTCGCCGCCGTAAGAGCGGTGGGTATCGGCCATAATTCATTGGGGAGTTCGAGAGCATGAAAAAAACCGTATTGCAGCAATTGATCGCCGGAGTCTGCGCCGGCATGGCGGGAGCCGGGGCAGTCGCCGACAGCGGCGCCAAAAGCACGCAGAAAATGAGCGAGGTGGTGGTGACTTCCACCACCATCGACGACCGTTTCGATTCCAAGCGCGGCGAGCCGTCGAGCGTCAGCGTCATCAGCGGCAAGACCGTGGACGAGAAACGCCCCGAGAATATCATCCAGATACTCCAGTCGATTCCCGGCGTGACCGCCGACATTTCATCCGGCGACGAAATCAAGATCAAGCTGCGCGGCATCGAGAACCAGCGCTACATGGGCGAGAAGCCCGGCGTGGCGATCGTCATCGACGGCGTGCCGGTGTTCGAGCGCACCGGCAAGGTCAACATCGACCTCGACAACATCGAGTCGATCCGCGTCATCAAAGGCGGCGCTTCCTACCTGTTCGGCGAGGACGCCCTGGTCGGCGCGGTGGTTATCACCACCAAGCGCGGCGCCAAGTACAAGGGCTTGACCGTCGGCGCCGACGCCGGCTCCTACGGCTACAACCGCCAGCTCGCCCGCGCCGGTTTCGCCAACGAATGGGGCAGCGGCCATATCCAGGTCACTCACCGCGAGAGCGAGGACTATTATTGGCAATCCGGCTACCAGACCGACTACGTCGACGGCAACCTGCGCCTGTTCCTCAACGACAGCAGCGATCTTACCTTCGGCTTTGAAAAATCCGACCGCCTCAAGGACAAGCACGGCTCGGTGAAGGGCGCCGACCAGGCGGCGGCCGACCCGCGCGGCATCATCGGGCGCGATTACTCGCGCAAGTACGATGTCGATCTCCAGAAGCTGCACATGACCTATTCCAACGATCTGACGGCGCGCAGCAACCTGCTTGCCACCGCCTACGAATACCAGGATCACACCCTGTTCTGGACGGCGCCCCAGCGGGTGGCGGCCAACGGCCAGTCGATCAGCGATGCGGCGGCGGGCGCCCAGGACATGTACACCACCCTCAACGATTACCACCAGACCCAGCGCGGGGTAAAGGGCGAATGGCGTGCCTCGGCGGGCGGCGTCGGCTGGCTGGCGGGGGTGGACGTGCGCCGCAACGAATACCGCAACTACAACACCGCCAAAGTGGATTACTGCACCATGGTCGATCGCAGCCCGCCCTACACTTGTTTGACCTCCAACCTGGTGCGCGCCGGCGAGGTGTTCACCAACAGCCAGACCGACGAGGCGGTCAACGCCCTCTACGGGGAGGTCAAGTTCAACCCGGCGCCGCGCTGGACGCTGACCTTCAACGGGCGCTACGATAATCTCGGCCTCGACTACAGCACCGCGCAGACCCGCGAGGTGGCTACGCCGTTCTCCCGTTCCAAGAGCTTCAACGTCGATTCCTGGCGCGGCGGGGCGAACTACGCCGCCAGCGAGACGCTCGACCTGTTCGGCAATCTTTCCACCGGCTTCCGCGCTCCGACCGCCGAGCAGCTCTACAACGGCAGCATTTCGCCGACCAGCACCAAGGTGGAAAACAACGAGAACCTCAAGCCCGAGCAGGCGCTCAACATGGAGCTGGGCGCGCGCGCCAAGACGGCTATCCTCGGCGTGCCGTTCGAGGTCGAGACCGCCGTGTACCAGGTAGACCGCAAGGATTTCATCACCAGCACCGTCGGCCAGTACGGCTCGGGCAGCGCCACGGCCAGGGAACGCTATGAAAACATCGGCGGGGTGCGCAACCGCGGCTTCGAGCTGTCCCTGAAGAGCGACCGCAAGCGCGAGGTCACCCTCGATGTGGCCTACAGTTACATCCTCGCGGAATTCACCCGCTACGAAAACTTCTACCAGGCGCTCGGCAGCCCCTACGTGCCCAATCCCACCTTGGCGCGTTACGACAACACCGGCAAATCGGTGCCGCGCGTGCCGCGCCACAGCCTGAACAGCACCTTCGGCTGGCAACCCGGCGACAAGTTGCGCCTCGCCCTGGAAATGGACGCCAAGAGCTGGTCGTGGGCCGACGAGATCAACCAGGAAAAACTGCCGGGGCGCACGCTGTTTCATTTGCACGCCAATTACGAAATCCGCGACAAGGGGCCGCTGGGCGCCAAGTGGTCACTGTTCGCCCGCGTCGACAACCTGTTCGACCGCAAGTACTGGAATACCGCGCGCGGCACCAACGATGCGGCCAATTATTTGACCGGCGCCTATGACAACGTCTACAACGCCAACGACCTCTCCATCGTGGTCGGCAAGCCGCGCACCTGGGTTGCCGGCGTGTCGGCGACTTTCTGATAAAGGGGAGGCATGATGATCGCAAAATGGCTTTGCGGCATATCGTTCGCGCTGCTGTCGGCCTGGGCGTCTGCGGATGGGCGTCCCGCCGCCGCACCGGGGACGGCGCATGAGCATCATGAACACACTGCGCCGCCCGAAGTCTCACAGCTCGCCGGCGAAGCCCGCCAAGGCACGCGCGGCAACCGCGAGTGGACGCGCTATCCGCTGATCCTGCCGGTGATGGCGCCGCGCGGCGAGCGCGGGGCCAACACCGTGGCGCTGAAGAATCTCGAAGCGACTGCCATCGAGGTCTATGCGCCGGACAAGTCGCACCGACAGCTTCCCGTTTCGGCGGAAGGCGCGAGGGTCGAGCCGGTGACGCCGAAGGCCGGCAACTACTACTGGCTGACCGCGCGGGCAGAGAGCGAAAACGCCGTCACGGTGGCGAGCACCACCACCTACTTCAGCAATCCCGGCGCCGCTCCCACCGAAATGCTGTTGACCGGCAAGCACGAACTGGAGATCATCCCCCAGCCCTTGCCGCGCGAGCACGGCTCTTATCGCGAAAGCGAAAAGTGGCGCTTTCTGGTGCGTTTCGCCGGCCAGCCGCTGGCGGGCAAGAAGCTGACCATGGAAACCGAGTTCGGCAGCAGGATCGCTTTCACCAGCGATGCCGACGGCATGGCGACGGTGCTGTTTCCCTACGATTTCAAGGCGGAAGAGCCGGGCAAGGATGGTGGCCGCCACGGCAGGCCGCGCCGCGCCAAATTCGTGCTGGCGGCCGAGCATGAAAATGGCGGCCAGCATTATCTGACCGCCTTCAGCTACGCTTATTCGCCCGACGCGGAGCGCGGCAGGAACCTGTGGGCAGGGCTGGGTTTTGGCGCGTTCGGCATGCTGCTGGCCGCGCCGCTGCTGCGCCGCAAGAAACCGGAGCACGGCACGAAGGAGGTGTCGTGATGAAGAACGCAATTCAACCACGGGGAACACGGGTGATTTCTACGGCGGCGGAATATCGGCCTGCCCAGGCTTGCTCGGCGAGCGGACGGAAAATGTCTTTCAATTTAGGGTTTTCCCGGTTTTTCCCCGTGGTTCAAATGAGGAATTCAGGATCATGCTGAAAAATCTGTTCCCCACCCTGGGACGTTTCCGCCTGGCCGTGCAGATTGTCATGCTGCTGGTGACGGTCTACGGTTCCAATCTGGTCGGCTACTACATGGCGGAGAAAATTTCCAACGCCCTGCCCGCCTTGTCCTGCGCCTACGACCAGCAGAACGGCGCCTATTGCGTGCTGATTCCCACCCAGCACCAGTTGCACCACCGGGTCGGCGAGGCCATCGTCAAGGCGCAGCAGTTTACTCTGCAAATGGTGGTGCCGCTGTTGTTCACCCTGCTGACCTTTTTCGCCTTCTTCTTCGTCCTGAGCAAGGCGTTCTGCGGCTGGGTGTGCCCGCTCGGCACGCTCCAGGAATTGATCGGCAAGCTCGGACGGCGCCTCGGCCTGCCGCTGCGCCGCTTCGACGGCGGCAACGTCGGCAAGGTGCGGCCGGTGAAATGGCTGATATTGGTGATCCTGGTGCTGCTGCTGCCGCTGCTGACCGGCTTGGGCGTGACGCCGCACAGCCTCGGCAACCCCTTCTGCGACGTGTGCCCGTCGCGCATCGCCACCACCCTGCTCACCGGCAGCGCCGAGCAACTGGCCTTGCGCAACGGCGACGGCATCGCCTTCGCGCTCGGCGCCATCGCCAACACCCTGATTGGCTTCACCCTGGTGGCGGCCTTCGCCGTGCGTCAGCCGTTCTGCCGCATCTGTCCGTTGCTGAGCTTCAATGCCGCGTTCCAGCGTCTTTCGCCGATGCGCCTGGTAAAAAAACAGCACGACAAATGCGGCAAGTGTGGCATCTGCGCCAAGGCCTGCCCGATGGACATCCACGAGATCGCCCGCGAGCACGGCGGCAAGGCCTATCACGAGGATTGCACCCTGTGCGGGCGCTGCGTCGAATTTTGCCCGGACGACGGCGTGATCGCCATGAAATGGGGGCCGGCGACGCTGTTCCAGTCCAGCCGCGAGTACTACAAGCGGCGCGTGAAGGGGGAAACGCCGGACGGCGTGGCCAGGGTAGCTCCCGCACCGCGCTCGCCGGCGGTCGGAGCGGAAAATGCTTGATCCGCTGCTCCTGGGGGCGGTCGGCGCGCCGCAGCAGGTTTCGTTGTTCGGCGTGTGGCTGCTCGGCTTGTCGATGGGGTTGACCGCCTGCACCGTGACCTGTTTGCCGTTCATGGGAACTTGGGTCATCGGGCGCGGCGGCGGCAACCGCGCCGCGCTGCTCGACACCGGCGTCTTTCTGCTCGGGCGGGTGACGGCCTACGGCCTGCTCGGCGGGCTGGCCGGCGCGCTGGGCGCATGGCTGACGCAGGCCTTGAGCAGCGGCATCGGCAACGCCTTCATCGGCGTCGCCAGCATCGCCGCCGGGCTGTGGCTGCTGTGGCCGTCGCGGCGCAATGCCCCCTGCGGCGCGGCGCGCAACGGCGCGGCCACGCCGCCTTTCCTGCTCGGTTTTTCCCTGAGTCTGACCCCCTGCGCGCCGCTGGCTTCCCTGCTGGCGGCCTGCGCCTTGTCCGGCGGCGCCTTGCCCGGCATCGGTTACGGGCTGTCGTTCGGCATCGGCGCGGCGCTGACGCCGCTGCTGGTGATCGTGCCGCTGCTCGGGCTGTTCGGGCAAACCCTGCGCGAAGGGCGGCTATGGCTGGGCACATGGCTGCGCTGGGGAGCGGCGGCGGTGCTGGTGGCTATCGGGGTCAGGCGCCTGCTTGTGCTATTCTAGGGGCTTCCGAAATTTACGTTCCATACGCAATGCCGCAACGGGATGCAAGCCTTCGCTGGCTGCCGTCGCTGGGTGTGGTGCTGGCTCTGCATGCCGCCGCCTGGTGGGGGATGACACACTTCAAGGAAACAACCGCGCGCCCGGCGCCCTTGCCGGTGGTCAACGTGGCGCTGCTGCCGCCGCCGGAGCCACCACGGGTCGAACCGCCGCCCCGGCCGGAGCCGCCCAAGCCGCAGCCCCGGCGCCTGCCGGAGCGTCCTCCGGCGCCTTTGCCGGTGCTGCGCACCCAAGCGGCGGAAGCCCCAGCGCTGCCCGCGCCTCCTGTCGAGGAAGCCAAGCCGGTTGCGCCGCCGCCCATCGCGTCGCCCGCGCCGCCCATCGCGGCGGTTGCGGCGCCGCGTCCCGCGCCCGAGCCGGTGCTCGAGCCGCCTCGCTACAATGCCGCCTATCTCAGCAACCCGCCGCCGGCTTATCCCATGGCGGCGCGGCGGCGCGGCATCGAGGGCACAACGCTGGTGCATGCCGAGGTTTCACCCGAGGGGTTTTGTTTGCGCGCCGATCTGAAGAAAAGCAGCGGCGCCGAGATGCTTGACCAGGCGGCGCTCGAGGCGGTCAGGAAATGGCGTTTCGTTCCCGCCCGGCGAGGCAGCGTGGCCGTGGTGGCATGGGTGGAAGTGCCGATTACGTTCAAATTGGAAAATTAAGGAAAGGATATTTTTATGTTCGGTTCCACCTCTCCCGTCGTCAACGGGACATTGTGGCTGCTGGTCGTCTTCTCGGTGGCGACCTGGACGCTGATCGTGACGAAGGGCTGGCTACAGATCGCGCTTTCCCGGCAGAACGGGATATTTCGCGGGGCGTTCTGGAACGCCAAGGGGCTGAACGAGGCCGAGCGCGTCGCGGCGCAGTCCGACGGCCCGCTGGCGCGCCTGTGCCAGGCCGGTTTTGCCGCGGTGCGCGACATCCACAAGGGCGGCGAACAGAATTTGCAACGCAGCGGCGACAAGCAGGACATCCTGGAACGCTGTCTGCGCAACCAGGTGCAGAAGGAGCAGCACCGCCTGGAAAGCGGCCTGATGGTGCTCGCCAGCATCGGCTCGACGGCCCCCTTCGTCGGCCTGTTCGGCACGGTGTGGGGCATCATGCACGCCCTCACCGAAATCAGCAAAACCGGCTCGGCGGGGCTGGACGTGGTGGCCGGGCCGATCGGCGAGGCGCTGATCGCCACCGCCATCGGCATCGCCACCGCGATCCCCGCCGTGCTCGCCTACAACTACGGCCTGCGCCGCATGCGCCTGTATGTGGCGGAGATGGAGGAGTTCGCCACCGATTTCCTCCATTTGGCGATGAAGGCCGGCTTCAAGGTGGAGTAATCATGGGATTCAGCAAACAATCCGAACAGGCCGCGATGAGCGAAATCAACGTCACGCCGCTGGTCGACGTGATGCTGGTGCTGCTGATCGTCTTCATCGTCACCGCGCCACTGCTGATGCAGGCGGTGCAGGTCAAGCTGCCCAAGACCGACACCGTGAACCCGGTGAAACAGTCGCGCACCGTGCAGCTTGCCGTCAACGCCGAGGGAACGGTGTATATCGACCAGCGCACGGTCCACTTCGACGCGCTGGAAGGCGAACTGAAAAGACTGCTGGCGCAGGAGCCCGAACTCAACGTGCAAATCCACGCCGACGAGAGCGTGCGCTACGGCCGCGTCGCCCAGGTGATGGCCGCCGCGCAGCGCGCCGGGATCAGCAAGCTGGGGTTCGTCACGGTACCCAGGTAATCCCAAGCAGGGGCGCCGGAGTTATACTCCGGCGCATGTATTCCGCAGACCCGAAAACAGTCGACCTTCCCGAGATAAGTCCGGCCGTGGCGCGGCTGATTTTGGCCGTGGCGCTGTCGCTGGCGCTGCACTTGGGGCTGTTTTTTCTGGTGCGGATCGGGCCGGCGTCCCGCCCAGTTCCTCCGCCTATCCTACGGGTGGTGTTGGAAGGACGGGACGCGGCAACCCGGCGGATGGCCGAGGCATCCGCCACGCTCGAGCCGCGTGCCGCGACAGCGGTGGAGAAGCCGGCACGCACGGCGGTTGTTGTCCCGCCCGGCGTCGATTTCGGCAAGCCGTCTCCGCCGCCCGAATCCGTTGCGGCTCTTCCCGCGCCGGTTCCCACGCCCCTGCCGGCGCTCGATATTTCCCTGGTGGATGATCCGACTTATTACACCGCCAGGCAGTTGGACGTGCATCCGCAAGCGGCGCAGCCGGTGCGCCCGGATTACCCGGAAAGCGTTGCGGTTGGCGGGGTGGAAGGTTACGTGACGCTGAAGCTGCTGATCGACGACGGCGGCAAGGTGCGCGAGGCGTCGGTGGTGGACGCCCAGCCGCCGGGGGTGTTCGAGGAATCGGCGCTGGCGGCTTTCCGCGCGGCGCGTTTTCAGCCCGGACAACGCAACGGTCGTCCGGTGAAAAGCCAGATTTTGATTAAGGTGACTTACGAACTGCTGAACCGGAAGTGAGGCAGTTTTGAGTGCTTAGTGTTGAGTGTTTAGTTGATGTCGCCGCGCGTTGCGCGTCGGCATTCGATCAGGCGCGAAGCGCATTCCACAACTCAGCACTAAACACTCAAAACTGCCTCATTTTAACTGCCGTTCTGCGGCGGTAGCCCCTTCGGCAGCAGTACCCACATTTTGCCGCTTTGCTTCATGGCGCCCGCTTCCTTGCCGGCTTCCTTGCCGAAACCCCAGAAGAAATCCGCGCGCACCGCGCCGCGGATCGCTCCGCCGGTGTCCTGCGCCAGCATCAGGCGTTGCAGGGGTTTGCCGCTGTTGGGCCAGGTGGTGGCGAGGAAAACCGGCGCACCCAGGGGAATGCTGCGCGGGTCCACGGCAATGCTGCGGCCGGCGCTGAGCGGCACGCCCAGCGCGCCGAGCGGGCCGTTGCCGTTGTTGGGCAACTCGCGGAAGAATACGTAGCTGGCGTTGAAATTGAGCAGTTCCGTCAGCTTGTCGGGGTTTTTCTTTCCCCATTCCTTGATGCCCTGCATCGAGGCCTTTTCCAGCGGCAGCTCGCCGCGTTCCACCAGCGCCTTGCCGATTGATTTGTAGGGATGGCCGTTCTGGTCGGCGTAGCCGATGCGCACGGTGTCGCCGTTGTCCAGCTTGACCCGTCCCGAACCTTGGATTTGCAGGAAGAACAATTCCACGGCGTCGTCCACCCACAGCAATTCGCGGCCTTTCAGCGGGGCCAGGCCGTTGTCGATTTCGGCGCGGGTGTAGTAGGGCACCAGTCTGTTGCCTTGCAGGCGGCCGCGCAGGCGGAGGTTTTTCAGTTCGGGGTAGAGCGAACTCAAATCGACGGTGACGAGGTCGTCGGGGACAGCGTAGAGCGGGTGCGGGTAGCGTTTGCTGCGGCTGCGACCGCCCGCCAGCAGCGGTTCGTAATAGCCGGTGACGAGACCGTCGTTGCCTCCGTCCGGGTTGGTGACTTGGTAGGGGGTGAAATGCTGTTCAAAAAAGCCGCGCAGCCTTTCGCTGTCCGGTTTTTCCAGGGTTGCGGCCTCCGCGCAGGCATCCTGCCAGGCGCTGTGTTTCCTCAGTGTCGAGCAGCTTAGGCGGAAGGCTTCCCAGGCTTGCGCCAGATCGTCCTCGCGCCAGCCGCTGATGGCATCCCAGGCAGCCGGTTGCAGCGCGGGGGCAGCCGGCGGGGGCGGCGTGACGACGCTGGGAGGGGCCGGCGGGCAGGCGGGTACGGGCGGGCAGCCCGCGATGGGTGCTGCGGGCGGCGCTGCGGGCGGTTGCGGAATGACGGCGCAGGCGGAAAGCGCCAGCGAAATGAGGGGGGTGAGGAGTTTATGCATGGGTAAAACGGTTTTCTAATGAAGCACGCGCGGCATGACCAGGGGAAATTCGTCGATCGGCGCTTCGAATTTGGTGCCGTCGTCGGCGATCATCTGGTAGCTGCCGTGCATGGCGCCGACCGGGGTGGCGATGACGCAGCCACTGGTGTATTCAAAACTCTCGCCGGGTTGCAGCAGGGGTTGTTCGCCGACCACGCCGAGTCCACGGACTTCCTGCACTTGTCTGCCGTCGGCGCTGGTAACGATCCAGTGGCGGCTGACCAGTTGCGCGGCGACGTTGCCGGTATTGGCGATGGTGACGGTATAGGAGAAAACGAAACGATCATGGGCGACATCGGATTGTTCCGCGTCGTATTCGCTGCGCACCTGCACGTCGATCTGGTATTTCTTGCTTTCGGCCATGTGCTTATTTTTCACGAGTTCGCCGGCGGAGACAAGCGATTCCTTTTGTTAAAAGTTAGGTTTATTGGTTAGAATCTGATCTTTGCAGACGAAATCATTAAGGAAACGCCATGCCGAATTACCGTATCGCCCCCAGCATCCTTTCCGCCAACTTCGCCACGCTGGGCGAGGAAGTGGACAATGTTCTCGCCGCCGGCGCGGATGTCGTGCATTTCGACGTGATGGACAACCATTACGTTCCCAACCTGACCATCGGCCCGCTGGTTTGCGATGCCTTGCGCAAGCACGGCGTGACCGCGCCCATCGACGTGCACCTGATGGTCAAGCCGGTGGATCGCATCATTCCCGACTTCGCCAAGGCCGGCGCCACTTACATCACTTTCCATCCCGAGGCCTCCGAGCATATCGACCGCACCATCGGGCTGATTAAGGAAAGCGGCTGCAAGGCCGGCCTGGTGTTCAATCCGGCCACTCCGCTGGACGTGCTGGAATACACCCTGGACAAGCTCGACATGGTGCTGCTGATGTCGGTGAACCCCGGCTTCGGCGGCCAGAAATTCATTCCCTACGTGCTCGACAAGGCGCGCAAGGTGCGCCAGATGATTACCGCCAAGGGGCTTGACGTCAGCCTGGAAATCGACGGCGGCGTGGGTCCGGCCAACATCCTCGAAGTGGCGAAGGCGGGCGTGGATACCTTCGTCGCCGGTTCCGCCGTATTCGGCGCCGCCAAGGAAGGCGACCCGCACCGCTACGACTCGATCATCGCCGCGATGCGCGCGGAGTTGGCCAAGGCTTGATGAAGCGCTCATGAAGAAGCTCGCTTGGGTGGTGCCGGCCTTGCTGCTGGCCGGCTGCGAATTCGAAATCCCCGGCCAGAAAGCCAAGGATGCCGCGGCGATGGGCTATGCCTGCCGCATTTCCAAGAAATCCCCCGAGCTGTGCATGCGCGAAAATCCGGCCTTCAGCCAGACTTCCATCCTCGAAGGCTGGCGCGAGGCGGACAAGGACGTCAAGGATAAGAAGATAGATACCAATTTCGCCACGCCGGCGCCGATGAAAAAACCCGGCGATGGCGCGGCGGCGGAAGGCGAGAAGAAACCCGATGGCGAACCGAAGCCCGAAGCCGAGGCCGAAGCCAAGCCCGCCGAGCCAACAAAAGGTCATTGATGGATAAAGGTAAATTTCCGCTGCCTGTCAAGGCGGTGGTCGTCGATCTCGACGGCACGCTGCTCGATACCGCGCCGGACATCGCCGAGGCGGCGCAGCGCATGCTGCGCGACCTGGGGATGGCGCCGGTCGATCTGGCAAAAATCCAGTCGTTCATCGGCAACGGCATCGCCAACCTGGTGAAGCGCGCGCTGACCGGGGAAATGCATGGCCAGCCGGATGCGGCCTTGTTCGAGCGCGCCCTGCCGGTTTTCCAGAAACATTACGCCGAGGTGCTGACCCGCGAAACCCGTCCCTATCCGGGGGCGATGGAGGGGGTGGCGGCCTTGCGCGAAGCGGGCTTTCCGCTGGCCTGCGTCACCAACAAGGCGGAAATTTTCACCCTGCCGTTGCTGGAGGCGATGGGCCTGAAACCCGCCTTCAGCCTGATTCTTTCCGGCGACAGCCTGCCAAAGAAAAAACCCGACCCCCTGCCCCTGTTGCATGCCGCCGAATTCTTCGGCTGCATACCGGGCGAGCTGTTGTTGATCGGCGACTCGCTCAACGACACGCAGGCCGCCAACGCCGCCGGATGCCGCGTGTTTCTGCTGCCCTACGGCTACAATGGCGGGCGCGATGTGCGCGAGCAAAATTGCGATGCGGTAATCGAAAACCTGCTGGAAGCGGTAAAACTGATAAAGAAGATTTGAAGCATGGACCTGAAGGAAAAACAAAAAATGTTCGAGGCCTGGCCCTGGCGATGGTGAGACCCGCAACGCCAGAATGGCCCCATTTTTTGATGATTACTTCAGGTGAAACAACATGACCAAACAAGAATTCGACCGCCTTGCCAGCCAAGGCTATAACCGCATCCCCCTGGTACGGGAAACACTCGCCGACCTCGACACCCCGCTGACCGTCTATCTCAAGCTGGCCAACCGCCCCTTTTCCTATTTCCTCGAATCGGTGGTGGGCGGCGAACGCTTCGGACGCTATTCCTTCATCGGCCTGCCCGCCAAAATCCGCCTGGTGGTACGCGGACAGCGCGTGACCGTGGAAAACGATTGGGAAGTGCTGGAGGAGGTCGAGACCGGCGATCCGCTGGCCTTCATCCAGTCCTACCGCGCGCGCCTCAAGGTGGCGCAGCGCGCTGGCTCGCCGCGCTTTACCGGCGGCCTGGTGGGCTATTTCGGCTACGACACCATCCGCTACATCGAGCGCAAGCTGGCCGCAACGATCAAGCCCGACACGCAGGGCACGCCGGACATCCTGCTGCTGCAATCGGAAGAGCTGGCGGTGATGGACAATCTTTCCGGCAAGCTCTACCTCATCGTTTATGCCGACCCCGGCGAGCCGCACGCCTACGACAAGGCGCAGGCACGCTTGGACGAACTGCACCGCCTGCTGCGCCGCCCGGCGGAAATCCCGGCGGTGGCGCCCGCCGCACCCGCCGAGGCGGTTTCCGAATTCGGCGAAGCGGCCTTCAAGCAGGCGGTGGAAAAAGCCAAGCAGTACATTTTCGACGGCGACATCATGCAGGTGGTGCTGTCGCAGCGCATGCGCCAGCCTTTCGCCGCTTCGCCGCTGTCGCTGTACCGCGCGCTGCGCTCGCTCAATCCTTCTCCTTATATGTTCTATTATGATATGGGCGACCATCACGTGGTGGGCGCCTCGCCGGAAATCCTGGTGCGCCTGGAAGACCAGGATGTCACCGTGCGCCCCATCGCCGGCACGCGCCCGCGCGGCAAGAGCCGCGAGGACGACGAGGCGCTGGCCAAGGAACTGCTGGCCGATCCCAAGGAGATCGCCGAGCACCTGATGCTGATGGACCTGGGGCGCAACGACGTGGGTCGGGTGGCGCAGACCGGTTCGGTCAAAGTCACCGACCAGATGGTGATCGAGCGCTATTCCCACGTCATGCACATCGTCTCCAACGTCGAAGGCAAGCTCAAGGAAGGGCTGGACGCCATGGATGTGCTGCGCGCCACCTTCCCGGCGGGGACGGTGTCGGGTGCGCCCAAGGTGCGGGCGATGGAGATCATCGACGAGCTGGAACCGACCAAGCGCGGCATCTACGCCGGTTCGGTGGGCTATCTCGGCTTCAACGGCGACATGGACTTGGCGATCGCGCTGCGCACCGGGGTGGTGAAGGACGGGGTGCTGACCGTACAGGCCGGCGCCGGCATCGTCGCCGACTCGGTGCCCGACAACGAATGGACGGAAACCCGCAACAAGGCGCGCGCCGTGCTGCGCGCGGCGGAGTTGGCGCTGGGCGGGTTGGCCGGAGGGGAGGCGTGACATGTGGAATAAATTTGCTGCCGTGGTCTTGCGTCGAGGTTTGTTTCCCATAAAGGGGAAGCCATGCTGACCGAGCAGGCTATCCGCGAAGCTTCCCAGCGCGTCGCCGCAGTGGCTCATGCGCCGCTGAAAGTCATACTGTTCGGTTCTTATGCCCGTGGCGATGCCGATGAGGGTTCCGACCTCGATCTCATGGTGGTCGAAAAGGACATCCCGGATTACGCCCAGGAATACCTGCGCCTGCATGGCGCGTTGGGCACGCTGGGCATCGGTGTCGATCTGCTGCTGTTTACGGAAAGCGAGTTCGAAAAAAAACGCGGTTGGTGGACGACGCCTGTTTATTGGGCGGCGCGGGAAGGCAAGGTGATCTATGAGCGAGCATAGAGAGCAAGCGGAAACGCTGCTTGCGGCGGGTTTGCGCGACCAGCTTGCCTTGCGCTTGCTGTGGCAGTCCGGCGAGGCGCCGCATGAATCCATGGGGTTTCATGCCCAACAGGCGAGTGAAAAGTTCATCAAGGCCGTTCTGGTCATGCACGGTATCGTGTTCGAGCGCACCCATGACTTGGCGGCGCTTGCCGAGCTGTGCATCGCTCACCATATCGAGATGCCTTTGCGCGGAGATGTATTGCGCCAACTCAATACCTATGCCGTGACATTCCGTTATGAAGGATGCCCGGTCGCCATGGTGGACATGGAAGACGCATCGCGCATCGTGGCAACGCTTCTGGCCTGGGCGCAACAACATATTGGATAGA
This sequence comes from uncultured Sulfuricella sp., assembly GCA_964505475.1. Taxonomy (GTDB): domain Bacteria; phylum Pseudomonadota; class Gammaproteobacteria; order Burkholderiales; family Sulfuricellaceae; genus JAGXQV01. The sequence goes on along the minus strand of CAZDIJ010000054.1, from coordinate 4,731 downwards.
CTATGCTGCTGATGATCGACAATTACGATTCCTTCACCTATAACCTGGTGCAGTATTTCGGCGAACTGGGGGTGGAGGTGCGGGTGTTCCGCAACGACGAGATCACCGTCGAGGAGGTGGCGAAGCTGGCGCCGGAGCGCATCGTGATCTCCCCCGGTCCGTGTACGCCCAGCGAGGCGGGAATTTCCGTGCCGCTGATCAAGCAATTCGCCGGCAAGACGCCGATACTCGGCGTCTGCCTCGGCCACCAGAGCATCGGCCAGGCCTTCGGCGGCAAGATCGTCCACGCTAAGCAATTGATGCACGGCAAGACCTCGATGATCCAGCACAAGGATATGGGGGTGTTCGCCGGGCTGCCCAACCCGTTCCGCGCCACCCGTTACCATTCGCTGGTGATCGAGCGCGAGTCTTTGCCGGACTGCCTGGAGATCACCGCCTGGACCAACGACGGCGAAATCATGGGGGTGCGCCACAAGACCCTGGCGGTGGAGGGCGTGCAGTTCCATCCCGAGTCCATCCTGACCGAGCACGGCCACGCGATGCTGGCGAATTTCCTCAAAGAACTCCCTCCCCCTTGACGGGGGAGGGTTGGGGAGAGGGTGAAAATGTCGTCGAAGCTGACCAGCGTCGCCCGCTTGCTGCACAAGAATTCGACCGACGTCGAGCGGTTATTGTGGCGGCACTTACGTGCCGGACGATTCGACGGATATAAGTTCAAGCGGCAACAACCGCTGGGCGATTATGTCGTGGATTTTGTTTGTTTCGAGGCGCGTCTGGTTGTCGAGTTGGATGGCGGCCAGCATGCCGATAGCGAGGCTGATTGCATTCGTGACCATTGGCTGAGGGAACAAGGATTTAATGTGTTGAGGTTCTGGAATAACGAAGTTTTGACTAATCTGGAAGGGTTGTTGCAACGGATTCATTCCGAACTGACACCCTCTCCCCAGCCCTCCCCCGTCAAGGGGGAGGGTGCTATGGAGGAACGCTTGCCATGACCCCCCAGGCTGCTTTGACGGCTCTACTGGAAAAACAGGACTTGAGCCGCGACGAGATGCTGTCGGTGATGCGCCAGATCATGGGCGGCGAAATGACCCCGGTGCAGATCGCCGGCTTTCTGGTCGCCTTGCGCGCCAAGGGCGAGACAGTCGAGGAAATCGCCGCCGCCGCCGAGGTGATGCGCGAATTGTCGGTCAAGGTGCCGGTCGGTGACGACGCGCATCTGGTGGATACCTGCGGCACCGGCGGCGACGGCGCGCATACCTTCAATATCTCGACGGCCGCGGCGTTCGTCGCCGCTGCAGCCGGGGTGAAGATCGCCAAGCACGGCGGGCGCTCGGTATCCTCTACCTGCGGCTCGGCCGATGTGCTGGAAGCCTTGGGGGTGAACGTCAACCTGACGCCCGACCAGGTTGCGCAATCCATCCGCGAAATCGGCCTGGGTTTCATGTTCGCCCCCAACTATCATAGCGCCATGAAGTACGCAGCGCCGGTGCGCCGCGAACTGGGCGTGCGCACTCTGTTCAACCTGCTCGGGCCGCTGACCAACCCGGCGGGCGCAAAAAACCAGGTGATGGGCGTGTTCCGCAAGGATTTGTGCGGTCCGCTGGCGCATGCCCTGAAATCGCTCGGCGCGCGCCACGTCATGGTGGTGCACGGCGCCGACGGCATGGACGAGATCACTCGCTGCGGCGCGACCCATGTCGCCGAGCTGAAGGGCGGCATGATCGAGGAATACGCCATCGACCCCGAGGCCTTCGGCATGACGCCCGTTTCGGTGGAGTCGCTCGTGGCGCACAACGTAGACGAGGCCAGGGACAAGCTGCTCGCCGTGCTCGATAACGAATCCGGCGCCGCGCGCGACATCGTGGCGCTCAACGCGGGAGCGGCGATCTATGTCGGGAGGCAGGCGCCGACGCTGGAAGATGGGGTGAAAAAAGCCCTGCATGCGATTTCCAGTGGCGCGGCCAAGGCCAGGCTGGCGCAGTTGATCGAGTTTTCCAACCGATAATTAACCACGGAGACACAGAGGCGCAGAGAAGGGCTAAACCCAATCTCGAATGAAATCCGTTTTCTCTGTGTCTCTGTGCATCTGTGGTGAAGAAGTATGTCCGACATCCTGCAAAAAATCCTCGAAGTAAAAAAGTTTGAAGTCTCCCGCGCGCTGGCGCAGAAACCCTACGAAGCCGTCCTGGCCGAAGCGCGGGAGATACCGGCTCCGCGCGACTTCATCGGAGCGATCCGCGCCAAGATCGCGGCGGGCAAGCCGGCGGTGATTTCCGAAATCAAGAAGGCCAGCCCCTCCAAGGGGGTGATCCGGGAGAATTTCGATCCGGCTGCGATTGCCCGCAGCTATGCGCAGCACGGCGCTGCTTGTCTGTCGGTGCTGACCGACGGGCAGTTCTTCCAGGGGCACAAGAACCACTTGATCGAGGCGCGCGCTGCTTGTGGTTTGCCGGTGCTGCGCAAGGATTTCATGATCGACCCTTACCAGGTATGCCGCGCCCGCACCATCGGCGCGGATGCCATCCTGCTGATCGTCGCGGCGCTCGACCTGGGGCGGATGAAGGCGCTGGAAGCGCTGGCGCGCGAACTGGGCATGGCGGTGCTGGTGGAAACTCACGATGCCGCCGAGTTGGAACTGGCGCTCGAACTGGAAACCCCGCTGATCGGCATCAACAACCGCAATCTGCGTACCTTTGAAACGCGCTTGCAAACCACCTTGGAACTGCTGCCGCGCATTCCGGCGGATCGCATCGTCGTCACCGAAAGCGGCATCCTGAAACCGGAGGATGTCGGCTTGATGCGGCAAAATGGGGTATCAGCCTTTCTGGTCGGCGAGGCCTTCATGCGTGCAGATGATCCAGGCTTGGAGTTGGAACGGTTGTTCGGGTGAACTCGCTGGCGCAATCCGATGCGGCGTGCAACAGATTGAAAATAAATAGTTAACGCCGCACGCCTAAGGGGGTGGCATCAGTCTGAACTGAAATACCAATAGGTATGGCAGTTGTCCAAACTTCTGTTGCAGAAATACAACAAATGTATCCTGATAATGACTGCAAAAAGGAAAAAGTCTTGCTGCGGACTTTGACTCTTTGGCACAATTCAAGCAACTTCTCAATCGGAGGAGTTGTTTGGGCAAGTGGTTGGTCCCAAAACTCAAATTCACTCAAAGGAGAATTTTATGAACAAAAAGCTTCTCGCTTTCGCAGTAGCCGCTGCTTTCGCTGCCCCGATGGTTGCCAATGCTGATTCCGGCAATGTATCCATTTACGGTATCGCGCACGTTTCCTACGACAACATCAGCACCAATGCTCCCGGCCAAGATACGCTGAGCCGTATTTCCAGCAACTCTTCCCGTCTCGGCTTCAAGGGCACGGAAGATCTGGGCAACGGCCTCTCCGCCGTGTGGCAGATGGAACAGCAGGTCGGCATGGATAGCGGCAGCGTCGCCAACATGACCGCCCGCAACACCTTCGTCGGTCTGTCCAGCAAGAGCATGGGCACGTTGCTGGCTGGCACGCACGACACCCCGTACAAACTGGGTACCGGCAAGCTGGACGTGTTCGGCGACACCATGGGTGACTACAACACCATCATCGGCAACGTGAACGGCGCCAACGTGCGTGATCTGCGCCTCGGCAACGTCGTGGCCTACATCACCCCGACCTTCAACGGCTTCCACGCCGCCATCGCTGCTTCAATGCTCAACGAAGCTGGCAACGCTGGCCAAGCCAACCCCAGCGCCTGGTCTGCAACCGCCGTTTATGACAATGGTCCGCTGTTCCTGTCCCTGTCCCATGAAGTCCAGAAGACCGCCAACGCAGCTCCCGCTACCGACGGCTTTGACACCAAGGGCACCAAGCTGGGCGCTGGCTATGCCTTCGGCGCCACCAAGGTTGGCCTGGTTTATGAGCGTCTGACCGACAGCCGTTCCAACATGGCGGGTAGCCGCAACGCCTACGTTCTGAACGTGGCTCACACCATGGGCGCCAATGTTATCAAGGCTTCCTACGGCAAGGCCAACGATGGTGCAAGCGCTGCTGACACCTCCGCGAAGAACTGGACCATCGGCTTCGACCACAACCTGTCCAAGCGTACCGCTGTGTATGCTTTGTACACCAAGACCGACAACGCTTCCGGCGCAACCTACGGCGTGGGTGGTGTGGGCGCGGGTGGCATCTACAATGCTGCCACCGCTGGCGAAGATCCGCGTGCGATCTCCCTCGGTATGAAGCACAGCTTCTAATTCCCCACCCGGGTAATCCGGGTTGGAAGAAGGAGGCATTAAAACGGGCATCTTCGGATGCCCGTTTTTTGTTTGAGCTTGGCGTTTGCTTGCCCTATACTTGGCGAGCAAAAGGAGATTTGCAATGTCCGCGATTACCTTCGATACCCATAAATTTGTTCGCAAGCTTCAAGAGGCTGGCTTCGACGAGAAGCAAGCCGAGGGGCTGACCGATGCGATGCGTGCAGCCATCGACGAGTCTGAACTGGTGACAAAAAAAGATTTACAGATCGAGCTTTCACCCATCAAGGCTGATCTCAATTTGCTTAAGTGGATGATGGGGGCTTTGATTGCCATTGCGGTCGCCAACTTCGCAAAGCAGTTTTTTTGAGGGCACGAAATCCTTGGCACGGGCATCTTCGGATGCCCGTTTTTTTATCCTAGAAACCGCAACAGTAGTGTCCGGTTAAATTGAGTCACGCACGCTGTAAAACCAATATTGAAGC
>CAZDIJ010000053.1:0-18827 GCA_964505475.1 uncultured Sulfuricella sp. | reverse complement strand
CCAATGCAAAGCAACCAAATGATTCTGTTCGATTTTTAACCGGACACTAGTGATAAAAACTCCAGAATAACAGCCAGGAGAACCGCCGTGCCCCAACTCCTTTCGATTTCCCGCGCCGCCCGCCTGGTGGGCGTCAGTCGCACCGCCCTGCAAAAGAAGATCAAGGACGGCGAACTGCCGTCGTTCGACGGCACGGTGACGCCGGAGGATTTGTTGCTCGTCTATCCCCAGACCCAGTTCGAGGACGACAGCGAATTCGACCGCATCAACCGGATCAAGGAACGCGCCTTCGGCAAGCGCGTGTTCGAGCGCGCCCTGCCCGACAAGGAAGTTCTGGCGGCGCGCATCGCCGATCTGAGCAAGCAGCTTGCCGAGGTCGATGCCCGGATCAAACGCTACGACGAACTGCTGCTCAAGCTCAGCGACAAGCTCGGCGAAACCGCCAGCCGCCACGGCCAGGAGGTCAAAACGGCGCTGGAGGATTTCCGCGACTGGCTGGGCCGGCAGGTTGAGGAGGGCGTTCTGGAAATCGGTGCGGCCAACCCGCTGGCGGCGCGCGACAACGTGCTGCGCGTGATGGCGGCGCATGTGCGCATCCAGCCCAGCGGCCACGAATTTTTCCAGGAAGGCCACGACACCCTGCTGGAAGCCGCGCTGCGCGCCGGTGTGGCGCTCGACTACGGATGCAGCAACGGCAACTGCGGGCGCTGTAAGGCGCGGGTGGTGTCGGGACAGGTGAAGAAGGTGCGCCATCACGACTTCTTGATTCCCGAAGCGGAAAAGAACCAGGGCTACGTGCTGCTGTGCTCCAACACCGCGGTATCGGATGTCGATCTCGACGCCCCGGTGGCGGGCGGCGTGCAGGACATCCCATTCCAGCAGATCGACGCCAAGGTCAAGAGCGTCGAGGCGCTCGGCCAGGAGCACCTGTTGTTGCATCTGCAAACGCCGCGCACCCACCGCATGCGCTTTCTCGCCGGCCAGTCGGCGGCGCTGGAGATCAGCAAGTCGGTGTTCGCCACCCTGCCCATCGCCAGTTGTCCGTGCGACGACCGCAACCTGCATTTTCATGTGCGCCGCCAGCCGGGCAATGTGTTTTCCGATTACGTCTTCGACAAGCTGAAGCACGGCGACACGGTCAAGGTCGAGGGGCCGCAGGGCGAATTCATCCTCGCCGAAAAGGCCGACCGTCCCTTTATTTTCGTGGCTTTCGACGACGGCTTCGCTCCGGTGAAAAGCCTGATCGAACACGCCATGGCGCTGGAAACCGGCAACCCCATCCATCTCTACTGGATCGCCTCGTTCCCCGAAAACCTCTACCTGCCCAACGTCGGCCGCGCCTGGAGCGACGCCCTCGACGAATTCCGCTTCACCTCGCTGGTGGCCGGCGTCGAACTGGGCAATCTCCACGAGAGCCAGGACGAGCGCCTGCACCATGTCTTGCAGGGCGTGGCGGACGATCACCCCGATCTGCTGGAATCGGATGTTTACCTATCCGGCCCGGAAACCGCCGCCACCATCGCGGAGCGTTTTTTCCTCGCCCGGGGGCTGACCAAGACGCGGGTGTTCGTGGGGATGACGGGGTAATATGATGACGAACCACGGGGAACACGGGGTAAAGCGAAGGGATAAGGGAAATTTGGGTTTTTCTCCGTGTTCCCCGTGGTCGAACTGTCCTGGTTTATTTTAGAAGGAATACCGCTAGCGGCGCTTCCTTGCCCTTGGCCTGGATTTCGCGGCGTTCGCCTTGGATAAGAGTGCCCGCCGCCGCTTCCGAGATCAGGATTTCCCCAGCATTCGTTGCGCTTTCGATGCGCTTGGCGGTGTTCACGGTATCGCCGATGACGTCGTAAAATTTCACTCCGCCGCCGCCCAGCAGCCCCTCCACCAACTGCCCGGCATGGATGCCGATGCCGGCGCCGAGACCGTGCTTCTTCAATAGTGCGCCGAATTCGCCGCGCAGCTCGCGAGCCGCCGCCGTCGCTTCCGCTACGCCGGGGAATACCGCCATGACTTCGTCGGCGGAAAACTTGAACTTGATGGCCTGGTGGCGGTTGAGGATGGCTTCGGCGCTATCGTAATAGCGGTTGACCAGGGCGACGATTTCCTCGGGCGGGCGCGGCTCGCACCAGCGGGTGAAGCCGCGGATGTCGGCGAACAGCACGGCGCGCTCACGGCGGGTCAGCGTCAGGGCGTGCGGGTCGGCGATCAGCCGGGCGAGCAGGTCGCGCCCCAACAGCCATTCGGAATAGATGTTGAGTTGCGCGGAGGTGCGCTTCAGTAGGTTGAGGTGACGCTGACCGGTCAGGCTGGAAAGCCCCAGGCTCAAGCCGAGCAACAGGTTGGCCAGGGCAACGAAGCGATGGCTGGGGTCGGCGAAAAAAAGTGCTACCGAGGTGTACTCCGGGTTGCTGATGAGTTCAAACAGTACGTACATCGCCAGCAGGATGCCGGCGCGCACTACGTTTTCGAGCACCAGGGCGGCGGCAGTGAGGTGGGCATTACCGCTGCGCCAGCGCACGGCCTGGAGCGCGCCGATGGTGCAGGCGAAGCCCCAGTACGCCAGATGATGGGGCGCATCGAAGAATTTCAGGCCTTCCAGGGAAATTTCGATCAGGGTGTATAGTGCCGGACCGATCAGGTTGCCCAGGAAGCGGCGCGGCCGCGGCCCGGTTTCCCAGCGGCTCAGCAACCAAGCCTGCGCCAGTCCGGCGATCAGGATGGCATAGAGATCGGGCGCCAGCAGGTATTTCGCCGGGCCTTCGAGCAGCATTTCCAGGAGGATGTTGGCGATCGGGAATTGCGCCGAATTGCCGAACAACTCAAGTAGAAAGCGGGTTCGCGGGGTGCCGGACAAGCGGGCTTGGAGCGGGGCAGCGTTCACGGGTTAGCGCCGGAAAAGGGTTGAGGTTGAATTATAATGGGGCAACGACAGTTTATTCACCCCCATGAACCTTTTCCGTTCCTCGCATTTCCGCACCCTGTTCGCGCCTTTCCTGCTCGGCGTGCTGACCGTCGCCGGTTTTGCTCCCTTCGACATCTTCATCCTGCCGGTGGTGACGCTGGCGCTGCTGTTCCGCCTGTGGTTCCATGCTCCGGCGCGCCATGCCGCCTGGATCGGTTTCGCTTTCGGGCTGGGGCTGTTCGGCGCCGGGGTGAACTGGGTTTTCGTCAGCCTCCACGATTTCGGCGGCATGCCGCTGCCGGTGGCGGTGGTGGTGACCGCCTTGTTTTGCATGGTGCTCGCCCTCTTTCCCGCCGCCGCCGGCTGGCTCCAGGCGCGCCTCGGCGGCACGGCGGCGCGTCGTGGCCTGCTGTCGCTGCCGGCGCTGTGGATATTGCTGGAATGGCTGCGCGGCTGGATATTCACCGGCTTTCCCTGGCTGGCGCTGGGCTATTCCCAGGCGCCGGACGGGCTGCTGGCCGGCTATGCGCCGCTGCTCGGGGTGTACGGCGTATCGTTGAGCGTCGTACTGAGCGCGGGGTGTTTGGCGTTGTTCGCCGATTACATTTCCCATCGCCGCAATAAAATGGCAGCCACTCTGCCCGGCGGCGCTCACCCCAGCCCTCTCCCAGCACCCGCAGGGGGTATCCTCGCCGGGTGCCCGCCGCTGCGCGGCGACCACGGCGGGACGGGAGAGGGAATGACAACTCCTTCTCCCGCTTGTGGGGGAAGGCTGGGATGGGGGGAGGCTTGGCCGCTGGCGCTGCTCGCCGCACTATGGCTGGCCGGCTGGGCGTTCAAGCAGGTCGAATGGACCCAGCCTTCCGGCGACCCGCTCAGCGTCAGCCTGTTGCAGGGCAACGTGCCGCAGGAGCTGAAATGGCGCCCGGAAAAGGCCGCCGCCACCCTCGATCTATACCGTGATCTGGCGCTGAAGAGCCGGGGACGGCTGATCGTCATGCCGGAAACTGCGTTGCCGCTGTTTCTCCACGAAGTGCCGCGCGCTTACTACGAGCGCCTGGCGGCGCACGCCGCCGCCCTGGGCGGCGACATCCTGATCGGCGCGCCGGAATTCGACGGCGAGCGCTATTTCAACAGCGTGGTGGGCTTCGGCGCGGCGCCGGTGCAGATTTACCGCAAGGTGCACCTGGTGCCGTTCGGCGAATATGTTCCGCTCAAGCCGCTTGGCCCCTGGCTGGTGCATCAGGTGCTGCGCATTCCGCTCGATGATTTCGCGCGCGGCGCGGAAAACCAGGCGCCGCTCGAGGTGGCCGGGCAAAAGCTGGCGCTGGCGGTGTGCTACGAGGATGCCTTCGGCGAGGAGTTGATCCGCCAGTTGCCGCGCGCCACCCTGCTGGTGAACGTCAGCAACGACGCCTGGTTCGGCGACTCGGTCGCGCCCTGGCAGCATTTGCAGATCGCCCGCATGCGCGCCCTGGAAAGCGGGCGCTATATGCTGCGCGCCACCAATACCGGCATCACGGCGATCCTTGACCAGCATGGCCGGACGGTGAAGCTGGCGCCGCAATTCGAGGTGGCGCGGCTCGACGGCATGGCGCAGGGCTTTTCCGGGGCGACGCCCTACGTGAACGGCGGCAACCCGCCGGTGCTGCTGGCGGCGCTGCTGATGCTGGCGTTGCGGCGCTGGAGGAAGTCTTGAGCTGGTATTGCTACCTCCTCGAATGCGCCGACGGCACGCTCTACGCCGGCATCACCAACGATCTCGCCAGGCGCGTCGCCGCGCACAATGCCGGCGTCGCCTCGAAATACACGCGCGCGCGCCTGCCGGTAAGGCTGGCCTACGCGGAAAACCATCCCGACCGCGCCGCCGCCAGCCGCCGCGAACTGGCGCTCAAGCGCCTGCCGCGCGCGGCGAAGCTGGGGTTGATTCAAGCCGGCGCTTCACGTGTAGAATAAAACAACTGGATTCCTTGGAGGCAAGACCCATGAAACAACTCAAAATAATGCTGTTTGCCGTGCTGGCCTTGTTCGCCACCCTGGCGTTGGCCGGCGGCGCGGAAAAGCGCCTGATCGTCGATACCGCTTTCGTCGCCGAGGCGATGAAACGCGGCGCCCTGCTGTGGGACGTGCGCGGCGCCGGGGAATACCGCAAGGGGCATATCCCCGGCGCGCTGAATGCCGGCGACATCGGCAAGACGCTGCGCTACGAGCACAATGAGGATTTCCTGCCGACGCCGCAGATCGAGAAGATCCTCGGCGAGGCCGGCATCGACTTGTCGCGCGAAATCGTCGTTTACGGCGACAAGGGCGATGCCTACGTGTATTTCGGCCTGTTTGCCGCCCAGTATTTCGGCGCCGGCCAGGTTTACGCCTACCATGGCGGCATCGACGACTGGAAAGCGGCGAAGAAGGAAATCAGCGACGATCCGGTCAAGCCGGTTCCGCTGGCGCTCAAGCTCAAGCCGCATCCCGAGTTGACGGTGGCCACCGAGGAAGTCGTCAGCAAGCTGAGTTCCAACGTGCAGATCGTCGATGCGCGCTCGCCCAGGGAATTCAGCGGCGAGGACATCCGCGCCATCCGCGGCGGCCACATTCCCGGCGCCGTCAATATTCCCTTCCAGAAGAACTGGGCCGACCCCGACACCCCCGCCAAGCTGGCCAAGCGCGAGGTCGCCAACAAGGATGGGATGGGGCTGAAACCGCTCGACCAGCTCAAGGCGTTGTATGCCAAGCTCGACCCGGAAAAGGAAACCATCGTCTATTGCCAGAGCGGGGTGCGCGCCGCCGAAAGCGCCGCCGTGCTGAAGGATTTGGGCTTCAAGAACGTCAAGCTCTACGACGCCTCCTGGCTGGGATACGCCAATGCCCTCTCCACCCCGGTGGAAAACGCCACCTTCTTCAACGTCGGTCAGATGAACGGCAAGCTCGACGCCATGCAGCGCCGCATCGAGGCGATGGAGCGGGTGCTGAACGAAATTGTCAAGGCGATGAAGTAAAGGCAGTTTTTGGTTTTGAATGTTTGGTGTTGAGTTGTGGAAGGCGCTGCGCGCCTGATCGAATGCCGGCGCGCTTGCGCGGCGACCGCAACTAAACACTCAACACTAAGCGCTCAAAACTGGTTTTTCCTCTTTCACTTAAAACTATTCGCGACTGAAAAATACCATGGCTCAATACGTTTTCACCATGAACCGCGTGGGCAAGATCGTCCCACCCAAGCGCCAGATTCTGAAGGACATTTCCCTGAGTTTTTTCCCCGGCGCCAAGATCGGCCTGCTGGGCTTGAACGGCTCGGGCAAATCCACCGTGCTCAAGATCATGGCCGGGGTGGACAAGGACATCGAGGGCGAAGCCACGCCGATGCCCAACCTTTCCATCGGCTACCTGCCCCAGGAACCCCAGCTCGACCCGGAAAAGACCGTGCGCGAAGCGGTACAGCAAGGGCTGGGCGAGGTATTCGAAGCGCAAGCCAAGCTGGACGCGGTGTATGCCGCCTATGCCGACCCCGATGCCGATTTCGACGCGCTCGCCGCCGAGCAGGCGCGCCTCGAAGCCATCCTCGCCACCAGCGACGGCGGCAGCCCCGAGCAGCAGCTCGAAGTGGCCGCCGACGCCCTGCGCCTGCCGCCCTGGGATGCGTTCATCAAGAATCTCTCCGGCGGCGAGAAGCGCCGCGTGGCGCTGTGCCAGTTGCTGCTGTCCAAGCCCGACATGCTGCTGCTCGACGAGCCTACCAACCATCTCGACGCCGAAAGCGTGGAATGGCTGGAGCAATTTCTCACCCGCTTCCCCGGCACCGTGGTGGCGGTGACCCACGACCGCTACTTCCTCGACAACGCCGCCGAATGGATACTCGAACTGGATCGCGGCCACGGCATCCCGTGGAAGGGCAACTATTCGAGCTGGCTGGAGCAGAAGGAAGCGCGCCTGGAGCAGGAGCAGAAGCAGATCGACGCCCACATGAAGGCGATGAAGCAGGAACTCGAATGGGTGCGGCAGAATCCCAAGGCGCGCCAGGCCAAGAGCAAGGCGCGCCTGGCGCGTTTCGACGAACTCTCCAACTACGAATACCAGCAGCGCAACGAGACCCAGGAAATCTTCATCCCGGTGGCGGAGCGCCTCGGCGACCAGGTCATCGAATTCGACGGCGTTTCCAAGGCCTTCGGCGACCGCCTGCTGATCGACAACCTGAGCTTCGCCATCCCGCCCGGCGCCATCGTCGGCATCATCGGACCCAACGGCGCCGGCAAATCGACCCTGTTCCGCATGATTACCGGCAAGGAGCAGCCCGACAAGGGTACGGTGAAGGTCGGCCCGACGGTGAAGCTGGCTTACGTCGATCAGTCGCGCGAGGCGCTCGACAGCAAGAAAACCGTATTCGAGGAAATCTCCGGCGGTGCCGACATCCTCACCGTCGGCAAGTACGAAACTCCGTCGCGCGCCTACATCGGCCGCTTCAACTTCAAGGGCGCCGACCAGCAGAAGATCGTCGGCAACCTCTCCGGCGGCGAACGCGGAAGACTGCATCTGGCCAAGACCCTGATCGCCGGCGGCAACGTGCTGCTGCTCGACGAACCCTCCAACGACCTCGACGTGGAAACCCTGCGCGCCCTGGAAGACGCCCTCCTGGAATTCGCCGGCTGCGTGCTGGTGATCTCCCACGACCGCTGGTTCCTCGACCGTATCGCCACCCACATCCTGGCGGCGGAAGGCGAATCGCAATGGACATTCTTCGACGGCAACTACCAGGAATACGAGGCCGACAAGAAGCGCCGCCTCGGCGAGGAAGGTGCGAAGCCGAAGCGGATACGCTACAAGCCGATCAGCCGCTGATCCGGCCTGCATGGCCGTGTCCGGTCGGATCGTGCACCACGGCTAAATACTTTTGAGCGTTTTCGCCATCAGCGTGTGCAGCTCGCCTTTTTCCGGATCTTGTCCCAATGACATGAGAGCCTGCTTGATCCCTTCGTCAATCGCCGCGTGAAACTGCTTCATGTCTTCTAGGTCGGGAATGCCGGATTTCAGATCGGTCGGATGATGGAATGAATATTCGCACTGCGCCATGCTCATCGAATGATAGCCGGCGCAAGAAGAAGGACGCACCGGATAGACCGAGCATTTTCCGGCGTAGAGGAACACGCACTCGATATTCGTCGTGAAATGCTGCGCCTCCGTCATCCCGGCGATCAGCGCAGATTTTTCGGCTATGCGCTTTCTCAACTCCTCGGCTTGTTCCTGCGGCAACTCGGTATCAATGTATGAAGCAATCGCGGCAGCCTCGTAGGGAAACGCGGCGACGCGAAGGTGACAGCAAAACTGGCATCCTGCCTTGCAGTGAATATCGGCATTCCTTTCCCGGAAGCGCCCGAATGCCGTTCCCAACTGGAAATTCACCGCCTTGGTCAAATCAAGAGCGGGTTCAGCCCCGGATTTCCGGCTGAAGCAGGAAACGGTGGCCTGCGCCGCCGATTGCGCCAGTTTCATCAAGCCTTCATCACTTAGCCCCATTTGCCTTGCTTTCTCCCTTAATCAAGATCGTTGTGCCGATGCGTTGTCACGATCATTCGTGCTTAGAGCCTATTTTAGTAGTATCCATGCCCCGCGCCGGAACCATTTGGGGCGCAGTGCTAGGCGCGAACGGCGCCGTTTGGTCATTCCAAACAAGCCGCGAGCAACAACGCAATGCGCCCCAAATGGCTCCGGCCCTCCGGGTTGCGTCCAGAAAGCGCGTCTGCGTTGTCGCTCGTCGCGCCAATGGAACGACCATTGGCGCTCATCCGGGATGGCGGGAACGCTTTACCGAGCCCGAGCCCGAGCCCGAGCCGCTGACTGCTGATGCAACGCCGGCGGAGAAGATGAAGCACACGCTCAAGACGAAGGCGGGGCGTGCGCTCTATGCGCTACGCAAGCAGACGGTGGAACCCGTATTCGGCATCATCAAGTCGGTGATGGGATTCCAGCAGTTTCTGCTGCGCGGCCTGGAGAATGCGCAGAACGAATGGACGCTGGTGTGCCTCGCGTGGAATTTGAAACGCATGGCCGTATTGCGCCCGCAGTAGCAGAAAACGGAGGAATTCGTGCGCCTATCGCCAAATATCACCAGTTTCAAACCGTTTTGCTCAGGTTTTAGCTTTAGCGATGTTGTCGGTTCAAGTCCGACAGGCTGCTAGCAATTGGCAACAAATTGGTGGTATTAGGTTCTCGTCACGATATTGCCATCCATGTACTACAAACATTGACCAGACCATCCGTGTCAAAGGCCAGCAACTCCACAAGTGGAATTGCTAACGAGGACGATACTAATCGGGAATGGGCCAGTTCTTCTGCTTGATGGCTTTCAATATCCGAAACTGAGCAAACAGCGCCATCCCTCTGGTTAATTCTTTGAGCAATTCTTTCCGGCTCATCCTTGTATACTGCAATGCCGGAAATACCAAGGTTGGCGAATACAGCCACATCAATTACCTCTATCCCGCCGTGCTTATTTTTGAGGGTAAAGTGTCCGTCCAATAAAATTCGTCCATGCGCTGCTTTCACCCGCCTGACGGCCTGAATCAGCAACCGCTGATTTCCATCAACATCGGCCACCAGTTTTGAACTGCCATCAACCGCTGCGGCCTTTTCCTCTCGAATTAGCTGGCTGGCAGTGTGATGCCGAACAGGCAAAGCCTTAACCACCTCTTGGCAAGCAGTTGTCTTGCCAACAGCGTGAATCCCTGCAACGAAAATTACACTCACTGGCACCTCCTCATGAGATGGCGGACTCTATTTTCCCGTAGTCATCCTGATTCAGATAGCAGTATGACTGTGGCGGCCTGAATTTCGGAAATATGCCACAAGGATCAATTTGTTGTGCAATTAATTGCACATTCCCCAACTCAATGGCAAACCCGTTCCTCTTTCCCCGGAAATACTCATATAACTGCCGACGACTCACCCCTCCACCCATCTCTTTCGCCAACTTCCAAAGGAACGTAGGCGATCCAGAATGCGTAGTATTTACCCGCGCCACGGCCACAATACGTTGCACAGGAGATGAAGAATAGATAACCAGCGTATCGACGGCAGACGCCGCCCAGACACGCCGGAATTCCAGAACTTTTTCGCCACTGAGGATTTTCTCAACAAAGCGAGGTTTAATCGAAATAAGGACGGCTCTATCCGCCTGCTGCAATGACTGTTTCAAAATTTTGGTGCCCAATTGCTCGAATACTCTGAATATTGCCGTTTATCACATGCTGACTCGTAAGCCAGTCATGTGTAACCGGATTAGAAAAATGACGTACCAGCCGGAACAACATTACTTTGGTTGGCTTATGTGCAAGTTCGGTAATTTCATCCATGCTGTAAACCGTTCTTCGGCTGACACGCCCCGCGATTACGCTTGCATCGCTCAATGCCTCGTATTGTTCAACAACACCAATACTCGTGATTGCGCGATGGTCGCCAGATCGGTAAAACAGAACCACATCACCGGGTTTTATTTCCTTGATTTGCGCGTGGCAGAGATACGCCATTTTGATTGCATTTCCTGCCGTGTTTGATGGCGCAAAAAGGCTGAACTGCCGAGGCCCGAACTCGTAATCAGGGAAAAGAACTTGGTGAAATTCTGGGCGAATTGGCACGATGAATTTGTTGACGGTTTCATCATGCCGAAAGTGGGGGTAGAAATAGCGGACGTAATCAAATGCATCGAGGGGTGAGGTTGGAACGGCAACAGGATGCCGCTTCACATATGTTGCGTCCCCCTGATACATCCCCACCAACTCAAACCCAAATTCCTCCAAGAATTGAAATAAGAAGTGCTGTTTAACCAGATTGCCGTGGACAAAGATATGTTCAAGCCGGTTGGCCGTGGCGTAACGGAAAGCGGCTTTCAAAAACAACTCACCAATCTTTCTACCCCAGCAAGACTCAGCGACCTTAAAAGTACAAAGTTTCAGTGCCGCGCCCTGCAATACATTGCCGTCATCGGTAATGGGCTCATTTTCTTGACGGGCGTAAATGCAAATAGCACCGAGCCGACCGACATCTTCCCAATACACCCAAGCCTTGCGACCACCCCTCGCCTTCTCCCTGAACCATTCGTCGAACCCGCCATACCCATCTCTAAGGCTGTCAAAGAATTCACTTCCAAGCAGCCGAGTCAGCGTATGGAGTTCCACATCCTCGATGTTGGGCAGGCGGACATAGGTAGGCTCATGCAGTCGCCGCAAAAAGTCATCGGCAGTCTGTATGGTATAAACCCGATGGATCAGTCCCTTTGCTCGTGCCTTGTCATGAATAACACGGTCTTGTGTAACCAGTGCATGAGCGGCATCACATTCGAGTGCATAGAGAATTTCATTGTCCGCCGCATCATTCTCGGGGGTGTCCGTCGTATTCCAAGGGCAAAGTTGCCGCCCGTCTAGGCGGGTGTACTGGGTAAGCCGTTCGAGTGTCCGGTTGCGTCGATCCAAATCACGATCACGATTGATGTCATCTTCGGAAGCGGGGTGATAAACAAGCGTGTGTCCGTGTTCATTTGCCAATCGAACAAATCTGGCGAGGCTCTGCCCTAAAGGAAGCGAAGAGTCTTCAAGTGGAATCAGAATGTTCGTATCGAGCAGGAAACGCATGGTTCGTTAGACCAATTCGCCCCGAAACGCCTTGGCGAGGACAGCGGGCATAAGTTTGTCGGTGAATGTTTTGGCCTTACGGTAGCGAACTTCGATAGCGTCGGCTTGTTTGAAGAGATCATCCACTCGACGGACGATCTCGATTTGCTCCTCAAGAGGTGGTAAGTTAAATGGCAATTCCCGGACCCGTTGGCAATTCAAAGCTTGCGGCCCGGAACCACTACCTGCCTCACGGGTTGAGCCATATTGCCCTTGGAACCAGTACCAAAGATATTTCGGTTCAATCATTCCATGGTCGATGACTATTGCTGCAATGTTCTGATTGATACACGCTTCAAGCTGGAGAATCGCTGACTGCCCCCGAGTTTTTCCCTCACCGATCATTGCGATCAAGACAGAGCCTTTGGGCAGCAACCTAACCGAGCAGTTGTCATAACCAGCCTGCGTAATGCGTTCTCGCGTCATTTTGATTATGCAATTTTGCACCTCCCCGGAACTCACCCAAGGAATGTTGCCCCCCCAGTAGGACTGCTCTTTTCGTGAAGGGGTACTACCGTTGCATACTTGCCCGATAGAACCAACGTAACAAGCCATCCAAGAATTGGGCAGATTTGCTTCACTACCGAGAAGGGCCGGGAAGCTGGCGTAAAACTCTTCGATTTTTCGGCGCTCTGTCTCACGGGGTGCCGCAACAAGGCGCGATTCCTTAATTCGCATCAACAAGGCATTTGCATCCCGCTGTACCCCCATCTTTCGCCAATCTTCTGTTAGTCTTCCCGAACACGCCGCCGCGAGGACGGATAGACGGAAGCGTTTGAGGATGGCCGGGATAGTATCAAGGCGAGCCTTGGAATCGTCGAGGCAGGCAGTGATGTGGTCAAGTTTCGTGGCAATGCAGCGTTGTTCCTCAACATCTGGCAATGAAAGCTCCAGACTGAGCAGTTTTTCTTTGGGGAGAGTGGATTGATTAACCCAATGTTTGCATAGCGGCTCAATTTCACCGTGAAACCACTTAAACCAAAGCTGCTTTTGCAGAAATGCAGGCTCGGCAATCTCTTTCCGTACTCGAACGCGGGTCAGATGATTACTGAAGGCGAAATCTCCGGCCATCTTGAACAAGGCGGACTTGCCTACTAATTTACCGCTGTTCGTTGTGCAAATCAGCACATCGTTTTGCTCCAAACGGTACTTGGACGTAGCCAATACCTGTGGCACAGTGCGCACCAACGAAAGATCAAGACTGCCGTCCACGTGAATGTTGTTCATCCGAAGGTGCTTAAAACCATCTTCAACATTCTTGTCACCACAGGCAAACCCAGACTGGACATTCTCGACAACATCACCAAGGCGGTAGGTTTGCCACATCATTCAGCATCCTCGTCAGCCTCGATCATCGCCAACACCTCCCGCAGCCCATCCACCGCCGCTTCCAGCTCGGCAATGGCTTCCGCTGCCAATGCTTCCGGCTCTGGCAGGTCATCGGCATCTTCTAGCGATTCGTCCTTAAGCCAAGTGATGTCGAGCTTGTAGCCGCGCTCCTTCACATCGGAGATATGAAACCTGCGGAAGCGTCCGGCTTCACCTTGGTCGGTACGCGCACTGCGCCCGTTGGGATCGCTGCCGTAGTTAGCCTCAAATTCGGCAAAGTGCGCATCGGTCAGTGGGCGGGATTTCTTGGTGACGCCGGGGACATTGGCGCGGGCGTCGAATATCCAGACGTGCTCGGTGGGCAGCCCCTTCTGGAAGAACACCACATTAGCTTTGACACCCTGCGAATAGGGCGTGAAGGTGCCACGGGGCAAGCGCAGTATGGTATGAACGTTGCAATCCTGCATCAGAATCTCGAACACTTCCCCGGCCTTGTCCTCGAACAGGCAGTTATCCGGCAGCACCACGGCGGCTCGGCCACCGGGCTTGAGAATAGTGAGGATGTGCTGGACGAAGTTAAGCTGTTTGTTGCTGGTTTCGACAGTGAAATCCTCCCGCTCCGGGGCTTGGTTTGCGCCTTTGGTGCCAAAGGGCGGATTGGTGAGGATCACATCAAAACGCTCCCCACGATCCGGTTCGTAGATGGTGTCGCCGAGATGGATTTTGGGTTGCAGTCCATGCAGAAACAAATTCATCAATGCCAAGCGGCGGGGACGTGCAACCAATTCTTGCCCATAGTAGGTTCGCTCTCGGATACGCTTGATGTCCTTGCGATCCAGTGCTCCTTTGGTTTCTTCCAGCAGCCATTCATAGGCCGCCATGAGGAAGCCTCCAGTTCCGCAAGCCGGATCGTCCACCGTGAACTCCATGGAAACTCGCGGATCGGGTTTCATCACCCGGACGATGCTTTGCACCAATGGGCGGGGAGTAAAGAACTGGCCCGCGCCTTTCTTGCCCTCACTAGCGGCTTTTTCCAGTAAGCCCTCGAAGGCCGCCCCTTTTACGTCCACATCCATGGATGACCAGTCTTCCTCGTCGATCATGGCGATGAGGCGCTTGAGGTTCACCGGGTTGTTGAAGCGGGGCATGGCCTGCGCGAAGATGTCGCCTAGCAGGCCCTCTGCTTCCCGCAGTTTGCGCACGATTTCGCTGTAATGGTCGGTCAGGGCATTGCCGGAATAGCCTTTGAGAGTACCCCAATCACAACAGGGAGGGACGGTCACCTCGCGCTCGTCGGCCATTTTGAGGAACAGCAGATAGGTGAGTTGTTCGATGTAGTCGCCGTAATCCACGCCGTCATGGCGCAAAGTGTTACAGAAGCCCCATAATTTATTAACGATGTCGCTCATTGATTCTTTCGTGCAATTAGTTGCATTCGGCTAGACCGCCGCTAGGTGTTCGTTGATCTGGTGGATCAATTTTTCCAGACCGGCATCGAAGATTTTTCTGGCTTTCCCCATTCCGCCACGCTGGAAAAAGATCGGGGCGTCGAAGTCATCCAGTTCGATGGTGAGGTTTTTAACCAGATGTTCGCGGATCAATTGCAGCCATTGCAGTTGTTCCCCGGTAAACGAATTTTGCGCTTGCAAGTGGCTCATGGCGTGATCCACCCGCTCTTCGGCAGAGTAAATAGGCGATTCTTCCTTGGCAGCATGTTTGACCAACGAAATGATGTCAGCCAACCGATGGTGCACCAATTCGGCGGCTTTCTGTAATTCCCGCTCGTCGAAACTGGCTGCCCTGAGTTTCTGCCTCAATCCTTCCAGCACGTCGGTTCGCCATTCCTGCGGACGGTTCATCAGCACTTGCAGGGCCTCGATTTCAGTTTGCTTGGTTTGGATGAACTGCGCAAAGCGGGTCAGATAATCCTCGGGCTTGAGAAATTCATCCTCGACGCGGAATTTCCATTCCGAGGTCACGGCATCTTGGGTTTCGTAACCGATGAGAAAGCTACGCTTGGCGCGAGGGTAGTTGAGCAGCAATTCTTGGAACTTGGGGTCGCGCAGCAGCTTCATGGTTGGAGTGAAATCCGACTTGATGCGCTTAGGCAGGCTGGCGGCAAAGCGCCCCATGTCGCCATCCTCGATGTAGTGGGCGAATAGTTCCCGAGCCTCGCCACTCATGTCCTTCTCGATGCGCTGCAAGCGGCGGACGAGCACGCGGACGTTGTAGTCCCGCTCTACGTTGTTCCAGATATTCTCGATGACCTGCGCCAGCGGTACAGCTTCTTTCTGGAGAGGTTCGACCTTGAAGGCGGAAACGTCCTTGAAATACTCGATCAGTGAGCCGCCGAAACAGTCAAAGATGGTGAAGTGGGTTTTATTGATTTCGGGACAACGACGAGTGCCCCTGCCCAACATCTGCTCCCACAAAATACGTGACTTCACCGGGCGCAGAAAGACGATAAATTCCAGTGCCGGAATGTCCACCCCAGTGGAGAGCATGTCCACCGACACCACCACCTTGGGGTTGGGGCGATTGCGGAACTCCCGGATGCGCTGCAAGGGGCGATCCACATTCGGGTTTCCAGTTATCTTCTGGACGAATTCATCACCTTGATTGAACACCTCTCGGCATAGCCTTACCAGTTGATCGGCGTGGGAAGTATGGGGCAGATCGTTGACGGCGAAGATGAGAATTTTGGGGAAGTGGCCGGTACGCTCTTCGTGGGCATGGGCATACTTGGCGATTTCCTGAATGATCTTGCGGTTCGATTCGGGTGCGGTGATCTTCTGCTCGATTTCGCTGGAGGGAAACTGCCGCTCATCTTCCAGTTGATCGAATATTTCTTCGCCAGTGGTCGTATCTACCATGCCCACCGATTCGCCGGGCTTTAGAAAAGCCCCTTTCAGCTTCACTTCGGAATGGATAGAAACCGCGTCGTAATCCACCAAGAAGCCGTCTTGAATAGCCTGCTCGACGGAATATCGGTATATCGGCTCACCGAAGAAAGCGACGGTATGAGCGGCGGGGGTGGCAGTCAGCCCAATTTTTACCGCATCGAAGTATTGTAGTGTCTGACGCCAGATAGCCGTCTCGGAGGACGTGTACCCCCGGTGGCATTCGTCAGCGATGATGACATCGAAGGCGTGGATGGGAATATCAAGTTTGTCTGCTTCATCGTCCATTTCCGGGTCTGTACCATCCTGCGGAAACGCCCCTTCCCTCCCAAACAGGTTGATTGTCATGCGCTGGATGGTGGAAACGTAAAGGAAGGTATGCGCCTCGTCCGGGTCGGTTAGATATTTTTCCGGTAATACCTTCGGGTCAAAAGGTTCATCTTCGCCGAAATCCTCACGCCGGAAACGCTGACTATAGACTTCATATTCCTGATTGAACTTGTTGCCCCGTGGTGTGCTAAAGGCGGCAAACTCCCGCACCGACTGCGCGGCGAGCGCCTTGCGATCCACTAAAAACAAAATGCGTTTGGCGGCCTTGGATTCCAGCAGGCGATAAATCATCGCTACGGTAAGGAAGGTTTTACCCGTACCGGTTGCCAGCGCCAGCAGCATTTGCCGCCGTCCATCCATTACCGACTTTTCAGCGGAGAAAATCGCTTGTTGCTGGTAAGGGCGCAGCCGGGTTATCCGGTCTATCGGCGTATCAAGAAACCAGCTATAGGCGGCATGGGTATCACGCTTGAAGAACTCAGCAAGCGCGGTTGGGGTATGAAAATCTGAAATCTGCCGGGAAACGCGCTTATGGTTGCGGGTGTCGAGATGCCAGATCAATTCTCCATTGGTGGCATACAGGAATGGCACCCGGAAGCCATCCCAATTTCCTATTCCGTCATGGGCGCCCCGAGCGTAACGCTTGGCCTGCTCAAGGACATTCTGCGGATTGACGGTAACTTTCTTCGCTTCAATGATGCCGAGGAATTGGCCGCGTAAGAAAATAGCGTAATCAGCGGGGCCATTGTCAGTGGGATATTCTTCGATGGCGGCAGCGGGAGTCCCGGCCAAATCCATGCCCGGCTTGTGCGGTAGGATCGTCCAGCCCAAGGCGCGCAAGCGCTTGTCGATGCGCTGCTTGCGGGTCTGCCATTCGGATTCGTGAGCCGCCATCAATTTTTCATTATTTCAGAAGCTCAGGTTGGAGGAACAGCTTGGGTAAGCAACTCGTTAATATCATTCGGTACTTTACCCTGTTCCAGCATTTTTCTGAATACCGCGTACACATCGGTTTTCGAACCGGCTTTTCTCAGTGTGTCGTCATCGTTGAACCACACGTAAACAATGGTCTTGATCGGCTGGCTGGAGAACCGAAAAAAAAGCCGGTAGCGATCCGGTATCCCTTTTTTGACTCGCCGCCAGTGAGTGTGCTCATCGCCCAATGTTTTTCCCAGCCTGTAGTCAGAATGGTCGGGATTGGCTGGAACGGTTTCATTGATGCACTTGTATATTGAGGCCAGCAGCTTGGTCTTGGGATGGGATTTGTACCCAACAGGGTCGGCAGCGCGGAGAGCTTTGACCGCCTCCGTCAGTGCAACTAATTGCACGGCGAACAGGCGGAAATGGAATATATGCCAGCCGTTGATCTGGGTCATTCGACTTCGACACCTTCAACCAATTCGGCAATCTCGGCCAATAACCCTTTATCAGCTGGTTGAATCAGTTCGGGGTGTTCCTGCATTTCCTTTCCCAAGAAGGTCAGGAAACTGCCCAACACCGGGTCGGTTTCGTTTTCTTCCTTGGCTTGAGATTTTGCGGACAGCAGAACATGCCCATCCGATACCACGGTTGCCATCACTTCCCCGGAGAATTCCGGGTGGGCGCGAAAGAATGCGGCGTCCAAGCGGATGCCTTTGGAGTTGCCGATGGCTGCAACTTTTCCTTGATAGGCTTCGGTATGTGTAGTCATGGCGGTCCCCACAATGTAGTAACAATGGTTATCACATTATAGGCATGTATGTGAATTTGTCCATCACTTCCCGATGATGGCAAAACGCACTCAAAGAAGTTCAGGCATCACCCAATTTTGATAAGCAGAAGGAAGCCGTGGCATAACTCGAATCGCCTCATGGCGCTTTTGAGGGCTTCCTTGGGGTATGTTTTGCGGGCTGGTTAGCTCTCGGTATCAGTGGTACGCAAAAGCGAGTTAAGTTGGGCGCCTAACGGCTCGTTGCCTTCGATCCCGAACCCCTTCTCGGCAAGCAAGCTGGCGACTTCCTGATTGTGAGCGAGGAAGGCTTCCTTTGCCTTGGCATCGGCAATTGGGTCGCCAGTCATCTGGTAGACATCCCAAGGGGTAGGCAAATTCTGCCTTTCGCCATTTGCATACAGCCGATAATGATCTTCACAATTCCGGTGTTGGGCATAGCAGTCGAGATACTCCCCCTTCTCGTCAGCGCCAAATAAGTACCAGATTACCCCCTCGCTCCTAGCATCCATCACTTTCTGGACGCAACGCGGGGTATGGATACTACTGAAATAGGTTCTTAATTGTAATCTCCGATAATCGGGGCTATGTAATAATTCCCTGGAACGGCAAGCTACAGGACGCCATCATGGAAATGAAGAAAATCAACTCGGGCAAGCTGCGCGCCATCGGCTACGATGCGCGCTCCCGCCTGCTGCAAGTTCAGCTCGACGACGGCGGTATGCTGCAATACAGCAACGTCGGCGAGGAAACCTGGCGCCGCCTCGGCAACTCGGGATCGGCCTGGAGCTACTACCGCGACAACATCGAGGAAGAGTTTGCCGTGAAGCGCGTTTCCGCGAGCGCCTCTGGCGGCAAGAATCCGCTCGACGAGTTGTTCGGTGGTTGATGGCGTCTGCGTCGCTTTTGCTGTGGGCGACAGGGTAAAAGGGACGCTACCCTTTGTTTTATATGCCTCTAAACTATTCTCAGCTATCGCCCCTTCCCCTGCTTGCGGGGGA
>CAZDIJ010000052.1:0-19049 GCA_964505475.1 uncultured Sulfuricella sp. | reverse complement strand
ATTCCTTCCAGGACATCCGCTCCGCCATGTGCTTGGCGCTGGAAGAAATGGGCGTGCCGGTCGAAGTGCACCACCATGAAGTGGCGACCGCCGGCCAGTGCGAAATCGGCACCAAGTTCAGCACCCTGGTGCAGCGCGCCGACTGGACGCAGATCCTCAAGTATGTGGTGCACAACGTCGCCCACGCCTACGGCAAGACCGCGACCTTCATGCCCAAGCCCATCGTCGGCGACAACGGTTCCGGCATGCACGTCCACCAGTCGATCTGGAAGGACGGCAAGAACCTGTTCGCCGGCAACGGCTACGGCGGTCTGTCCGAACTGGCGCTCTACTACATTGGCGGCGTCATCAAGCACGCCAAGGCGCTGAACGCCATCACCAACCCCGGCACCAACTCCTACAAGCGTTTGGTTCCCGGCTTCGAGGCTCCGGTGATGCTGGCCTACTCCGCCCGCAACCGTTCCGCCTCGATCCGCATTCCGCACGTCACCAACCCCAAGGCGCGCCGCATCGAGACCCGCTTCCCGGATCCTTCCGCCAACCCCTACCTGGCCTTCTCCGCTCTGCTGATGGCCGGCCTGGACGGCATCCAGAACAAGATCCACCCGGGCGATGCGATGGACAAGAACCTGTACGATCTGCCGCCGGAAGAAGAAGCCAACATCCCGAAGGTCTGCCACAGCCTGGAAATGGCTCTGGAAAGCCTCGACAAGGATCGCGAGTTCCTCACCCGCGGCGGCGTGTTCTCCAACGACTGGATCGACGCCTTCATCGAACTGAAGACGGAAGAAGTGACGCGCTTCCGCATGACCACCCACCCGGTCGAGTTCGAAATGTACTACAGCCTGTAATTCGGGTTGGTCTTGATAAGGAAGGGCGGGATTTCCCGCCCTTTTTTATTGCCGGATGCTTCTGTTATGATGAAACCCGGTTTTTATAAGGTCATCCGAGCTTCCCGCATGAAAATTAACGCAATGCTATTTTTGGGTCTTTGCGCGGCCTCCGCCACCGGCCACGCTGAAATATACAAACACGTCGATGACAGCGGGCGGGTGACCTATTCCAATATTCCGATCAAGGGTGCCAAAAAGCTCAATCTCGATCCCCTGCCGGTAGTCCCCGCCACCAAGCCGAAGGCCGCGAGCGCGGCTCCGGCCGGGTTTCCCAAGGTGGATGCGGATACCCAGAAAAAGCGCGATGACCTGCGGCACAGAATCCTGGAAGATGAGCTGGCGTCGGAAGAAAGGCTGCTGCTGGAAGCCCGCCAGACCCTGAAGGATGCCGAAGCGGCGCGTGGCGGCAAGGATGCCGTCAAGCTGCCGGCAAAATATCTGGAGCGATTGCAGCAGATCAAGGAGGGCGTGACCCGGCACGAAAAAAATATCGAGGCGCTCAAAATCGAAATTGCCAACCTGAAGCATTGAGCCGGCGCGCCCCCATGCTCTGGCGCATATTTTGCTAGTTATGGCTGCATGGATGCTAACAATGATACGGGTTCCATGGTTCCCCCTCTTTTTCTCGGGCTAGAGCATCTTGCCACCGCGGTCGTTTTGCTCGATCGGGACTATCGCGTGCGCTACGTCAATCCGATGGCGGAAAACCTGTTCAAGTTCAGCGCCAGGCAAGTCGTCGGCCTGCCCTTGCCGCAGGCTTTCCTGGACGCCGATATTCTCTCGCGCACCATTGATTTCGCCCAGACGCACCATACTTGTTTCACCGAGCATGAAATAACCTTGCCCGACAGCAACGGTAATGCGCTTTCGGTCAGTTGCACCGTTACCCCGCTGGAAATGGACGATGTTGCCCTGCTGCTCGAATTCCACCAGATCGACAAGCAGCTCAAGATCGCCCGCGAAGAGCGCATGCTGCTCCAGCAGCAGTCCAACCGCGAATTGCTGCGCAATCTGGCGCACGAGATCAAGAATCCCCTCGGGGGACTGCGCGGCGCCGCGCAATTGCTGGAACACGAATTGCCACGCGCCAATCTGCGCGAATATACCCAGGTTATCATCAAGGAAGCCGACCGCCTGCAATCGCTGATGGAGCGTTTGCTGACGCCCCATCAGTTGCCGCAGTTACAGCAAGTGAACATCCACGAGGTGCTGGAGCGGGTGCGCAGCCTGACCCTGGCGGAAACCCCGCGGGGGATAACCATGCGCCGCGACTACGATACCAGTCTGCCGGACTTGCTGGCCGATCCCGAGCAACTCATCCAGGCCGTGCTCAATATCGTGCGCAATGCCGTCCAGGCCATGCACGGCAAGGGTGAAATCATTCTGCGCACCCGCATCGCGCGCCAAGTGACAGTGGTAAAAAAACGTTACCGGCTGGCGGTGATGGTGCAAATTATCGACAACGGGCCGGGCATTCCCGAGGCGATCCGCGAACGGATTTTCTATCCTCTGGTTTCCGGGCGCGAAGGCGGCAGCGGGATGGGGCTGACCCTGACCCAGACATTGATTAACCAGCATCAGGGAACCATCGAGTGCGACAGCGAGCCTGGCCGCACCTGCTTTACCCTGCTGCTACCGATAGTGAATTGAGGATGACAATGAAGCCTGTTTGGATAGTTGACGACGACCGCTCCATCCGTTGGGTGTTCGAGAAGGCGCTGGCGCGCGAGGAAATTGATTTCAGGATATTTTCCTCCGCCCAGGAGATGTTTGACGCCTTGAAAACCGACACCCCCCAGGTCGTGGTCAGCGACATCCGCATGCCGGGCACCTCCGGCCTGGAATTGCTGCAACAACTGAAGGAGCGTCTGCCCGGCGTGCCGGTCATCATCATGACCGCCTACTCCGACCTGGAAAGCGCGGTGTCGGCGTTCCAGGGCGGCGCCTTCGAATATTTGCCCAAGCCGTTCGACGTTGACAACGCGGTCGAGCTGATCCAGCGCGCCCTGGATGAAAGCATCCACCAGAGCAACAATGCGGAACTGGTCGAAACCGTGCCGGAAATCCTCGGCCAGGCGCCCGCCATGCAGGAGATATTCCGCGCCATCGGCCGCCTGTCGCAATCGCACATCACGGTGCTCATTACCGGCGAATCGGGCACCGGCAAGGAGTTGGTGGCGCTCGCCCTGCACCGCCACAGCCCGCGTGCCGAGAAGCCCTTCATCGCGCTGAATACCGCCGCCATTCCCAAGGACCTGCTCGAATCCGAGCTGTTCGGCCACGAGCGCGGCGCTTTCACCGGCGCCCAGGCGATGCGGCGCGGGCGTTTCGAGCAGGCCGACAACGGCACCCTGTTTCTCGATGAAATCGGCGACATGCCGGCGGATTTGCAGACCCGTTTGCTGCGGGTATTGTCCGACGGGCAGTTTTACCGGGTCGGCGGCCACCAGCCGATCAAGGTCAATGTGCGGGTGATCGCCGCCACCCACCAGAATCTGGAAGAGCGGGTCAAGCTAGGCTTGTTCCGCGAGGATTTGTTCCATCGCCTCAACGTCATCCGCCTGCGCTTGCCGCCGTTGCGCGAGCGGCGCGAGGATATTCCGCTGCTGGCGCGCTATTTCCTGAAAAAAAGCGCGATGGAGCTGGGCGGCGAGCCGAAACAGCTTTCCGACGCCACCCTGAAATACCTGACGACCTTGGAATGGAGCGGCAATGTCCGCCAATTGCAAAACGTCTGCCATTGGCTGACGGTGATGGCGCCGGGGCAAAGCATCGAGGTGGGCGATTTGCCGCCGGAACTGCGCGGCGACGCCGGAATCTCGCGGCAGCAAGGCGGCTGGGCCGAGGCGCTGGCTCTCGAAGCCGACAACCGCCTCAATCGCGGCGAGCATGCGATCATGAACGAATTGACACCGTTGTTCGAAAAAACCCTGATTCTCTGCGCGCTCAAGCATACCGGCGGAAGGCGCATCGAGGCCGCCAACCTGCTGGGGTTGGGGCGCAACACCCTGACACGGAAAATTCAGGACCTCGGGCTGGAGGAAGTGGCGGGAGGCGAATAGGTTGAACCCAGAACCTGGGTTCTATTGATCCGGCCAGGTGAAGTTTGAAGTGAGAAGTGCCGTCACTGGCGGTGTTTGGCAGGCAAAAAAGTTCAAACATAATCTGGCCGCATCAATAGCATCCATCACTTTCTGGACGCAACGCGGGGTATGGATACTACTGAAATAGGCTCTAAGCCGCCAGCCGCCCCAGCTTGGCCGCATCCTTGAGAATGATGGTATCGTCATGCACCTCGATCAGCCCCTCGTTGCGCAACTTGGACAATACCCGCGAAAAGGTTTCCGGCTTGATGCCGAGCCGCGAGGCAATGGTTTGTTTTGGCACCAGCAGGCGGATGCTGGGCGCATGTTTCACGTCGGGCGGGATCTGGTCGAGCAGATAGCGCACCAGCCGTTCCGTACCGGAATGCAGGGTGAGCTGGTCGATTTCGTTGATTAGGCCGTGCATGCGGCGGCTCATGGCGGCCATCAGGCGGAAGCACAGGTCGATGTTGTCGTGCAATTGCGCGCGAAAATCCTTGCAGTCGAAGGCAAACAGGCAGCTATCCTCGATCGCCACGGCATGGACAGGATACGTGCCGACAAACATCACCGCCTCGGCGAACATTTGTCCCGGCCCCACCAGTTCGAGGACTTTCTCCGAGCCATCCGGGGAGGTGCGAAACAATTTCATCATGCCGCTATGCACCATGTAAAAACTGCGGCAGGCATCCCCCTGGTAAAACAGAGTTTTCCCGGATGGCAAATTGAGTAGGGTGGTATGTTCGGCTATGCGCCCGAGTTCGGTGTCATTGAGCTGTTCGAAAAGGTAGAGATGCTGAATTTCTTCGAGGTGCTGGGTTGAAATCGCCATGCAACAGTCCTGCCCAGATTATTGTTTCCGAAGTATAAGGGTTGGATTTGATTTAGATCAAGGCGCAATCAGGAAAATAGCTAAAAAATATTTGCCCCCGCTTTTTATTCTCGACATGCATAAACGTAACCGCCTTTTTGTTTCCATTGCCCTGGTCTATGGTTTGCTGGGAGGGGCAATCGCCATTCTGCGCCTGCTCGACCCCGCCCTGATTCCCGGCAACGTTCCCCGCATGCACGGCCATATCATGCTGCTCGGCCTGATCCTGATGATGATTTACGGCATAGCCTTGCATGTCCTGCCGCGTTTCGGCGGGTTTCCCCTCTATTCGGAGCGCATGGCCGACTGGCAACTGTACCTGGCCAACGCCGGTTTGCCGCTGATGATCGCGGGCTGGCTGAGCATGAGCGACGGTTGGGTCATCGCCGGCGGGCTGCTGAGCTACGTAGCGATCATCCTGTTCGGGCTGAATATGATCCTGACGGTCAGGGCGAAGCGTTCGGCCGATCATGAAAGTTGAATTGCTGGTCTGCGCGGGCTGCCCCGCTTGCGCGCAAGCAGAAGCGGTGTGGCGCCGCGTGGCCGGCGAATATGAAATAGAGTGGGCGGTGCTGGATATTGCCCAGCCGCCTGGCGCGCTGTTGGCCGAGCGGCTGGCGCTCAAAGCCGTGCCGGCGCTGTTGATCGACGGCAAGCTGGAAGCCGTCGGGGTCGTCTGTTTCGAGGAGGCGCGAGAACTGGTGCGCGCCGCGCCGCCGAGAGCGCATGCCACGATGCTCCGCATGGGAATGTTTTTTTCCGGCGACAACCGCTGGTTTATCGTTTCCGCGCAGATTTACCTGATGCTCGCCGGGCTTGGGCTGGCGTTCAACGGCAGCTTTCTTTCCGACAGCGCGTCGCGCCCGGCATTTCTCCATCTTTTTACCGTGGGCTTCATGCTATTCATGATCTTCGGGCTTGGCGCCCACATGCTGCCCCGTTTTACCGGCAACCCCTTGGCCGAGGAAGGGCGCTGGCCGTGGCTGCAAATGGGGCTGGGGCATGGCGGCGTAATAGGCTATGCCGCCGGCTATTTCGCCGGCTTGCCGGCGCTGGCGCTCGCCGGCGCCGTCGCGGCGTGGCTGTCGCTGCTGATTTTTGTCGTGCGGGTCTGGCCGGTGTTGTGGCCAAGCGCGCGGAGTTAGCGCGTGGCGTTGTTGAAATCCTCGACGCAGGATTTCAGCCGGTCTCCCAGTTGCTCGGTTTTGTCGGTAATCGTGCAGTCTTCCGCGACCTTGCCGGTGGGGCCGGATTTTCCGAATGCCGGGGCGGGGCGGGATGGGGAAGGCGCCGGCGCGGCTTGCCGTGAAAGCCTGAGCTGCTCCTCGAGCTTTTCGTTTTTTTCCTTGAGTGCCTTGAGTTGCGCGCTGTCGTCGCGCGGCACGGAATGTTCCGCGGGCTTGACCTGCACTTCCTGACGCTGTTTGGCTTGCGCCTCAAGCTGCCGGTTTTTTTCTTGCAGATCACGAATCAAGCGTTCCTGATGCGGGTCACGAACCGGGGGTGGCGCCGGGGCTTTGGGCTGTTCCTGGGGGGAGGGTTTGAGGGAGGAAATCAGTAGGGTAAAACCTATCCCCAAAACGATTCCGCCCAACAACACCACGCCGAGAATAATCAGCATCTTTTTGCGCCGGCTGTTTGGCTTGGCGTCGCCTTCACCGGGATGATCGCCGGGGACGCCGTCCTCAAGAGGCAAACTCTCGGCTGGCTCGGCGTTGGCGGCGGAATCTTCGGACATAAGCACGCGAATGAAGAGTTTTTCTGCGGTTAGTATAGCGTAACGCCACGGTTTGCCGTAAAGTAGTTACGTTGAAAATGTCCCCGACATTTGGTGTCATGAGCGAAAGCCCGTTCGAAGCAAAACTGAAAGCCGCTTACGGCGACGTGTACGAAAGCCGCCACGCGGCAGGCGAGAGCAATTTGCCGCTACGCACGGAAACCGTGATGCAGCTTCAGGAAAAAGTCATCACGGTCAATGTCTACGTGCTTGGCATCAACATCGAATACAACGAACCGGACATCTTCGTCACCCAGGTCACTTGCACCGAGCAGGAATACTACGAGGAAGGCTTGCACCTGGTGATGGCGGAAGAGCGCGCCAAGCAGAACGGCTTCGTCGATCCGCTGTTTTCCTTCGACGAACGGGAAACCTCGGTGATCGACAAGCTCGGCAAACTGTTCGGCAAGCCCTAGGCCGCCAGTTCCGCCACCACCGGCGCATGGTCGGAAGGCCGTTCCAGGCCGCGCACCGCCTTATCTATCGCACAGGATGCACAGGCGGGCGCCAGCGCATCGCTGAGCAGGATATGGTCGATGCGCAGCCCCAGGTTGCGGCGGAATGCGTTCATGCGGTAATCCCACCAGCTATAGGATTTTTCCGGCTGCTCGAACAGCCGGAAACTATCCTTCAATCCCAAAGCCGTCAGCCGCCGCAGCGCGGCGCGCTCGGCATCGCTGCACAGCACTTGCCCCGCCCACGCCTTGGGGTCGTGGACGTCGCGGTCTTCAGGCGCGATATTAAAATCTCCCAGCAGCGCCAGCGCCGGATATTTTTTCAGCTCCTCTTCCAGCCAGTCAGTGAGCGCTTCCAGCCAGCGCAATTTGTACTGGTATTTGTCGGAATCGACGCTCTGGCCGTTGGGGATGTAGACGCAGATGGCGCGCATGCCGTCGAAAGTCGCGGCTAAAACCCGTTTCTGCTCGTCGGGGAAACCCGGAATGCCGGCGCTCACATCGACAGCCGGCTGTCTGCTCAGGATCGCCACCCCATTGTAGGTTTTCTGGCCGCTGAACACCGCGTGATAGCCGGCGGCGTTGATCTCGGCGAGCGGGAAATTGCCGTCTTCGAGCTTGGTTTCCTGTAGGCACAGTACCTCGGGACGGTTGGCCGCCAGCCAATCGAGCGCTTGCGGCAAGCGCACCTTGAGGGAATTGACGTTCCAGGTGGCGAGCTTCATCGCGGGGCCGCCGTGGGTGGGCGTGAATTACTTGGCCTTGCCGTCGCCGGTTTCGGCGGCAACCTTCTGCTCCGGCCGGGAACCCGTGGCAGCCTTGGCGGCGGGCGCCTTGGGATAGCCCGCCACGTCCAGCGCGGCATCCCAGGAATCGGGGCCGAATCCCTTGATCGGCGCGGCCCTGCCGACCACCAGCACCGGTACTTCCATGCTGCCGGTAAGTTTTTGCAGGGTATCGGCGATTTGCGGATCGGTGGGGTCTTTTTCACTGAACGGGATGTTGCGCTTGTTCAGATGTTCGCGGGCGCGGTTGCACACTTCGCCGCAATTGTTGATATACAGGGTGACCGGGAAGTTGCGGGCGGCGGCCTGGGTCGCGTAGGGCGTCTGGCCGCTGGTCTGCGCCGGAGCGGCGAGTTTTTTCTCCTGGACATCCTTGATGTCTTGCGGCGGCGGCTGGTCGGTATAGTGGACATTGCCGGCGGCATCGACCCAGCGGTACAGGGTGGCGGCTTGCGCCGACTGGGCGGCGAACACCATGAACATGCACAGGAAGCAGAAAAAAACGGCCAGTTTCATATGCGCAGCCCGTGTAAACGCCGGATGTAATAAGCGCGCAGCGCCAGCATGCCGATAATCGCGCCTACGGCCAGCCCTGCCAAGCCAGCCAGGAATAGCGTGGTGTACTGCGGCTCCCCCTTGGTGAGCGCCCGCTCGCGTTCCAGATCGCCTTGCATCTTTATTAATTGTCCGCGGGCGGTGGCCAGTTCGGCTTGTATGGCGGAAAGGTCGGCCGCCGGCGCCGTTGCTGCTGCGCTTTCCCTTGCCGGCGGTGGCGGCGGAGATGTCAGCAGGGACGATTTGATCCAGCCGGTCTGCCCGTCTTCGAGCTTGATCTTGGCGTACTCGCCGTCGCTCTCGATCACCTCGACGGCGGTGCTGGGGGGCAGGATGCGCAACAAGCGGTAGTTTTCCCCTTTGCCGGTACGCAGGTTGGCGCGCACGTTGTCGACTACGCTGGCGGATTCGGCCACGGCAACGGCGCACCAGACAGACATCAGGATCGCAACAAAAATCTTCATATTGTCATGCCGTTACGAATTTAACTTCAGGTAATATAGCAAATAACGGCGCAAACACAAACATCTTGAGCCAAGAGCTTGCCTGTAACGGGCAAGCTCTTACTCCATTCCGTTGTGGCGCAGCAGGGCGTCGATCT
The DNA here is from genome assembly GCA_964505475.1 of uncultured Sulfuricella sp. GTDB lineage: Bacteria > Pseudomonadota > Gammaproteobacteria > Burkholderiales > Sulfuricellaceae > JAGXQV01. Next base: position 10,029 of record CAZDIJ010000052.1, on the reverse strand, counting down.
TCGGTTCGCGGCCGCGGAAGGCGATGAAGGATTCCAGAGCCGGCCTGCCGCCGCCGACCCCCAGAATTTCGCTCCAGAAGCGGTGGCCGGTTTCCGCGCTCAACACGCCGTTTTCCTCGAACAGGCTGTAAGCATCCGCCGACAGCACTTCCGCCCACTTGTAGCTGTAATAGCCCGCCGAGTAGCCGCCGGCGAAGATATGCGAGAAATTATTGGGAAAACGGTTATAGGGCGGCGGCATCACTACCGCCACCCGGGCGCGGATTTCCTGGAGCAGTTCCAGCGCGCTCTTTGGCGCCTTCGGGTCGTAGTCGTAGTGCAGATGCATGTCGAATAGCGCGAATTCGAGCTGCCGCATCGTCTGCATGCCGCTTTGAAAATTCTTGGCGGCCAGCATCTTGTCGAACAGTTCGCGCGGCAGCGGTTCGCCGCTCTCGGCGTGGCGCGACAGATGGCTGATGACTTCCCATTCCCAGCAGAAATTTTCCATGAACTGGCTGGGCAGTTCGACCGCATCCCATTCCACGCCGTTGATGCCGGAGACTCCCAACTCCTCGGCGCGGGTCAGCAGGTGGTGGAGACCGTGGCCGAACTCGTGGAACAGGGTGATAACCTCGTCGTGGGTGAACAGGGCGGGCTTGCCGCCCACCGGCGGAGCGAAATTGCAGTTGAGGTAGGCTACCGGAACCTGGATGGCGTCGCGCTTGCGTCGCCGGGTGATGGCTTCGTCCATCCAGGCGCCGCCACGCTTGTTTTCACGCGCGTAAAGATCGGTGTAGAACTGGCCGATGGGCGTGCCGGCGCTATCGTGGATGCTGTAGAAGCCCACGTCGGGGTGCCACGCCGGCGCTTGGGCGGGGGTGATGGTCAGCCCGTAGAGCGTTTCCACCAGCTTGAACATGCCCGGCAACACTTGGGTTTCCGGGAAGTATTGCTTCACTTCGTTGTCGGAGAAGGCATAGCGATTGACGCGCAGTTTTTCGCCGACATAGGCGATATCCCAGGCCTCCAGCGCATCCATGCCGAGTTCGTCGCAGGCGAAAGCCTTCAGTTCGGCCAGATCGCGCTGGGCGTGGGGCTTGGCGCGCGCCGCGAGTTCGTTGAGGAAATTCAGCACCTGCCCCGGCGATTCGGCCATCTTGGTCGCCAGCGAGACTTCCGCGTAGCTGGCGAACCCCAGCAGGACGGCCGCCTCGTGCCGCAATTCGAGCAACTGGCGGATCAGCGGAGTATTGTCCCATTCGGGCTTGCCGAATTCCGAGGCGCGGGTGACGTATTCGCGGTACATGCGCTCGCGCAGGCCGCGGTTGGCGGCGTATTGCATTAGCGGCATCCAGGACGGAGCGCGCAGGGTGAATTTCCAGCCCGGCCTGCCGTCGGCCTCGGCGGCCTCGCGCGCCGCCTGCATATCGTCGGCGGGGATGCCGGCGAGGTCGATTTCATTTTCGATGTACAGGGCGAAAGCGTTGGTGGCGTCGAGCAGATTTTCCTCGAACTTGGCGCCGAGCGACGACAGTTCCTCCTGAATCGCCTTGAAGCGTGCCTTTTCCCCCGTCGGCAACTCGGCGCCGCCGAGGCGGAAATCACGCAGTTCGTTTTCTACGATTTTTTGCTGTTCGCCGCTCAATTGCTCGAAAACCGGCGAGCCGCGCAGCCGTTTGAATTTTTCGAAGAGCGCCAGATTTTGCGAAAGATCGGCGTAATAGGCGGTAATCAGCGGCAGGTTGGCGTTGTAAACCTCGCGCAACTCGGGGCTGTTCATCACCGAGTTGAGGTGCGACACCTGCCCCCAGGCGCGCCCGAGGCGCTCGTTGGCATCCTCCAGCACGCCGACGAAGTTTTCCCACAGGGGCGCGGCATCGTCGGCGGCCAAGCCGTCGAGCAGCGCCCGGCTATCGGCGAGCAATTGGCCGATGGCCGGGGTAACGTGCTCCGGGCGAATATCGGGGAAGCGCGGCAGCCCGGAAAAATCGAGGAGTGGGTTAGGGGTGCGATCGGTCATTTCTCGGCCTCGTAAACGATATGCCCTTCCACCAGGGTGGCGCGCACCTTGCCGCGCAGTTCGACGCCCTGGTAGGGGGTGTTTTTGCCCGAACTCTTGAGCGAGCGCGGTTCGACTTTCCAGTAACGCTGCGGATCGAACAGGCACAGGTCGGCGGACTGCCCCGGCGTCAGGCTGCCGTTGTTCAGGCCGAGGATGCGCGCCGGCTCGGTGGTCAGCTTGGCGACGGCGGTGGCAAGCGGCACGCCGCTTTCCTCCGCCCATTTGAGGGTCAGGGGCAGCAGCAGCTCCAGCCCGGTGGCGCCGGCTTCGGCTTCGCCGAAGGGCAGCAGCTTGGCGTCGTCGTCCACCGGCGCGTGGTCGGAGCACAGCGCGTCCACCGCGCCGTCGGCCAGCCCCTGGCGCAGGGCGTCGCGGTCGCGCTGGCTGCGCAGGGGCGGGATCAGGTGGCAATTGGCGTCGAAATAGCCGATGTCCATTTCGCTCAAATGGGCGTGATGGATGGAAATGTCGCAAGTGACCGGCAAGCCCTCCGCCTTGGCGGCGCGCACCATCTCCAGGCCGGCGCGGGTGGAGAGGCGGCACACATGGAGGCGCGCCCCGGTTTCGCGCGCCAGGGTCAGGATGGTGGCGAGGGCGATGGTTTCGGCGCTGGCGGGAATGGCGGGCAAGCCCAGGCGGCTCGCCACTTCGCCGTCGTGCGCCACGCCGCCCTTGGCCAGATGGGCATCCTGCGGGCGCAGCCAGACGGTGAAGCCGAAGGTCGCGGCGTATTGCATGGCGCGCCATAGTACCTGGGTATCCACCAGCGGCGCGTCGGCCTGCGAAAAACCGATACAGCCGGCATCGCGCAGCTCCGCCATTTCGGTGATGCGCTGCCCTTCGAGTTTCTGGGTCAACGCGCCGAGCGGGTAGACCCGCGCCTGGTTGAGACTCTTGGCGCGGAACTTGAGCATTTCCACCAGTCCCGGCTCGTCCAGCGGCGGATCGGTGTCGGGCGGGCACACCAGGGTGGTGACCCCGCCGGCCACGGCGGCGTCCATTTCCGATTCGAGGGTCGCCATGTATTCGTAGCCCGGCTCGCGCAGCCGCGCCGAGAGGTCGATCAGGCCGGGGCAGGCGATCAGCCCCTCCGCGTCGATCACCCGGTTGGCGTGGAAGCCGTCGGGCGCGGCGCCGATGGCGGCGACCTTGCCGGCGGCGATGTAGATGTCGTGTTTTCCGTCGGTCTGGTTTTTCGGGTCGATCAGGCGGCAGTTTCGGATGTGTATTTTCATGATGCGTGGCTTCCCGCGAGGATGCTCATCACCGCCATGCGTACGGCGATGCCGAAGGTGACCTGGGCGAGGATCACCGATTGGGCGCCGTCGGCTACGTCCGAGTCGATTTCCACGCCGCGGTTCATCGGCCCGGGGTGCATGACGATGGCGTCGGGCTTGGCCAGCGCCAGTTTGTCCAGCGTCAGGCCGTAGTATTTGAAGTATTCCTGCGCCGAGGGCAGCAGCGCGCCGCGCATGCGCTCGTTTTGCAGGCGCAGCATGATGACCACGTCAACGTCCTTCAGCCCCTGTTTCATGTCGTGGTAAACGTGCACGCCCATGCGCTCGACCTCGGCGGGCAGCAGGGTTTGGGGCGCGATGACGCGCACCTCGGGCACCCCGAGCAGGGTCAGGGCATGGATTTGCGAGCGCGCCACCCGCGAATGCAGCACGTCGCCGACGACGGCCACGCGCAGGTTGTGGAATTCCTTCTTGTAGTGGCGGATGGTGAACATGTCGAGCAGCGCCTGGGTGGGGTGGGCGTGGCGCCCGTCGCCGGCGTTGACCACGTGGATGTACGGCGCGACGTGGCGCGCGATGAGGTGCGCCGCCCCGGACTGGGCATGGCGCACCACGAACATGTCGGCCTGCATGGCGGTGAGATTGTCCACCGTGTCGAGCAGGGTTTCACCCTTGCTGGCGCTGGAAGCGCTGACGTTGAGGTTGATTACGTCGGCGGAAAGGCGCTTGGCGGCAATCTCGAAGGTGGTGCGGGTGCGCGTGCTAGGCTCGAAAAACAGGTTGAAGATGGCCTTGCCGCGCAACAGTGGGACTTTTTTGACTTCGCGCTCCGAGACGTTGAGGAAGGAATCGGCGGTATCCAGGATATGCCGCACGATGGCGGCGGAAAGCCCGTCGATGGTCAGCAGGTGCTGGAGTTCGCCGTTGTTGTTGAGCTGGGGGTTTTTCATGGCGTCATTTCACGGTATGCAAACTCAGGCTCAGGCGCCCAATGTCGTCGCGTCCGAGCTGGATGTTTTGGGAGGTATCCAGAGGCAGGGTGGCGCCGACGAACTGGGCGGCCACCGGCAGTTCGCGCCCGCCGCGGTCGATCATCACCGCCAGGGCGATGCTCGCCGGGCGGCCGTAATCGAACAGGTCGTTCATCGCCGCGCGCACCGTGCGCCCGGTGTAGAGCACGTCATCGACGAGGATGATGTGGCAATCCTCCACCTCGAACGGGATGTGCGACGGCTTGGTTTGGGGGTGCAGGCCGATACGGCTGAAATCGTCGCGGTAAAAGGAAATGTCCAGGGTGCCGAGGGGGATGTCGCCGCCCAATATTTCCCGGAGCCGTTCCGCCAGCCAGGCGCCGCCGGTATGGATGCCGACCAGCGCGCACGGCGCCGTCAGATGCGGCTCGATCTGGCGCGCCAGATCGAGTACGAGTTGTTCCGCGTCAGGGAGTTGCATGATTCAATTCTCGTCGTTGGTTGCGAGTCGAGAGTCGAGAGAGAAGAGCGGCGTTGCCCTCGGCTCAACTCTTTCGACTCTCGGCTTGGCCTTGTTGATCCAAAAAAGATTGCAGGATGCGTTGCGCCGCCACCTGATCCAGGGCGGCTTTCTGCTTGCGTCCGCGAATGCCGATTTCCGCCAGATCCTCGCTGGCCGAGGCGGAACTCAGGCGCTCGTCCACCAGCCGCGTTTCCAGCCCATGGCGCCCTTCCAGGCGGCGCGCGAAACGGCGGCACAGCGCGCTCATTTCGTGCTCCGTGCCGTCAAGGCGCGCCGGCAGTCCCACCACCAGCAGCGCCGGATGCCATTCCGCGATCAGCGCGGCAATGGCGGCGAAGCGCCGGTCGTTGCTCTCCTCGGCGATGGTGGCCAGCGGATGCGCCAATTTCACCGTGGTATCCCCCACCGCCACGCCGATGCGTTTCAGGCCGAAGTCGAAGGCAAGGACGGTGCCTGCCGGTAACGGGTGATGCGTAACGGGCGGCGGGCAGGCCGGTGTTTCATCGCTCATCACCCGGTTTATGCGTGTCCCGCTTCGTCCGACAGGCTGGCGGGATCGACGCCCAGCATCGCCATCGCCGTTGCCAGGCGCTCTTCCCAGGGCAGGTCGAAAATCACCGCGGCGTCGGCGGTTACGTTGAGCCAGGCGTTTTGCGCCAGCTCGTGCTCCAGTTGCCCCGGCGCCCAGCCGGCGTAGCCCAGCGTGACGAGAAAGCGCGCCGGCCCCTCGCCGCGCCCCACGGCTTCGAGGATATCCTTTGACGTGGTCAGGGCGATGCCGTCGCCGACCGCCAGCGACGAACTCCATTCGCCTTCCGGCTGGTGCAGCACGAAGCCGCGGTCAGTCTGCACCGGCCCGCCGAAATACAGCGGAAAACCAGCGATTTCCTGGTTTTCCAGGACGATGCCGACCTGCTCGAAAAGGGTTTGCAGGGTCATGTCGATGGGGCGGTTGATGACCACGCCGAGCGCGCCCTGCTCGTTGTGCTCGCAAATATAGGTCAGGGACTTGGCGAAATAAGGGTCGGCCATGGCGGGCATGGCGATGAGAAAATTGCCGGTGAGATTGGTGTTTTGCATCGCTGCAATTATGGCATATTTTCCGTCGTCAACTGATCGCCCCTGGTGAACATCCAGGTGCGGGTAATGCTGACGATATCGGTGTCGCGGCGGATGTCGTCGGGAAAGGGCGCATAGGGCGCGGCGAGGCGCACGATGCGCACCGCTGCTTCGTCCAGCTCCTTGTGGCCGGAAGGGCGGCTGACCTCGATGCTTTCCACCTCGCCGCTGGAGCGGATGGCCACGGTCAGCGACAGGCTGCCGTAAATCTTGCGGCGCCGCGCTTCCTCGGGATAGTTGAGATTGCCGACCCTCTCCACCTTGATGCGCCAATCCTCGACGTAGCGCGCGAAACGGTATTCCTGGGTGCGCGCGCCGAGGAACTTGCGTTTCGGGCGCTCCTGGTACTTGTCCCAGTCGCGCGAAATCTGGGCTTCCAGGCGCGCCGCGTCGAGGCTGCGCAAGCGCAGGTCGGTGGCGTTGGAAATATCGGGCTTGCCGTCGGGCGTGGCGGTTTTTTCGACGGGCTGCTCGATGACGGCCTTGCTCTTGATCTGGGTCAGCAGGGTTTGCGCTTCCTGCTCCATGTGGCGTACCTGGCCGGCTTTTTCGCCCTGATCGACATGTATCTGTTCCCGCTCCAGCACCGGCAGCGGACTTTGCGCGCGGCGCTTGGCGTCGGTATTGCCGCCGCCGTCGAGGTTGGCCTGCGCCAGGGCGTCGGCCTTACTGGGTTTTTTCGCCGATTTGCTGTTGACCAGCACCACGTCCAGCGTGGAGATTCCCTTGGCGGCCTTCCAGTCGGGCGCCTTGAAATGAAGACCGAACAAGGCGATGCCATGAAAAACGACGGAGAGAATCAGCGCCAGCGCGAGACGGGTGGAAATACCCAACGCCACAGCCCACGGTTCGACAAGAAAGGAAAAGCGTTGCAAAGCGGTCAAACCTCAAACGGGAAATAGTCCACAGCTTCACCGGCCGCCATCAAGCCACCTCGTCCCCTGTCCGCACCGGCAGATCGGGGACTTTGTCCATGATCTCCAGAAACCGCTCACGGCTGCCGCGCGCGGCGCGTTCCTGGAAAAATTTCTCGGTGTTCAGCGCCGATACTTTTTCCGCCACGGCCATGACAATGAACTGATTCAGGGAGGCGTTATCTTCCTGCGCCATTTTCTTGGCATAAGCGTGCAGGGAATCGGGGAGACGTAGGGCAAAGTTACTCATGGGGATTCTCCAGAGAAGCAAGAAACTGGGAAGGCGTCAGCAACCGCGGAGCAAGGCGTATCATGGCCGGCTTATAGTCGCGGATATTGAATGTGACCAAAGCATCGGCTTGGCCGTTCATGGCTGTTTCCAGCACCATTTCATCCTTCGGGTCGGAAAGCTGCGGGCGCCATAAATAGTGAAAATGAACAGGTTCGACCGCGCTGGCCAATGCGTCCAGAAAATCATCCACATCGTCGTCGCCGAGCTGGTGGAGTCGCCTGACTTCTTCGCGTTTGAGGACGGCCTCGTATTCAAGCCAGAGCGGCGGCGAAGCCAAAAGCATAAAACGTCCGTCTATGGCTTGCCTGAGCAACGCATGGGAAGCGCCCCGCCGGCTTGAAAGTCCGGCGACGATCAGATTGGTATCGAAAACCGCCCGCGCTCGCATGATATTCCTGACAATATCATGCAGGCAAGGCTTAATCAACCATCAAGCGATTTGAATTTGCATGAGAAATCCATGTCGAGCAAGTCGATGGCGGAAATTTCCACATTCACCCTTGCACCCGGCGGCACGTCGGGCGGCAGCGAAGGCACGCGGGTGAACAGCGGCGCGCCGTCGAGCTTGAGGGTGTTTTCCTTGGCCACGGTGGCGCCGCATTCCGCGATGTTTTCCTGGATCAGCCAGCGCAGGCACCAGTAGCGCTCCATGTGGCGCTGGATGGTGTTGTAGGCGTCGTAGGCCAGCTCGAAATCGCGCACGGTGGCGTAGAGCTTGTCGCTTTTCGGCGGATAGGGCGCTTCCTCGCCGCGCAGGGCGGCCAATAACTGGCGCTGGTTGAGCAGGTCGATGTAGCGGCGCAGCGGCGAGCTGGACCACATGTAATGCGATACGCCCAGCCCTTGGTGCGGCGCCGGGGTGGTGCTCATGCGCACCTTGCCGTTTTCCTGGCTGCGGTAGATGGCGGGGTACCCTCTCCCTAACCCTCCCCCGGAGGGGGAGGGGACGATCGCCCCTTCTCCCTTTGGGAGAAGGTTGGGATGAGGGCTTTGGCCCGCCTCGGCGAGGCGCTTCCCCCATTGCGAATTGACGTGAATCATCAGTTCCGACACCACCCGGTCGATGGGGGTGTCGCGCTCGCGCTCGGCGATGGTGACCCGGTCGTTCTCGACGCTGAAGCTGTAGTCCGGGAACATCCGCTGGCCGTCCTGCTTGCCGCGTCCTTCCTTGAGCTTGCTGGCGAAATTCCACAGCAGCAGGAGTTCTTCCTTGAATGGATAGTCGCCCGCCCCGCTGATCACGCTGTCCTCGTTGAATACCGGCTCCAGGGTGTCGTGGCGCAGGTTGGCGGCGATATCGACGTGGTCGACCACGCTGTTTTCGTCGAGTATCTCCAGTTCCGGGCTGACTTCGAGGTACATCGAGAGCGCCGGGCAGCGGCTGTTTTCCCCGAGGGTGAAGAGTTCGACCACCTCGTCGGGCAGCATGGTGATCTTGCGCCCCGGCATGTAGACCGTGGAAAGGCGCTGCGCGGCGATCTCGTCGAGCGGCGAATCGGGCGTCAAGGCCAGCGCCGGCGCGGCGATATGCACGCCGATGCGCCAGTTGCCGTTGCCCAGCTTTTTTACCGAGAAAGCGTCGTCAATTTCGGTGGTGGCGGCATCGTCGATGCTGAAGGCGCGCGCGTCGCTTTGCGGCACGGCGGGGAGTTCCGGCAGCGCACCGTAGTCGCCGAAGCCCATGCCGCGCGGGAACCACTCGGCGAGGAAGCGCCCGAGGTGGTAATCGTGGCTGGAAGGAATCGCTCCGCAGCGGTCGAGCAGCTTCACCGGAGTCAATTTGGCGGCTTCGCAGGCCTGTTCCAGCGCCTTGCATTCGAGGGTGTTCTTGTCCGGCTGGTAGAGCAGCTTGGCAACGACTTCCGCGGTGAATTCCGGCGGGAGCTTGCCTTCCGTCAGTTGCGCCACGTAGCTTGCCACCGTCTCGGCCTGGCGGCGTTTCTTCTCCTCGCCGGCCAGCGCGGCCTTGAGGTTTTCCTCCGGCGCGGCCTTGAAGCGCCCCTTGCCCTTGCGGTAGAAGTACATCGGCGCGCCGTGCAGCCTGAACAGCAGCCCGGCGGATTCCACCGGGCTGGGCGGATGGCCGCAATAATCGCGGGCGATGTCCGCATAGCCGAATTCCTCCGTGCCGCAGCATTCCCACAGGAAATCCAGGTCGATGTCGTCGGCCACGGCTTGCGCGGCTTCCATGAAGCCCGCCAGGGGCTGGTCGAACTTGAGCAGCACCTTGTCGGCCTTGATCTTGGAGCGTTTGCCGTGCAGCGCCTCGACTTGCAGCGAAGCCACGTTGTCGGTCATGACGCTGCCGATCTTGAAAGCGCCTTCTTCTTCGTACAGGATATTCATTAAGGGAGGAGCCGGGAGGTGCGGAGAGGCGAATTTTACCTTAAATCAACCTTGAAAAAGCAGTTGAGCCACGGATGAACACCGATGGACGCGGATTACCAATAAGGGCGGCAAGAAGCGCACCGCCTACCCATCGGGGGACCGGGAAACATTTGGATGCCTTATCGGTGTAAATCCGTGTTTATCCGTGGCTGACTGAGTTTTTAGCATATAGGTTGGGTTAGGCGCGCTTTTGCGCCGTAGTCCAACAAATAGAAATCTTTCAACCCATTGTTTTTATGTTGATTGAGTTTGTTGGGTTACGCGGAAATGCCGCTAACCCAACCTACACAAGAACCCTAAAACAAATCATGCCTATGAACCATATTCAGGATGTTGCCTTGCATCCCATGCTCCCTCATCCCCGTCCCTTCTCCCGCCTGCGGGAGAAGGGAGAAAAGCCCCTCGCCCGCAGGCGCACCCTAAAGGGCATAAAGGAGAGGGGTTGGGGTGAGGGCGCCTGAAAATTATTCATAGGCATATTTGGAAATATGCCTCTAAACTATTCTCAGCTATCGCTCCTTCCCCTGCTCGCGGGGGAAG
>CAZDIJ010000051.1:0-20023 GCA_964505475.1 uncultured Sulfuricella sp. | reverse complement strand
GCCATCACTTTCTGGACGCAACGCGGGGTATGGATACTACTGAAATAGGCTCTTATAGTTGTTCCACCCTGTTGCGGCCGTTCTTTTTTGCCAGGTAGAGGGCGCGATCGACGCGGGCGATCAGTTCGTGCATGGTCTCCCCGGCTTGATGGGTGGTGGCGCCGATGCTGCAAGTGGTCTTGCCGACGCCGGTAAAGGCGGTATTTTCCACTTCCTGGCGGAGTTTCTCGGCGAAGGGGCGGAGATTGGCGCTGTCAACATGGGGCGCGAGGATGATGAATTCCTCGCCGCCCCAGCGGGCGAACAGGTCGTTGGCGCGGATGTTGGCCTCGACGGCGCGGGCGAATTCCACCAGCACGCTGTCGCCGGCGGGGTGGCCGTAAGTGTCGTTGATGCGCTTGAAGTGGTCGATGTCCATGATGATTAGCGCCACCGGGAAGCCGTGGCGCTGGGCGCGTTCCAGTTCGCGTTCCAGTTCATCGTTGAATTTGCGGCGGTTGGCGATGCCGGTGAGCGGATCGGTGGCGGCCAGCTTTTGCATCGCCGCTTCGCGTTCGCGCAGTTCGGCGGTTTGTTCAGCCACCATCCGTTCCAATTCTTCCTTGCCGCGGCTCAGTACTTCCTCGGCTTCCTTGATCGGGGTGATGTCGGTGCGCACCGAGACGTACTGGTAGGGCTTGCGCTGGCGGTCGAGAAAGGGAACGACGGTGGTCTTGACCCAGTAGAATGTGCCGTCCTTGCGGCGGTTCTTGATCTGGCCGTGCCAGGTGACGCCGCCGGAGATGGTGCGCCACATTTCCACGAAAAATTCCCGGGGATGGTGGCCGGCGTTGAGAAGGCGGTGATCCTGCCCCAGCAGTTCTTCCTGGGGATACTGGCTGATCTGGGTGAATTTCTTGTTGGCATAGGTGATTTTTCCGGCGCTGTCGCAGATGCTGACGATGGCGTGCTCGTCGAGGGCGATTTTCTGGTATTTCAGTTCGCGGGCGTTTTCCTCCAACTTGGAGGAGGTGGCCATCAGCCGGGCGATCAGTTTCTTGATCTGGGAGCGGACGGCGAAGGCGATGGCGATGCTCAGCAGAATCGAGCCGGCGCCGCCCGCCAGCAGGAAGGCATGGGCTTCCTTTTCGCGCTGGTAGGCTTTTTCCGCGTGTTTTTTGATTTCGCTGTCCTGGTGCGCGAGCAATTCGTTGAGTACCGTCAGGGCTTCGTCCTGCGCCGGCATCGCTTCCTGCACCAGCACCCGTTGGGCGTCGGCCTGGCGGCCTTGCATCGCCAGTTCGATCACCAGGTATTGCAGCGGCTTGGTTTTCGCCGAGGCGGCGCCCTGGCGTTCCAGCAAGGCTTTTTCTTCCGGCAGCAGGTCGAGCTTCAGGAAGCGTTCGCGGAGCTGGGCGAATTCGGCGCCGAGCTGGTCGACCCGGACGGCGAATTCGTCGCGGACGAAGGGGTCGGCCTCGGAAATGATTTTTTGCAGCAACAGGGAACGGTCGCGCGTGGTCTGGAGCATCCGGCGCAGCAGTCCGGCATGCTCGTTGTGCTGGGAGACGATTTGCGCGATGTTGCCGCGAATGCCGTCGAGACGGTAGAGGCTGGAGAGCGTGAGCCAGCCCATCAGCGCGACCACGATGCCGAAGCCGAGGATGATGACGGCCCCGGAATGGCTGCGGAAGAAACCGATCAAGCGCTCATGGGCAAGCATATATCCGTCTGCCTGAACAGGATAAAGCGGGAAGCATGGACGGCTGATAGTCAGCCGTCAAGGGGTATTCCTATTTTTTCTTGTTTTCCATCAATTCGTGCAGCAGCGGCAGGAGAATGATTTCCATCGCCTCCATCTGCTTGCCGCCCGGCACCACGATCGTGTTGGGGCGCGACATGAAGGAGTTATGGATCATTTGCAGCAGATAAGGGAAGTCCACTCCCTTGGGATAGCGGAAACGGATCACCACGTAGCTTTCGTCGAGCGTCGGCACGTCGCGCGAAATGAAGGGGTTGGAGGTATCGACCACCGGCACGCGCTGGAAATTGATGTGGGTGCGCGAAAATTGCGGGGTGATGTAGTGGACGTAATCGTGCATGCGGTCGAGGATGGTCTGCGTCACCGCCTCGCTCGAATAACCGCGCTCGTCGCAGTCGCGGTGGATTTTCTGGATCCATTCGAGGTTGACGATGGGGGTGACGCCGATCAGCAGGTCGATATGCCGCGGAATGTCGATTTGCGGCGAAGCGAAACCGCCGTGCAAGCCTTCGTAGAATAGCATGTCGCTGCCCGCCGGTAGCGCTTCCCAGCGGGTGAAGGTGCCCGGCGGCTGGTCGTAAGGGCGCGCCTCGGCTTCGTTGTGGAGGTACAGGCGGCGCTGGCCGGTGCCTTTCTCGCCGTATTCCTTGAGTACGGCTTCCAGCTTGTCGAGGATGTTGCCTTCCGGGCCGAAGTGGGAAATAGCCCTTCCCAGTTTTTTCTTCGACTTTTCCATTTCCTTTTTCATTTCATCGCGGGTGTGGCGGTGGAAGCCTTCGCCGTCAAGCGTGGCGACCTTGATCTTCTCGCGCCAGAACAAATGCTCGAAGGCGGTGCGCATCGGTTCGGTGCCTGCGCCTGATGCGCCGGTGACGGCGATGATCGGATGTTTTTGCGACATGATTTCCCCCAGCGTCGGTTAGTTATTGTCGTTAAAACTACATGACTTTCCGGCGATTGTGCATCAAAGGGTTGGAAGCTGGCAAATAGTATGTCGCGGGATATAATCGGGGCATGGAACCCACGTTGTTCGACCCCGATGCCGGCCTGGTGCGCGAATGCTGCGCGGTGATTCATGCGCCTGGCCGGCAGCGCAAGCGCTTTCCCGAAAATTGCGTGGAAGTCATGGGGTCGGACGAAGAGGCGCGCGCCGCCGCCGCGCCGGAGAAAAACCGTTTTGCGGCGGTGGTGCTAGGTCCGGCGCGCTCTTCGGAAGGTTTCAGGATATTTCATCTGGTGCGCTGGCTGTAGCGCGGGCGCCCCTCGCGGACGGAAGGGGGAGGGAATCGCCTTCCGTCAGCTTTTCATCAGTATGATCCCGGCCAGCGGCGGCAGGGTGATTACCAGGGAGTGCCCGTATCCCATCCACGGCGCGTTTTCCGCTTCCAATCCCGCGCCGTTGCCGTTGTTGCCGCCGCCGTAAAAACCTGAGTCGCTGTTGAAAATTTCACGGTACAGCCCGGCCTGCGGGATGCCGATACGGTAGCCGCGGCGCGGCACGGGGGTGAAATTGAAGGCGGCGGCGACAAACGAGCCGTCCCTGCCATAGCGCAAATAGCTGAGTATCGACTGTTCGGCGTCGTGGCAGTCGATCCAGCGGAAGCCGTCGCCGGAAAAATCCTGCTGATGCAGCGCCGGGATGTCGCGGTAAAGGCGGTTGAGATCGCGGCACAAGTCCTTCACACCCTGGTGCCAATGGCGCTCCAGCAGCCACCAGTCGAGTTCCCCGCCCACCCGCCATTCACGTCCCTGGGCGATTTCGTTACCCATGAAGTTGAGCTTACGCCCGGGGTAGGTCATCTGGTAGGTCAGCAACAGGCGCAGGTTGGCGAATTTCTGCCAGGTGTCGCCCGGCATCTTGTCGAGCAGCGATCCCTTGCCGTGCACCACTTCATCGTGCGAGAAGGGCAGGACGAAATTTTCGGTGTAGGCGTAGAGTTGGCCGAAGGTCAGTTCGTTCTGGTGGTAGCGGCGGTGGATGGGTTCGTGGTGGATGTAGTAGAGGGTGTCGTTCATCCAGCCCATGTTCCATTTCATCGAGAATCCCAGTCCGCCGAGATGCACAGGCCGCGACACCATCGGCCAGGAGGTCGATTCCTCGGCGAAGGTCAGCGCGCCGGGGAATTCCTCGTGAACCATGATGTTGAGTTCGCGCAGGAAGGTGATGGCTTCGAGGTTCTCCCGCCCGCCGTACTTGTTGGGGATCCATTCGCCGGCCTTGCGCGAGTAGTCGAGATACAGCATCGAGGCGACGGCGTCGACGCGCAGGCCGTCGAGGTGGAATTCCGCCAGCCAGTAATGGGCGCTGGAAAGCAGGAAACTTTTGACCTCGTGGCGGCCGAAGTTGAAGATGTGGGTGCCCCAGTCGTGGTGATAGCCCAGGCGCGGGTCTTCGTGCTCGTAGAGGGAGGTGCCGTCGTAGCGCGCCAGCGCCCAGTCGTCCTGCGGGAAGTGTGCCGGCACCCAGTCGAGGATGACGCCGATGTCCGCCTGGTGGCAGGTATCGACGAAGGCGCGGAAATCGTCGGGGGTGCCGAAGCGCGAGGTCGGGGCGAAATAGCCGGTGGCCTGGTAGCCCCAGGATTCGTCGAGGGGGTGCTCGGAAACCGGCATCAGTTCGATGTGGGTGTAACCCATGTCTTGGACGTAGGGCACCAGGCTGGCGGCAAGTTCGCGCCAGGTCGGGAAACTGCCGTCGGGGTGGCGTTTCCACGAGCCGGCATGCACTTCGTAGATGTTGAAGGGGGCATGCAGCCAGTCGGTTTTGCCGCGTTTTTCCAGCCAGGCGCCGTCGCCCCAGCGGTGGCGCGCCGGCGCCGGAATCTTGCCGGCGGTGCCGGGGCGCAGCTCGAATTCGCGGGCGTAGGGGTCGATCTTGACCGTGACGCCGCCGCTCTGGCGATTGCGCAACTCGAATTTGTAGAGGGTGCCGGGCGGCAGTTCGGGGATGAACAGTTCCCATATCCCACTGTTGCCGAGGTGGCGCATGGGGTGGAGACGGCCATCCCAGCCGTTGAAATCGCCCACCACGCTGACGCGCTCGGCATTCGGCGCCCAAACGGCGAAACGGGTGCCGGCGATGCCCAGATTTTCCGACTGCTGGGCGCCCAGGGTGCGGTAGCCCTGCAACAGGCGTCCCTCGCCGAACAGGTGCAGGTCTTGCGCCGGTATCCCGGAAGGAAAGGCATAAGGATCGTAATGCTCCCAGTTCGCGTTGCCCGCTTCGTGGCGCAGGCGGTAGGGGCGGGGCGGCGCGTCCGCGCCGCGCCACTCGAAAAGGCCGTGGGGGTGCGTTTGGGTCAATGGGATGAGCTTGTCACCCTGTTGCAGCAATACCCGTTCAGAATGGGGGGCGAAAACGCGGATGACCCATTCGTCGCCAGAGGAATGCAGGCCGAGGTAGCCGAAGGGGTCGGACAATTTGGCTTGGAGCAAGGCTTTGAGCTGAGGAGGGGACTTCATAATAGTGGGTTCCACCAGTAGTATCGTCGTATTGAAGCCATTATAATGGCTTGGACGGGCTTGCGGGATATTTCACCGCCGGTTGGCTAACTCTGTAAATATTAATGTGATTTTGGAGGGGATAGTGCAAAAGGAATACCCGCGTTTCGTCAGCCTGTTGACCAAGAATACCGTCGCCTTGATCCTTGCCGGGGGGCGCGGGTCGCGCCTCAAGGCGTTGACGGATTGGCGCGCCAAGCCGGCGGTGCCGATCGCCGGAAAGTTCCGCATCATTGATTTCCCGCTTTCCAACTGCCTCAATTCCGGTATCCGCCGCATCGGCGTAATCACCCAGTACAAGGCGCACAGCCTGTTGCAGCACCTGTCGCGCGGCTGGGGGTTCCTGCGCGGCGAGTTCAACGAGTTCGTCGAACTCATGCCGGCGCAGCAACGCATCGAGGAGAGTTGGTACAAGGGCACCGCCGATGCGGTGTTCCAGAACATGGACATCCTGCGCAGCTACGAGCCTTCCTACGTGGTGATCCTGGCCGGCGACCATGTCTACAAGATGGATTACGGCGAGATGCTGGCCTACCACGCTTCCAGCGCGGCGGACATGACGGTGGCCTGCATCGACGTGCCGGTGGGGGAGGCCAGGGCGTTCGGCGTGATGTCGGTGGACGCCAATCAGCGGGTGGTCGGTTTTCAGGAAAAGCCGGAAAATCCCCAGACGATTCCCGGCCAGCCGGATAAGGTGCTGGTCAGCATGGGCATCTACGTGTTCAATGCGGATTTCCTGTTCGAGCAGCTGATCCGCGACGCCGACGATCCCCATTCCTCCAACGATTTCGGCAAGGACATCATTCCCTACATCATCTCGCGCTATCGCGTCTTCGCCCACAAATTCGCCGACAGTTGCGTCGGCTCCCAGGGAGTCGAACCCTACTGGCGCGACGTGGGGACGGTGGATGCCTATTGGGAGGCGAACATCGACCTGACCAAGGTCACCCCCGATCTGAACCTCTACGACGAGAATTGGCCGATCTGGACCTACCAGGCGCAGTTGCCGCCCGCCAAGTTCGTGTTCGACGACGGAGACCGGCGCGGCATGGCGATTGATTCGATGGTTTCCGGCGGCTGCATCATCAGCGGCGCCACGGTGCGCCGCTCGGTGTTGTTTTCCAATGTCCACGTGCACAGCTATGCCTCGGTCACCGATTCGGTCATCCTGCCCAACGTGGAAATCGGCCGCAACGCTGTTTTGAATCGCGTGGTGGTGGACAAGGGCACCAAGATTCCCGAGGGGATGGTGGTGGGCATGGATCGTCAGAAGGATGAAGAGCGTTTTTACGTGTCGGAAAAGGGCATTACCCTGATTACCCCGGAAATGCTCGGGCAGGAATTGCATCAGGTAAGGTAACCACTGTCCCGGGCGGCTCCCGGCGCTCGGAACTCGATACTCGGCAACCAATTTCATGGCGGAAAAGAAACTCAACCTGATCCTGTACTGGCACATGCACCAGCCGGATTACCGCAACCAGTCGACGGGCGAGTTCACCCTGCCGTGGACCTATTTGCACGCCATCAAGGATTATTCCGACATGGCGTTTCATCTGGAAACGCACCCGGATGCCCGCGCGGTGTTCAATTTCGTGCCGGTGCTGCTCGATCAACTGGAAGATTACGTCGATCAGTTCGATTCCGGCCGGATGCGCGACCCCCTGCTGACCTTGCTGGCCACGGAGAATCTCGACGCGGTGAGCGCGGAGCAGCACAACCTGGTGATCGACAGTTGCTTCCGCACCAACCACACCAAGATGATCGAGCCGTATCCGGCCTACAAACGCCTGCACGACCTGTTCAATTACTTGCAGGAGCAGGGCGATGGGACGTTCGCCTACCTTTCCGGGCAATACCTGAGCGATTTGCTGACCTGGTACCATTTGGTGTGGTGCGGCGAAAGCGTGCGCCGCAGCAATGAACTGGTGGTGCGCCTGATGAGCAAGGGCGCGCACTTTACCGCTGCCGAGCGGCGCCAGTTGTTCGACATGATCGGCCAGATCATCGGCAGCCTGATCCCGCGTTACCGCCAGTTGGCGCAGAACGGGCAGATAGAGCTGTCCACCACGCCGCATTGCCATCCCATCGTTCCGTTGCTGATTGATTTCAAGGTGGCGCGCGAAAGCATGCACGGCACCGCTCTGCCGGTCACCCCGGCCTATCCCGGCGGGGTGCGGCGCGCCACCGCCCATCTCGAAGAGGCGATCGCCTCGCACCGCGAGCGTTTCGGCATGGCGCCCAACGGCGTGTGGCCGGCGGAAGGCGGCGTGTCGCATGCCGCCGCCCTGATGTTCGCGCAAAACGGCCTGCACTGGATGGCGAGCGGCGAGCAGGTGCTGGTCAACAGCTTGCGCGGTCTGGACGGCCACGGCCATCTGCCGGAACGTAACAGTTACTTGTACCGCCCCTACCGCTTGGTGTTCGAGGGGCGCGAGATCGCCTGCTTCTTCCGCGACGACCGCCTTTCCGACATGATCGGCTTTGAATACGCCAAATGGTTCGGCAAGGATGCGGTCAGCCATTTCATCCATTCCCTGGAGGAAATCTGGCGCCATACGCCGCACGACGAAAGCCCGGTGGTGTCGGTGATCCTCGACGGCGAGAACGCCTGGGAATATTACCCGTACAACGGCTATTATTTTCTCTCGGAGCTGTACGACGCCCTGGAAAGTCATCCCTACATACGCTCCACCACCTTCGACGAATACCTCGACGCCTGCGCCGGTCATGCCGAACAGCAGCGGGAGTTGGAATTCGACCCGCGTCCGGCCAGCGACATCGCCTGCCGGGTGGCCGGCGAACTCAACTACCTGGTGGCGGGAAGCTGGGTCTATGGGACTTTCTCGACCTGGATCGGCTCGCTGGAAAAAAACCACGCCTGGGATTTGTTGTGTTCCGCCAAGCACAGTTTCGACCTGGTGATGGCGGGCAATTCCCTCGACGAAGGCGAAAAGGCGCGCGCCACCCGGCAACTGGCGACATGCGAGGGGTCGGACTGGTTTTGGTGGTTCGGCGACTACAATCCGCAGCACAGCGTGGAAAGCTTCGACAAGCTGTACCGGGAAAACTTGAGCAACCTCTATCGCTTGCTCAAGCTGCCGGTTCCCGACGATCTCCGCCGACCGATCAGCCACGGCAGCGGCCACCCCGAGGCGGGAGGGGCGATGCGCAGGGCGACCTGAAGGCATTGCTGCATCATCCCCTTCCCTTGAGGGCGCACCAGTACAAAAATAGCACGCCACTGTATTTATAACGATAAAGCCACACTGTAGCCATGGAGGAGGTGTAAGTCCGCTTCATAGGAAATGGGCACTGTTAAGGAGGCAACGTTATGAAACAGAAAATCACGCCGACCGCCACGGAAAAGGTGATGCGTGAAAACGACTTCATCGTCAGCAAGACCGATCTGAAAGGCCGGATTACCTATGGCAACCGTATTTTCGTCGAGTTTTCCGGCTATGACCTGGGCGAGTTGCTCGGGGCGCAGCACAACATCATCCGCCATCCCGACATGCCGCGCGCGGTATTCAAGCTGTTGTGGGACACCATCGAGCAAGGCAAGGAAATTTCCGCCTACGTCAAGAACATGGCGAAAGACGGCAGTTTCTACTGGGTGTTCGCCAATGTCACGCCGGATTTCGACGAGCAAGGCCGTATCGCCGGCTATTATTCGGTACGGCGCAAGCCCAAGCCGGAAGCGGTGAAGGTGGTGGGTGGGCTGTACCAGGCCATGCTCGAAGCCGAGCGGAACGCCGGGACGCGCGACGCCATCGCAGCGTCCACCAAAATTCTGACCGATCTTCTTGCGCAAAAAGGTGTGAGCTATGACCAACTCATCTTCAGTCTCTAGCGCCGCGTTCGCCGGACAGGCGCTGCTTGGCGGCTCGGCGCTGATCGCGCTGGCGATATTGGCCGCGGGCTGGGCAACCTTCGCCAGGGGATTCGAAATCATGCCGCTGGCGACGCTGCTGGCCGCCGTGGCCTATGTATGGTTCGTGCGCCGCCGCGCCCTGGCGGCCGAGGAGCAGATGGCGCAGGTCTCGCTGGTGGTCAACGATGCCACCCGCGGCAAGTTCGGCAGGCGCATCGTTCCTTTCCGCAAGGGCGGGGAAGTTTCGGTGGTTTGCTGGGAAATCAATGAAATGCTCGACCAGCTCGAAGCCTATTTCCGCGAGGTGAGCACCGCCACGCGCTGCGCCAGCGAAGGCAAGTTCCACCGCAAGCCGATGCCGGTGGGGCTGCACGGCTCGATCCGCAAATCCCTGGAAGATGTCGCCGTTTCCCTGGAGAGCGTTGCCGAAAATGCCCGAAACGCCTTGAAGAACGAACTTTTATCCGGCTTGAGCCAGTTGAATTCGAGCCAGTTGCTGAAGAACCTTCACCGCAGCGAGGACGACCTCAGGGCGATGAGCGCGAAGATGGAAGACGTGACCGCCATATCCCGGGAAACCGCCAGCGAGGCCGAGGAAAGCCGGCAGTCGATCGGCGAGGTGGTGTCCTCGCTCAACCAGAGCGTCGAGATCATCGGCCGCACCAGCGCGGAAATCGAGCAGCTCAATCAGCGCAGCGCGGAAATCGCCAAGATCATCACCATCATCACCGAAATCGCCGACCAGACCAATTTGCTGGCGCTCAACGCCGCCATCGAGGCGGCGCGCGCCGGCGAACAAGGGCGTGGATTCGCGGTGGTGGCGGACGAGGTGCGCAAGCTGGCGGAAAAGACCAAGACGGCAACCGGCGAAATCGGCGGGGTCATCGAGCTGTTCCGTGATGAATTGCGCGGAATGTCGGAGAATTCGGCTACCATGAACGTCATGGTGAATACCTCGAAGCGGGTGTTCATGGACTTCGAGGGGAAATTCGGCAAGCTCGCGGCGTCGGCGCAAGCCACCCTGCAAAAAACCCGGCACGCCCAAGGGATCACCTATGCCGCGCAGATCAAGGTGGAACATTTGCTGT
Source organism: uncultured Sulfuricella sp. (assembly GCA_964505475.1). Classification (GTDB taxonomy): domain Bacteria; phylum Pseudomonadota; class Gammaproteobacteria; order Burkholderiales; family Sulfuricellaceae; genus JAGXQV01. The sequence goes on along the minus strand of CAZDIJ010000051.1, from coordinate 9,822 downwards.
ATAAGCAAAATGCCTATATGGTGGTGAACACCGGCACGAATTCCCGCGAGGCGGAGGTGGTCAAGGACGATTGCCACCAATGCAACCTGGGACGCTGGTACGAGTGCGGCCCAGGTTACGATCTGTTCCGCTCGGTGCCCTCGTTCGACAGCCTACAGACGCCGCATTGCGAGCTGCACAAGAAAATTCACGAGGCCATCGGTTATTTGGGGCAAGACTGGGCGCAAAGCCGCGCCACCCAAAAACTGGTTCTCGGCGCATTTTCCGGCGCCGAGGATGCCAGCGACCGGGTACTGGAGATCATCGACCAGATCGTGGCGGAAAAATACACATCCTGACGGCTGCCATGGCAAGCTTAATTTGAATTGGAACCCCTTGTAAACATGACAAAACCCATTACGCTGCTGCTCGGCGTCCATGCCCACCAACCGGTCGGCAATTTCCCCGAAGTGCTGCACGACGCCCATCGCCGCTGCTACCGCCCCTACCTGCAAACCTTGCACCGTTTCCCGGAATTTCCCTTCGCGGTGCATTTTTCCGGCTGGCTGCTCGACTGGCTGCTCCAGCATTACCCGGAAGACATGGCGCTGCTGCGGGAAATGGTGCAGCGGGGCCAGGCGGGGCTGTTCGGCGGCGGCGACACCGAGCCGGTGCTGGCGGTCATTCCCCACCGCGATCGGGTCGGGCAGATCGAAACCCTCTCGAAAAAACTGGAGAAACAACTGGGGCAACGCCCCGAGGGCGCCTGGCTGACCGAGCGGGTTTGGGAGGCGACGGTGGTGCCGGCGCTGGCCGATGCGGGCGCCCGCTACGTGACGGTGGACGACTATCATTTCCTCTGCGCCGGCAAGCGCGCCGAGGAACTCGACGGCTATTTCACCACCGAGGAAGACGGCCGCCGGCTCGACCTATTCCCGATCTCCGAGGCGCTGCGCTACCGTTTTCCATTCTCGCCCGCCGAGGAGGCGGTGGCGTATCTCGAATCGCTTGCCGATGCCGGGCGCGAAGCAGCGATCTATTTCGACGATATTGAAAAATTCGGCATCTGGCCGGAAACCTACGAATGGGTCTACGAGAAAAAGTGGCTGGAGAATTTCATCCGCGGCGTGCTGGCCTCGCCGAAAATCCAGCCGATGCGCTACTGCGACTATCATGCCCATTCCAAGACGCGCGGCATCGTCTACCTGCCGACCACCTCGTACATCGAAATGAACGAATGGAGCCTGCCCGCCGAGCAGGCCAACGCCTACGCCGACCTGGTGGGGCAGCACAAGGCCAGCGGCCAGTTCGAGCACAACAAGGCCTTTCTGCGCGGCGGCATCTGGAAGAATTTTCTCACCCGCTACCCCGAAGCCAACTGGATGCACAAGCGCATGCTTGGGCTGTCGCAACGCCTGCATGCCTTGCCGGCGCGCAAGCGCACCACGGAAATGACTAGCCTGCTGTATCAGTCCCAGGCCAACGACGCCTACTGGCACGGCCTGTTCGGCGGCTCGTATCTGCCGCATTTGCGGCGCGCCGTGTATAACGCCATCGTGGCGCTGGAAGCCTTGCTCGACCATTGCGAGGCGCGCGCCGCGGTTACCCGGCTGGACTTCGATCTGGACGGCAACGAGGAGATTTTTCTGCAAAACGGCGAGTTGCAGGCGATTGTCCGTCTAAACGGGCAGGCGGCGATCGCGGAGCTGGATACCTACGCCCTCGGCCATAACTTTGGCGATACTCTGACGCGCCAGAACGAACACTACTACCGCAAGATCCATCTGCGCGACGGCGGCGCCGGCCATGACGGCGCGGGCATCGCCTCGGCGCACGACCGGGTGAGCTTCAAGCATGAAATCGGCGCCCACGATTTGACCGTCGATAGCCGCCCGCGCGCGCTGTTTCTCGATACTTTCCAGCCTGAGGCGGGCGAGCCGGTGGAATTGGCGGATTACCACGAACGCGACGGCGGCGGCCGCAGCCTGGTTTTCGCTTCCGGCGTCTGCCCGGTCGTAAAGACCATCGAACTGGCGGGGAAGCGATTGAGCGTGATTTACCGCTTCAGCGGCAAGGCGGCCGGGACGTTCACCACGGAAATCAACCTGGCGATGCCGAGCTGCGACGGGCTGGCGGGCAAATTCCTCGTCAAGGGGCAAATTCCCGGCGGCTTCGGCCAGCCGCTGGAAATCGGCGGTCTGCGGGAAATCGTCCTCGACGACGACGTGCTGGGCGGAACCGTCAAGCTGACTGCCGCCAAGCCGCTGGATTGCCATTCCAGCCCGTATTTTTCCGTGTCGCAATCCGAGGCCGGCTTCGAGAAGATCATGCAGGCCGTCACCCTGACGTTACGCTGGGATGTCCCCCCTTCCCGGAGCGAGATGCGCATTGATCTGGAGTTTGAACGGAAAAAAACCGGCTAGATTTCCGGCGGCGCGCCCGTCCGCCGGAAACGCCCCGGTGTACCTGGCCGGCGAGTAGTGCTATCCTGTCCGGCCTTTTTTATCGTTAACCGGGAATTCAGATGTCCGCAGACAAAGTCGCCAAGCACAAGGCGGTATACATTACCTACTCCATCGTCGATAGCCTCGGCAACGTGTTCGAGCAGATGGACATGCCGGTCGGCTATGTTCACCGCACCGACAGCGGTATTTTCGAGAAGGTCGAGGACGCCCTGGAAGGCTGCCGCGCCGGCGATCATGTGGAAGTCGAACTGACGCCCGAGGAAGGGTTCGGCGCGCACCAGCCGGAATTGACCTTTACCGACGATCTCGACAATGTTCCGCCGGAATTCCGCCATCTCGGCGCCGAAGTGGAATTCGCCAACGACCGCGGCGAAACCGTGATGTTCAAGGTGACGCGCATCGCCGGCGGCAAGCTGACCATCGACGGCAACCATCCCATGGCCGGTCAGACGGTGACGTTCAAGGTGGACGTGGTGTCGATCCGCGACGCCAGTCCCGATGAAATCGCCAACGGCCGTCCCGACGACAGCAACTTCACCACGCTGCACTGACAAAGCCAACCATGGGGACACGGGGAAAGCCTCGTTGGTTTTTTCCCCGCCGTTCCATCGCTGTCCGCTATTTCTTCTCCTGATGCAGCCGGCGGTGTTCCTCGCCGCAATAGAAATTCCCTTCACTCTGGATGCTTTCGCTTTTCGGCTGGTACACCCCGCAGTGGGCGCAGCGCACCATGTTTTCCTCGATGGCGGGAGGAGGCGGATTTTTCAGGCCTTTCCCGTAGTTCCGAAAGATCAGGTAGATCAGCCAGACGCAGACGCCCAGCAGTATGAGTTTAAGCAGCATGGCCGAAATTTCTCCCTTCGATGACTAGGCGGATTGTAACCGTTATTTCATCCATCAAGCGGCGGCTCGGCAATCCGACAAATCCACGAACCATTTTCAGTTGTCCGCAGGTGCGGCACCGATATTGTGCGCGAGCGACGCGGATGCACCGAAATGGCGCGCAGTTTTTCTCGGTGTGGCAGGGAGATTCCAGCATAAACAAAATGTTGTGAATTGTGGAACGGTTTTTGAATATAACTTCCGTTTATTTCTTTCCGGTAACGAGGTCTGCATGGAAAAACTTACGGTCAGCAACGATGTATTGTTCATTTTGCTCGGCGCCATCATGGTGCTGGCGATGCACGCCGGCTTTGCTTTTCTGGAGCTGGGGACGGTGCGGCGCAAGAATCAGGTCAACGCACTGGTGAAAATTCTTTCCGATTTCGCGGTTTCCACCATCGCCTATTTCTTTATCGGTTACGGCATCGCTTATGGAGTGGATTTCTTCGTCGGCGCCGAGGCGTTGACGCAGAAAAGCGGCTACGACCTGGTCAAGTTTTTCTTTCTGCTGACCTTCGCGGCGGCGATTCCGGCCATCGTTTCCGGCGGCATCGCCGAGCGCGCCAAGTTCAATCCGCAGTTGGCGGCGACCTTCATCCTGGTGGGTTTCGTCTACCCCTTTTTCGAGGGCATCGCCTGGAATCATCACCTGGGCGTGCAGGATTGGCTGAAGTCTCAATTTGGTGCGGAGTTTCACGATTTCGCCGGTTCCGTGGTGGTGCATGCGATGGGCGGCTGGATCGCGCTGCCCGCCGTGATCCTGCTTGGTGCGCGGCGCGGCCGCTATACCAAGGAAGGTCTGATGGCGGCGCACCCCCCTTCCAGCATCCCGTTCCTGGCCTTGGGAGCGTGGATTTTGACGGTCGGCTGGTTCGGTTTCAACGTGATGTCGGCGCAAACCATCAACGCCATCAGCGGGCTGGTGGCGGTCAATTCGCTGATGGCGATGGTGGGCGGCACGTTGGCGGCCTTGGTGGTGGGCAAGAACGATCCGGGGTTCGTGCATAACGGCCCGCTGGCCGGACTGGTGGCGGTGTGCGCCGGTTCCGACTTGATGCACCCGCTTGGTGCATTGGTGACCGGCGCGGTGGCGGGCGCACTGTTTGTGTGGATGTTCATGCAAACCCAGAATAAATGGAAAATCGACGATGTGCTCGGGGTGTGGCCGCTGCATGGCCTGTGCGGAGCGTGGGGCGGGATCGCCGCCGGGATCTTCGGCGCCCAGGCGCTGGGGGGCATCGGCGGCGTCAGCATGGCGTCGCAACTGATCGGCACCGGCCTGGGCATCGCCATCGCCCTGGCGGGCGGCGTGGCGGTTTATGGCGCGATCAAGGCGGTGACCGGCATCCGCCTCGATCCCGAGGACGAATTCAACGGCGCCGATCTGAGCATCCACAAGATTTCGGCGACGCCGGAAGGGGAGGTGTAAGGCCGCGCCGAGCGCCGGGCGTCAGATATAGCTGAACGGATTTATTCCCCATCTGTCCGGCAATTCGTGGTTGACGACGCGGTCGCCGCCATCGGCGAGATCAAGATCGCGGGGCGTGACGAAACCTTTTTTCAGGTCGAAGATGATTCGCACCTGCGGATGCAGCAGGTTCTTTTCCCCTTGCCGCACCACCACCGCCAGGTGCTTGCTTTCCAGGCTGACCAGCGAGCCGACCGGATAGATGCCGATCACCCGGATGAAGTGTTGCACCAGTTCCTCGTTGAAATGGAACTTGCTCCATTCGAACAGCTTTTTGAGTGCGGCGGTCGGCTCCATGCCCTTGTGGTAGACCCGGTTGGAGGTGAGCGCGTCGTATACGTCGACGATCGCCGCCATTTGGCCGATTGCCGAAATGGCGGCGTCCTTCAGCTTGTCCGGGTAGCCGCTGCCGTCGAAGCGTTCGTGGTGCTGGCTGGCCACCAGGATGGCGCTTTCCGGGATGCCCGCGGTCTGCTTGAGCAAGTCTCTTCCCAGCGCGGCATGCGACTGCATGACGGCGAATTCCGGGGCGCTCAAGGCGCCCGGTTTGTTGAGCACGGCATCCGGCACCTTCATCTTTCCAATGTCGTGCAGCAATCCGCCTATTCCCGCTTCCATGACCATTTGCCGGTTGAGTTCCATGGCGTGGGCAAACGCGATCAGCAGGGCGCAGACGCTGACGGAATGCTGGAAAGTGTAATCGTCCTTCTGCTTGATGCGCGATAGGCTGGTGAGGGCGTCCTTGTTGCGGAAGATCGAATCGGTGACGCGCGCCACCACAGGTTCGACTTTTTCCACCTCGATTTGCCTGCCGAGGCGGGCATCCGACATGACGCCGTGCACTACCTGCTTGGCTTCCCTGTGCAACTGCCGCGCCACGGCGATTTCCTCGTGCAGCGCGGTGGGCGGGGGCGGCTTGGCGCTTTCCGCCACCTTGATGATTTTCTCGTGGATTTCACTCTCGACTTCTTCCCGGCTCGGCGCATCCGCCACATCCAACCCGGCGGCGGTGTCGATGTACACCTCGCGGATGCCATAGGCGAGGATTTTTCCGATGGTGGCCTCGTCCTTGACAAGGAAGGTGTTGAAAACGAAGGGGTGGTCGATCCAGCCGCAGTTGAGGTCATGAATGAACATGCCCGGCGTGAGCTGTTCGCTGCGGATGCGTTTTATCACGAGGCGCCCCCCTCGTTCAGATGGGTGAATCCCAGAACAGTTCCGCGCCCTTGAGGCGGGCGAAGATCACCCGGTTGCGCCCCTGGGTCTTGGCGACGTAGAGAGCTTGGTCGGCGACCTTGAGCAGATTGTCGAAGCCTCTCAGCGCCGGGCTGCGGGTGGCGCCGCCGATGCTCAGAGTGGCGCGGAGTTTCAGGTCGTCCACCTGGAAGGTGGCGGACTCGAATTTCTTGCGGATGCGCTCGGCGCATTGGGCGGCGGCGTGAGCGTCGGTATCGGGGCAGATCACCAGGAATTCCTCGCCGCCCAGGCGGCACACGATGTCCTGGGCGCGCGCCGCCTCGCGCAGGATTTTCGCGCATTGCCGCAGCACCGCGTCGCCGACATCGTGGCCGTGGTTGTCGTTGATCTGCTTGAAGCGATCGACATCGACCATCAGGCACGACAACGGCCGTTCGCTGCGCTTGGCGGCAGCCCATTCCTGCTCCAGGTGGTCGAGGCCGTAGCGCCGGTTGGGCAGGGTGGTGAGCGGATCGGTCAGTGCGGCTTCCTGCAGGCGGCGGTTGGTGACCGCCAATTCCGCCGCGTAATGGCGGATTTCCTCGCGCTCTCGCTCGATTTCCTCCTGGAGCCGGATTACCCGCTGGCCGGCGCGCAGGCGCGCCTTGATGACGCGCTCGTTGAGCGGCTTGACGATGTAGTCGTCGACGCCGGCCTCGAAGGCCTCGATCAGGTGATCCTCGTCTTCCAGGGCGGTCAGGATGATGAGATAGATGCGCTGGCCGGACTTGGTGGCGCGCAACGACTGGCACAAGGCGATGCCGTCCATTTCCGGCATGACCCAGTCGGTGACGATCAGTTGAGGATTGAACTCCAGCGCCAGACTCAAGGCTTCCTTGCCGTTGTTGGCGGCCAGCACCTTATGGCCGGCGGCGGCCAGGATCGCCTGCATGAACTGGCGGGTGCTGGCCTGATCGTCCACCACCATGATGCGCAACGGCGCCGTCTCGCTCGCGGGAGTTTCCGGCTTGCCGCCGGAAGCCGGCAGCGAGGCGGCGATCTCCGCCAGGGGCGGCAGAGGTTGGGTCGGCACATCGAGAATCTTCCCCCAGCCCTGCCATTCGGCAACCACCCGGTCGGCGATGACGGCCAGGCCGTCGGCGTTGATCCCCAGCCGTGTGGCGATGCGGTACAACTGGGGCAGCATCTGGCGGCGCTCGTCTTCCTTGGCCAGGCAGACCTTGGCGAGATTGGCGGCGAGATGCAGGGCATAGGTCAGGACGAACTCGCGCGAGCCTTCCTCCAGTTCCGTCTCGTCCGGGTTTTCGTGGAAATAGACGGCGTTGACGAATACCTTGGGCAGTCCCCAATCCAGCAGCAGCGCGGACGTCAGTTCGCGGTGGGTGGTGGCGAAAACCGCCTGTTCCTGGCGTTCCTCGGCTTCGAGCGAGGCGCCCCGGCTGAGTTCCAGCACCTTGCCGTATTGTTCGGGAAACAGGGTGGCCAGCGCCAGTCGCCCGATGTCGCCCAGCAGGCCGCAGATGAAGGTTTCCTCGGCGGAGGTCTTGGCGTTGGCGCTGAGCAGTTGCGTGGCGATGGCGGTCGCCAGAGAACCCGACCAGAAATCCTGGTAATTGAAGGCGGCGCATTTCCCGTTGCGGTAGCCGGACAGCACCGACAGCCCCAGCGCTACTTGGCGCAGGGTGGGAAAGCCCAGCACGGATACCGCTTCCGAGATCGAGGCGATGGGGCGGCGCATTCCGGCATGGGCGGAATTGGCCAGCTTGAGCACCCGCCCGGCGAGCGCCGGGTCGGACTGCACCACGCGGGCGACTTCCGGCATGGTGACGTTTTCGCGCCGGATCAGCTCGATCACCGCGAGCGCCACGCCCTTGGGCGAGGGCAACTGGCCGGTGGCCTTGAGTTCCTCGAATTTTTCCTGGCTGATGACTTTTTTCATCTTGTTTTAAAGCATGAACACCAATTTCACGGGGTGATCCGCCATCTTAAGAGCAAGGGAGGGTTTAGGCAATGAGACAGCAGGGAAATCGGTGGTCAATTTGTATGGATAGTTGGTTGCGCAGGAAAATTCCGGCGGAATTCACACGAACCGCACCAGCATCGCCCGCTGCGGGTTCACGTCCGGCGGCAGCGGGATGCGCACGATCCAGCCGTTGCCGGGAGCTTCGGTGATGGCCTGGCCTTCCACGGTTTCCATGCGCTCCAGGGTGAACGGCATGTTGCCGGCGGGCGAAACGATTTCCAGGCGGTCGCCGACGCGGAAACGGTTTTTCACCACGATTTCGGCCATGCCGCTGGTGCGGTCGAAAGCGGCGATGTCGCCGACGTATTGGCTGACGCCGCTTTCCGACTGGCCGGTGGCGTAGTTCTGGTAATCGGCATGGGGGCGGCGCTGGTAGAACCCGCCGGTGTAGCCGCGATGGGCAAGATTTTCCAGCGCGCCGAGATGGTTCGGATCGAACGGCCTGCCGGCCACGGCATCGTCGATGGCGCGGCGGTAGACCTGGGCGGTGCGCGCCACGTAATAAGCCGACTTGGTGCGCCCCTCGATCTTCAGCGAGTCCACGCCGATTCGCGTCAGCCGCTCGACATGCTCGACGGCGCGCAAATCCTTGGAATTGAGGATATAGGTGCCGTGTTCGTCTTCCTCGATGGGCATTTCCTCGCCGGGGCGCTGGCCTTCCTCGATGACGTACTCCTTGTTTTCCAGCACCTTGTAGTCCCAGCGGCAGGAATTGGTGCAGGTGCCCTGGTTGGCGTCGCGGTGGTTGAAGTAGCCGGACAGCAGACAGCGCCCGGAATAGGCGATGCACAAGGCGCCGTGGACGAATACTTCGAGTTCCATGGCGGGGCAGCGGCTTCGGATTTCGGCGATTTCGTCGAGCGACAGCTCGCGCGACAGGATCACCCGCGTCAGCCCCAGCGTCCGCCAGAAATCGACCGCCGCGAAATTGACGGTGTTGGCCTGCACCGAAAGATGGATGGGCATTTCCGGCCATTTCTCGCGCACCAGCATGATTAGGCCGGGGTCGGCCATGATTAGCGCATCCGGTTTCATGGCGATGACCGGCTCGATGTCGGCGAGATAGGTCTTGACCTTGGCGTTGTGCGCCATCAGGTTGCTGGTGACGTAGAATTTCCTGCCCAGCGCACGCGCTTCGGCGATGCCGCTCGCCAGCTCCGCCAGGCCGAACTCGTTGTTGCGCGCGCGCAGGCTGTAGCGCGGCTGGCCGGCGTACACCGCGTCGGCGCCGTAGGCGTAGGCGTAGCGCATTTTTTCCAGCGAACCCGCCGGCAGCAATAATTCGGGAGCGGTCATCGTTTACCTCGTTGCAATGCTTCGACCAGATTTGAAAGGCCGTAAATCAGGATGATGAAGATAATCGCCAGCACCGTGACGGTGGCGACGTCGCCGGGCGTGAAGTCGTCGAACAGGCCGACCAGCAGATAGCCCGAAGTGAACATCCCGAGCATGGCGAGATAGGCGATGCCGCTGAGGATGAAGCCCAGCGGTTTTTCGCTGTTGAGGAACAGGTACAGCCAGACGCCGAAAGCGAGGGCGATGGCCGCCGCGGTTGCGATCAATTTGAAAATATGCCAGTCCATGGGCGGCCGGTTACCTGTCGATCCCGAAAAAAACGGTTTGGCCGCGGATAGACATGGATACGCCCGGATTATCCGGGGTGGCGGTCGCTATCCCATCCATGCGTTTCGCCATGACTGACTGCTAGCCGATGATGGCCAGGGGAATTTCCCGCAAGGGCAGCACCTGCTCCGCGGCGCCGAGCTTGATGGCTTCCTTGGGCATGCCGAAGACCACGCAGGTTTCCT
>CAZDIJ010000050.1:0-20159 GCA_964505475.1 uncultured Sulfuricella sp. | reverse complement strand
GTAGTGCTGGAGGTGATTGAAAAAATCAACCGCGAACTCAGCACCACCGCCGTGGTCATCACCCACAACGCCGCCATCGCCGGCATGGCCGACCGCGTGATGCACCTCGCCGACGGACGCATCGTCAAAACAGAAGCCAATCCCCACAAGATTTCGCCGGCGGAATTGTCGTGGTGAGGAAAAGTGATAGAGGATGTGAAATAACCATACGCACATTACGTCTACCTTGTCGAAATTTAGCGCATCTCCAATTAGCAAGTCCCTTCCCCCCCACGGGGGAAGGACAGGATGAGGGCGAGCAAATCCCCCACCCCGGACATCCCCCACAGGGGGAGGGAGTTAAAACTCAAGGTTGACATAATTCCGCCAAAGAAAAATATGCCTCTAAACTATTCTCAGCTATCGCCCCTTCCCCTGCTTGCGGGGGAAGGCCGGGATGGGGGGCAAACAGCGGCGGCCATGCGGGCAAACGCCCCCACCCCACCCCAACCCTCCCCCGCGCGCTATGCGCGCAAGGGAGGGCGTGGACATTTGCTGAGAATAGTTTTAGAGGCATGAAGAAAAATTCCCGAAAATGAAAACCCTAGACCGCAAACTCCTGCGCGACCTGTGGCTGATGAAAAGCCAGGCGCTCACCATCGCGCTGGTGGTGGCGGCGGGCATCGGCGCATTCGTCACCCTGATCTCCACCTACGATTCGCTGCAATGGTCGCGCCATACCTATTACGAGGAAGCGCGCTTCGCCCAGGTATTCGCCAGCGTCAAGCGCGCGCCCAAGGCCGTGGAAGCCCAGATCGCCGAGCTGCCGGGCGTTGCCGGCATCGAGACCAGCGTGGTGCAGGACGTGACGCTGGACATCCCGGAAGTAGCCGAGCCGGTGATCGGGCGCATGATCGGACTGAGCGACATCGGACGCTCTCCCTTGAACCGTCTGTATCTGCGCGATGGCCGATTGCCCGCGGCGGGGGGGAAAAACGAGGTGCTGGTTTCCGAGGCTTTCTCCAAGGCGCGCCGGATCGCGCCCGGCGACCGCGTCGCCGCGCTGCTCAACGGCAAGCGCGAGGAATTGCGGATCGTCGGGGTGGTGCTGTCGCCGGAATACATTTTTTCCTCGCGCGGCGGGGAAATCCCCGACGAAAAGGGCTTCGGTGTGTTCTGGATGGAGCGCGAGAGCCTGGCCAGCGCCTACGACATGGAAGGCGCCTTCAACACCGTGGCGCTGACCCTGGCGCCGGGAGCCTCCGAGGCGGCCACGATCGCCGCGCTCGACCGCCTGCTCGAACCCTACGGCAGCCTCAACGCCACCGGGCGCAAGGATCAGAACTCGCACCGCATCCTCAATCAGGAGATCAACCAGCAGAAAACCATGGCGACGGTATTCCCCACCATTTTCCTGGGGGTGGCGGCATTCCTGCTCAACGTGGTGCTGTCGCGCCAGGTGGCGACCCAGCGCGACCAGATCGCGGCGCTGAAAGCCCTGGGTTACGCCGATGCCGCCATTGCCGTGCACTACCTCAAGCTGGTATTGGTCATCGCGCTGAGCGGGGTGGCGGTCGGTTTGGCGCTGGGCGCTTGGCTGGGCTACAACCTGACCGCGCTGTACACCCAGTTCTTCCACTTCCCGCGCCTGATCTACCGCATCCAACCGTGGATACCCCTGGTCTCGGCGGGCGTCAGCCTCGCCGCCGCGGTGGGCGCCACCCTCGGCACGGTGCGCGGCATCCTGACGCTGGCGCCCGCCGAGGCCATGCGCCCGCCCGCCCCGGCGCACTACCGCCCGCTGCTGGTGGAGCGCCTGGGCGTCGCCCATCTGCTCTCGCCGCAGGCGCGCATGGTGTTCCGCACCCTGGAACGCCGTCCCCTGCGCACCCTGCTCACCATCTTCGGCATCGCCTGCTCGGTGGCGGTCATCGTCGCCGGCACCTTCTGGAACGATGCGGTGGAATACCTGATGGACGCCCAGTTCAACGCCGCCGAGCGCGGCGACGTGACGGTGGGCTTCACCAATCCAACGAGCCGCGCCGCCCTCCATGAAATCGCCAGGCTGCCCGGCGTGTTGCGCGTCGAGGAAGTGCGCTCGGCGCCGGTCAAGCTGATCGCCGGACACCGCAGCTACCGCACCGCCCTCTCCGGCTACCCGCCGGAAGCCGAGCTGCGCCGCCTGCTCGATGCCGATTTGCGCCCCATCACCCTGCCCGCCGAAGGCATCCTGCTCTCCGCCCGGCTCGCCGAAAAACTCGGCGTCAAACCCGGCGGCATCCTGCAACTGGAATCGCTGGAGGCCACCCGCGCCAAGCGCGAGGCCGTGGTGGCCGGGGTGGTCAACGACATGATCGGCTTGTCCGCCTACATGGACATCGCCGCACTCAACCGCCTGATGGGCGAAGGCGACGTGATTTCGGCGGTTTCGCTGACGCTCGACCCGGCGCGTTCCGGGGAATTCTACGCCCGCATCAAGCAAATGCCGCGCGTCGCCACGGTAGCCATCAAATGGGAACTGCTGCGCGGCTTCCGCGAAACCAACGCGCGCTTCCTGCTGTTCTTCACCGGCATCGTCACCCTCTTCGCCGCCGCCATCGCCGTCGGCGTGGTTTACAATAGCGCCAGGATCGCGCTCGCCGAACGCGCCTGGGAACTGGCCAGCCTGCGCGTGCTGGGCTTCACCCGCCGCGAGGTGTCCGGCCTGCTGCTGGGTGAACTCGCCATCGAACTGCTGGCCGCCATCCCGCTCGGACTGTGGCTCGGCTACCTGCTGTCGGCGCTGATCGTGGCGCTGATCCAGGTCGAAACCATCAGCTTCCCGGTCATCATCACAGCACGCACCTACGCCTATTCGGCGCTCGCCATTCTCGCCGCCGGCGCGGTCAGCGCGCTGATCGTGCGAAACCGGGTGGACAAGCTGGATTTGGTGGCGGTGCTGAAAACGAGAGAGTAATGCCGACAATCAACTTTCAACCACGGGGAGCACGGGGGCTATGATTCGCTATCCCAATCAAATGCATCCCCGTATTCCCCGTGGTTAAGAAACCGGTTTACACCATGAAAAACGCACCCTGGAAAAAACGCCTTGCCTACACCCTCGCCGGCCTCGCACTGCTCGGCGGGCTGACGCTGGCCTTCCGCCACCAGCCGGTCGCCGTCGAGCTGGCGGAGGTCACGCTTGGCTCCTTCGAGCTGACCGTCGATGAGGACGGCAAGACCCGCGTGCGCGACCGCTACGTGGTATCCGCCCCGCTCGCCGGCAAGCTCCGGCGCATCCATCTCAAGGCGGGAGACAGCGTGGAAGCCGGAACGGTGGTGGCGTACATCGACCCCAGCTTGCCATCCCTGCTCGACGCGCGCACCGAACGCGAGCTGAGCGAACGCCTGGGCGCGGCGGAAGCCGCCAAGCGGCGCGCCCAGGCCGCCGTCGAGCGCGCCCGGGCGGCGCTGGAAAAGTCCCGCGCCGACTTGGCGCGGACACAAAAACTCGCCGAAAGCAATTTCGTTTCCCCCGCCCAGCGGGAACAGTCCGAACTGGAAACCCAACTCAGCCAGCGCGAACTCGAAGCCGCGCTCCATGCCGGCCAGGCCGCCGCGCACGACGCGGCGGCGGCGCGCGCGGCACTCCTGCGGCTGCGCCAGGAAGCCGCCGGGACGAAACCCGCGGGACAGCGCTGGGAAATCCGCGCGCCGGTATCCGGCGCGGTGCTCAAGGTCATCCAGGAAAGCGAAGCGGCGCTGGCCGCCGGCGCGCCGCTGCTGGAAATCGGCGCCCCCGCGCGGCTGGAAATCGTCATCGACGTGCTGAGCACCGACGCCGTGCAGATCGCCCCCGGCGCACCGGTGCACATCGAGCGCTGGGGCAAGGCAGAGCCGCTGGAAGCCCGCGTGCGGCGGGTGGAGCCGGCCGCCTTCACCAAGGTGTCGGCGCTCGGCGTCGAGGAACAGCGCGTCAACGTGATCGCCGACTTCACTTCGCCGCCGGAAAAATGGCAGGCGCTCGGCGACGGCTACAAGATCGACGCACGCATCGTCACCTCACGCCAGGAAGACGCCGTCAAGGTTCCGTCCGGCGCGCTGTTCCGCGACGGCGAGCAGTGGGCGGTTTTCACCCTGTCCGGCGGCAAGGCGCTCAAGCGCCACGTGCAACTGGCGCGGCGCGGCGCGCGGGAAGCGGTGGTGGCGCGGGGTCTGGCGCCCGGCGAACAGGTCGTCGTTCACCCCGGCGACGCGGTGAAGGATGGCGCGAGAGTGACGGTGCGCTAACAGCTTGTTCCAACAGGATTCCCCCCGCCGTAACCATTTCATGGGCAAGCGGGGCAGTAGCGAGTTTGCATGCGCACGATGCCTTGCGCGCTAATCGGCAGGCGTTGCCCATCGAAGCACTTTTTCTCGAATCCGCTGGCGCCAACGCCCGCCAGGGTAACAATGGTGCGGTTGATGAACGCCACTTTCAGCGGATAACAATAGGTCACCTGGATTTTCAGCAGGTTGGCATCCTGGATGGTCAGGCCGCCGGGGGTCGCGTCGCGGGAATGGGACAGGTTGTCGTTGGGGATGTCGCCGCGCCAGTGCTTCAACGCTTCCTGATCCGGGTTGAGAACGGTGATCTGGGCGAATCCGGCGGCTTCCGTCTTGGCGGTGTGGAATCCGGCGATGACTTGATCCTGGGTCGTATCGTAGGTAAACAATGGCCGCAAGCCATTGGCAAGTCCCGCCACCATCGCGTCCATCTTGCCCCGGTTCAACGCTCCGGCGCGCGCCGCCTCGAAAGCCGCCAGGTTGAGCGTGGCTTTCGCCTGATACAAGAGGCCGAACTGCATCGCCCCCAAGGCCAGCAACAACAGCACCGGCACAACCACGATGAATTCGCTCATGCTCTGGCCGCGCTGCCGGGCGAAGGGCTGCCCGGACGGGCGGGCGCTCATCATTCGGCCTCCACCGGCGCGGCTCCCATGCGGAGCAGGTAGAGCGGCAGCCAGCCCGTTTGCCCGGCGGCGGTATCGGCCTGGGCATAGCCCTCTTGCCGGGCGCGTACGGTCAACGCCGTGCCGGCGGGCAGCACCGCCACCTTGGCGAAGCGCTTGCCGGGGCCGCTACGCAGATTGACCCGCGCCGCGCTATAGGCCACCGAGGTATTCGCGGAGGGGGACGTTTCCGGGCAGGCTTGCGGCTCGCCGGGTTCAGGCGCGGGTGGCGGGGACGCATCACGCTGTCCGCCGAGCGCATATTCCAGGTGTTCCAGGAGACGCCGCGGGGGAGGCTCAGCCTCGCGCGCCGCATCCGAATCGAGCTGCGCCTGGCTGAGCGCGACGATCGCCTGGCGCACCCGCACCACGCCGAGATTGTGGCGGCTCCTGGCATGGCGCGGATTATTCGCCAACACCTTTTCGTAGTTCTCGGCCGCTTCGCGGAGCCGCCCCAGGCGGGCATGGAGGTTGCCGAGACGGAAAAACACCTCGGTGTCCTTGGGAAATTCTTGCGCCAGCCGGGTGTAATGCTCCAGCGCCTCTTCCCACTGGCCGTTGTCGTAGGCACTCGCCGCCCGCGCCGCCGTGCCGTCCCGTCCTTCCGTCCCGGCTAGGCAGTCGCCGGGCGTCAAGCCCGAGGTAAGCAGTGCAAGCGTCGCCGCAACGGCGAAGCCGCGTCTATTTTTCAGAAACATTTTCCTTCCATTCCACCCTGGCGCCCGCCCGCAGCCCCAGCCGCCGCGCTTCTCCGGCGGCGCATTCGAACACGGCGCGCGCACCGGGGCAGCGTGCGAAGCGCCAGGGCGGCAAATGGGCGGCCACCCGCAGCACCTCGCCGCGCTCATCGACAAAAACGGCGTCGATGGGATAGGCCATCGCCCAGGTATGGATACCGGCGCAAGGTTCGATGAGCAGGCCGCTGCCCGCCGGGGGAGCGGAGCGTCCCAGCAGGCCGCGGGCGCGTTCGATGGCGTTTCCGGCCTTCCGCGCGCGGGCAACCGCTTGGCCGTCCACGATGAGCACACCTTCCTTCACAGCGTCCCCTGGGAAAGGTATTTCATAACCAGGGGAAAGGCCAGGACAATAAAGGTTACCGGAAAGATGAACAGCACCAGCGGCCCAACCAGCTTCACCGGGGCTTCCATGGCGATTTTCTCGGCGGCCTGGAAACGCTCGATGCGGCGCTGGTTCGCCATGACCTTGAGCGTCGGACCGAGGCTGCCGCCGGTGCGTTCCGCCTGGATCACCGTGCCGACGAAGGAATACATCGGCGCAATATCGGTACGTTCCGCCATCCGCCGCAGGGCGTCGGCGCGCGACAGGCCGGCGCGGATCTCGCGCAGCACCCGCGAGAATTCGAAGCGCAGGGCGCCCGGCGGGCCTTTTTCGACCACCTGGGAAATCGCGCCGGAAAGGTTCAGCCCGGCTTCCACCGCCATCGAAATGAAATCCAGGTACACCGGCAGCATTTTCTGGATCGACCGCCGCCGCCGCGCCCGGGTATCCACGACCCACAGCCAGGGGTAATAAAAACCCGCCACAGGCAACGCCAGCAGCCACGGGCGCAAACCGGCGGGCGCCAAGGGAAACGACATTGCCGCCAACAGCAGGGCGAGCGCCGCCGAACTGGCCTTCAGGCCAAAAAACTGTTCCGGCAGCAGCATGTAATCGAGTCCCGCTCCCTGCAAGCGTTTCTGGATGGCCTGGAGCCGATCCACCGGCAGGCGGGAGCCGACGAAATAAGCGAAAAAGCTCACCAGCGGCCACAGCAAGCGCACCGGCAAGGGAGGTCTATCCATGTTTTCGCGCTGATCGGGCGGCAGCTCCGACCACAGCACCGCCACGGCGTAAAACAGCGCCGCGGCGGCGATGCCGAAGCCGGAAGCGATCAGCAGGAGGGGTAGCGGCAGCGCGTCAGACATCAATGTTGGTGATCTGGCGAATGGCAAGATAGCCCAGGGATTCCATGACCGCGATCACCCCCAGCACCACCCAGCCGGTGGAGGTAGTGAACATCAGCATCATGGCGTCCGGCTCCAGAAAATAGAGGATGACTCCCAGCACCAGGGGCAGCACGGTCATGATGACGCCCTGGAGCTTGCCTTGGGCAGTAAGGGAACGGATTTTTCCTTCCATGATCGCCTTGCTGCGCAGAATCTCGGCCTGGGTTTCCAGAATGGCGGCGAGATTGCCGCCCACTTCGCGCGAAATACGCATGCCCGCCGCCACCAACTGGAAATCCTGGTGGCCGATACGCCGCGCCATGCGCTCCAGGGCGGTATCGAAATCCACCCCCAGCCGGTTTTCCCGCAGGAACAGCTCGAATTCCTGGCTCAGCGGGGGGCGCTGCTCCTCCACCAGCTTTTCCAGCGAGGCGGTCAGGCTGCCGCCGGCCTTGAGGCTGCTCGACAACGCCATCAGCGCGTCGGGAAGCTGGCCGAGAAACAGCTTGAGGCGCCGCTCCTGCAACGAGCGGTAGACGAAACGCGGCAGCACCGCCACCAGCGCCAGCGTGGCGACGGCAAGCGGCGGCGAATCCGTGACGACCTGCATCAGCAGCGGCAGCGCCACCAACAGTGCAAGATTGTAGTGAAACAGCCGCGAGGCTTCCACGAACAGAAACATTTCGCCCAGAGTGTGGCGGGCGGTCTGGGTGAACGATTCGCGGTAGCGGCGCAGGAACGCGGACAACGACATCAGCCCGACCACGCCGAGCAAGCCTCCGCCGATAAAGGCGAACGCGATGATCGCCGGCTTCATCACGCCGCCCGCCCTCCCGCGCGGAAGATGCTGAGATCGGTGGCAATGCCCCGTTGCGCCAGGATTTCATAAAATTCGGGGATGGCTCCGGTGGCGACGAACTCGCCCTGCACCTTGCCGTCCGGGCCGTAGCCATGCTGCCGGTATAGAAACAAATCCTGGAGCTGGATGGTGCCGCTTTCGGTGCCGGTCACCTCGCTGATGTGGGTCACCTTGCGGCTGCCGCAGGCGAAGCGCGCCTGCTGCACGATCAACTGCACGCCCGAGGCCACCTGCTCGCGTATCGCCGCGAGCGGCATTTCCACCCCCGCCATCAGCACCATCACCTCGATCCGCGACAGGGCGTCGCGCGGCGAGTTGGCGTGCACCGTGGTGAGTGAGCCGTCGTGGCCGGTATTCATCGCTTGCAGCATGTCGAGCGCTTCGCCGCCCCGGCATTCCCCCACCACGATGCGGTCGGGGCGCATCCGCAGGCAGTTTTTCACCAGGTCGCGGATGGCGATCTGCCCCTTGCCCTCGCTGTTGGGCGGACGGGCTTCGAGGGAAACCAGGTTGGGCTGGCTGAATTGCAATTCGGCGGCATCCTCGACGGAAACCAGGCGTTCGTTATGGGGAATGAAGTTGGACAGGACGTTGAGGAACGTGGTCTTGCCCGAACCGGTGCCGCCGGATACCACGATGTTGCGGCGTTGTTCCACGGCGACGTGCAAAAAGCGCACCATGTCCTCACTGATGGTGCCGAAGCGCACCAAGTCTTCCACTTCGAGGCGATGACGGAAAAATTTGCGGATGGTGATGCACGGCCCGCGCAGGGCGAGCGGCGGAATAATCGCGTTTACCCGCGAGCCGTCCGCCAGGCGGGCGTCCACCATCGGCGAGCTTTCGTCGATGCGCCGCCCCAGCGGCGAGACGATGCGCTCGATGACCGCCATCACCGCCGCATCGCCGGTAAAACTCACTGGCGAAAGCTCCAGGCGTCCGTTACGCTCCACGTAGATTTCATCGTGACGGTTGACCATGATCTCGCTGACGCTGTCGTCGGCCAGCAGGGCTTCCAGCGGCCCCAGCCCGACCGTTTCGTTGAGCACCGCGAGCGCCAGTTCGGCGCGGTCGAATCCGGCGGGCAGATCGTCGAGGCGCGCGATGATGCCGCCGATCATCTCGCTGGTGAGGCTGCGCAAGGCATCCTCGCTCATGCGGCTGACATCCACCCGCTTGAGATCCATCTGCAACAGCAGCGCCTGGCGCACCCGATCCTGCCAGTGGCGCATCTCTTCCTTCCGCCGCACGGCGCCGGCGGCATCCGCATCGAGCGCCGGACGCGGCGCGGCGGCCGGTTCTGGCGCGGACGGGAGCGACGAGGCTGGCTGGGGAGCGGAAACGGCGGCCTTGGCCGGGGATTCGGCGCGATCCTTGCCGTTGCCGAGGTAAATGCGGTAATCCCCCGCCTGAATCTGATCTGCCGCCGTGAGCGGACCGCTACGCTTGATCCGCTCGCCGTTGACGAAGGTGCCGTGGATGGAGCCGGCATCCTCGACGAAAATCTGGCCGTTTTCCTCCAACCCCGTGAAATGCACCATCGCCACCTTCCCGCCGAACAACTGCACCAGGTTGTCCGGCCCGCTGCCGGCAGTAAAACGGTTGCCGACGCAGGTGATTTCGTTGGCCGGTCCTTTCGGGGGTTCCACCCGGATGATAATCATGGAAGCCGTCCTTGCTCCGGTCAATCGACCAGGTTGTCCTTCAACAACTGATCGCGTTTTTTCTCGATCCGCGCCGCCGTTTCCTCGGCCTGCCGGTTGACTTGGCGGTTGGCCTCGACCACCCGCGGCTCGACGAACACGATCATCTCGGTGCGGTTATTGCGGAATTCGGTGGAGCGGAACAGCTGCCCCAGCACCGGAATATCCCCAAGCAGGGGAATCTTGGTGACGTTGTTGGAAAGATTGGTGTCGATCAGCCCTGACAGCGCCATCGGCTCTCCGTCGCGCACGTTGACCTCGGCGCTGGTGCGGCGGGTCAGGAAGCCGGGAATGCCCTGGACGGTGGTGGTGCTGTCCACGGTGCTGACCTCGGTTTCCACCTTTATCAGCACGTTGTTGTCGGCGTCGGTGACCGGCTTGAAGTTCAGCTTGATGCCGTAGTCCTTGAAAATGACGTTGCTCTGGCCGGTGGTGTTGGTGGTGGGAATGGGTATCTGGCCGCCCGCGAGAAACGAAGCTTCCCCGCCGCTGCGCGTGCTCAGGTGGGGGGAGGCGAGTTCCACCGCGTCGCCGTCGGTGACCATCATGTTGATGACGGAGGTAAAATCGCTCCCCAGGTTGGCGAAATGCCGCGGCCCCGGCAGCGCCAGGAAACGTCCGACGCGCAGACCGGCGCTGGGTCCGGTTGCGGACGGCGCCCACTCGACGCCGATGCGCTCCAGGGCGGTTTTCTTGAATTCCATGATGCGCACGTCGAGATGCACCATTTTTTTCATGGTCATGTCGCTTTCCAGAGTCAAATCCACCACCTTGGGGAAGGACTTGACGATGGAGGCGATGCGCGGCTTCACCTTGGGGTCCACCTCTCCCTCGATGAACACCTGCCCTCCCACTTCCCGGCTGCTCAACCCCGCCAGCGGCTGGATCAGGGCGCGCACATCGGCGAGGATGCGCGAGGCGTCGTTTTCCGTCACGCGCACCGCGAGCTGCACCTCACGGCCATCCTTGAGCCAGATGTGCAGCGTGCTGCTGCCCGCCGCGTCGGCCATCAACAGCAACTGGTCGTTGGGCAGGATGGTCGTGCTGATGATGCGGGCGTTGCCCAGCGCCACCTTGGATACCGGGCGGACGGGAAGCACCCGGACTTCGCCGGCGTAGAGGTCGATACGCTCCAGCACGGCGGCCTTCCTTTGGTCCGCGTCCTGCGCGCGCAGGACGGCGGGAAACGCCAGCAGCGCCAGCAGTGCGAGGGCCAGCCAGTGCGAATAATGGATAGTCGTCTTCATCGTTTTTTCTGCTCCATCCCTGTGGGAACGTCCCGAGTGCCGGCGGGCGGCGTGTAAGGTTTGTCGCCGCTTTCCGGGGAAACCAAACCGCGCGTTGGAACTTCGCCCACCGGCAGTTCAAACATGGACGCCACGCCGGGCAACTCGCCGCGCACGATGTAGGTGACGGTATCGGCGCGCGCCGCGGCCTGGCCGGAAAGCACGGACGGCGCGGCGGGCGCGGGGCCGAATAGCTGGCTGGCGGTCAGGGGAACGGCGTGCGGCGCGCTCTGATCGTCGTTGCGACCGCGCAGGGTGGCGGTGAGGATGCCTAGCTCGCGCGCCAGGGTGATCCGCGCCGCATCCTCGGGCGTAACGTCGAGGGTGAGCGTGGAATAGGTCAGGCCAAACTTGTCCTGTCCCGGCTGGCCGTCGGCGGGAAGATACTGGCTGCCGGTGGCCAACACCTTCAGGTTTTGCAGCAATGGAACAACGCTGCCTCCGCTGGCGCCGCCCCGGCCGCTGAACAGCAGGTCGATGCGGTCGCCAGGATGGATCAGGCCGTTGATCGAACTCACCTCGTCCACGTTGATGGTGACCGCGCGCCGCCCCTCCTTGAGCTTGTCCGACAGGCCAGCCACCCCACCTTCCGACAAGTAGCCGGACAGCAGGGGCTGCCCCTTCGCCAGCGCCTTGGCCAGGGTTTGCCCGCGCACCTTGTCGAAATTTCCGGGGAGGATGGTTTCCGGGTACACATAGTCTTTCGGCACATGGCGGGTCGCCATGTTGCCGTCGCCAATCTCGCTTCCGGCCGCCAAATTCGCCTTGGCCACCACGACCAGGATATCGTCCTGGCTCTGCTTGGATTGCATCTGTTCGCGCAGTTGCGTTTCCTCGCGTTCCAGATAGTGATAAGCCATCACGCTGGCCGCCACGCCCAGTATCCCGCCGGCCAGGGCGAGCACGAGGGTTTTGCGGCCACGGGGCTGCTCCGAGGGGTTCGATTCTGTAGCCATGGCGATGTGATTATCTCCCGGTTATTTATCCGTCGGCAATTCCGGCAGCGCGATCGAAGTCGCGTAGCCCTGGTAAGACTGCTTGATGGCGGCAATCAACCGGCTCGCGTAGGGCGTCCCGGTTTCGTCCCTGGCCAGCAGCGCCATGACCAGAGCCATCACGACAACGACATATTCAGTATAAGATTGCCCACGATTTCTCTTCATGTCCAGCATCATCTTCCGGCCAGGGTGGCGCCCAGCGCCGTTCTGCCGGCGCGGAGCGCCAGCGCCAGGGACAATTCCTCGCCATTGCGCCGTAATATCATTTGCCTGCCGCCGTTGCGCCCCTTGGCGTCGCTGGCGAGAGTCCAGCCGTCGCGGGTATAGCGTTCGCGGAAAAAAGCCGCATTGGCATCCACCGGCAGGCTGTTGAAGGCCAGCAATGTGCGCGCCGGACGGTGGATGTCGCGGTTGAGAATGTCGTTCACCACCTCGCTTCCCGGCGGCAGGGCGATGCCCTGTCCCAATACGGGCGTCGCCCTGACGGCGAGCGGGCGCTGCGCCAGGTAGCCTTCCGACCCGCCGCTTGCGGTAGGACGCACCTGAACGGTGACGAAAAATTCCCCCAGGCCGCGCGCAATGGTTTCCCACGGGCCGAGGCGATTTTCCACGTATTGCTTCCGCCCACCGTCGCTCCAGCGCTGGCGGTAATGGGCGAGCACCTCGCCCGGCGCCGCCTTGCTGCGGAAAAACTGGATGCGCATGGGCACTCCGTTGTACACCATGTCCTCGGCCACCCACTCCAGGCTGGCGGCAGGCGGCGCTTCCACGCGAATCCAGGCACGGCACGGCGCGGCGGCCAGCAGCAGAAGCAAGCACAGCGCGGCCAGCTTCATGGCTGCCGGTCCTTGGGCACCGCCCCCGGCGTGATGCGTCCGTAATCCAGCTCCTTGAACTCGGGTATCGCGTAGCCGACATCGTGGGTCAAGGTGCTGAACCAGCCCGACAGAAAGTTGGTCAGCACCAGCGGCGCAACCTGGCACAACTCGGAGCGTGCATCCTGAGCGCTCGTGCAATGATGGCCGCTGCCCGGCTGCGAGGCTCCCCAGGCGTCGCTGATGATTACGTTGGGGCGGATATTTGTCTGGATCGCGGGAATATACAGGGGCGCCGGGATCATCCCGGGCTGGCCGGGCTGCCCCCGTTCCGCGATGTTTACCCCGATAGTGCCGCTGTACATGCCCTTCACGTTGATCTCGAAGCGCGCCTGACGCACGCCGCCGATGGCGTCCAGCCAACCGGACACGGTGTCGAAGATGTCCACCAGCTTGCTGACGACCTTGTTGTAGATGAGACCCGGCGTGGTATCTCCCGCGCCACCCTGGGTGCCGCCGCTGACATCGCCGTATTTCGCCAGCATGGGATGCCCGGCAGTGTCGCTCCACAGCGGGTTGTAGCGCGCCGGAGCGGCATTGCCGTCGCCGGCGCGGACAGGAATTGCCGGCCCGCCGAACACCCGGTTGCGCATTTCATTTTCCAGTTGCGCGCTGGATTTTTTCTCGGGCGTCCATACCGTGCGCTCCCAGGCCAGATAGCGCGTGCCCTGGATGGCGCTATGATGGATATCCATGTATTTCCCCAGCAGGGGAATGGCGAGGAACACCGGCACCAGCGCCAGACAGACAACGATGAACTCGGTCATGGCCTGGCCGCTCGCGGCGGAATGGCGCTCAAGGCTCATAGCTCGGCAACCCGCTCGGATTCGGCGCGGCAAAGCCGCCGTGGAGAAACCCCTTCCAGCCGAACAGGGTTTCATAGGCAAGCTTACGCTCCGAGTTGGTGGTATCGGCCAGCTTCGCTTCCCAGTAGGGGCTGAAAAGATTGCTGTACTGGCCGTCTTGGGCAAAATGCAGCCGGCCCTTGGCGATGGCGTAAAAGCTGTCCGGGTCGGACGGGTCTTCGAGCCGGAGGTTATCCAGGCCAAAAGGCCCCGGTTGCTTTGCCGGCGCGCCGAAACCGGCGCGCGCGGCGGTTCGGGTCTTGGCGGTTTTCTTGCTGACCACGAAAGTGAGTTCGGGGCCTTCGCGGTTCTGGGTAGCCGTGTCGCCGGGTTTGGCGATTTCATAGTAGGGCTGGAGTCCGCCGAAGGATGTCACGGGAATTTCCCCGAATTCGCCCACGGCGATCTCGAAAGTCGCTTTCGCCATGCCCTCCGCCGCGCCGCCATACTGTTTGCCATCCAGGCCTGAATTGAAGATGGTTTCGCCGAGAGCCGAATCACCGGGCGCCTTGGAATACGCCGCGCCCCAGCCGAAGGGGATGTAAACGGTGGGGGGGTGGAAAGTCTTGCCGCAATATTTGGGACACATCTTGGGAATGACGCAGTGGTGGGCGACTTTCACCTCGCAGCCGCAGCGGTGAAAACCGCAGATGATTTCAGCGGTGACGCTGATCTTGCCCTCACCCATCAGCGTATCGGCGGCCGACCAAGAGTGCCTGCCATCCACCCGTTTCAGCTCGGTGCCGCCACGGCGGGCGATACCCAGATCCATGGAGGCGGAGAAATGTACCGGCAGCAAGTCCATCAGCCATTTGGGAATGTAGCGCGTAATCCAGTCGGTATTGGCCACCGTACCCGATAGATCCCAGGCGCGCTTATTGGAAAAGCCATCCAGGGAATTGCGGGTGACATCGGCGAAGCGGCTCGCGTCGTCTCCCTTGGGTTCGTCATAGCGGCGGGTGTAATCCCACCATTGCGAGGCATCCTTGGTCAGGATGGCGAGGCGGTAGAGTTCGGAGGGGATATTCCCGCTGCTGTCCGGCCAGTGGGTCACGCTGGCATCGGGGTCATTGAGGGCGAGCACCCCGGTTTGCACGGTGTCGCCGCTGTACAGGACGTTCTGGACGATGGCCTCGACGTTGCCATAGTGAAAAGCCATTTGCAGATCGGAGAGCGCCGTCATCCAGTAGTTGAGCGCATTCATCAGCACCGGCAGGACGGAGTCCTCGAATACCACCTCCAACTCCTCGTAGGTCTCCGCCAGCGCTGCGCAGATGACATCCAGGCCGGGTATCGGCGCGCACACCACGGCGATGTTGTCGAGGGTCTGGCCGGTGAAGCGGAACCACGAGGTCAGCCCGACCATCTGCGCCGCCGCCACCTGGTTGGCGACCATCGCCCGGTTCATGTAGGCGCTGAAGTTGTAGTCGCGGGCGGCAACCGTGGCGGCGCTATAAGCCGTCGCGTCGGCGGTGTTTTGCAGTTGCATCCGGGTGCTGGTGAGCTGGGCGGTATTGAACAGCAGCAGCAACACCACCATCACCACCATCAGCAGAATGCTGCCCAGCACCAGCGATTGGCCGCGCTGGCGTGCCGGGCGAGCCTTTGCGTCTGCGCGTGCCGGGTGGGGGTTATGAAAATTCGGCGGCGCGGAACCGCTTGCCGTCACTTCTGAACTTCGTAGGACCCCAGACCCTTGGTCTTATCCGCTTCCTTCGTTTGCGCATCGCCGGCGGCGGTCGCGGCGCCCGTGCGCGCGGCGCTGCTATCCTGGCCGGCCATTTCCTTGGACATGCCGGCAACGTCCTCGCGCACGGTTTTGCCGAAATACATGTAAACGCCGATGGCCGCGATGGCCACGACGATGACGATGATGATGTATTCGGTCATGCCCTGGCCGAGTTGGCGCAGCGCGGAATTGTTTTTGCCTGTTTTCATTTCGGTTCTCCTGGATGCGGGCTTACCATCAAAATGGAACTGAAGCGGTGCCCGGACAATATTAGCCGAATTCGCCCCGGCGCGTAAATGCAAATCTCGGCGTGTCCCGCGAACCAGCGCGCCTCCGCCGGACGGGAATTTATTCACTGGATTTTTTGTCAACCAGCCCCCCCTTTTGCTAAGATGAAAATGACAATGTAATAAATGCAATAACAGACCGGTCGGCAAGCTGGCTTTCCACCTCGACAAATCCAGAATTGAATCAGCGGAGCAGCAATGAGCGAAGAGCGTTTCCCCATATTAATCCAACCGGTTTACGACAAGCACCTGAACTGGAATGGATTCAACCTGGCGTTGCGGGAGGGCGGCTCGGTTTCCACCAGTCTGTTTCCGCAACTCGCCGAGGAATGGGAAGGTTTCGCCGCGCTCCGGCAATTCGTTTTTTTCATTTCCCTCGATTCCGCCTGGCTGAATCTGGAAATCCCGGAAATCGCCTTTCCCGCCAGCCAGGTGATCTTTGTCCTGAACAAACGGCAGGCGCAAGACGGCGAACTACTGGCAAAATGCCGGGCGCTCCGGGGGAAGGGCTTCCGTTTCGCCGCTCACGGCCATGCCGATGACCTTCCGGCGCATCATGAAACAGCCGGGATCATCATTGCCGACGCCACGACGGCGAAAAACACCGTGCCCGATTCCGGCTGGCGCAAAGTCGCCCAAAGCGAGGCCAAGCTGTTCGCTACCGGCATCGACAGCCTCGAATTGTTCGAATGGTGCGCGGGAAAAGCCTTTGCCTTTCACGCCTTCGCCTCCCTGGAAGGATTCCGCAACGGCAAGAACAAGCTGCAAGGCGCATCCCGGCTAACTTTGATGAAGCTGCTGACCCTGGTCGCGCAGGATGCCGAAACCCACGAACTGGAATTGATTTTGCGCAAGGAACCCAAACTTTCCTTCGACTTGCTGCGCCTGGTGAACTCCGCGTCGATGGGCTTGCGCACCAAGGTTTCCTCTTTCAACCACGCGCTGACCATACTCGGTCGGCGACAATTGCAGCGCTGGCTCCAGCTCCTTCTTTTCGCCCAGCAAAACCAGGCCGACAGCGGCCCCAGCGTGCTCATGCAGCGCGCAGCGGCGCGTGGCCGTCTGATGGAACTGCTGACACGGGGAATTAGCGCCTCGCCTTCGCTGGAATTCCAGGAGCAGGCTTTCATGGTTGGCGTATTTTCCCTGCTCGGCATCCTGATGGACGATGCGCTCGGCAACATCCTCCAATCGCTGCGCCTGGCCGACGACATCGAAGCCGCCCTGCTGCGCCGCGCGGGCGTGCTGGGGGAAATGCTGCAACTGGCGGAATGCGCCGAGAATTTCGATTTCGAGGAAACGGCGTCGAGGCTCGGCAAGTTGAACATGGCTCCCGAATTCTTCAGCCTGGCCCAAGCCAGCGCCTTGGGCTGGACGCACCGGCTCAACGTCAGCGATTAACTACTCTTCCCGACGGCCATGACCCACGTTATCGACGACATCGCCAGCGAAGCACGCAAAACCAGCGATACAGCTCTGTTTCTGTCGCTGGTGGAGGTCGTCCTGAACCGCGACAGGAAAGTGCTGGCCGGCGAAATCGCCAACATTCTCCGCGGCGCCTTCGACGCTGCCGACGGCTACTGCTATCTCGACGAGAAAGCCGGCTTCCCCGAATACCGCAGCGCGCTGCCGGAGTATTGGCAAGAAGGCGTCGAGGAAGCGCTGCGCTGGCAGGACGCCGTTCCCCTGCCAGATAGCGGAGAGAATGGCGTCTCGGGCTGGTGCTGCCCCCTCCTCGCCAATGGCGGTCAAATCGGGGCCGTCTGCATAGCCGGCGCCCCTGCTTCCGGCTCCGACGCGGAACGCCTGCGCGGCTTCGCCGGCATGATCGCCGAGGCGGCCGAGGCACGCCTCGCCTATGAGCAACGCATGCTGGAATTGCAGGAAAGCGAGGAACAAAGCAAACAGCACCGTCAAATCATCGACCAGATCCAGGATTCGGTCATCGCCATGGATTTGATGGGTTACATCACAAGCTGGAACAAGGGCGCGGAAAACCTGTTCGGCTACACGGCCGCGGAAGCCATCGGCAAGAACATTCTGTTTCTCTACGCCGAGGAGGAGGAGGAGGACTCACTGCTCTACCACGACCTCTTTGAAAAAGGCGGGCGCGAAATGGTGGTGCGCCGGCGCAAGAAATCGGGGGAAATATTCTGGGCCAGCCTGACCCTTTCCCTGACCTACGACCTGGACGGCCTGCCCAACGGCATCATCGGCTTTCTGATCGACATCACCGACCGCCTCAAGGCGGAGGAACAATTGCGCCTGCAAGCGGCAATTTTCGAAAACAGCGACGAAGGCATCATTGTCGTCGATCCGGCCGGCATCATCCTCTCCGTCAACCGGGCATTCACCAAGATTACCGGCTACGAGCCGGGCGAGGTATTGGGGAAGCCGCCCGGCTTCCTCCGCTCCCACATCCACGACGACGATTTTTACCTGGAGGTCTACACCTCGCTCTACGACTCCAACCAATGGATCGGCGAGGGGTGGGGGAAAAGAAAGAACGGCGAATCCTTTCCGGTGTGGACATCCATCAGTTGCGTGCGCGGCAAGGATGGGGTGATCGCCTATTATTTCGCCATCTTCAGCGACATTGCCGAGCGCAAGAACGCCGAGAAACAAATTTACCGCCTGGCTTATTACGACACGCTGACCGGCCTGCCCAACCGCGCCATGCTGTTCACCCTGCTGAAACAAGCCATGACCGAGGCGCACCGCAACAATCTGCACGGCGCCGTGCTGCTGATCGACCTGGATCGCTTCAAGCAGGTCAATGATTCCCTGGGACACGAAGCGGGCGACCTGCTGCTGAAGGAAATCGCCCACCGGCTGAACGGCTGCGTGCGCGACGAAGACGTGGTTTCGCGGATCGGCGGCGACGAATTCGTGGTGGCCTTGTTCGACATCACCAAGCGGGAGCATGCCGCCATCGTGACGGAAAAAATCCTCGCCGCGCTATCCCAGCCCATCGTCATCAACGGCCACGAACTGCTGGCGGCGGCCAGCATCGGCATCAGCGTCTACCCCGACGACGGCGACGACGCCGAAACCCTGCTCAAATGTGCCGGCATCGCCATGTACCGCGCCAAGCAAGGCGATGGCGCCGAGCAATACATGTTTTTCTCGCGGGAAATGAACCAGCGCTCCCTGGAGCGGCTCCAGATGGAGAACAACCTGCGCCGCGCCCTGGAACGCCGCGAACTGCTGCTGCATTACCAGCCCCAGCTCGATCTCGCCTCGGGAAAAATCATCGGCGCGGAAGTCCTGCTGCGCTGGAAGCACGACGATGGGCCGCTGATCTCCCCCGCCCAGTTCATTCCCATCGCCGAGGAAACCGGGCTGATCGTCTCCATCGGAGAATGGATCCTCGAAACGGTCTGCCTCAAGAACAAACAGTGGCAGGAAGCCGGGCTGCCCATCGTCAAGCTGGCGGTCAACATCTCGGCGAAACAGTTCCGCCCCCAACTGCCGCACCTGGTGGAGCGGATACTCCAGCGCCACCGGCTCGATCCCGCCTTTCTGGAACTGGAGATCACCGAAAGCGTCATCATGCACAAGGCTGACAGCGTGATTTCCATGATGACGAACTTCCAGCGCCTCGGCGTCACCTTGTCGCTGGACGACTTCGGCACCGGCTATTCCAGCCTGAGCTACCTCAAGCGCTTTCCCATCGACACGCTCAAGATCGACCAGTCCTTCGTCCGCGGGCTGCCCGGCGACGCCAACGACACCGCCATCACCAAGGCGATCATCAGCCTCGCCCGCAACCTCAACCTGGGCGTGATCGCCGAGGGCGTGGAAACCGCGGAACAGCTCGAATTCCTGCGCGCGGCCGGCTGCGACGAAATCCAGGGCTATTATTACAGCCGCCCCCTCCCGGAAGAAGACTTCGTCCGCTTCCTGCAACAGCCAACCCTGTAGCCGCGCGCGCCGAGCGCGGCTTTCCATGGGGCGGACGCCATGACGCTTCGCAACGGCCAGCCGCGCTCGGCGCGCGCGGCTACAGGCCGGCGGCTACAAAGCCGGCGGCTACAAGTTATAATGGGCGTCGATTCCCTTTCGCTTGCCTCCATCAGGACAAAATGAAAAACACCGCCATCCTGCTTATCAGTTGCCCCGACCAGAAAGGACTGGTCGCCACCATCGCCAACTTTCTATACCAGCACAACGCCAACATCCTGCACGCCGACCAGCACCAGGACAGCGAACTGGGATTGTTCCTGATGCGCGTCGAGTGGGACCTGCACGATTTCGACCTGGACATCGCCAGCTTCGACCGGCACTTCGCGCCCATCGCGGAAAAGTTCCAGATGACCTGGCGGCTGGCGCAGTCCAGCCACCGCCCCAAGATAGCGGTCTTCGTCTCGCGTTACGACCACTGCCTGGCCGACCTGCTGTACCGCCACCAGAGCGGCGAACTGAATTGCGACATCCCGCTGATCCTCAGCAATCACACCGATACCCAATGGCTGGCGGAAGCCTACCGCATCCCATTCCAGCACATCCCGGTGGAGCGCGACAGCAAGCACGAGGCGGAAAAGGATCAACTCGCCGTTCTGCGCCACCACCACGTCGATCTGATCGTGCTGGCGCGCTACATGCAGGTGCTGTCGGCGGATTTCATCAAGCACTACCCCAACCGCATCATCAACATCCACCACTCCTTCCTGCCCGCCTTCCAC
>CAZDIJ010000049.1:0-20177 GCA_964505475.1 uncultured Sulfuricella sp. | reverse complement strand
GGGCTACCCTCTTAAACTCGACTCAATATTGTCTTGACTGAGGGGTCCACTATACGGCGACTGGGTGCTGCGCAGCGCCTGCGAACAAGCGCAGGCTTGGCACCAGGCGGGGCACAAATCGTTGCGGGTGGCGGTCAACCTGTCGGCGCGCCAGTTCCGCCAGGCTGATTTCGCCGGCGCCGTGCGCAAGATACTGTTTGAAACCGGCTTCGATGCGCACTACCTGGAACTCGAGGTGACGGAAAGCATGCTGATGCACAATATCGAGGAGAACATCGCCACCCTCAACGAATTGAAGGCGATGGGAATCGGCATTGCGGTGGACGACTTTGGCACCGGCTATTCCAGTTTGAACTACCTCAAGCGCCTGCCTATCGACACCCTCAAAATCGACCGTTCCTTCGTCAGCGACGTCACCGTCAACCGCGACGACGCGGCGATCGTCGATGCGATCATTTCTCTGGCGCAAAGCCTGACCTTGCGGGTGGTGGCCGAGGGGGTGGAAAACCGCGATCAGCAAACCTTCCTCGAAGCCCATCACTGCGATGAAATGCAGGGCTACCTGTTCAGCCACCCCCTGCCGGCGGCGCAGTTCGCCGAATTGCTGAAAAATAGGAACTAGAAGTTAGGGGTGGGTTATCCTTGGCGGACAATAAGAAAGAATCCATTGGAGAGCAGTGCATGACCCCCAGCGGCGACAACGCCATCCTGAAGCAGTTTTCCCTGCTTTACGTCGAGGACGACGAACATATCAGCCAGCAACTGGCGCAATTCCTGAAGCGCCGCGTCGGGGACTTCTACATGGCGGCCAACGGCGCCGAGGGGCTGGAGCTTTTTCGCGCCCACCAGCCCGACATCGTCGTCAGCGACATCCTGATGCCGGAAATGAACGGCCTGGAGATGGCCGCCCGGATACGGGCGCTCGATCCCCATGTGCCGATCATCCTGACGACGGCATTCAACGAGATTGATTATTTTCTCAAGGCGATCGAAATCGGTATCGACGGTTACGTCGTCAAGCCGGTCGATGCCGGTCTGCTGGGGAAGGCTCTACTCAAGAGCGCGCGGGTGCTGCACCAGAAACGCGAACTGGAAACGAAAAACCGCTTGATGCAGGAATTGCTCAAGGATTTGCAGCAATACCACGACGCGGCGGAACGCGAGAACCTGATGGTGGCGGAATTGATGGACCGCACCGTCCGCGACGAAAATCTCGGCGATCCCTTGCTGCATTCCTGGATCGCGCCGGCGACCAACTTCAGCGGCGACCTGGTGGCGGCGCAGCGCGCGCCCAACGGCGATCTTTTCATCATCCTGGCCGATGCCACCGGCCACGGTCTGGCGGCGGCGATGAACTTGCTGCCGCTGTCGCGGATTTTTTACCGTATGGTCGAAAAGGGTTTCGCCATGTCGGCCATGCTGCGGGAAATGAACGGCGTCATCCGCGAGCAATCCACCGCCGACCGCTTCGTCGCGGCGACCCTGGCGCGGGTGGACGCCCGCAACCAGATCGTCGAGGTGTGGAACGGCGGCAATCCGCCGGCCATCTGGCTGTGCTGCGACGGCGGCGTGCTGCATTTGTTCAAATCCACCAACCTGGCGCTGGGAATCGTGGAAAATGGCTTGGTGGACGTGCGCACCGACATCCGGCATTGGGACGGCGAAGCGCAGTTGCTGCTGTTTTCAGACGGCTTTGTCGATGCGGAAGACGCCGCCGGCCAGCCGCTCGGCCTGGACGCGCTGGTCGCCGCCGTTGCGCCGCTGTCGGGCGAGGCGCGCTTCACGGCGGCGGTGCGGCAGGTGCAGGAACATCTCGGCGGCCGTCCGGCGCACGACGACTTGTCGTTGATCGTCGTGAACTGCCCGGTCGGCGGCGGGGAGGACAAGGCATGAATTGCCGCCATCCTTTGCGCCGCCGCGCCACGAATCAACCATCATTGAACCGAGGAGACAAGGCATGAACCTAAAAAACGCAGTTCAACCACGGGGAGCACGGGGAAATGCTGGAATTGCAGCGAGGCATGAAGAAAATGCCGCCCGCCCGGCAGGCGGACAGTCCATCCCTTTCAACGGGATGTTTTTCCGATTTTCCCCCATGTTCCCCGTGGTTAAAATTAAGGAATTTAGGATGAAACATATCTGGATCGCCGCTGCCGCGTGTCTTTTTTCCGCCATGGGCGCCGCGACGTGTCAGGCCGAGGGCAAGAGTTATTCCTTCGGCGTGTTGTCGCAGCGTAGCGCGGTGTTGACGGCGCAGTATTGGAATCCCATTCTCGATCATGTTTCCCGCAAGACCGGCGTCGGCCTGCAACTGAAGATCGCGCGCACCGCGCCCGAATCCAACGCGGCGATCGCCGCGGGGGAATATGATTTCGTCTATTCCAACACCATCTTCCTGCCCGCCACCTCCGCGCCGGGCTATCAGGTTATCCTGCGCCCGAAGGCGGACGCCATCGCCTCGCAGATCGTCACCCTCGACGATACGCCGGTGAAATCGCTTGCCGAACTCAACGGCAAAGTCGTGGGATTTCCCTCCAAGGCGGCTTTCGTCGGCTATGCCGTCCCCATGGATTATCTGATGCGGCAAAACATCGGCGTCAGCCCGGTTTTCGGCGGCAACCAGGAAGGCATCATGGGGCAGCTCAAGGCCGGTAAGGTGGTGGCCGCCGGGGTGAACAGCCAGGTGATGCGTTCCTACGCGGCACGGGAAAATTTGGCTTACCGGGTGCTGTGGGAATCGCAGCCTTACCACAATCTGCCGATTTCGGTTCATCCCCGCGTCCCGGAAGCCGTCGCCGAGGCGGTGCGCCAGGCGGTCGCCGGCATGGACGGCGATGCGGAAGGCCTCAAGGTTCTCGAAGCGAGCGCGCAGATCATCCAGCAGAAGCCTCCTCTCGGCTTCTTCAAGGCGAGCCAGAAGGATTACCAGAACTACATCGACTTTTACCGGACCACCGTCGTGAGGGACATCGAATAGCGCCATGCCCATGCCGTTCGTGAAACTCTGGGATCGCCTGCCCTTTGCAGGGCGGCTGCTGTTCACGGCCAGCCTGGCGCTGGTCATCGCCGGCGGCGTCATGCTCTACACCTCGCTGCGCTGGGAAGTGAGCGAGGCGGAAAGCGATCTGCGCGGCCAGCTCCAGGCGGAACTTCAGACTTTGCCGCCCTCGCTCGCGGAAATACTGGTCATCGGCGATTTTTCCACGCTACAGCAGACCCTGGACAACCACGTCCGCCGCAACAACATTTCCCATATCCGCTACCGGGATACGGCCGGCGCAGTGGTGGAAAGCTACGATACCCCCGTCGCCGCCAAGGCGCCGGCCTGGTTCGGGCATTTGTTCGGCTTCATCGAAATCGGCGGCGCGGCGGCGGCGGAAGTCGGCGGGCGGCGCTATGGCGCGATCGAAATCGTCGTTTCCGCGCAGCAGGCGATTAATCGCATCTGGTCGCGGCTGGTGCAGCACCTGGCGATTCTGTTGCTGGCCATCGCGCTGGATTTTCTCGGTATTTGGCTGGTGCTGCGCGCCGGGCTGAAACCCCTGCGTGTTCTGAACGAGGCCAGCAGGGCGCTGGGACACGGCGATCTCGACGTGCGCGTCGATCCTTCCGGTGCGCCGGAAATGCGCGCCGCGGCCAATGCCTTCAACGAGATGGCGTTTCGCATCAACACCCTGGTCGGCAAGTTGCAGGAACGCGAAAGGCAGGTCAAGCAGGCGCTGGAGGAGCAGCACGAAGCCCAGGATGAACTGGTGCTGCTCAATGAAACGCTGGAACAGCGCGTCCACGAAGAAACGGCGAAAAGCCGCGAGAAAGATCACATGCTGATCCAGCAGTCGCGCCTCGCGGCGATGGGCGAGATGATCGGCAACATCGCGCACCAGTGGCGCCAGCCCCTGAATGCCTTGGGGATATTGCTGGCGAACATCAAGGACGCGCACCATTTCCGCGAGATCGACGATGCTTTCGTCGAGGAAACCATGGAAACCGGCCAGGCGCTGTTGCAGAAGATGTCTTCCACCATCGACGATTTCCGTTATTTTTTCCGCCCCAACCGCGAAAAGGTGGCTTTCAGCCTGAACAAGGCGGTGCGCGATGCGCTCGCCATGGTCAAGGCGAGCTTTGTCGAGCACCGGATCGAGGTGGACTGGCGGGAAGGCGAGGATATTACCGCCCACGGTTTTCCCAGCGAATATTCCCAGGTGCTGCTCAACCTGCTGGCCAATGCGCGGGACGCGATCACGCAACGGAAGCCGGCAAACGGCAAAGTAACGGTAAGGCTGGCGCGCGCCGGGGAAAATGCCGTGCTGTCGGTCAGCGACAACGGCGGCGGCATCGCGGAAGAAGCCCTGCCCAAGATTTTCGACCCCTATTTCACCACCAAGGAAAAAGGCACGGGCATCGGACTGTATATGTCGAAGATGATCGTCGAAGGCAACATGGATGGGCGCATCGAGGCGCGCAACCTCGAAGGCGGCGCGGAATTCGCCATCGTTACGCCGCTGGCGCCCGAGCCGCCCGCCGAAATGACGTGAAGGCGCTGCGCTCCTGGCTGCTGGCCGGGTTTTTCGTAGCGTCGGCGACGGCGGTGGCGCAGCAAACCCAGGTTACGGCGAAAATCCTGTTGCAGGAGTCGCCGCTGGCCGGATTCCAGTTTCACGAGGGTAAGCGCCTATGGCGCGAGTTGCGTGCCGGCGACCCGCTGCAATTGGTGCGCGAAGCTGACAATCCACACGATGTCCGCGCGGTGCGGGTGGAATGGCGCGGCCATTTTCTCGGTTACGTGCCGCGTGCCGACAACGAGGCGGTCGCCCGCTTGCTCGATAGCGGCGCCCGGCTGGAAGCGCGCATCGTCCGCCTGCGTGAAAGCCGCAATCCCTGGCAACGGATATTGTTCGAGGTCTATGTGGCGGAGCGTTGATCGACGTTGCGTTGCAGCCACAGTTCCAGCGCCGCCAGGTGCCACAGCTTGTTGCCGCGGATCGCGGTGTAGCTGGATTCGGCTTCGGGAGCGGCGAGAAGCTTTTCCACGTAGTCGCGGCGGAACAGCCCGCGGTTGCGGCAGGCGTCCGAATCGAGGATGGCGCGCATGAATTCCAGGAATTCGCCGCGCACGTGCTTCAATGCCGGCATCGGAAAATAGCCCTTGGGGCGGTCGATCACTGCGTCCGGCACCAGCCCGCGCGCGATGGCCTTGAGCGGGAACTTGCCGCCTTCCTTCAGGCGCAGTTCCGGCGGCATCCGCGCCGCCAGTTCCACCAGTTCGTGGTCGAGGAACGGCACGCGGGCTTCCAGCCCCCACGCCATGGTCATGTTATCGACGCGCTTGACCGGGTCGTCCACGATCAAGGTGGTGACGTCGAAACGCAGCACGCTGTCGAGGAAGGTGTCGCTGCCGGGTAGGGAGAGGCGCTCCTTGACCAGTTCCGAGGTGACGTCGGGGCTGGCGTAGGCGTCGGTGACGGTTTCCAGATATTCGCCGTGGCCGCGGTCGAAGTAGTGAGTGCGGAAGCGCTTCAAATCGTTGCCGTACTCCGCCTCCATCAGCGGATACCAGAAATAGCCGGCGAACACCTCGTCAGCGCCCTGGCCGGAAAGCACCACCTTGACCTCCTCGGAAACTTTTTCGGCGAGCAGGTAAAACGCTACCGCATCCTGGGCGACCATGGGTTCGGCCATGTTGGCCACCGCTTCCGGCAGGCGCTTCAGGACTTCGGCATTGGGGATCAGGTATTTGTGGTGGCGGGTCTGGACGCGCTCCACCACTAGGTCGGAGTATTCAAATTCGTCGGCTTTCTCCGCGCCCGCGCCGACATCCTCGAAGCCCACCGAAAAGGTCAGCAAATCATCCACGTGGCCGGCCAGCAGCGCGACCAGCAGGCTGGAATCCAGCCCGCCGGAAAGCAGCACGCCGACCGGCACGTCCGAGGCCAGGCGATGGCGCTCGACGGCGCGGTCCAGCACCAGGCGGGCGGCGGCGATCCACTCCCGCTCGGAGAGCGGCTGGGCGGGGCGGGTGGCGTTCAGCGTCCAGTAGGTGCGCTGCGCGGCTTGGCCTTCGGCATCGAAGGAGAGGGTGGCCGCCGGCGCCAGCTTGCGCACGCCGGCAAGCAGGGTGCGCGGGGCGGGCACCACGCCGTGCAGGGTGAAATGGTGGTGCAGGGCGATCGGGTCGATGCTGGTATCGACTCCGCCCGCCGCGAGCAGTGCCTGGGTCGAGGAGGCAAAGCGCAGCCGGGCGCCGGCGAGGCTGTAGTAAAGCGGCTTGATG
Source organism: uncultured Sulfuricella sp. (assembly GCA_964505475.1). Taxonomy (GTDB): domain Bacteria; phylum Pseudomonadota; class Gammaproteobacteria; order Burkholderiales; family Sulfuricellaceae; genus JAGXQV01. The sequence continues at coordinate 13,906 of CAZDIJ010000049.1, read as the reverse complement.
CCGAAGCGGTCGCGCGCCAGAAACAGGCTGCGGTGGCGCATGTCCCACACGGCGAAGGCGAACATCCCGAAAAAGCGTTCCACGCATTTCTCGCCCCAGGCGTGATAGGCCTTGAGGATGACTTCGCTGTCGCCTTCGGAGAAGAACGTATAGCCCAGTTCCGCCAGTTCGGCGCGCAATTCCTTGTAGTTGTAGATGGTGCCGTTGAACACCAGCGCCAGGCGCAGGTCGTTGTCTACCATCGGCTGTTCGGCGCTGGCGGACAGGTCGATGATCGCCAGACGGCGGTGGCCGAACGCCAGCGGCCCGTCGCTGAACGAGCCGCCGCTGTCCGGCCCGCGCCGGACCAGCTTGGCCGTCATGCGCTCGACGGCGTCGAGGTCGGGAGGCTGGTTGTCGAAGCGCAGTTCGCCGCAGAGGCCGCACATGGTGGGGGGCGGGTTACGCGGCTGCGCCGCTAACCCATCCTACATGACTAGATGCCGCGCAGCAATTCGTTGATGCCTACCTTGGAGCGGGTCTTGGCATCCACCTGCTTGACGATCACGGCGCAGTACAGGCTGTATTTGCCGTCGGCGGAGGGCAGGTTGCCGCTGACCACCACCGAGCCGGCGGGAACGCGGCCGTAGCTGACTTCGCCGGTTTCGCGGTTGTAGATCTTGGTGCTCTGGCCGATGTAGACGCCCATCGAGATCACGCAGTCGTCTTCGACGACGACGCCTTCCACCACTTCGGAGCGCGCGCCGACGAAGCAGTTGTCGCCGATGATGGTGGGGCCGGCCTGCACCGGTTCGAGCACGCCGCCGATGCCGACGCCGCCGCTCAAGTGGACGTTTTTGCCGATCTGCGCGCAGGAGCCGACGGTGGCCCAGGTGTCGACCATGGTGCCTTCATCGACATAGGCGCCGATGTTGACGTAGGAGGGCATCAGCACCACGTTTTTGGCGATGTAGGCGCCCTTGCGCGCCGCCGCCGGGGGCACCACGCGAAAGCCGCCGTCGCGGAAATCCTTGGAGTTGTAGTCGGCGAACTTGGACGGCACCTTGTCGAAATAGTTGGTGAAGCCGCCCTTGATGAAGAAGTTGTCTTCCATGCGGAAGGACAGCAGCACGGCTTTCTTGATCCACTGGTGGGTAACCCAGTCGCCGTCGATTTTTTCGGCCACGCGCAGTTGTCCGCAATCCAGCATGTCGATGATCTGATTGATGCCGTCCTTCAGCTTGGCGTCCGCGTTGCGCGGGGTGATGTCGGCGCGGCGCTCGAAGGCTTCGTCGATGAGGGCTTGCAGTTCTTTCATGATTTTTCCTTTTTTCCTTGGAGGGTTGGGGAGGAGTGTTTGGGTATTCAGAGTGTGCCGACGAAGCGGCGAATTCTTTCCGCGGCTTCCACGCATTCTTCCAGGGGCGCGACCAGCGCGATGCGGACGAAGTTTTGTCCCGGATTGATGCCGTGCGCCTCGCGCGCCAGGTAGCTGCCGGGCAAAACGGTGACATTATAGTCACGATATAAGCGCTTCGCGAATTCGCTATCCGCGATGGGGGTTTTCACCCAGTAGTAGAAGGAGGCGTCGGGTTGTCGCACCGGCAGGGACGGCGCCAGAATCTGCGTCACGGCGGCGAATTTCTCGCGGTACAGGCGGCGGTTTTCCGCGACGTGCGCTTCGTCGTTCCAGGCCGCCGCGCTGGCCGCCTGCACCGCCGGATTCATGGCGCAGCCGTGGTAGGTGCGGTAGAGCAGGAATTTTTCGAGGATCGACTCGCAGCCGGCGACGAAGCCGGAACGCATGCCCGGCACGTTGGAGCGCTTCGACAGGCTGTTGAACACCACCAGCCGCCCGTAATCCTCGCCACCCAGTTGATGGGCGACCTGCAAGGCGCTCAAGGGGGCGATGTGCTCTTCCGGGTAGATTTCCGAATAGCATTCGTCGGCGGCGATGACGAAGCCGTACTGGTCGGAAAGATCGAAGAGGCGCGACCATTCGCCGATGTCCATGACCTTGCCGGTGGGGTTGCCGGGCGAGCAGGCGTAGACTAATTGGGTGCGCCGCCACACCTCTTCCGGCACGCTGTCCCAATCCATGCGGAAACCGTTTTCCGGCAGGGTGTTGAGGAAATACGGTTCGGCGCCGGCCAGCAGCGCGGCGCCTTCGTAAATCTGGTAGAACGGGTTGGGGGAAATCACCACCGGTTTATCTTGTCGGTACCCTCTCTCCAACTCTCTCCCAGAGGGAGAGAGGGCGATCGTTCCCTCTCCCGTCTCGCCAGAGCGAGCGGCTTTGCCGCCGCTCTCGGCGGGGACACTCCTTGCGGGTGCAGGGAGAGGGTTAGGGAGAGGGCTGACCACCGCCTGGGCGAAGGCGAACAGCGCCTCGCGGCTGCCGTTGACCGGCAGTATCTGGGTGGCGGGATCGAGCGGCGGTATGCCGTAGCGGCGCTCGATCCAGGCGCCGATGGCTTGCCTGAGCGCGTCGCCGCCCTGGGTTGTGGGATAATTCGCCAGCCCGCCCAGGTTGTCGGTAAGCGCCTGTTTCACCAGTTCCGGCGTGGCATGCTTGGGTTCGCCGATCGACAGGTTGATGGGCTTCAGCGCCGGGTTGGGCGTGATGCCCTGGAACAGGGTGCGCAGTTTCTGGAACGGGTAGCTTTGCAGGCGGTCGAGGTTGGGGTTCATGCGGCGCTTCGCGGGTCGAAAAAGATTGAAATTATAAGGTGGTTCGGGTGGCATCCAAACAGAAAATTGCGGCGGTTTCGTCATTGCTTTTAGGCGCGACGACCTGGGGGCTGGTCTGGTATCCCTATCGTCTGCTGGAGCAGGCGGGCGTTTCCGGGGCGTTGTCGAGCTTCGCCACGTATCTGTTGCCCTTGCTTGCCGGGATCGTGATATTCCGCCGCCAGCTCGGCGGCATCGCCGAACACCGCGGCATGTTGCTGGCCATCGGCTTGACCGCCGGCTGGACCAACCTCGCCTATGTGCTGGCGATTTTGCACGGCGAGGTGATGCGGGTGCTGCTGCTGTTCTATCTCTCGCCTCTGTGGACGGTGCTTCTTTCCCGCCTGCTGCTGGGCGAGCGCCCCAACTTCCATGGTTCGTTGGTGATGGGCATGGCTTTCAGCGGAGCGGTCGTCATGCTGTGGCAGCCGCGCCTGGGCGTTCCCCTCCCAGCCAATGATGCGGAATGGCTGGCGCTGTCGGCGGGATTGATGTTCGCCGCGTCCAACGTCCTGTCGCGGCGCGGCCATGATATTCCGGTCGATCTCAAGTCGCTGGGGGTATGGGCGGGCGTCAGCCTGCTGTCGCTGCTGGCATTGCTGGCCTATCCCGGACAAGCCGCCGTTCCTGGGGGCTTGACGGCCAACGGCTGGGGCATGCTGGCGGGGATAGGCGTGCTGATATTCCTGGTGACGGTCACGGTGCAATTCGGCCTCAGCCACACCCCAGCCAATCAGGCGATCGTGATATTCCTGTTCGAGCTGGTGGTGGCGGCCATCTCGTCCTATTTTCTCGCCGCCGAATCGCTCAATTCGCGGGAATGGGCGGGGGGCGCGATGATCGTCGCCGCCGGCCTCTTTTCCGGCAAGCTGGCCGACAAGGGGTGACTAACCCTCGCGGTGGCGTGCCTGGATGAAGCGCCGATGGTTGCGGAATACCGTGCGTTCCAGCCATTCTCCCGCTTCTTCGCTGAGATGGGTGAATTCCGCGGCGACCTGGGTGCCGCCGGTTTCGGTCCGGGCGGCGCGCACCCTGGCCGGCAGCAGCAGTGGCTGCGGCAGGTAGGGGTTGATGAATAGCGAAATCACGATGTCGCTGCCTGCCGGCGGCGCCGCGCCGAGGCAGAGCCACTCGATCACCGCCGCGCTCAGCGTGACCCGGCTAGGTTCCGGGCGGGGCGCGTGCTGTGCCAGCAGCCTGGCCAGCAGGTTGAGCACCAGGTCGAGTTTTACCTCGATGCGCTCGATTTCGCTGCCGGATTCGCTGTCGCGTTCGGGGGGCTGGCCTTCCATGGTGGCGAAAGCGTGGAGCAGCACCGCGTTGGTGTGCATCCATTCCTGCAATACGGCCGCCTGGGGCGGAGGGGCGGCCTGCCAGCCGAGCGGGATTTCCGCCTGGTAGGAAACGCCGCCGAAGTCGGTTTCGTGCATGCTGTTATCTAGCCCCGGATGTTGGATTGAGCTTCAAAGGCGCCAAGCTCGACGCGCGGCGGCGGCATCCAGCCGGGCTGGCGGTGTTCCGCCACGACGTTGGTGAAAATTCCGCCGCGCACGAAAAATTTCGCCGTCAGGCGCATGAAACGCGGCGACGTGGCGGCGACCAGGTCGTCGAGGATGCGGTTGGTCACCGCTTCGTGGAAGGCGCCTTCGTCGCGGAATGACCAGATGTACAGCTTCAGGCTTTTCAGCTCGACGCAGCGGCGGTCGGGAATGTAGTCCAGGTACAGCGTGGCGAAATCCGGCTGGCCGGTCTTGGGGCACAGGCAGGTGAACTCGGGGATTTCCATGTGGATGTGGAAATCGCGCTCCGGGTGGGGGTTGTCGAAGGTTTCCAGTTCTTTGCTCGGTTGGCTGGGCATGTCGGTCGTACCTCAAATTTGCATTGTTGCCATTATCCCGGAAAATTCTTCCGGTCGGGAAGATGGGGCGGAATATGGTATCATGACCATATTGATGACCATCCGAAAAACGGCCATGCACAGCGTCAGCGTAGCGGAAGCAAAAGCCCATCTCAGCGAACTGCTCAACCAAGTGGAAGCAGGCGAAGAAATCGTGATTACCCGGCGTGGCCAGCCGGTGGCGCGCCTGGCTTCGGAAAAGAAGGCGCTCAAGCCGTTGCCCCTGCCGTCCCTGGCCGAGTTTCGCGCCTCCTTGCCGGAATCGCCGGTTTCCAGCGCCGATTTGATCCGCCAGATGCGCGACGCGGGATATTGATGGTTTATCTCGACACCAGCTTCGTCGTGCCGTATTTTTTGCCCGAGGCAGCTTCGGCGCGGGTCGAGGGTTTTCTCCAGCGTTTTTCCGAGGGATTGGCGCTGAGTTCCTGGACGAAAACCGAGTTCGCCAGCGCCGTCGGCATCAAGCAGCGTTCCGGGCAAATCGACGCGCAGCAGGCCGACGCGGCTCTGGCGCGTTTTCGTGAAATCGTTTCGTCGTATTTCATTGTCCTGGTTCCGCGCGAACAGGATTTCGACCTCGCAGCCGAATATCTCGGCCACCGCGAACTCGGACTGCGTGCCGGCGATGCGCTGCATCTCGCCATCGCCGCCAGCCATCGCGCCGAGTGCCTGTACACCCTGGATCGCACTTTGCTCGCCGCCGCCGGGCAACTGAGCGTCCCAGCCGGCATGGGAATTTGATGCGTCTCACCCAGATCAAACTCGCCGGTTTCAAAACCTTCGTCGATCCCACCACTATCCATTTCCCCGGACAGCGGGTGGGCGTGGTCGGCCCCAACGGTTGCGGCAAATCCAACGTGATCGACGCGATGCGCTGGGTGTTGGGCGAAAGCTCCGCCCGCCAGTTGCGCGGCGAGAGCATGCAGGATGTGATCTTCAACGGCTCCGGCACGCGCAAGCCGGTGAGCCGCGCCAGCGTTGAGCTGGTGTTCGACAACAGCCTGGGCAAGGCCGCCGGGCAGTGGTCGCAGTACGCCGAGATCGCGGTCAAGCGCGTGCTGCACCGCAACGGCGAATCCGGCTACTACATCAACAACCTCCACGTGCGGCGCAAGGACATCACCGACATCTTCCTCGGTACCGGGCTGGGCGCGCGTGCCTACGCCATCATCGAGCAGGGCATGATTTCGCGCATCATCGAGGCGCGCCCCGAGGAGCTGCGCGTCTTTCTGGAGGAAGCGGCGGGAATCTCGAAGTACAAGGAACGCCGCCGCGAGACCGAGCTGCGCCTCAAGGACACCCGCGAAAACCTGCTGCGCGTCGATGACATCCGCCAGGAACTGGCGGGGCAGTTGCTCAAGCTGGAATCCCAGGCCGAAGTGGCGCGCCAGTTTCTCGAACTGAAAGAGCGCCACGAACTGGCGCAGAACCTCTACCGCCTGTTCCGCAAGCGCGAAGCGCAGGCGCAGGCCGAGCGCTGGCAGCGCGAAGTGCAGCGCCTGGCCAACGAACTGGAAGCGCAGACCGCCGCCCTGCGCCAGGCCGAAAGCCTGCTGGAGCAAACCCGCGAGGCGCATTACACGGCCAGCGACGTGCTGCACGCCGCCCAGGGCGAACTGTATGGCGCCAATGCCGAAGTGGTGCGCATCGAACAGAGCTTGCAGCATCAGCGCGAAAACCGCCAGCGCCTGGCCACGCGCATCGCCTCGGCGCGCGAGCAGGAGGCGCGGCTGGCCAAGCAGCGCGAGGAGGCGCAGGCCAACCAGACCTATTGGCGCGAGGAGCAGGAGCTATCGCAACTGCGTCTGGAGGAACGGCGCGAGCGGCTGGAACAGGAGAGCATCCAACTGCCGCTGGCCGAGGAACGCTACCGCGAGCGCCAGCACCAGCACGGCGAGATTCAGCGCGCCCTCAATGAAGCACGCCAGTCGGCGCAGATCGAGGAAACCCACCGCTCCCACGCCGAGCGCATGCTGCATTCCCTCCAGGCGCGCCGCACCCGACTGGAGCAGGAAAAGCAGGCACTGCCGCATTTCGATGCCGATGCCCTGAACGAGAAAGAAGAGGCGCTGGCCGAGTTGGCGCTGCAACTGGAAACCGCGCGCCACACCGAGGAATCCCTCCGCGATCAACTGCCCGACCGCGAGCAGGAGCGCCGCGCGGCGAGCCATGCGGTGCAGGCCGCGCGCGAACGCGCAACCAAGACCGAGGCGCAATTGGCGGCCTTGCGGCAGATGCAGGCGCGCCTAGACCACAATCATAAATTGCAGTCCTGGCTGGTCGAGCACGGCTTGGAAAACCTGCCGCGCCTCTGGCAAAACTTGGCGGTGGAAGCGGGCTGGGACGACGCGCTGGAAAGCGTGCTGCGCGAGCGCCTCAACACCATCCTGGTGGACAGTCTGGATCGCGCCGCGGATTGGCTGGACGAGCCGCCGCCGGCACTGCTGGCGCTCGCTGAACTCCCCTCGCCCGTCTCGCCAGAGCGAGCAGCTTTGCTGCCGCTCTCGGCGGGGATGCCCCTTGCGGGTACAGGGAGAGGGGCTGGGGGTGAGGGAGTTGGCAATGAAGAGGACAGTTCCGCAGCCAATAAACTAATGCCCCTGGCGCAACTGGTCTCCTGGCGCGGCGGCGAAATGCCGACCTGGCTGGCCGATAGCCTGGCTGGCGTGTATTTGTGCGAGGATGCGGGACTGGCCTTGGCCTCGCGCCGCGAACTGGCGCCTGGCGTTATGCTGGTGACGCGCGCCGGCCATTTGTTGAGCCGTACCGGAGTGTCCTTTTACGCCCCGCAGAGCGAACTTCACGGCGTGCTGGGACGCCAGCGCGAGATCGAGCAGCTCGAAGAGAATCTGGCGGCACAGCACGACGAAGCGCAAGAACTCAAGGCTCAGCAGGAGAAAAAGGAAGCGGAACTGGCCGGCCTGCAACGTGAACTGGCCGACTGGCGCAGCACCATAACCGACTTGCAGCAACGCCAGCATGGGCTGCAATTGGAAATCCAGAAATTGTCCCAGGTCGGTCAGCAGGTGGCGCAACGCGCGGCGACTATCGACGAGGAACTGGCGGAGATCGCCGTCCAGTTCGAGGCCGAAAGCGAACAGGCGGCTATTGCCGGGGAAAACCTCGAACAGGCGCGGATGCAGATCGAGGCGCTCGAAGAGCAGTTGGAAGACCAGCGCCTGGAGCGCCAGGAAGCGGAAAACCGCCTCAACCGGCTGCGCGAGCAGGTGCGCGACACCGAGCGCGCCTTGCAGGAAGCGGATTTCGCCGAACGCGGCTGCCGCGCCAAGCTGGAGGAACTCGATAATTTCCTGCACACGCTGGCCGAGCAGACCGGCAATCTCCATGCTCAGCTCGAGGAATTGCACGAGGAGCAGCATTCGGCCAGCGACGAGCCGTTGCAACGGGAGTTGCAGCAGGCGCTGGCGGCGCAGCGCGAACGCGAACTGGCGCTGGCGGCGGCGCGCAATGCCCTGGAAGAAGTCACCGCCCGGCTGCGCGACATCGAGGGGCGGCGCATGCTCGACGAGCAGAAGCTCGATCCGCTGCGCGAGCAGACCGGCGAGGCGCGTCTCAAGGAGCAGGAGGCGCGGCTTGCGCAGGAGCAGTACGGGGCGCAATTGGCCGAGGCCGGCGCCGACGAGGCGGAGCTGGCGCCGCTGCTGGGCGGGGGCGTCAAGGTGACGGCATTGCAGGCCGACATCGCCCGTCTCGAAGGAGAAATCGCCGCGCTCGGTGCGGTCAACCTGGCGGCGCTGGAGGAATTGCAGATCGCCCGCGAGCGCCAGGGCTACCTCGAAGCCCAGGCTGCCGATCTCAACGAGGCGATGGAAACCCTGGAGCAGGCGATCCGCCGCATCGACCGGGAAACCCGCGAGCGCCTGCAAGCGACCTTCGACCAGGTCAACCTGCACCTCGGCGAGCTGTTTCCCACCCTGTTCGGCGGCGGCCAGGCGCAACTGGTGATGACCGGCGAGGAGATACTCGATGCCGGGGTGCAGATGATCGCCCAGCCGCCGGGCAAGAAGAACAGTTCCATCCACCTGCTCTCCGGCGGCGAGAAGGCGCTGACTGCGCTGTCGCTGACTTTTTCCCTGTTCCAGCTCAATCCCGCGCCGTTCTGCCTGCTCGACGAGGTCGATGCGCCGCTCGACGACAGCAACACCGAGCGTTTCTGCGAACTGGTGAAAAAAATGTCGCTGAATACCCAGTTTATCTACATCAGCCACAACAAGATCACCATGGAAATGGCCGAGCAATTGGTCGGCGTGACCATGCAGGAGCAGGGGGTGTCGCGCATCGTGGCGGTGGATATTGAAGAAGCCATGCGCTTGAAGGATGCCACCGTGGCTTAATCCTGAATTCCTCATTTGAACCACGGGGGACACGGGGAAAAAGCGGGGAAACATCCGGTTGAAAGAGATTGACCATTCACCCGCCGGGTGATCGGTATATTCTTCATGCCTCGCCGCAATCCCATCATCTCCCCGTGTTCCCCGTGGTTGAACTGCGTTAATTAGGTTAATTTACTCTTTTGAGGCGAGCAGGGTTCTTGTAGAATGCCCTTGGGGTGAGCCACTACGTTAAAAGACCACAAATATGAGCGAATTGCACATTAGCCTAGCCATAGCGGGAATCCTGGTGGTGATCGGCATTTATATCTTCAACCGTTATCAGGAGAGAAAATTCCGGCGCCGGGCGGAACAGGATTTTTCTGGCGGCGAGGAGGATATCCTGCTCGACCGGGGGCATGAGGAGGACGCGCCGTTCGACGAGCGCCGCGAGCCGAGCATGGCTTTCGGGGAAGAGCCGCTCGATTCCGTGGTCGGCGAACCCCATGCCGGGGAAATCTCTTTCATGGCGCCGGAAGAGGCGGAAATGCAGCCCGCCGGGGCGGCGCCCGCGCTGCCGGAGGCCGACAGGCCGCCACTGGCGATGCTCGACGAAGTGGTGGACTATGTTGCGGCGATTTACCCCAAGGAGCCGGTGGCGGCGGACATACTGCCCGAGTTGGAGCGTAAATTCGACGGATTTCCCCGCCCGCTGCGCCTGCTTGGGCAGAATGTTTTCAGCGGCGCGCTGGAGCCGGTGGCGAGCGGCAAACACAACTATGGCAAGCTGCTGCTGGTGCTGCAATTGGTGAATCGCAGCGGCCCGGTCGGCGCGGCCGAACTGGAGGATTTTTGTGGCCGCGCCCAAGTGCTGGCCGACGATCTGGCGGCGATGATTGATTTGCCAGACCGCAGCGAAGCGCTGGCGCGCGCCGCGACGCTGGATGAGTTTTGCGCCTCGGTGGACGTGCTGATCGGCGTGAACGTGGTCACCGCCAATGGCGATGCCATCCCCGCCACCAAGGTGCGCGCGCTGGCCGAGGCATCCGGGATGAAGCTCATGCCGGACGGCACTTTCCACTATGCCAACGAGGACGGCGTGACGTTGTTCATGTTGACCAATTTCGCCCCGACGCCATTTTCCCCGGAAAATATCCGCCAGATGACCACCCACGGCGTTACGTTGCTGCTGGACGTACCCAAGGTGCCCCACGGCGCCCGGATCTTCGACCAGATGCTGGCGCTGGCGCGGCAGATGGCCGGCTCCCTGGGGGGGACGCTGGTGGATGACAACCGCCGCCCATTGTCCGATTCCGGTATTGCGAAAATCAAGGGACAGCTTGCCACGATCTACACCAAGATGGAGGCGGCCGGACTTCCCGCCGGCGGCGAGCGCGCCCTGAGACTGTTTAGCTGATGCCGGTTCCCGATCAGGCCGCCGCGCGCGCGCGCGACCTGCGCGCGGAGATCGAGCGGCACAACCATCTCTACTACGTTCTCGATGCGCCGGAAATTCCCGACGCCGAGTACGACCGGCTTTTCCGCGAATTGCAGGCGCTGGAAAGCCAATATCCCGAACTGATTGCCCCCGATTCGCCGACCCGGCGCGTCGGTGCTGCGCCGCTCAAGGCATTTTCCCAGGTCGTTCACCGCATCCCCATGCTGTCCCTCAACAATGCTTTCGCGGACGAGGAGGTGATCGCCTTCGACCGGCGCGTGCAGGAGGGATTGGGGCGCGGCGAGATCGACTATGCGGTGGAGCCAAAGTTCGATGGCCTGGCGATTACCCTGGTCTACGAGAACGGCATCCTGACCCAGGCGGCGACGCGCGGCGACGGCTTTAGCGGTGAAGACGTGAGCGCCAATGTGCGCACCATCAACACGGTTCCCCTGCATTTGCCGGAAGCGCCGGCGTTGCTCGAAGTGCGCGGCGAGGTGCTGATGCTGAAAGCCGATTTCGCCGAACTCAACCGCCAGCAGTGCGACAAGGGTGAAAAGGAATTCGCCAACCCGCGCAACGCCGCCGCCGGCAGCCTGCGCCAGCTCGACTCGCGGGTCACCGCGACGCGCCGCCTGACCTTTTTCGCCTATGGCGTCGGCGCCGTGGAAGGCGTGGCCTTGCCGAGCAGCCACGGCGAATTGATGGACAGCCTGGAGCGTCTGCGTCTGCCGGTGTGCCGCGAGCGCGCGGTGGTGCGCGGCGCGGCCGGATTGCTGGATTATTACCGGCGCATCGGAGAGAAGCGCGCCAGCTTGCCCTACGACATCGACGGCGTGGTGTACAAGGTCAACGATCTGCGCGCCCAGGAGGAACTGGGCTTTGTGTCGCGCGCGCCGCGCTTCGCCGTGGCGCACAAGTTTCCCGCCGAGGAGGCGCTCACCGTGGTGGAAGGCATCGACGTGTTCGTCGGGCGCACCGGCGCGCTGACCCCGGTGGCGCGCCTCAAGCCTGTATTCGTCGGCGGGGTGACGGTGACCAACGCTACCTTGCACAACGAGGACGAGGTGCGGCGCAAGGATGTCCACGTCGGCGACACCGTCATCGTGCGCCGCGCCGGCGACGTGATTCCCGAGGTGGTGAGCGTGCTGGCCGACAGGCGGCCGGCGGATGCCCGCGCCTTCGTCATGCCCACGGCTTGCCCGGTGTGCGGCTCGCACGTGACGCGCGCCGAGGACGAGGCGGTGGCGCGCTGTAGCGGCGGCCTGTATTGCCCGGAGCAGCGCAAACGGGCGATTCTCCATTTCGCCAGCCGACTCGCCCTGGACATCGAAGGGCTGGGCGACAAATTGGTCGATCAACTGGTGGAAAAAGGGCTGGTGAAGAATCCGGCGGACTTGTACCGGCTCGGCATGGATACCCTTGCCAACCTGGAACGCATGGCGGAAAAATCGGCGCGGAACCTGTGCGATGCCCTGGATAATAGCAAGGCTACCACCCTGGCGCGCTTCATCTACGCCCTGGGCATCCGCAACGTCGGCGAGGCGACGGCCAAGGAGTTGGCTCGGCATTTCGGCGGCCTGGACGCGCTGCTGGCGGCCGATGTCGAGGCTTTGCAGGGAGTGGCGGACGTGGGGCCGGTGGTGGCGCAATCCATCGTCGATTTTTTCGCCGAGGAGCACAACCGCGATGTCATCGCGCAATTGCGCGCCTGCGGCGTGACCTGGAAAGAAGGCGAGGGCAGGCGTCTTGCCGCCGGCGGAGCGGCGAGCGGCAAGACCTTCGTGCTCACCGGCAGCTTGCCGAACCTGAGCCGCGAGCAGGCCAAGGAAAAAATCGAGGCGCAGGGCGGCAAGGTGAGCGGCAGCGTGTCGAAAAAAACCGATTACGTGGTGGCGGGCGCCGAGCCGGGCGGGAAGTACGACAAGGCGCTGGAACTGGGGGTGGCCGTGCTGGACGAGGCCGGATTGCTGAATTTATTAAATCAAGCGGGAATCTGAACATGGGTAGAGTAACCAAAGCGGTTTTTCCGGTGGCGGGCATGGGGACGCGCTTCCTGCCGGCGACCAAGGCCAGCCCCAAGGAAATGCTGCCGGTGGTGGACAAGCCGTTGATCCAGTACGCGGTGGAAGAAGCCGTCGCGGCGGGCATCACCGAGCTGATCTTCGTCACCGGGCGCAGCAAGCGCGCCATCGAGGATCATTTCGACAAGGCCTACGAAATGGAGGCGGAACTGGAGGCGCGCGGCAAGACGCGCATGCTGGAAGTGCTGCGCAACATGCTGCCGGCCAATGTTTCCTGCGTCTACATCCGCCAGGCCGAGGCGCTCGGCCTGGGGCACGCCGTGCTGTGCGCCAAGCAGGTGGTGGGCGACGACCCGTTCGCGGTGATCCTCGCCGACGACCTGCTCGACGGCGAGCCTCCGGTATTGAGCCAGATGACCGATCTTTACGACCACTACCGCTGTTCCATCATCGGCGTGCAGGATGTGCCGCGCGAGGAAACCGCCCACTACGGCATCGTCGCCGCCAAGGAATGGGACGAAGGCACCTACAAGATGAGCGGCATCGTCGAGAAGCCCAAGCCCGCCGATGCCCCATCGACCCTGGGGGTGGTCGGGCGCTATATTCTGACGCCGCGCATTTTCGAGCACCTGGAAAATATCCAGGCCGGCAGCGGCGGAGAAATCCAATTGACCGACGGCATCGCCTCGCTGTTGCATAAGGAGCAGGTGCTGGCCTACCGCTTCAACGGTACGCGCTACGATTGCGGCAGCAAGCTCGGCTACCTCAAGGCGACCATCGAGTTCGCCCTGCGCCATCCCGAGGTGGGCGACGGTTTCCGCGATTACCTCGATGCGCGTTGCCGGACAAACGGGAGAGACTAAAATATGCTGTCGAACGACGAAGCCTGGAAAGTATTCCGCGCCGCCGAGCCGATTTGTTCCGCCGAGGACGTGCAGGCGGCGCTCAAGCGCCTGGCGCGGGAAATCGGCGCCGAACTGGGGAACCGCCATCCGCTGGTGTTGAGCGTGATGGGCGGGGCGGTGGTGTTCAGCGGGCAGCTTCTGCCGTTGCTCGAATTTCCCCTGGATTTCGATTACATCCATGTCAGCCGCTATGGCAACCAGACCCAGGGCGGCAAGCTGGAATGGAAAGTGCTTCCCAGGGAAAATGTGGCGGGGCGGGTCGTGCTGGTGCTCGACGACATCCTCGACGAGGGACATACTCTGGCGGCGATCCGCGACAAGGTGATGGGGATGGGGGCGGCGGCGTTTTACAGCGCGGTGTTCGCGGATAAACAGATCGGCAGGGAAAAACCGATCCAGGCAGATTTCGCCGGCATCGGCTTGCCCGATCGCTACGTGTTCGGCTTCGGCATGGACGTGCATGGCGCCTGGCGCAACCTGCCGGCGGTATATGCGGTTAAAGACTAAAAACAGGCCACCAGCCATTCGGAAATAAGGGAAAAAATGCTAGGTATCATCGGAGGCACTGGTTGCGCCCAATTGAGCAACCTCGAAATCGTCAA
>CAZDIJ010000048.1:0-20339 GCA_964505475.1 uncultured Sulfuricella sp. | reverse complement strand
CCACGCCGGTACTGATGCTGACCGCGCGCGATTCGCTCGACGACAAGATCGCCGCACTGGAAAGCGGCGCCGACGACTACCTGGTCAAGCCCTTCGCCCTGCGCGAGGTGGAAACCCGCCTGCGCGCCCTGACGCGGCGCGCCCAGGGCATGCTCGCCCCGGCGGTGCTGAAACTGGCCGATCTCGCCTTCGACACCGGCACCTACCGTATCACCCGCAAGGAGCGCGACATCGAGTTGCCGCCGATTCCCCTGAAACTCCTGGAAACCTTGCTGCGCGCCTCGCCCCGCGCGGTGCCGCGCGCCGAACTGGAGCAGGCGGTATGGGGCGACAGCCCGCCCGACAGCGACGCCCTGCGCGCCCACATGCACATCCTGCGCGCGGCGCTCGACGCCCCCGGCGAAACGCCGCTGCTCCATACCCTGCGCGGCATCGGCTACCGCCTCGCCGGTGACGATGGAAGCCCGGCGTAGCCTGCGCGTGCGCGTCGCCTCCGCCTTCGCCGTGTTCGGCGGCGGCGTGGCGCTGGTGCTCGCGGCGATCATTTTCCTCACCGCCCATAATCTCAACCAGCGACTGATCGACGAATCCCTGCAAGCCGAACTGGAAGACTACATGGCGCGGCGCGCCCGCAATCCCCAGTCGCTGCCGCCGGCGACCGCTTCGGTGCGCGGCTTCGTCGCCACCCCGGCGGGAGGCGGCGGCGAAATCCCAGCGGTCTTGACGAAGCTCGACCCCGGCAGCCACGAATTTACCCAGAACGGCGTCACTTGGCATGCGGTGGTCGCCGACCGGGGCGGCAGCCGCTATTACATGCTGTTCAACGAGGCGCGCCAGCACAACCGTGAACGGCGTTTCCTTTACGTGCTGGGGCTGAGCGTGCTGGTCATGATTTTGTTTTCGGCGGTCGGCGGCTGGTGGCTGGCAGGCCGCGTCACCGCCCCGGTCACCCTGCTGGCGCGGCGCGTCGGTGCGGTTTTGCCGGACGGCGAAAAGCTGTCCCTGGAAAACCACCATTCGGAAGATGACGAAGTGGGCGCCCTCGCCCGCGCTTTCGACAGCTACTCCGCCCGCCTGAATGCCTTTATCGAGCGCGAACGGGCTTTCACCGCCGATGTCAGCCATGAGTTGCGCACCCCGCTGGCGGTCATCCAGGGCGCCGCCGAAGTCTTGCAGGCCGACGCCACCCTGAGCGATTGGCAGCGCGCCCGGCTCGACCGCATCGAGCGCGCCGCGCTGGAAACCGGCACGCTGATCGCCGCCCTGCTGGCGCTGGCGCGCGAGGAGGACGGCGACGGTGCGCGCGCCGAATGCAGCGTGGCCAGCGTGGCGCGCGAAGCAGTGGAAAAACACCGCTATCTGCTGCGCGGCAAGGCCACCCTGCTGAAGTTGGATATTGCGGCGGAGCCGCTATTGGCGGCCGAGAAAGTGCTGCTCGCCATCGTGCTGGACAATCTGGTGCGCAACGCGCTGGCTTTCACCGAGGAGGGCAAGGTAACGGTCCGGGTGGAAGCGTCGCGCGTCATCGTAACGGATACCGGGCGCGGTATCGCGGCGGAGGAAATGGCGTATATTTTCCAGCGCCACTACAAGGGAGCGGCCAGCCAGGGAGCGGGCATCGGCCTGTCTCTGGTCAAGCGCATCTGCAAGCGCTACGGCTGGGAAATCGGCATAGCCAGCGGCGCGGGCGAAGGCGCCGTGGCCGAACTCAGGTTCACGGCCTGAACGCCTTCCTTGGCGCCGCATTCGCGGAAAATACGCGCCTGGCAGCCTTGGCAAACCTTATCGTCGAGCCGCTTCACCAAGGCATGCAACGCCTCCGACTTGGAAGTGAACAACTCGCCGCCGGCGCGGAAGAACCCCACCTTGGCAAGTATTTCGAGTATCGCCGGCTTCGCCCCGTAAAGGTACAGCCCCCCGCCCAGCGCCTTGCGGCGGCGTGCTTCCTGAGTCAGCATTTCGGCGCCGGCCACGTCCACGAAGTTGATGCCGTGCGCCAGCAAAAGCACATGTTTCTGCCCCGGCTCTCTTTCATCGACCGCCAACAGTTTGCCCTGCACGTGATTGACCGCGCCGAAGAATATCGAGCCATGGAGGCGCAGAATCTTCAATTGCGAGCACTCCCGCAAACCATCGCGCAACAGCGTCGGCTTGCGCTTCGCGTGCAGGGGATCCGGCACCACCGCATCGACTTCCGGCTTGGAGGTGCGGTTGAGATAGAGCATCAGCGAAAGGATGACGCCGACGTAGATGGCGAATTCCAGTTCGATGAACAAAGTGGAAAGCAAGGTAACGATCAGCACCACGCTTTCCTGGCGGCTGGTGCGCAGGATTTCGCCGATGTGGTGAAAGTCGATCAGCCCCCAGGCCACCAGGAACAGAATTCCCGCCATCGCAGGGATCGGCAGGTAGGCGGCAAGCGGCGCCACCAGCAGCAATATCAACGCCAGGAATAGCGCGGCGAACACCGAGGCCAGCGGCGTCTTCGCGCCGGCCGCGAAGTTGAGGCCGCTACGGTTGAACGAGCCGCTCGACGCATAACCGGAAAAAAAACTGCCGATCAGATTGGACAATCCCTGCCCGGTAAACTCCTGATTGCCGTCGATGCGCTGATTGGAACGCACCGCGATGGCGCGTGAAATCGACACCGCCTCGGTCAGCGCCAGCATGGTGATCGCCAGCGCGCTGGAAGTGGTGTGCTTGACCGCGTCCAGCGACAGATCGGGCAGGGATAACGGCGGCAAATGGCTGGGCAGCGCCCCCACGGTGCGGATGCCGGTCTGCGCAACCAGATGATCGAGGATCAAGGCGAAAACGCTGCCCGCCAGCATGGCGGCGATCATGTAGGGGAAGCGCGGGAAAACCCGCTTTACCGCGATGCCCGTCGCCAACGTCAGCACCCCGACCGCCGTGACGTAAGGGTTGATCTCGCCGAACTGGCTCGCCAATTGCGCCAGTATCTCGTGAAAATGGGCGCCGCGCGCGATTTCGACGCCGAAGAAATTTTTCAACTGGCTGGCGCCGATCAGCACCGCCGCGCCCGCCGTGAAACCGATCACCACCGAATGGGAAATGAAGTTTACCAGCGCCCCCATGCGCGCCAAGCCCATGGCAAGCTGGAAAACCCCGGTGAGAAAAGTAAGCGTCAGCGCCAGCCTCACGTACTCCGCGCTGCCCGGCTCGGCCAGCGGGGAAAGAGCGGAAAACATCACGATGGAAATCGCCGTGGTCGGCCCCGACACCAGATGCCAACTCGACCCGAACAGCGCCGCCACGATGGCCGGCGCCATCGCCGCATAGAGACCGTATTCCGGCGGCAGGCCGGCGATGGTGGCGAACGCCACCCCCTGCGGCAACACGATGATGGCGCCGGTCAATCCGGCGATCAGATCGCTGCGCGCGGAATCGCGGTTGACCCTGGGCCACCATTTGAGGAATGGCAGCAGCCGGTACAGCCACACCGGACAGGAAACGTAATTATTGACCAACGTATTCATGACGCACCCCCGATGCCGGTTTCCATTGACAACCGTCATTCTAGTTGGAGCAACGTCAAGGAAACGTCAAGAACCGCCAAAGACCGCGCCTAAAGCACCCGGCTCGGCAGGCGCTACCCTCTGAAAATTTCTCCGAGCGACGGCAGCGATACCGTCCATCCCATTTTTTCGATATGTCCGGCCAGCGTTTCGGCCGCGCCGTTTTCGCCGTGCACCACGAAGGTATGGCGCGGCGCCTGGCGGAACTGGCGCAGCCAGTGCAGTAGGGCGGCCTGGTCGGCATGGGCGGAGAGGCCGCCGATGGTGTAGATGTCGGCGCGCACCCGGATATCCTCGCCGTAGATGCGCACCGTGCGGGCGCCGTCCACCAGTCGCCGCCCCAGCGTACCGTGCGCCTGGAAGCCGGTGATTAGGATGGTGTTCTCGCGCCTGCCGAGATTGTGGCGCAGGTGGTGTTTGATGCGCCCCGCGTCGCACATGCCGCTGGCCGAGATGATGATCGCACCGGAGCGGATGTCGTTGAGCTGCATGGATTCTTCGGCGCTGGCGGTGAAGGTCAGCCGCAGCTTGTCGCCGTGCCTGGCGCGCCAGGCTTCGAGGTCCATCGCCTCCTCATCGAACAGATCGGAGTGGCTCATGGTGATGCGCGTGGCTTCCGTCGCCATCGGCGAATCGACGTAGATATCGAGGTTATGGAAGCGCCCCTGGCGCGTCAGGTCGTGGAAAAAATAGAGGATTTCCTGGGTGCGTCCCACCGCGAATGCCGGGATGATGACGTTGCCTTTCTTGCGCAGCAGGGTGTCGTTGACGGCGTGGACGAATTCTTCCAGGGTGTCGTCTAGGTTCTTGTGCAAGCGGTCGCCATAAGTCGATTCGATCAGCAGCAGATCGGTTTCCTCGATCACGGTGGGGTCGCGCAGGATCGGCCGCATCGGCTGGCCGAGGTCGCCCGAGAACACCAGTTTGGTGCGCTTGCCCTGCTCCTCCAGCCATATTTCGAGCAGCGCCGAGCCGAGAATGTGGCCGGCGTCGCGGAACACACAACGCACATCGGGGTGCGGCGCCAGTTCCTCGTCGTAGGGCTGCGGCGCAAGCTGCTCCAGGCAGTCGAGCGCCTGTTGGGTGGTGTAGACCGGCTCGGCGGGTTTGCCGCGCTTGCCGCGCTGGCGGCGGTTGGCGCGCTCGGCTTCCGCTTCCTGGATGTGGGCGCTGTCCGGCAACATCACGCGCAGCAGGTCGGCCGTGGCGGCGGTGGTGTGGATCTGCCCGCCGAAACCTTCCGCCGCCAGCTTCGGCAACAGGCCGCTATGGTCGATGTGGGCGTGGGTGAGCAGGACGAAGGCGATGTCGCCCGGCGCGAAATGAAACGGCTGGCTGTTGCGCCGCTCGGCGAGGCGTCCGCCCTGGAACATGCCGCAATCCACCAGGAATTTGACCCGGTCGGTCTCGACCAGGTAACACGAGCCGGTGACCTCTCGCGCCGCGCCAAGAAATGTCAGACGCATGTTCAGGAAACCGCGTAAGGCATGGGCAACAATTGCAGCAACGCGCCGGCGGCGCTTTTCCAGCGCACCTGACCGGCTTCCGCGTCTTCCATGGGCATCACCGCCAGCACGTCGTAGCCGCCGCTCGGGGCGGCTGCGGCGTTGACGATCATGCCGTGCTCGGTGCCGGCCAGCGCATCGCCTGGCTGCGGGGCGGCATCGCCGGGGATATGCGCCAGATACAGGCGGCGTTTGACCTTGCCGAGGTATTGGGTGCGCGCCACCACTTCCTGGCCGGTGTAGCAGCCCTTGGTGAAGCTGACTCCGCCCAGCAATTCGAGGTTGGCCATCTGCGGGGTGAATTGCTCCTGGGTGGCGGGAAGAATGGCGGGGATGCCAGCGCGCAGCGCCAGCCAATCCCAGCAGGAGGCGCCGGCCGGCGTGCAGTCCTGGCGCAGTTCGTCCCACAGAGCGGCAGCCTGCTCCGGCGACGCCACGATTTCATAGCGCCCTCCCGGCAAAGCGATGAGCGTGCCGCTTTCGCCTTGCTGCGCACCATGAGGAGCGGGCGGCGGCGCGCCGAAAATTCGCGCGAGCACGCCCGGCGCGGCCATTCCCGCCACGCCGAGGCGGACGAATTCATCACTGGCGTCGCGCACCTTGACCTTGGCGCGCAGCACGTATTTGCTCAAGTGCTTCTGGACGCACTCGCGCGAGGCCGCCGGCAGCTCCATGAATATGTCGCCGTTCCGCCGCCATAGCAGGAAGGTCGCCAGCATGCGCCCCTTGGCGCTGCACAGGCTGCCGAATTGCGCCTGTTGCGGCGTGACCAGGCGCACGTCGCAGGTAAGCTGGCCTTGCAGGAAGGTTTGCGCATCCTCGCCGGCGAAGCCGATCACCCCGTAATGGGACAGATCGGCGATGACGCAGCCGTTCCGGGCGGCGTTCGCCCCGGCGGACGGATCACCGAAATGCAGGACTGCTTCGTTATCCAGGACGGCTCCGGCGGCGCGGAGATGATTTTTCCAGTCGGGGTTCATGGTTGCTTATTGTTGTCTGCGATATGGCTAAAATAATGCCGCCACGTCATTTTTACAAGGGAAACGAGTGGAAATTCTGCATATCGGGCTGCGGCCGTCGAGAAGACTGACCGCCGCGCTGGCGGCGGCGCATGGCTTTGCCGCCGCCATGCTGTGGCTGTCGCAGGTGCCATGGTGGCTGTTCTTCGCGGCACTGCCGCCGCTTGCGGGCAGCCTGATTTTCTACTTGCGGCGCGAGGCGTTGCGCCGCTCTCCCTCCTCCATCGTCGCACTTTCCCTGCATCCCGATTGCCGCTGCGAGTTCCGTACCCGCGACGGCAACGAGCATAAAGCCGAATTGCTCGGCAGCAGCTTCGTCGCCCCCTACCTGACGGTGCTCAGCCTCAAGCCCGAAGGCGGTTTCCTGGCGCGCCACGCCGTTATCGTGCCGGACAACGTCGATGCCGAACTATTCCGGCAGTTGCGGGTGGCGCTGAAGTGGCGCTGCGGTAAACGGTATTAACGGTGGGGCGGGATAAGCACGGTGTTTTTCGCTTCCGCCAACTGGCCGGGGTAGTCGCGGCTGTAGTGCAGCCCCCGGCTTTCGTGGCGCTGCATGGCGCACTGGACAATGAGATCGGCGGTGAGGACGAGGTTGCGCAGTTCGATGAGGTCGTTGCTGACGCGGAAATTCGAGTAATAGTCGTCGATTTCCCCGGTCAGCAACTTGATGCGGTGCTGCGCCCGCTCCAGGCGCTTGTTGGTGCGCACGATGCCGACGTAGTCCCACATGAAGCGGCGCAATTCGTCCCAGTTGTGCGAAATGACGATTTCCTCGTCGGCGTCGGTGACCCGACTTTCGTCCCATTCCGGCAGGGCGGGAACGGGGGCGTCCGGCTGCCGGAGGATGTCGTCGGCAGCGGCCTGGCCGAGCACCAGGCATTCCAGCAGCGAGTTGCTGGCCAGCCGATTGGCGCCGTGCAGGCCGGTAAAGGCCACTTCGCCGACGGCATACAGGTTGGGGATGTCGGTGCGCGCCGAAAGATCGGTGATGATGCCGCCGCAACTGAAATGCGCCGCCGGCACCACCGGAATCGGCTGGCGCGCGATGTCGATGCCGAGTTCCAGGCAGCGGGCGTGGATCGTCGGGAAATGCTCCTTGAGAAAATCCGCCGGTTTGTGCGAGATGTCGAGGTAGACGCAGTCGAGGCCGCGTTTTTTCATCTCGAAGTCGATGGCGCGCGCCACCACGTCGCGCGTCGCCAGTTCGGCGCGCGGGTCGTGATCCGGCATGAAGCGGGTGCCGTCCGACAGGGTGAGAATGCCGCCCTCGCCGCGCACCGCTTCGGTAATCAGGAACGATTTGGCGTGCGGGTGGTACAGGCAGGTGGGGTGGAACTGAATGAACTCCATGTTGGCCACCCGGCAGCCGGCGCGCCAGCCCATGGCGATGCCGTCGCCGGTGGCGACATCGGGATTGGTGGTGTACAGGTAGGCCTTGCCCGCGCTGCCGGTGGCAAGCACGGTATGGCGCGCGCCGTAGGTTTCCACCTTGCCGCTGCTTTTGTCGAGGACATAGGCGCCGTGGCAACGGTTTTCCGCGAGGCCGAGCTTCCTGCCGGCGATCAGATCGACCGCGATATGGTTTTCCAGCAGGGTGATGTTGGGGTGGCGGCGCGCCTGTTCGCACAGGGTCATCTGCACGGCGTGCCCAGTGGCGTCGGCGGCGTGGATGACGCGGCGGTGGCTGTGTCCGCCCTCGCGCGTCAGGTGGTAGCCGACCTGGCTGGCGGCGTCCTTGGTGAAGGGCACGCCCTGGCCGATCAGCCATTCGATTTCCTCGCGGCCGCGTTCCACCACGAAGCGCGTCACCTGCTCGTCGCACAGCCCGGCTCCGGCCGCCAGGGTGTCGCGGATGTGCGCCTCGACCGAATCGTCGTCGGCCAGCACCGCCGCGATGCCGCCCTGCGCCCAATCGCTGGAGCCGTCGATCAGCGCCTTTTTGGTGATGACCGCCACCTTTTTGCGTTGCGCCAGATTGAGCGCCACCGTCAGCCCGGCCAGGCCGCTGCCGATGATGATTACGTCGAATTGGGTCATACCGTGCCGTTGCCTCCTCGGGGAACGATGGTACGCAGGAAAGCGGGGATTTACAATAATTCCGGCAAAATCAATTGGCCGGAAACCATGCCGGCTTATCCGGTTAAATCAATATGTTGCGCGCATCTATCGGGGCATCCTCCGGGTGGACGCTGGAACGGCTTCGAGGCCGTTTCCCCCGGCTCACGCAACTCGAAATGACCGCGCCGGGACGGCCGGGCGTTTATTTCCTATTGATTTACTAGGGTATTTCCCCGATTGCGAGTGAACTATTTACGGGCGGCGCGGTCTTGAAGCTAAGACGGTTGCCGTTTCCCGAAGCCAGGGGAAACGCTATACTTCCCTGGAAGTTTCAACCTTAACAAGAATTTTTCAGGGAAGCGCCTGGGATGGGTGATCGGGAAATCGACCAGCAATTGGTCGAACGCGCGCAGCAGGGCGACAAGCATGCTTTCGAGCTGCTCGTGGCGAAATACCAGCGTAAGCTGGCGCGCCTGCTGTCGCGCTTGATTCGTGATCCCGCGGAAATCGAGGATGTTTCCCAGGAAGCGTTCATCAAGGCCTACCGTGCCTTGCCTTCGTTTCGCGGCGACAGTGCGTTTTATACCTGGCTGTACCGGATCGGCATCAACACCGCCAAGAACTATCTGGTTTCCCAGGGGCGCCGCGCGCCGACGACGACCAACTTCGACGCCGAGGAGGCGGAAACCTTCGAGGACGCCGACCAGTTGCGCGACATCAATACGCCGGAAAACGAATTGATGAGCAAGCAGATCGCCAACACCGTCAACAAGGCGATGGAGGCGCTGCCGGAGGAATTGCGCACGGCGCTGACGCTGCGCGAAATCGAAGGCATGAGTTACGAGGATATCGCCGCGTTGATGGGTTGCCCCATCGGCACGGTGAGATCGCGGATTTTCCGGGCGCGCGAGGCGGTGGCCGAGCGGTTGCGCCCATTGTTGGGCACCAGCAAGGACAAGAGGTGGTAAAAATGAAGAACCAGATTTCGGCTTTGATGGACGGCGAACTGGACGACGAGGAGTCGCGCATCGTCTTCGGACAGTTCAAGCAACATGAAACCTTGCGCGCCGATTGGGAAATCTACCACATGATCGGCGACAGCCTGCGCCAGACGCCGGTGTGGCAGGGCGATTTCAGTACGCGCTTCGCCGAACGGCTAGCCGCCGAACCTACCGTGTTGGCGCCGCGCTCCGTCAAATCACCGGCGCGCCCCGCGGTGAGCTGGCCGTTGGCCGCGTCGGTGGCGGCGGTATCGCTGGTGGCGTGGACCGCCTTGCAGCTCAACCAGCCCGAGGGCGCCGCCAGACAGGAAAACCGTCAAAAAATCTCCGCTGCCGAAGGCGGACTTTCACCGCAAAACGTCAAGAATTATCTGAGCGCCCATCAGGAATATTCGGTTGCCGCGATACACGGCGCCTCCCCCTATCTCCAGACATCGCTGGACAGCCGGCAGGGCAAGGCTAAATGAGGGGGGTACGCCGCGCCGCCCTGCTGGGGGCATTGTTCAGCGTTGCGCCGGCACTGGCCGCGCCGCCGGATGCGGCATCCTGGCTACGCAAGATGGCCGACGCAGCCAGCCAGCAGAACTATGTCGGAACCTATATCTACCAGCACGGCACCCGCGTCGAAACCTTCAGGATCACCCATCTCTACGACGAGCGCGGCGAACACGAAAAACTCGAAGTGCTCGACGAAACCCCGCGCGAGATCATCCGCAACAACGGCGAAGTGCTGTGCTACGAGGGCGACGCCGGCGCCGTGGTGGTGGAAAAGCGTAAATTCAGGAAAGTATTTCCGGCGCTGCTGCCCGGCCAGGTCAATGCCCTGCTGGAAAACTATTCGGTCAAGGTGGGCGGCACCGGGCGCGTGACCGGCATTCCCTGCCAGAAGATCATCCTCGACCCCAAGGACAGCTACCGTTACCGCCACCAGTTGTGCGCCGACAACGTCAGCGGCATGCTGCTCAAAGCCAGCATTCTCAACGACAGGCACGAAGTGCTGGCGCAAACCGTTTTCACCCAGGTGTCCATCGGCGGAAAAATCGACAAGGAACAGCTCAAGCCGAAACTTTCCGGGCGCAAGGTGGTCATTCATAGCGACAAGAGCGTGGTGACCGACGCCCAGCAATTCGATCCGAGCTGGAGCGTATCCCAGCTTCCGCCCGGCTTCGTCAAAACCATGGCGGTCAAGCGCACCTTGCAAGGCAAGGAGCATCCCGTCAACCAGTTGGTGTTTTCCGACGGGCTGGCGACCGTGTCGGTGTTCATCGAACCCCTGGAGGCCACGGCCAAGCCCCTGCAAGGTTCGTCCAGCCAAGGCGTAATCAGCGTGTATGCCCGGGCGGTGGACGATCATCAGGTGACGGTGCTGGGCGAGGTTCCCATCGCCACGGCGGCGCAGATCGGCAATGCCGTCGTGCATAAGGCCGGCGCCAAGTAGCCGGCACGCTCCGGGCGTCATGGCAAGCGCTTGAATTTCCCCGCTCTCGTCCCCAAGTATTTACCGATACATTTTTCAGGCTCAAGCATGATCGAAACCGAAGGCATGGTGGTCAAAGTTGACAGCGATGTCGCCTACATCCAGGCGCGCCGCCAGTCGAGTTGCAGCGGCTGCGCCAAGCAGGACGAGGGGTGCGGCACCGCGACGCTGATCGGTTTTTTCGATGCGAAAACGCCCTTGTATCGTGCGCGCAATCAATTGGGCGTGAAAACCGGCGATCGCGTCGTCATCGGCATCGCGGACGGAATGCTGTTCAAGGGGGTCATGGCGATTTACCTGCCGCCCCTGCTGCTGTTGCTCGCCGGCGCGCTCGGCGGGCATTTCCTGGCGGAC
Source organism: uncultured Sulfuricella sp. (assembly GCA_964505475.1). GTDB lineage: Bacteria > Pseudomonadota > Gammaproteobacteria > Burkholderiales > Sulfuricellaceae > JAGXQV01. Next base: position 9,386 of record CAZDIJ010000048.1, on the reverse strand, counting down.
ACGCCCGCCGCCGCGGAAACTTATGCAATGTTGGGCGCGCTGGCCGGTTTGGCGGCGGGGTTTTTCGGCGCCCGCTACTACTCGGCGCGCTTGACCGGAGGCGGGCGCTATCAGCCGGTGGTGCTGAACCGGATTTGTGACGGTAATCCCATCAATTTTTACGGAGAAGGTAGCAAAAAATGTTGAAACGCATGCTATTAACTTTGATCCTGGTGACGTTGCCGGCCTGGTCCCATGCCAGGGAACTCCCCGATTTCACCCAGCTTGTGGAAAAACAGGGGGCGGCGGTGGTCAATATCAGCATCACCCAACTGGTGCGCGGCAATGCCGGGATGTCCCCATTCCCCGGCTTGTCGGAAGACGACCCCTTCTATGAATTCTTCCGCCGCTTCCAGCCGCCGCAGCAACGCGGTCTGCCGCGCGGCCAGCCGCGCGAGCACAAGGTTCAGTCGATGGGTTCCGGCTTCATCATCAGCGCCGACGGTTATATATTGACCAACGCCCACGTGGTGGACGGCGCCGAGGAAGTCACGGTGCGCCTCACCGACAAGAACGAATACAAGGCCAAGGTAATCGGCACCGATTCCCGCACCGATGTGGCGCTGGTCAAGATCGAATCCAACGGTTCCTTGCCCAAGGTAGTGCTGGGCAATCCCGACCAGCTCAAGGTGGGCGAGTGGGTAGTGGCGATCGGCTCGCCGTTCGGCTTCGAGAATACCGTCACGGCTGGCATCGTCAGCGCCAAGGGGCGCTCGCTGCCGCAGGAAAACTATGTGCCGTTCATCCAGACCGACGCGGCGATCAATCCCGGCAACTCGGGTGGCCCGCTGTTCAACATGAAAGGCGAAGTGGTCGGCATCAACTCGCAGATTTACAGCCGCTCCGGCGGCTACATGGGGGTGGCCTTCGCCATTCCGATCGACGTGGCGATGGAAGTCGCCAACCAACTGAAAACCGGCGGCAAGGTCAGCCGCGGCTGGCTCGGCGTGATGATCCAGGAAGTCAACAAAGACCTCGCCGAATCGTTCGGCTTGGCCAAGCCGGCGGGCGCCCTGATCGCCAACGTCGAGAAAAACAGTCCCGCCGACAAGGCCGGCCTGGAGGTCAGCGACGTGGTGCTGAAATTCGACGGCAAGACGGTGGAAAGCTCCAGCGACCTGCCGCGTCTGGTGGCTGCCGTCAAGCCCGGCAAAAAGGTCGCATTGCAGGTATGGCGCAAAGGCGCCGCCAAGGAACTGACGCTCACGGTGGGCGAAATGCCCACGGAAAAGCTGGCGCAGGGCGGGCGCGGCGGCAAGCCGGCCAAGGCCGCCAACCGCGTCGGGCTGACCTTGAGCGAGTTGAGCGAGAGCCAGTTGCGCGAATTGAAGCTCGACCACGGCCTGCTGGTCGAGGACGCCGAAGGCCAGGCGGCCCGCGTCGGCATCCAGCGCGGCGACGTGATTCTCTCGCTGAACAACCGCGACGTGAAAACCGTCGAGCAGTTCAACCAGCTTCTGTCCCAGTTCAAGCCGGGCAACACCTTCGCCCTGCTGGTGCGGCGCGGCAACAGCGCGTTGTTCGTGCCGCTGCGGATGGAATGATGAAACCACGGGGCACACGGGGGAAACGCCGTTGGCAATTTATTTTCCCCGTGCGCCCCGTGGTACTGGCATGCTTTTGACCGTTTACAGCCGGGAGTACTGCCATCTCTGCCACGATATGATCGCGGCGCTCGAAGCGTTGCGACCCGCCCACGGCTTCCGCTTGGAAGTCGTGGACGTGGACGAGGATGAGGAGCTGGAAGCGCGCTACGGCGAGCGGGTGCCGGTGCTGGCGGGCGAAGGCGGAAAGGAAATATGCCATTACCGTCTCGACCCGGCGGCGCTGGATGCTTATTTCGGCGAAATCCGTTAAAATCCGCGCTTTATGAAATTCCCGAAGGGCACCGCAGCGTGCCCTTTTTACTGCACCTGTTTACGGGTACTGCATGGACAACATCCGCAATTTCTCGATCATCGCCCACATCGACCACGGCAAATCCACCCTGGCCGACCGCATCATCCATTTGTGCGGCGGCCTCTCCGACCGCGAGATGGAAGCGCAAGTGCTGGATTCGATGGACATCGAGCGCGAGCGCGGCATCACCATCAAGGCGCAGACCGCCGCGCTGGAGTACAAGGCGCGCGACGGCAAGCTCTACCGCCTCAACCTGATCGACACACCCGGCCACGTGGACTTCTCCTACGAAGTCAGCCGTTCTCTCTCCGCCTGCGAAGGCGCGTTGTTGGTGGTGGACGCTTCGCAGGGCGTGGAAGCGCAGAGCGTGGCCAACTGCTACACCGCCATCGAGCAGGGCGTGGAAGTGGTGCCGGTGCTGAACAAGATCGACCTGCCCTCCGCCGAGCCGGAGCGGGTGATGAAGGAAATCGAGGACATCATCGGCATCGACGCCAGCAATGCGGTGAAATGTTCGGCCAAGACCGGCGAGGGCATCGCCGACGTGCTGGATGCCGTGATCGCCCGCATCCCGGCGCCGAAGGGCACGATGGATGCGCCGCTGAAGGCGCTGATTATCGACTCCTGGTTCGACAACTACGTCGGTGTGGTGATGCTGGTGCGCGTGGTGGACGGCGTGCTGAAGCCCAAGGACAAGATACTGCTGATGGCCGGCGGCACCGAACACCTCTGCGAACAGGTCGGGGTGTTCACGCCCAAATCTGTGCAACGTCCGCAACTGGCGGCGGGCGAGGTGGGCTTCATCATCGCCGGCATCAAGGAACTCAAGGCCGCCAAGGTGGGCGATACCGTCACCCTGGCCAACAAGCGCGCCGCCGAGCCGCTGCCGGGCTTCAAGGAAATCAAGCCGCAGGTGTTCGCCGGTCTCTACCCGGTGGAGTCGCACGAGTACGAAGCCCTGCGCGATGCGCTGGAAAAGCTCAAGCTCAACGACGCCTCGCTGCAATACGAGCCGGAAGTTTCGCAGGCGCTGGGCTTCGGCTTCCGCTGCGGCTTTCTCGGTCTGCTGCACATGGAGATCGTGCAGGAACGGCTGGAACGCGAGTTCGACCAGGACCTCATCACCACCGCGCCGACGGTGATTTACGAAGTGGTGCTGCGCGACGGCACGGTGATCGAAGTGGAAAACCCCTCCAAGCTGCCCGAGCTGTCGAAGATCGAGGAAATCCGCGAGCCGATCATCACCACCACCATCCTGGCGCCGCAGGATTACGTCGGCGCGGTGATGACGCTGTGCAACCAGAAGCGCGGCATCCAGAAAAACATGCAGTACATGGGGCGGCAGGTGATGCTGACCTACGAAATGCCGATGAACGAAGTGGTGATGGACTTCTTCGACAAGCTGAAATCGGTGTCGCGCGGCTACGCCTCGATGGATTACGAATTCCTGGAATTCCGCACCTCCGACCTGGTCAAGGTGGACATCCTGATCAACGGCGACAAGGTCGACGCGCTGTCGGTGATCGTGCACCGCGCCAACAGTGTCTACCGGGGGCGCGAGGTAGCGGCCAAGATGCGCGAGCTGATCCCGCGCCAGATGTTCGACGTGGCGGTGCAGGCGGCTATCGGCGCGCAGATCATCGCCCGCGAGAATGTCAAGGCGATGCGCAAAAACGTGCTGGCCAAATGCTATGGCGGCGACATCACCCGCAAGCGCAAGCTCCTGGAAAAACAGAAGGCCGGCAAGAAGCGCATGAAGCAGGTCGGCAACGTTGAGATTCCGCAGGAAGCCTTCCTGGCGATCTTGCAGGTGGATAATAAATAGCAGGGGCTAGGGGCTGGTTAAAGGCGTCGCGCGGCGACGAATGCTAGCCCCTAGTCCCTCCCGAAGGGATAAAAATGAATTTTCCGTTAATCATGCTCATCGCGCTGCTGCTGACCGGCGCCGTCTGGCTGTTCGACATCTACGCGCTCAAGCCGAAGCGCGCCGCCACGGCCAAGGAACCGCTGCTGGTGGAGTATGCGCGCAGCTTTTTCCCGGTGATCCTGCTGGTGTTCCTGCTGCGCTCGTTCCTGGTGGAGCCGTTCAAGATTCCTTCCGGTTCGATGATGTCCACCCTGCTGGTGGGCGACTTCATCCTGGTCAACAAGTACACCTACGGCATCCGCCTGCCGGTCGCCAACAAGAAGATCATTGATGTCAACCAGCCCCGGCGCGGCGAGGTGATGGTGTTCCGCTTTCCCAAGGATCCTTCGCTCGACTACATCAAGCGGGTGGTGGGCGTGCCCGGCGACCGGATCGCCTACCGCGACAAGCAACTGACCGTCAACGGCGAACCGCTCAAAATGGAACGCCAGGGCGAATACAGCTACGTCAAGAGCGGCCTCAACTACGTCGCCGCCACCCAATACCTGGAAACGCTGGGCGAGCATGTCCACGAAACCCTGGTGCAGTCCGACGCGCCGACCATCCGCTTCAACGATGTCGATGCATTTCCCTTGCGCCAGAACTGTGATTACAATGAGACCGGTTTCACCTGCACGGTGCCCGAGGGACACTATTTCATGATGGGCGACAACCGCGACGACAGCAACGACAGCCGCTATTGGGGGTTCGTGCCGGAGCGCAACATCGTCGGGCGGGCATTCATGATCTGGTGGAATTTCGACGACTTCAAGCGTATCGGCTTATCCATCAAATAAGGGAGCGGCATATGGAATTCGGAAAACAGCGCGGTTTCACCTTGTCCGGCATGGTCACGGGGATGGTGGTGCTGGCCTTGCTGGCGCTGGTCGGCGCGAAGCTGGCGCCGGCGTACATCGACTATTTCTCCATCAAGAAAATCCTCACGGCGATGGAAGTCAATGGCGAGCTGAAAACCCTCGGCAGCAAGGATCTGCGCACGTCCTATGCCAAGCGCGCCCTCATCGACAACGTCAAGAGCATCACCCCGGAAGACCTGCAGATCAGCAAGGCGCCGGACGGCACGGCGATCATCAGCGCCGAATATTCGGTGAAGACCCCGCTGGCCGCCAACGTCAGCCTGCTGATCGACTTTACCGTCTCCACCGAGAAGGCCGAGTGATGGCGGCATGAATAGCGATGTCCTGTGCCGGCAGCTCGGCTATGGCTTCAACAACCCCGAACTGCTGCGCCAGGCGCTGACCCACCGCAGTTTCGGCGGGAGCAACAACGAACGGCTCGAATTTCTCGGCGACAGCGTCCTCAACTGCGTCACCGCCACCCGCCTTTACCATCTCTACGGCAAGGTGGCGGAAGGCGACCTCTCGCGCATGCGCGCCCACCTGGTCAAGGAATCCACCCTCAGCGACATCGCGGTCACCCTGAAGCTCGGCGATTACCTGCTGCTCGGCGAAGGTGAACTGAAAAGCGGCGGTTTCCGCCGTCCTTCCATCCTGGCGGACGGCCTGGAAGCGATCTTCGGCGCGATCTACCTGGACGGCGGCTTCGCCGAGGCGGAGCGCGTCATCAACGGCCTCTACGAGCCGCTGGTCAAAACCCTCGACCCCAAAACCCTGGGCAAGGACCCCAAGACCCTGCTCCAGGAATACCTGCAAGGGCGCAAGATCGCCCTGCCGCTATACAACGTCATCTCCATCAGCGGCGAAGCGCACGAACAGCGTTTCGAGGTGGAGTGCGTGATTCCCAGCCTCAACGTCCGCACCCAGGGCGCCGGCGGCAGCCGCCGCAGCGCCGAACAGGCGGCTGCGCAACAGGCACTGGAGGTGCTTACATGAGCGATTACCGTAGCGGTTTCGTGGCCATCGTCGGCCGTCCCAACGTGGGCAAATCGACCCTCCTCAACCACCTGGTCGGGCAGAAGATCAGCATCACCTCGCGCAAGGCGCAAACCACCCGCCACCGCATCACCGGCATTCGTAGCGACACCGATGCGCAATACGTGTTCGTCGACACCCCGGGCTTCCAGTTGCAGCACCAGAACGCCCTCAACCGGGCGATGAACCGCACCGTCACGCAATCGCTGGCGGACGTCGACGCCGTGCTGTTCGTCATCGAGTCCCTGCGCTTCGACAGCCGCGACGAGCAAGTGATGGCGATGCTGCCCAAGGACCGGCCGGTGCTGCTGGTGGTCAACAAGATCGACCGGGTGGACGAAAAGAACCGCCTGCTGCCCTTCATCGAAAAAATGGCGCCGCTGTTTCCCTTCGCCGCCATCATCCCGGTCAGCGCCCAGCGCGGCAAGGAACTGGACAACCTGCTCGCCGCCCTGCGCCAAAATCTGCCGGAAGGCGAGCCGATCTTCGCCGAGGATGAAATTACCGACCGCAGCGAGCGCTTCCTCGCCGCCGAAATCCTGCGCGAAAAAGTCTTCCGCCTCTCCGGCGACGAAATTCCCTACGCCATCAGCGTCGAAATCGAAAAGTTCGAAGTCGAAGGCAACCTGCGCCGCATCTACGCCGCCATCATCGTCGACAAGGACAACCAGAAACCCATCCTGATCGGCGCCAAGGGCGCCAAGCTCAAGGAAATCTCCACCCAGGCGCGCCTCGACATGGAAAAACTGTTCGACGGCAAGGTCTACCTCGAAGTGTGGGTGAAGGTAAAAAGCGGCTGGGCCGACGACGAACGGGCGCTGAAGAGCTTGGGGTACGAGTAGCCGGCGTAGCCCCCTATAGCGTCTCCCCATGAGTTATTTACCCGAAGATGGGACGATTCAGTGCATCTTTTGGCGCGCCCCGTTTGAACAATATGCCTCTAAACCATTCTCAGCAAACGCCCCCTCCCTTGCGCGCATAGCGCGCGGGGGAGGGTTGGGGTGGGGGCGTTTGCCCGCATGGCCGCCGCCGTTTGCCCCCATCCCGGCCTTCCCCCGCAAGCAGGGGAAGGAGCGATAGCTGAGAATAGTTTAGAGGCATGTTGAACAATGAACTTAAAGAACGCAGTTCAACCACGGGGAAATGATGGAATTACAGCGCGGCATGATAGTGAATGCCGCTCACCAGGCGGGTGAACGGCCAATCTCTTTCAACCGGATGTTTCCCCGTTTTTCCCCGTGGTTCAAACAAGGAATTTAGTTTCCGCCGCGCAACGTCCCGGCGCTCAAGCCAGGATAGAAACCGCCGCCGCGCCGGCGCCGAAAAATACCGCGAGGTGCAGCCATCCCCACAAGACGTATTTCGCCGCCAGTTTTTCCGGCGACAGGTTGGAAAGCAGAAACAGCCTGCCGTCGCTCGGCTGGCGCAGGACGTTGACGCCATCCTTGAGGCGGATTTCGCGGTGCTGGCTTGCCACTTCGCGCTTCGCCGCGAGGCGCGCCATTTCCCATTCATGCATGTCGATCATGCCGTCGCCGTTCAGGTCGAAACGCCGGAGCAGTTCCGGCTGGTTGCGCTTCCACTCCGCCAACAAGGCGCCGACATCGGCTTTCGGGTCAAGATCGCTGGCGCCGCCGCCGAGGGTGGCGAATTCGCCCAGCACATAAAGCGTATCGAGCGGCGCCAGGAGATATTCGGTGTAGCGGTAACCGTCGCGGCGCCATACTTCCTTGTGCTGGGTGACGATTTCGGCGTTCTCCGGGTCGATGAAACACTGGCCGCTGCCGTCGTCGAGCAGGAAAATTTCGTGGCTTTCCCCTTGTTCCACCGTCTCCCAGTTTTTATCGTCGTGGCGCCGTTCGATCTGGTAGCGGAACCAGATGCAGGGCAATTGGCGCAGGCGGCTGAGCAGCGGCGCTTCCGGGCTGGCCTTGGCGCTGCCGATCAGTTCGACATAGCCTTGCGCGGCAGAGGCCAGTGTGGAGGTGGGGGTGTCGGCGATGATCCGGCTGCGCCGGGTGTTGCCGTACCAGGCGAAAAAGCTGATGGCGCCGATGGCGCCGAGCACCGCCGCCCATCCGCCGGGCGTGTCGATCTGGAAGCCGGCGAAAAGCAGCGCCAGATGCCCGCCGGAAGTCAGCAGATTGGCCCAGTGGCGTTTCAGCTCGCCGCGCATCGGCTCAGCCGAAGAGTTGCTTGACGTCCACATCCTTGAGTTCGGCGGCGGCGAATTCCAGCAGATCCGCCGCCTGGAAGTGGTACATCCGCGCCACGATCACGTCGGGAAACTGCTCGATGCGGATATTGAATATATTCACGCTTTCGTTGTAAAACTCGCGCCGGTCGGCGATGGCGTTTTCCAGGCCGGAAATGCGCCCCTGCAAATGCTGGAAATTTTCGTTGGCCTTCAACTCGGGATAGGCTTCGGCCACCGCGAACAGGCTGCCCAGCCCCAAGCGCAGGCTGCCCTCGGCGGCGCCGAGCGCCGCCACGTCGCCGCTCTCCCGCGCCGCCGAGACCTGGGCGCGCGCCTGCATGACTTTTTCCAGGGTGTCCTGTTCGTACTTCATGTACTGCTTGCAGGTTTCCACCAGCTTGGGCAGCTCGTCGTGGCGTTGCTTGAGCAGCACGTCGATATTCGACCAAGCCTTGGCGACATTGTGCTTGAGCGCGACCAGCCCATTGTAGACGGTGATGAAATAAACGGCGATCACGGCAATGACGCCGAGAACGGCAAAGGAGAAAACGCTCATCTTCAGCTCCCGGGAATAAAAAACCCGGATGCGCTCCGGGTTTGGATGCCTGGAAAAGGCGGCTACGGCTTATTTCGCTTCTTTTTTCAGTTCCATGATGGCGGTCACGGTTTCCTTCGAGGCGACGGCGAACTGCCCGGACAGCAGCGACTTGGCGCCCGGCTTGTCGTTGGTTTCGACCTTCTTCACCACGTCCGCCGCGCAGCGGTGGAAATTCGCGTGCTTGGCCACCAGGTCCTTGTAATGCGGCTTGGTGTTGAATTGCGCCCCCTCGCCGTAGATCCACTTACCCAGGTCGCACAGATTGTCCTTGCACACGGTTTCGCTCTTGAGCTGTTCGGTGCTGGTGCCGTCGATAAACTGGGTCAGCCGGACTTTCCATTTGATGTGTGCTGCAATGGCATCGTCGAAATTCATTTCAACCTCCTCGTTATGTGACTACATGTAAAAATCAGGTTTTGAAACGCCCCACCACGTTTTGCAGATTGCCCGCCAGCGCTTCGAGTTCGCGGATGGTTTCGGCGGTTTGCTGGAATGACTGGCTGTTGTCCTCCGACAGGCGCGCGATGCTTTCCACCTTATGCGCGTTTTCGGCGTTGGTCTGGCTTTGCTCCTTCAGCGAGGCGGTGATCTCGCTGACCGCTTCCACCACCTGCTGCACGCCGCCCTTGATCTGGTTGATGGCCTCGCCCGCCTGGTGCGCCAGGGCGGTGCCCTTGCTGACCTGCTGCACGCCGGATTCCATGCTGGCGATCGCCAGCTTGGTGCCGTGTTGGATTTTTTCGATCATCGCGGTGATTTCCTGGGTGGAATTGCCCGTGCGCTCCGCCAGCTTGCGCACTTCGTCGGCCACCACCGCGAAGCCGCGTCCCTGTTCGCCGGCGCGCGCCGCCTCGA
>CAZDIJ010000047.1:0-20954 GCA_964505475.1 uncultured Sulfuricella sp. | reverse complement strand
CCGCGCGCCATGCGCGCAAGGGAGGGGGCGTTTGCTGAGAATAGTTTAGAGGCATATTCGATTTTGCCAAATGCCTTCCCAATTGGCGCCGGCGACACCACGGAGCACCGCATATGAAAACCATCAAGGTTGTTAGCAGCAGTCAAGTCGATAACTCGGCCACTTTCGAACTGATCCGGGAAATGCTCGCGGAACGGGGGCTGGAAGCGCGCCTGGAAAAAGCGCGGATTATTCCGGGGATACAGGGCGCCGGGGTGATGGAGAGCGCCGGGGTATTCATCGACGGCGAGGCGGTTCACGGCGGCACGCCCAGCGCAAGCGAGATCGAGGCATGGCTGGACGGCATCGAGGAAGAGCCTTGCTGCGGGTTCTGCGGCGGACAGGGGCGCGACTATCTCAAATCCCTGCGGCAGAAAAACGACCCGGCGGCCAGCTAGCCCCCCTTGCCGATGGCGCTTTCCCGTCCCGACAAAAGGTTGTGGATGTTGCCCTGGTGGCGCCAGATCAACAGGATGGAAAGTATTGCCACCCCGCCAACCAGCACCCCGGAGGGCAGCAGGAACCAACCGTAGAGCGGCGCGCAGATGGCCGCGATCAGGGCGGACAGCGAAGAGATGCGCCAGATCAGCGCCGCCGCCAGCCAGGTGGCGAGCAGCGCCAAGCCGAGCCAACCGCTCAAGGCGGTCATGATGCCCAGTGCCGTCGCCACCCCCTTGCCGCCCTGGAAGCCGAAAAACACCGGGTAGACATGCCCGAGGAACACCGCCAGGGCGCATGCCGCGACCGCCGCATCGCCCAGGCCGAAATCCGGGGCATGGCGCAGCGCCAGCCACACCGCCAGCCAGCCCTTGGCGGCGTCGCCGAACAAGGTCAGCGCGGCGGCGGCTTTCTTGCCGGTGCGCAGGACGTTGGTGGCGCCCGGATTTTTCGAGCCGAAGGTGCGCGGATCGGGCAGGCCGAACAGCTTGCTGGTGACGACGGCGAAGGAGACCGAACCGATCAGGTAGGAAAGCAGGACAAAAACTATCGTGGCCATGGTGAATCACTTAAAATAGCGGACTTTTTCCGAATCCGGTCATTTTACGGCAAAACACCGCCGCTACCCTAAGCACGCCATGGACAAAATTTTTCTCGACGAGATCAGGCTCGACCTGGTCATCGGCATCTACGAGTGGGAACGCAAGGTTCCGCAGACTCTCCAACTGGACATCGAAATCGGCCTGCCGCACAGCCGCGCCGGGCAAAGCGACGAGGTCGCCGACACCATCGACTATGGCGCGGTGGTGGCGCGCATCCGCGAAACCTCGGCGGAAAAGCATTTCAACCTGGTGGAAGCGCTGGCGGAGCATATCGCCCACCTCATCCTCCACGAATTCGGCTCGCCCTGGACAAAAGTCAAGGTCGCCAAGCTGGGCGCGCTACGCGGCGTCAAGCGGGTCGGCGTCGCCATCGAGCGCAGCGCCTGACGTGCCGGCGGAACCCCTGGCCGCGGCCATCCTCATCATCCTTCTCGCATTCGTCATCCGCGGCATCACTGGTTTCGGTTCCGGCCTGATCGCTGTTCCCCTGCTGGCGCATTTCCTTCCCCTGCAATTCGTCGTGCCGTTCATGCTGGTACTCGATGTTTCCGCCGCCATGGCCTTGTTGGGAGGGCAAAACCTGCAACGGGTCAACTGGCGTGAATTGAGGCCGCTGATCCCCTTCGGCGTCACCGGAATGCTGCTCGGCGTCGGGCTGCTGATGAATTTGCCGAAAACCCCGCTGCTGCTCGGCTTGGGCTTGTTCGTGCTGGTATTCGGCTTGCGCAGCCTGCTCGACATCCACGGCGAAAAGCCCATTTCGCGGCTCTGGGCGATCCCGGCCGGGCTGACCGGCGGCACGGTGGGCGCCTTGTTCGGCACCGGCGGCCCCCCTTACATCATCTATCTGTCCCACCGCCTGCGCGACAAGGCTGAATTTCGCTCGACCTTTTCCGGCCTGTTCATGATCGAGGGCAGCCTGCGCATCGTGGCTTTCCTCGCCACCGGCCTGCTGTTGCAGGAGAACATGGCGACCGCGCTGCTGCTGGCGCTGCCGGTGATGGCGCTGGGGCTTTATCTGGGGCATCACATCCATCTCGGCATATCGCAGCGCCACATGATGAAATTGATCGGACTGCTGCTGGTGGGCAGCGGCCTCTCGCTGCTCTGGAAATCGCTGGCATAGCGGCAGGCATCCCGAAAGCGAATTACAACGTCATGAAGCGGCGTTATAATTTCCCGAACATCGGGACAAACGCTACCAAGTGAAACTCCTCCATTTTCTGCAAAAACTGACGGCGATGCGGCTTTGGCTGCTGTCTATCGGGATTTCCATCGTCATGACGGAAATCATCACCAGCGGCATGGGACTGCTGCTGCACGGAAGAATCACCCACGACTATCTGCTGACCGGTTTCGTCGCCTCTCTGTGCGTCGCCTCGCTGGTCGCCGCCGGCCTGACGTTTTTCCTCAACCAGCAAAGGCGCGCGGCCGAGGACTTGGCGGTCAGCACGCAACGCTACCGCGAACTGGCGGAAGAATTGCAGCGTCTCAATGAAACCCTGGAGCAGCGCGTGGCCGGGGAAGTCGCCCGGAACATGAAGCAGGAGCGCCTGCTCATCCAGCAGGCGCGGCTGGCCGCCATGGGCGAAATGATCGGCAACATCGCCCACCAATGGCGCCAGCCGCTCAACGCGCTGGGGCTGATTATCCAGAATCTCCGCTACGATTTCAGGGACGGCCTGCTCACCGGCAACCTCATGGACGATACGGCGAAACAAGCCATGCAGATGATCCAAGGCATGTCGCGCACCATCGACGACTTCCGCAATTTCTTCAGCCCCAACCGGGAAAAATCCGCCTTCGACCCACGCCACTCGGTGGAAAACGCGCTCGCCATCCTCTCCGCCAGCTTCGAGCACAGCCATATCGCCGTCACCCTCGATGCAGGGGAAACCGCCGCCGCATACGGCTATCCCAACGAATTTTCCCAGGTGCTGCTGAACATCCTCGGCAATGCCCGGGATGCCATTCAGGAAAATGCCGTCGAAAATGGCGCGATACACATAACCATCCGCCGCATCGAGGGGATGGTCGGCGTCACCATCCGCGACAACGGCGGCGGCGTCCCCGCCGGAGTGCTGCCGAAAATCTTCGACCCTTACTTCACCACCAAGGAAAGGGGCACCGGCATCGGCCTCTACATGTCCAAGATGATCGTCGAGAGCAATATGGGGGGGAGGATCGAGGCGCGCAACGTCGAAGGCGGCGCCGAATTCACGGTGATCTGTCCGCTCGCGGAAACGGCATGAACGACGACCTGCTGAGCGAATGGCTCAACCCGGACAGCGGCTGGTTCACCCGCGCCGGCCGGCGTCTGGAAAAATTCCGCAGCCCTTGTCAGGAAATCGAGGTCTACGAAACGCCGGCATTCGGGCGCTTGTTCCGGCTCGACGGCAGCTTCATGAGTTCCGAGCGCGACGAATTTTTCTATCACGAAAATCTCGTCCACCTGCCCGCCCTCGCCCACCCTGCCCCGAAAACGGCGCTGGTGCTCGGCGGCGGCGACGGCGGCTCGGCCAAGGAACTGCTCAAGCATCCGTCCATGGAGCGCATCGTTCTCGCCGAACTGGATGAATGCGTGGTGGACATCGCCCGCCGCCACCTGCCGGCGGTGCATCGCGGCGCGCTCGACCACCCCAGGGTGGAAATCCGCATCGGCGACGGCCTCGACTACGTGCGGGAAAGCCGGGAATACTTCGACCTGATCCTGTTCGACCTCACCGACCCCGGCGGCCACTCCGCCCCGCTCCACACCGCCGGATTCTATGCCGCCTGCCGCGCCAGGCTGGCGCCGGGCGGCGCCCTGGCGCTCCACATCGGCTCGCCGCTGGCGCAGCCGGAACGCTTCCGCGACAGCGTGCGCGATCTGCGTGCCGTATTCGCCGTCGTCCGCCCCTACACCCTGTTCATCCCCCTGTACGGCACGCTGTGGGGCATGGCCTGCGCCTCGGATGGCCTCGATCCGGCGCGCCTGGCGTCCGATGAAGCGGAACGGCGCCTGCGCGAACGCGGCATCGCGGATTTGCGCTACTACAACGGCGACACCCACCAGGCCGTGCTGGCGCAGCCCAACTACCTGCGCAAACTGCTTGAGGAATAAGTGATGAGGCGAATCGTCGTCGGGATCATTCTGTGGTTCGCCGGCGGCATGGTGTTGCTGCAAGGACTGGTCACCGCCGTGCGCTGGTGGCGCGGGGAGATCGAGGTGATGACGGCCAGCGACTGGCTGTGGCTATGCCTGCTGCCGCCGATGCTCTACGTTTATGTGCGCTACGTGTCGATCTTCGGCTGCAAGCAACCGACCTGCCTGACGCCGGACGATCAACAGAAGCAAAAAAATCATTGAACCGCAGAGGCGCAGAGAAACCCGAACAACCCTAATAACCTCAGTTGGACAGGCTTTGTAGCCGCGCGCGGCCAGCCGGACAGGCCGCCGTCAGCGCCGGCGGCTACAGCGCGCAGTGAAGGGTATGGGAGGGCTACTTCTTCGCCGCACCTGCCTTGCGCTCGGACTCCGCCGCGGTGGCGGCGATTTCCTTGGCATAAGGCATGTCGCCGGGTATCACTTTCAGCAGCCGGCGCCAGTAGCCTGCGGCCTGCGCATAGTCCTCGCGCTGGTAGGCGGCGATGCCGGCCAGTTCCAAGGCCTTCTCGTTCTTTTCGTCCAGTTTCAGCGCCTTTTCCACCAGTTCCAGCGGCTTGCCCTGCAAATTCCCGCCGCTTGCCAGCGCCAGGGTCTCGGCATAATCGCCGAGCAGCCGGGCATCGTCCGCTTGCAGCCCGGCGGCCTGTTCATAGGCGCGCACTGCTTCGGGAAAGCGCTCCAGAGCGGCGTAGCTGCGCGCCAGCATGATCCAGCCGTCGCGGTTGGCCGGATTCTGCTTGAGCTTGTCCTCCAACGCGGCCAGCATCCCGTCCATGTCTGCCTCGCCTTGCTGCGCGCCGTGGCGCGCCGCGTCGAGCGCCGCCGGGTTGCCCAGCGCCAGATACAGCGCCAGCGCCGCCAGCGGCAGCGTGGCGATCAGCGCATAGCCGGTCCAGCGGCTGCCGGCATCCGCTGCCGCATGGGTTGCCGCCGCGGCGGGTACGTCCTCGCTGAGGCGCTTTTCGATTTCGCGGCGGGCATCCTCGTACTGGCTGGCATCCAGTTCCCCGCTGGCGAGGTCGGCCTTCAGTTCGGCCAACTGGTCGTGGTAGATGGCGACGTTGACCGCCGCGCGATCGACGTGGCCGGTGGCGGGCTGGCGGCGCAACAGCGGCGGCAGGACGAAGGCCAAGGCCGCCAGCACGAACAGGACGGCAAGCGCCCCGAACAGCCAGAGTTGCGCACTATTCATCCTAAATTCCTCACCACAGAAACACAGGGACACAGAGAAAATCGGGAAAACAACGGGATGTCGGTTCTCAAAATATCCCCCTCCGGGTAAACCAAGGATGTGCGCCAAGCCCTTTGCCTTTGCGAGTTGGGCGGCAAGCCGCCCATCCCTGCATACTCCATTTCCTCTGTGCCTCTGTGGTTCAACTGAGGTTTCAGGTTCATGGCTTCTTCTCCACTTCATCGAGCAGCGCCGCCACGCGCCGCCGCTCTTCCTCGCTGAGGGTGTCGTCGATCTTGGCGCCGCGCCGTTTCAGGTACACCACCAGCCCGATGACCGCACCGCCCAGCAGGAGGAACGGCCCGAACCACAGCAGCCAGGTGAGCGGTTTCACCGGCGGTTTGTAAAGAACGAAGTCGCCATAGCGCTGCGTCAGATATTCGATCACCTGCCCGTCGTCCTTGCCGGCGCGCATCTGCTCGCGGATTTCGCGGCGCAAGTCCTGCGCCAGGTCGGCATGCGAACCGGCCAGCGATTCGTTCTGGCACACCAGACAGCGCAAATCCTCGGATAGCTTTATCAGGCGCTGCTCCAGCAGCGGATCGTCGGCCATCGGCCTGGCTTCCTCCGCCCCGGCCGCCAGGGGCAGCAGGAATATCCATAACAAGAGCCACTTCCTCATTTTTGCAACTCCCTCACCAGCGGCAATATCTTGCCTTCCACGCTTTTCCGGTCGAGCGGACCGGTATGTTTGTGGCGGATCACGCCATTCTTGTCGATGACGTAGGTTTCCGGCACGCCGTAGACTCCGTAGTCGATGCCGGTGCGCCCGTCGATGTCCACCACGACGGCGGCGTAGGGGTTGCCGAGACGCGCCAGCCAGGCTTGCGCGTCGCCGGGCTGATCCTTGTAGTCCAGACCGTAGACCGGCGCCTCGCCGCGCCGCGCCAGATCAAGCAGCACCTCATGCTCCTGGCGGCAGGAGACGCACCACGACGCCCATACGTTGAGCAGCCATACCTTGCCGCGCAAATCCGCCGGACTCAGGCTTTTTCCCGGATCGGCGAGCAGCGGCAGAGAGAAGGCGGGCGCCGGCTTGCCAATCAGCGGCGACGGCACCTCGCGCGGATTGAGCTTGAGGCCGACGGCGAGAAAAATCGCCAGCACGATGAAAATGGCGAAGGGAATTAGACGCTTCATGCTATATGCCTGCTTTAGCCACGGATGAACACGGATTTACACAGATCACCCCCGAAAATAGCCCAGCATCACCAAGGATACCCATGGATATCCGTGTTAATCCGTGGCCAAAAGTTTTTTCAGGGTTCATGCTTTTATTTCTGATTTGCCGCGCATGTCCACGCGGTAGCGCCGGTCGGAAAGCGCCAATACTCCGCCCAGCGCCATCAGCAGCGAGCCGAGCCACAGCCACGCGACGAACGGCTTGTGGAACACCCGTACGCTCCACGCCCCGTCTTCCAGTGGTTCGCCGAGCGCGGCGTAGAGATCGCGGGTGAAACCGTAGTCGATCGCCGCTTCGGTCATCGGCATGCCGGAAGCGTGGTAGCGGCGCTTTTCAGGATGCAGCACGGCGACCGGCTGGCCATCGCGGGTCACTTCCAGGGTGCCGCGCGCGGCCTGGAAGTTGGGGCCTTCATGCGCCGTCACGCCCTGAAAGCGGAAGGTGTAGCCCTGCACCGTGACGGTGTCGCCGCGCGCCATGCGCACGTTGCGTTCGCTGTCGTAGGACGATACCAGGGTGATCCCGGCCACCGCCACCGCGACGCCGAAATGGGCGCAGTTCATGCCGTAAAAACTTGCCGACCAGCCAGCGCCGCCGCGCAGCCGCGCGTAAACGGCAACGGCGGCGCTGGCGGCGATCCACGCCGCCAACAGCAGCCCCAGCGCCACCAGCGGTTCCCATTCGCCCTGCGCCAGAGGCAGCAGCGCCGCCACGGCGCCGGCGGCGAAAGCCCATTTCAGGCGCGCCGCCAGCATGGGCAAGTTTGCCTGTTTCCAGCGCGCCAGCGGACCGATGCCGGTGAGGAACAGCACCGGCGTCATCAACGGCACGAAGACGCTGTTGAAATACGGCGGGCCGACCGAAATCTTGCCCAGCCCCAACGCATCGACGAACAGCGGGTAGAGGGTGCCGAGCAGCACCGCGCCGGTCGCCGCGAGCAGCAGGACGTTGTTGGCCATCAGCATGGATTCGCGCGATACCAAGGCAAAGCGTCCGCCCAGGCCGACGTGCGAAGCGCGGAAGGCGAACAGCAGCAGCGAGCCGCCGATCACCACGACCAGGAAGGCGAGGATGAACATGCCGCGAGCCGGATCGGTGGCGAAGGCATGCACCGAGGACAGCACGCCGGAGCGCACCAGGAAGGTGCCGAGCAGGCTCAGCGAAAACGCCCCGATGGCAAGAAATACCGTCCACACCTTGAAGCTGCCGCGTTTTTCCGTCACCGCCAGCGAATGGATCAGCGCCGTGCCCACCAGCCAGGGCATGAAGGAGGCGTTCTCGGTGGGATCCCAGAACCACCAGCCGCCCCATCCCAGTTCGTAATAAGCCCACCAACTGCCCATCATGATGCCCAGCGTCAGGAATGCCCAGGCGGCGGTGGTCCAGGGGCGCGACCAGCGCGCCCAACTGGCGTCCAGCTTGCCGGAGAGCAACGCGGCGATGGCGAAGGCGAAGGCCACCGAGAAGCCCACGTAGCCCATGTAGAGCATGGGCGGGTGCAGCACCATGCCGGGGTCTTGCAGCAGCGGATTAAGGTCGGAGCCATCGGGCGGCGCCGGCAGCAGGCGGAGGAAGGGGTTGGAGGTGGCCAGCAGGAACAGCAGGAAGCCGGCGCTGACCAGCCCCATCACCCCGATCACCCGCGCCGCCATGTCGTCCGGCAGGTGGCGACTGAACACCGTCACCGCCACCGTCCACAGCCCCAGGATCAGCACCCACAACAGCAGCGAACCTTCGTGCGAACCCCAGGCGGCGGTGAAGCGGTACACCGCCGGGAGGCGTGAATAGGAATTGCGGGCGACGTTCGCCACCGAAAAATCGTTGGCGAGAAAGGCGTAGACCAGACAGCCGAAGGCGATCAGGACAAAGAGGAACTGCGCGCGCGCCGCCGGACGCGCCACCGCCATGAAGGATGCGCTGTTGCGCGCCGCCCCCGCCAGCGGGAGGATGCCCTGCACCAGCGCCAGCAGCAGCGCCAGGATCAGCGAAAAATGACCGAGTTCGGGGATCATGTTAATTCCTTGTATAACCACGGGGAACACGGGGATGAAAAACGTAGCGGATGCGACAGCTTTCACGAACCCAAACTATCGTGGACGATGTGGTTAGTGCCCGGCTACACCCATCATTTAAGGAACCATTCCCCGTGGTTTTTTCTTTGCACAACATCATTGCACTACCGTTTTTTGCGCCTTCTGCGCCTGTTCCAGCGCGCTGGCGGCTTCCGGCGGCATGTAGTTCTCGTCGTGCTTGGCCAGCACCTGTTCGGCCTTGAACATGCCGTCGCCGTCCAAGCGCCCTTCCGCCACCACGCCCTTGCCCTCCTTGAACAGGTCGGGCAGGACGCCGGTGTAAGCGACCGGCACGGCGTGGGCGGTATCGGTGATGCGGAAATGCGCCGTCACCCCGTCCGCCGCGCGTTTCAGGCTGCCTTCCTCGACCAGTCCGCCGATGCGAAACGCCCGTCCCTGCGGCGCCTCACCCTGGGCGACCTGGGTGGGGCTGAAGAAAAACACCAGATTGCTGTTGAAGGCATTGAGCACCAACGCCGCCACCGCTCCCAAACCAAGCACCGCCACGGCGACCAGCAGCAGTTTCTTATGACGCGCTTTCATCATTCTCGTCTTTTACCTTGTCGAATTTGACCGTGCGCCGCGCCAGTTCCAGCGCCTTGCGGCGCCGCTGGGCGAGCAGCGCGATTTCGCCGGCCACCAGCAAGGCCGTCACGCCGAACGAACCCCAGACGTACAGACCGTAGCCGCCCATGTTCAGGAACTCCGCGAAGCTGTTCCAATTCATAACGCCACCACGCATGAAATTGCGGCGATATCCATCCCCCCCGTTATCGAAGGGGGGTTAGGGGGGATTTCAGCGAAGCCCGAACTTCCGCCAACGCAGAAATCCCCCCCCGCCCCCCTTTTGCAAAGGAGGGAGCAGTGCTGCCCCGCCATTCCGCCCCCCCCTTTCATGCCTTTTCCCGCTCCAGCAATTGCGCCACCCACGGCGTATGGCGCTCGCGTTCCAGGATGATGCTGCGCACCCGCGACAGCGCCGCGGCGATGGAATACATCCAGGCCGCCAGCGCCATCACCAGCATGCCCACCAGCATGACCGTGGCCATGCTCGGCGCCTTGGTGAGGCTCACCGAGGCGCCCTGGTGCAGGGTGTTCCACCATTTCACCGAGAAATAGATGATGGGCACGTTGACCACGCCCACCAGAGCGATCAGCGCACCGGCGCGGTCGGCGCGGCGCGGGTCGTCGATGGCCGCCTGGAGCGCCATGTAGCCGAGATAGAGGAAAAACAGGATCAGTTCCGAGGTCAGGCGCGCATCCCACACCCACCACGCCCCCCACATCGGCTTGCCCCACAGCGCGCCGGTCCACAGCGAGACGAAGGTGAGCATCGCCCCGGTGGGCGCCAGCGCGCTCGCCAGCATGAACGACAAGCGGGTGTTGAAGGCCAGTCCGATGCCGGCCCATACGGCCATCACCAGGTAGATGAACATCGACATCCAGGCGGCGGGGACGTGGATGAAAATGATGCGGTAGGCCTCGCCCTGCTGGAAGTCGGTGGGCGCGAGAAAAAAACCGATGTACAGTCCGACCGCGCACAGCAGCGCCGCCGCCCCGTAAAACCACGGTACCAGCCGCCCGGCGAGGGCATAGAAAGTTGCGGGCGCAGCGTAATGGTAAAGGTTCATGCTATTCCATCGAAATCCGCAAGGCCGCGGCCACCGCCCAAGGGGTGGCCATCAGCGCCAGTATCAGCATCCCGCCCAGCAGCGACAGGTGCGCCTCGGCGCCCAGGCCGGAGAGCGCGCCGTCCACCGCGCCGGCGCCGAAAATCAGCACCGGGATGTACAACGGCAGCACCAGCAGCGACACCAGCACCCCGCCGCCGCGCAGCCCCAGGGTCAGCGCCGCGCCGATGGCGCCGATCAGCGACAGCACCGGCGTGCCGAGCAGCAGCGAGAGCATCAGCACCGCCGCCGCTTCGCCCGGCAGACCGAACTGCACGCCCAGCACCGGCGCCATCAGGATCAGCGGCACCCCGCTCGCCAGCCAGTGCGCGGCAATCTTGCCGGCTATCCACGCCACTGGATGGACAGGCGCCAACATCAATTGTTCCAGCGTGCCATCGGCATGGTCGGCGGCGAATAGCCGCCCGAGGGACAGCATCGCCGCCAGCAGCGCCGCCACCCACACCACGCCGCCGCCCATCAGGCGCAGCAACTGCGGCTCGGGACCGACGCCGAGCGGGAACAGGCTGGCGACGATGACGAAAAAGAACAGCACGGTCAGCACGTCGCCGCGCCGCCGCATCGCCAGCGTCAATTCACGCCGCAGCAGTGCCGCCACCATGCTCATGACGGCAGCCTCAATATCTTGGGTATCGCGCCTTCGAGTTCCAGCGGCTGGTGGGTGGTCAGCAGCGCCATCCCGCCCGCCCGCAGGTGCGTTCCGATCAACCCCTGCACCAGCTTCAGGGCGGTCTGATCGAGCGCGGTAAGCGGCTCGTCGAGCACCCACAGCGGGGATTTGACCAGCAGCAGGCGCGCCAAGCCGACCCGGCGGCGCTGCCCTTGCGACAGGAACTTGACCGGAAAATCCAGGCAATGCCCCAAACCCAGGTGAGCCAGGGCGTCTTCCAGTTCATTGCGGGCAACGGGCTGCCCGCCGAAGCGACAGGAAAAATCGAGGTTTTCGAGGGCGCTCAGCTCGTCCTTCACCGCCGGCATGTGGCCGAAATAGGCCAGTTCGGCATGGAATGCGGCGCGCTCCCGCTCGACCGGTTGGCCGCGCCACAGAATCTCGCCCTCCGCCGGCGCCAACAGGCCGCATACCATGCGCAACAAGCTGGTCTTGCCGCTGCCGTTGGCGCCCTGGAGCAGCAATGCTTCGCCGGCGGCGAGAGAAAAATCGAGGCGGCTGAACAGGATGCGTTCGCCACGCACGCACGCCAGGTTTTTCCCTACCAGCATGGTCAAGGCTGATTATCGGATTTCTGGTGCGACTCGATGGCGTCGAGTTCGCGTTCCATTTCCTCGTCGCTCATGGGACGACGCTCGGACACCGGAGCCGGCGCCGCATCGGCTTTCTTCGCCAGCCAGCCGGCGACCACCACGCCCACTTCGTAGAGCAGCCACAGCGGCACCGCCAGCATGATCTGGGAAACCACGTCGGGCGGGGTGACGATCGCGGCGATCACGAATGCGCCGACGATCACATAAGGCCGCGCCTCCCTCAACTGGGCGATGCTGACGACTCCCATGCGCGCCAGCACCACCACCGCCACCGGCACCTCGAAGGTGACGCCGAAGGCAATGAACATGGTCAGGACGAAATCCAGATACTTGTTGATGTCGGTCATCCAACTCACCCCTTCCGGGGTAAAGGCGGTCATGGCGGAGAACACCACCGGCAGCACCAGGAAATAGGCGAACGACATGCCGGCCAGAAACAGCAGCGTACTCGCCACCACCAGCGGCACAATCATTTTTTTCTCGTGAGAGTACAGCCCGGGGGCGATGAACGCCCACATCTGGTAGAGCACATAGGGCAGGACGGTGAGAAAAGCGGTGAGCATGGTCACCTTCACCGGCACGAAGAACACCCCGACCACGTCGGTGGCGATCATCTGGCCGCCCTTGGGCAGAGAAGCGAGCAGCGGCTGGGCAAGCAGGGTGTAGAGGTCCTTGGCGAACGGGAACAGGCAAACGAATACCGCCACCACGGCGAGCACCGCCCGCAACAAGCGGTCGCGCAGTTCGACCAGGTGGGAGATGAAGGTATCGCTGAATTCTTCCGGCGCGCTCATCAGGCGGTTTTTTCCGGTTTGCCGGGAACGGCGTCGAGGCCAAGCTCCAATTGGGGAGAAGCCGGCGCCATAGGCTCGGGTTCCGCCGCGGCCTGATCGGCTGCAACCGTGGGCTGCGCAGGTTCCGCTGCGGCCTTGGCCGTTTCCGCCACCTCCTTGAATTCCTGGCTGGCGCGGTTGATTTCGTCGGTCATGGTATGTTCCAGATTGCGGGCGCCTTCGCGCATGTCCGCTTCGATCTTGCGCAATTCTTCGAGCTTAAGCTCGCGGTTAATATCCGCCTTGACCTCCGAAACATAGCGCTGCACCCGCCCGAACAGGTGGCCGAGCGTGCGCGCCACCTTGGGCAGGCGCTCCGGCCCGACCACGATAAGGGTAACGACCGCAATAATCAGGAGTTCGGTAAAGCTGATATCGAACATTGTAAATACCAGGGACTAGGGACTAGAGGATAGGGGGCTAGAAAAACCAGGAAAATCCTAGCCCCTGTGCTCCCTAGCCCCTGATTTCAGGAAACCGTCTTGTTCTTGACTTCGCCTTCGATGGTCTGCCCGGCTTGCTGCGTGGGCGCCGCCGGCTGCTGAATCTGCTGCGCCGGCTGTTGCGGCTGTTCGCCTTCCTTTACCGCGTCCTTGAAGCTTTTTACCGCCCCGCCCAGGTCGCCGCCCATGTTGCGCAGTTTCTTGGTGCCGAAAACCACCAGCACGATTACCAACACGATCAGCCAATGCCAAATACTGAATGAACCCATTTTCGTCTCCTAAAAATCAGTGCTTAGTTGTTAGTGTTTAGTGCTGAATTTCGGAGCGCTTTGCGCGTTTTATTAAACGCAACTTCCTTCACTAAACACTCAAAACCAAACACTTAACACTGCCGTTAATCCAGATGCGACAGCTTGCCGCCGCCATAAACGTGCACATGCAGGTGAAACACCACCTGGCCGCCTTCCTTGCCGGTGTTGATCGCCGTCTTGAAACCGATCAGTCCCTGCTCCCGCGCCAGCCTGGGCGCCAGCAGCAGCAACCGCCCCAGCATGCCCTCGTCGGCGGCGCCGCATTCCAGCAGCGAATCGACATGGCGCTTGGGCACGATCATGAAATGCACCCTGGCTATGGGATTGATGTCGTGGAAGGCAAAAAATTCCTCGTCTTCGTAAACTTTCTTGCATGGTATCTCCCCGGCCACGATCTTACAGAAAATACAATCCGACATAATTTTCAGTCCTTTTATTCACCACGGGGCACCGGGAAAACCCTTGAAAGATCATGTCTGCCCCGTGCCCCCCGTGGTTAATCCTTAATCCTGCCGCGCAGCCTTTTCCACGATCCCCGACAACCCCTCGCGCCGCGCCAGTTCGTTCAGGACATCGTCGGGATGCAAGCCCTGCTGAGCCAGCAGCACCAGGCTATGGAACCACAGGTCGGCCACTTCGTAGACCAGATGTTCCTTGTCGCCATCCTTGGCGGCGATCACGGTTTCGGTCGCTTCCTCGCCGATTTTCTTGAGGATGGCGTCCAGTCCCTTGGCGTACAGCTTGGCCACGTAGGAACTGGCCGGGTCGGCGCTCTTGCGCTGCTCCAGGGTTTCGGCGAGACGTTCGAGGATGTCGCTCATTTCTTGTAGATTTCTTCCGGGTCTTTCAATACCGGGTCGGCGGCTTTCCACTGTTCCTTTTCCAGCTTCTGGAAAAAACAGTGTTCCCGGCCGGTGTGGCAGGCGATGCCGCCCTTCTGCTCGACCTTGAGCAGCACCACGTCGGAATCGCAGTCGAGGCGAATTTCCTTGACCTTCTGGATATGGCCGGATTCCTCGCCCTTGTGCCACAGTTTCTTGCGCGAGCGCGACCAGTAGATGGCTTCGCCCTTCTCGGCGGTCAGCTTGAGCGCCTCGCGGTTCATCCAGGCGAACATCAGCACCGTGCCCGTCGCCGCATCCTGGGCGATCACCGGCACCAGCCCCTCGTTGGTCCAGCAGACCTTGTTCAGCCAAGTATCGCTCATAGCCTTACCTCGATGCCGTGCGCGGCCATGTGCCGCTTGGCCTGTTCCACCGTGTATTCGCCGTAATGGAAGATGCTCGCCGCCAGCACCGCGTCGGCGTGGCCGACGGTGACGCCCTCGACCAGGTGGTCGAGATTGCCCACCCCGCCGCTGGCGATCAGCGGAATGCTCACCGCGTCGGCGATGGCGCGGGTGAGTTCCAGGTTGAAACCGATCTTGGTGCCGTCGCGGTCCATGCTGGTGAGAAGGATTTCCCCGGCGCCCAGGGATTCCATTTTCTTCGCCCATTCCACCGCGTCCAAGCCGACGTCCTTGCGCCCGCCATGGGTGAACACGTTCCAGCGCAGCGGTTCGCCCGGCGCGGAAACCTGCTTGGCGTCGATCGCCACCACGATGCACTGCGAACCGAAGCGCGCCGAGGCATCGGCCACCAGTTGCGGATTGGTGACGGCGGCGGTGTTGATGCTGACCTTGTCGGCGCCGGCGTTGAGCAGGCGGCGCACGTCCTCGACCTGGCGCACGCCGCCGCCGACGGTAAGGGGAATGAATACCTGGGAGGCGACGTCCTCGATGATGTGCAGGATCAGGTCGCGGTCGTCGCTGGAAGCGGTGATGTCGAGAAAAGTGAGTTCGTCGGCGCCCTGCTCGTCATAGCGGCGGGCGATCTCCACGGGGTCGCCGGCATCCCGCAGGGCGACGAAATTGACGCCCTTGACCACGCGGCCGTTGGTCACGTCAAGACAGGGAATGATGCGCTTGGCCAGCCCCATCAGGCGCTCAGATCGTCGGCGAGTTTCTGCGCGGCGGCGAAATCCAGGGTGCCCTGGTAGATCGCCCGACCGGTGATGGCGCCCATGATGCCTTCGGCTTCCACGCCGCACAGTGCTTTCACGTCGTCGAGATTGGTGATGCCGCCGCTGGCGATGACCGGGATGGTGAGTTCACGCGCCAGCTTGACGGTGGATTCGATGTTCACGCCGGAGAGCATGCCATCGCGGCCGATGTCGGTGTAGACGATGGCTTCGACGCCGTAGCCCTCGAATTTCTTGGCGAGGTCGATGACATCGTGGTGGGTCAGCTTGGACCAGCCGTCCACCGCCACCTTGCCGTCCTTGGCGTCGAGGCCGACGATGATGTGGCCGGGAAAGGCGTTGCAGGCGTCGTGCAGGAAGCCCGGCGTTTTCACCGCCGCGGTGCCGATGATGACATAGGTGATGCCGTCGTCGAGATAGCGCTCGATAGTATCCAGATCGCGGATGCCGCCGCCCAGTTGCACCGGGATGTCGCTGCCGACCGCCGCGACGATGCTCTTGATCGCCGATTCGTTGACCGGCTTGCCGGCGAAGGCGCCGTTCAAATCGACCAGATGCAGGCGGCGCGCGCCTTGATCCAGCCAATGCCTGGCCATGGCGCCAGGGTCTTCGGAAAAGACCGTGGCATCTTCCATCAACCCCTGTTTCAGCCGCACACAGTGGCCGTCTTTCAAGTCAATCGCGGGAATCATCAGCATGATGTTAGGGTGGCTCTACAAAATTAAGGACAAATCAGTGGGCTGCCCCATTCCAGGCAACGAAATTGGACAACAGTTTCAGCCCGGCGGACTGGCTCTTTTCCGGGTGGAATTGCACCGCGAAAATATTGGCGCGCGCCACGGCGCAGGTAAAGGCAAAGGGATAATGGCTGAAACCGGCGATCAATTCCGGCTCGCCTGCTTCCACATAATAGCTGTGGACGAAATAAAAGCGCGCCTCGGGCGCGATGCCCAGCCACAATGGATGCGCGACCGCCTGGTGCACCTGGTTCCAGCCCATGTGCGGCACCTTGAGCTTGCCACCCTGAGCGGCGACCATCGCCTCGGCGGGAAAACGCACCACCTTGCCCGGCAGGATGCCCAGGCCAGGCACGTTGCCTTCCTCGGAAAACTCGAACAGCATCTGCATGCCCAGGCAAATGCCCAGGAACGGCTTGCTTTGCGCTGCATCCAGCACTGCCTGGCGCAAGCCACGCTGTTCCAGTTCGCGCATGCAGTCCGGCATCGCGCCGACGCCAGGGAAAACCACGCGCCCAGCCGCCGCGATCACCGCGGGATCGCTGGTCACGGTGACGGCGGCGCCCGGCGCGACGTGCTCGAGCGCCTTCGCCACCGAGCGCAGATTACCCATGCCATAGTCGATCACCGCGATGTCGGCCATCTACAGCGCCCCCTTGGTCGAGGGCAACTGCCCCGCCGCGCGTTCGTCGGTTTCCAGCGCCATGCGCAGGGCCCGGCCGAACGCCTTGAAGATCGTTTCCGCCTGATGGTGGGCGTTGTCGCCGCGAAGATTGTCGATGTGCAGCGTCACCAGGGCATGGTTGACGAAGCCCTGGAAGAATTCGCGCACCAGATCCACCTCGAACTCGCCGATGGTGGCGCGGCTGAACGGCACCTCGAAAACCAGTCCGGGACGTCCCGACAAGTCGATCACCACGCGCGACAGCGCTTCGTCGAGCGGCACATAGGCGTGGCCGTAGCGGCGGGTGCCCTTTTTGTCGCCGACCGCCTTGGCGAACGCCTGCCCCAGGGTGATGCCGATGTCTTCCACGGTGTGGTGGGCGTCGATGTGCAGGTCGCCCTTGGCCTTCACCTCCAGGTCGATCAAGCCGTGGCGGGCGATCTGGTCGAGCATGTGGTCGAGGAACGGCACGCCGCTGGCGAGGACGGCCTTGCCGCCGCCGTCCAGGTTCAGGCTGACCTCGATTTGGGTTTCCAGGGTATTGCGGCTGACTTGGGCGGTACGCATGTGTAAAATAGCTGAAAGTTTCGCTGCATTCTAACCCAAGATGGCAAGGCGACAAAGCGCCCGTCGCCACGGCGCTAGGCGAAAATCTCCCGCAGCGCGCCGGTCAGCGCGGCGCATTGCGCATCGGTGCCGACGGTGATGCGCAGGAACGGCGCGATGCGCTCGGGTTTCTTGAAATGGCGCACGATGATGCTGCGCTCGCGCAGCTTGGCGGTCAGCTCCGCGCCGCCGAAACGCGGATGGCGGGCGAACACGAAGTTGGCGGCGGAGGGCAACACCTCGAACCCCATCCCCTCCAGCT
Source organism: uncultured Sulfuricella sp. (assembly GCA_964505475.1). Taxonomy (GTDB): domain Bacteria; phylum Pseudomonadota; class Gammaproteobacteria; order Burkholderiales; family Sulfuricellaceae; genus JAGXQV01. The sequence continues at coordinate 3,412 of CAZDIJ010000047.1, read as the reverse complement.
CCGCCACCAGGCGGGCGCGGCTGGCGACCACCTTGCCGCGGGTTTCGTCGAACCAGGCGCGGTCTTCCATCGCCGCCGCGCCGCCGGCCAGCGCAAAGCGATCCAGCGGGTAGGAATTGAAGCTGTCCTTCACCCGGTCGAGCGCCTCGATCAGGTCGGGATGGCCGACCGCGTAGCCCACGCGCAGGCCGGCCAGCGAGCGCGACTTGGACAGGGTATGGATCACCAGCAGTTGCGGATAGCTGCCCACCAGCGTCACGGCGGATTCCCCGCCGAAGTCCACGTAGGCTTCATCGACCACCACCACCGAATCGCGGTTGGCCTGCAACAGGCGCTCGATTTCGTCCAGCGCCAGCAGGCGCCCGGTGGGCGCGTTGGGGTTGGGGAAGATGATGCCGCCGTTGGGCTGGCCGAGGTAATCGTCGATGCGAATCTCGAACGACTCGGTAAGCGGCACCTGGCGGGATTCGATGCCGTAGAGGCCGCAATAGACCGGGTAGAAACTATAGGTGATGTCGGGAAACAGCAACGGCAAGTCGTGCTTGAGCAAGGCCAGGAAGGTGTGCCCAAGCACTTCATCGGAGCCGTTGCCGACGAACACCTGTTCGGGCTTCACCCCGTGGCAGGCGGCGACAGCCTGCTTCAAGCGTTCGCCGCTGGGATCGGGGTAGAGGCGCAGGGTGTCCGCGGCCTCGGCGCGCAACGCCTCCAGCGCCTTGGGACTAGGCCCGTAGGGGTTCTCGTTGGTGTTGAGCTTGACCAGGTCGGGCAGCTTGGGCTGCTCACCCGGCACATAAGGGGTCAGGCCGTGGACGACGGCGCTCCAGTAACGGCTCATGGCAAACTGCTCACAGTCCCTTCATGCGGTATTCCGCGGACTGGGCGTGGGCTTGCAGGCCTTCGCCGTAAGCCAGCACGGAGGCGGTCTTGCCCAGCGTCTTGGCGCCGGCCTCGGAGACGAAAATCAGGCTGGAACGCTTCTGGAAATCGTACACCCCGAGCGGCGAGGAGAAACGCGCGGTGCGCGAGGTCGGCAGCACGTGGTTGGGGCCGGCGCAATAGTCGCCCAAGGATTCGCAGGTCATGCGTCCCATGAAGATCGCTCCGGCATGCTTGATCTTGGGCAGCATCGCCATGGGATCGGCCACCGACAACTCCAGGTGTTCCGGCGAAATGTAATTGCAGATGCGCGCCGCCTCGTCGAGGTCTTTCACCTCGATCAGCGCGCCGCGCCCTTCCAGCGCCGCGCGGATGATATCCTGGCGCGGCATGGTGGGCAGCAGCTTGGCTATGCTGGCCTGCACCGCATCGACGAATGCCTTGCCCGGCGCGAGCAGGATGGACTGCGCCAGCTCGTCGTGCTCGGCCTGCGAAAACAGGTCCATGGCGATCCAGTCCGGGTTGGTCTGGCCGTCGCAGATCACCAGGATTTCGGAAGGCCCGGCCACCATGTCGATGCCCACGACGCCGAACACGCGGCGCTTGGCGGCGGCCACATAGGCATTGCCGGGGCCGACGATCTTGTCCACCTGCGGCACGGTTTCGGTGCCATAGGCCAGCGCCCCGACGGCTTGCGCGCCGCCGATGGTGAATACCCGATCCACGCCGCACACCGCGGCGGCGGCCAGCACCAGTTCGTTGACCACGCCGCCCGGCGTGGGCACCACCATGATGAGTTCCTTCACCCCGGCCACCTTGGCGGGAATCGCGTTCATCAGCACCGACGAGGGATAGGCCGCCTTGCCGCCGGGCACGTACAGGCCGACGCGGTCGAGCGCCGTGACTTGCTGGCCGAGTAGGGTGCCGTCGGCTTCGGTGTAGTTCCACGACTGCATCAACTGCTTTTCGTGATAGCCGCGCACCCGGTCGGCAGCCAGTTGCAGCGCCTCCTTCTGGTCGGCGGGCAGATTCGCCAGCGCCGCCTGCAAGCGCGCCAGCGGCAATTCGAGCTCGGCCGAAGTCGCGGCTTCGAGCTTGTCGAAACGCCGCGTGTATTCGAGCACCGCGGCGTCCCCGCGGGTTTTCACGTCATGCAGGATGCCCGCCACGACGTTGTCGATGCTCTCGTCCTGCGCGCCCTCGAAAGCCAGCAGGGATTCGAGCTGCTGCTCGAAATCCGCCTGGGAGGTGGAATAGCGTTTGATGTTCAGCATGATGAAATGCGAGTAGTTTCAGGATGGCGCGATTTTACAGGAAAAACCCGCGCCGCGCGCACGCCCGTAGGTAGGCCGAACAGAGGAACTACGCTGCTTTTTCCTTAAAGGGCAATGCCTCCTGCTTTAGCGAGACCACCGTAAATTCCGGGTCCTTGTGCAGGAGCGTGGCCTCATGAAGCACAGCGCAAGCGGCAATCCAGGCATCGGCCAGGGAAACGCGGTGATGCGCCTTGATCTCCGCGGCCTTGACGAGCAAGTCGGGAGATTCATGTATCCAGGTAATGGGCAATGACAGGCATTGTTCATAAGCCAGACGCCCGGCGCTTTCGCCTTCGTCCCGCCACACCCGGTAAAGCAGTTCCATCAGGGAGATAAAACAGCCGAAGCAAGCCGCTTCGCCTTGCTGGGCAAGAGCGAGCACCTCCGCGACGCGATCCGCCCCCGGCTCATCGTCGCGCAACGTCAGAAGCGCCGAACTATCGAGCAACCAGGCGTTCATTCGCGCCCTTGATCTTCCAGACGCTCAGCCAGCAAACGCTGCGTCCCGCCGCCCTTGCCCTGACCGCGAAATGCCGCGATCGGGTTTTCCCGCACCGGCACGACGCGAATGCCATCCGCGTCCACGAACCACTCCAGCCGGTCAGCGGGCGTCAGGTGGAACGCGCGGCGAATATCGGCAGGAACAACGGTTTGCCCTCGGGCGGTGATGGTGCTTCTCATGATGGCATGCCCTTGTGAATTACAATTGAAAGCAAAATGTAATTCATGAAAGCCTGTACGTCAAGTGTGCGCGCAACGCACGACAACCGCGCTATAAATTTAACCTCCACCCCCAATTGTTACGCTTGACGTACAACATAAAACGCCCTACATTTAAACCATGATTAAATCTTTTCGCTGCCAGGACACCGAAACGCTTTACCAGGGCAAGCGCGTCAGGAAATTCGAATCCTGTGCCACACAAGCCGAAAGAAGGCTGGAGATTCTGGACAACGCCAAAACCATGCAAGACCTGGCGGGCCTGCCCAGCAACCGCTTCGAAGCGCTAAGCGGCGACCGCGCCGGCCAGTTCAGCATTCGCGTTAATCAACAATGGCGTGTCTGCTTCGAATGGAAAGATGCCGATGCTTACAACGTGGAAATCGTGGATTACCACTAACGGTCTGGCGAATCGCCGCTCCAGGTGATTCGCCATGGCCGTTTCCCTCACCCCGGCCCTCTCCCGCCTGCGGGAGAGGGGGACAAAGTCTCGCTGT
>CAZDIJ010000046.1:0-21634 GCA_964505475.1 uncultured Sulfuricella sp. | reverse complement strand
CAGGGCAGCATGCGCGACGCGCTGTCGCTGCTCGACCAGTCCATCGCCTACGGCGGCGGCAAGGTGGAAGAGCAGCAGGTGCGCGACATGCTCGGCGCCATCGACGAAACCTATCTGTTCGCCCTGCTCGACGCCCTGGCGGCGCAGGACGGCGTGGCGCTGATCGCCCAGGCCGAGCGCATGGCGGAACGCAGCCTCTCCTTTGAAGCAGCGTTGCAGGACTTAGGCACGCTGCTGCACAAGATCGCCCTGGCGCAGACTGTGCCCGAGGCGCTGCCCGAGGAAACGCCGGAGCGCGCCGCCATCCTGCGCTTGGCGCAGACCATAGGCGCAGAGGAAATCCAGCTTTACTACCAGATCGCCCTGCACGGGCGGCGCGACCTGTATCTCGCGCCGGACGAGTTCGCCGGCTTCACCATGACGCTGCTGCGCATGCTGGCCTTCACCCCGGAAAGTGGGAATGCCACACTGGGCATGCCTCCGCCCCCTGCCTCACCGGCTGCACGTCCGGCGGCTACACCACCCGCCGCTCCGGCAGAGCACTCGCCCTTGCGGGTTGAAGCACCCGCGCCCGCTTACTCTCCGCCCCCTACCCCTAATCCGGCTGTTTCCGCCTCAGGCGCTACTTTCGACGGCGACTGGCCGGGTTTGGTATCGCGCCTTAAGCTGGGCGGCATGGCGAAAATGCTGGCGCAGCACTGCGAACTGAAAAGCTGGGACGGCATCAAACTGGTGCTGTGCATTCCCGACGAACACCGCAAGCTCGGGGAAAAGAATTTCCAGGATAAGCTCAAGGCCACGGTCACCGAGTATTTCGGCAAACCGCTGGATATTGACATCACGATCGGCGAGGTCAACGGCATGACCCCGGCGCAGATCGAAAACCGCGAAAAACAGACGCGCCAGGCGGAAGCCGTGGCATCCATCGAACAAGACCCCACCGTGCGCGAGCTGGTGGAAACCTTCGACGCGCAAATCGTCGAATCCTCGATCAAACCCTTACCCTAGGAGAAACCAGCAATGATGAAAGGCGGATTGGGCGGCCTGATGAAGCAGGCCCAGCAAATGCAGGCCAACATGCAGAAGATGCAGGAACAACTGGGCAGCGTCGAAGTGGAAGGCCAGGCCGGCGCCGGCATGGTCAAGGTCATCATGACCTGCCGCCACGACGTCAAGCGCGTCACCATCGACCCCAGCCTGATGGGCGATGACAAGGAAATGCTCGAAGACCTGATCGCCGCCGCCGTCAACGATGCCGTGCGCCGCGTGGAAACCACTACCCAGGAAAAAATGGCCGGTTTCACCTCCGGCCTCAACCTGCCGCCGGGCATGAAGCTGCCGTTCTGAAAGCAGGGGCTAGCCCCTAGAAATGAAATCCCCCACCAGCCTTGAGAACCTGATCGAAGCGCTGCGCTGTCTGCCCGGCGTCGGCCCCAAGTCGGCGCAACGCATGGCTTACCACCTGCTGCAACGCGACCAGGCCGGCGCGGCGCATCTCGCCGCGGCGATCACCCATACCCTGGAAACACTCCGTCATTGCCGGCTGTGCAACAATTTCAGCGAGGAGGAAGTCTGCCCGCTGTGCCAGTCCGACAAGCGCGAGCCGTCGCTGCTGTGCGTGGTGGAAATGCCCGCCGACCTGATGATGATGGAGCAGACGCAAAGCTACCACGGCATGTATTTCGTGCTGATGGGGCGGCTATCGCCGCTCGACGGCGTCGGCGCCAAGGAAATCCACCTCGACCGGCTGGTCAGGCGCGCCGCCGACGGCGTGGTGCGGGAAGTGATCCTCGCCACCAACTTCACCGTCGAAGGCGAAGCCACCGCCCATTACATCGGCGAAATCCTCCGCGCCCGCGGCATCAAGGCAAGCCGCATCGCGCGCGGCCTGCCGGTGGGCGGCGAGTTGGAGCACATCGACAGCGGCACGCTGGCGCAAGCCATCGTCGAACGTCGTGCGGTGTAGGGGTGGCAAGCCTTACCCCGCCACCCCGAACCAGAACTCCTCGCCCTTTTCCAGGAACTCCTGCACCGGCATGTAGTGCGAACCGTCGCAGGAAAAAGTCAGGCTGACCATGCCGTTGATGACGTTGATCGAACTGGAGCGCAGATACACCGTCTCGTCGGCCTCGCGCAGCATGCGGAAGCGCTCCAGCGCCGGCCGCACCAACCGCGCCGGCACCGTCGCCAGCTCGGTATAGGGGCGGCGCGGATAGGCGAGACACACCGCCGGATTGATGATCTCGTCGAGCACGTGGATATGGTAACGGTAGGGATCGTCCACCAGCCACAAGGTGGTGCGCGAACTGGAATAATGCAGTTTGGCATGGAATACTCCGCGCTCGCAAATCAGCTCGTCGAAAATCGCGATCACATCGTCGGCATGCGCATCCATCTGGCTCTGCACCCTGCTTTGCAGGAACAATGCCTCGCGGATCGCCGGGTCGCCACGGATCTGGCGCCAGGCGCTGGCGGCCGCGACTTGGTGCTCGGGCAAGGTCAGGTCGCGCAGGTCGAATTCCGCCACTACGAATCCCTGCAAGCCGTCCACGCCGGTCACCACCTGCACCGCACTGATGCACGGGGTCTGGCGAAAATCGTTGACGTACACATCGGACAGCATCAACCCCTGGCGCGGCATGCCGCGCGCCATGTACAGCCGCAACGCCAGGTTCTTGCCGCGCCGGGCGTTGCTCATGCCATCCGGCATGAAGGTCGCGCTGACCTGGATGCCGCTGGTGTCGGAAGCATACAGTTCGCGGCACAGCGGCAAGGTCGGCATGGCCTGCTCCAGCACCGCATCCAGCCGCATACGCTCGCACCACAAGGGCGAGGCGGCCTTGGCCAGCATCGCCATCGGCCATTCCAGGCGCTGCATCAGCGTCTTTCTTTGCTGTTCTATGGTTTGTTCCAGGGTACCCATGGTGTTTACCTAAAATTCTTAGTTACTGCTCAACCAGATTTTTCTCCCTTCTCCCGCAGGCGGGAGAGGGGTTCTCATCATGAATAAACCTGAGCAGTTACAAATCCATTTTCATTCACTGCGCAACACCCACAAGGGCGGACGGTTCAACACTCCGCGACTGCCCAGCAGGCCGACTACGCCAACCAGCAAGGCGCCGCCGGCCGGAACGGCGAGCAGCCAAGGGTTGAACAGGTATTCCAGTTGGAAAATTCTAACACTCAACGTCCATCCCAGTCCCGCCGCCCCCACGGCGGCGACGATGCCCGCCAGCAGACCGATCCCGGCGAATTCGACGAACTGGCCGCTCATCACGGCGCGCCGCCCGGCGCCGAGGGCGCGCATCAGCGCCGCTTCGCGCGCCCGCTCGTCGGCGCTGGCGGCGATGGCCGCGAACAGGACGACGAAACCCATCGCCCAGGTGAAGAGGAAGACGAAGCTCAGGGTTCCGGCGAGCTGCTCCATGATGCGCCGCACTTCACCCATCACCGCCGCCACGTCGATCACGGTGAAGTTGGGGAAAGCCCGCACCATCTCGTCAAGCAGCGCTTCGCGCCCCGGCGCCAGGTAAAAGCTGGTGATGCGGCTGGCCGGTTGGCTTTCCAGCAGGCCGGGCGCGGCGATGACGAAGAAATTGACGCGGAAGCTGTCCCACGCCACCTTGCGCAAACTGGTCACCGGCGCCTCGAAGCGGCTGCCCGCGATCTCATAGGCCAGGCTGTCGCCGAGGCGTATCCCCAGCGTCTTGGCGATACCCTCCTCGACCGAGAATTGCGGGGCGGCGCCTTTGTCCCACCATTGTCCGGCGACGAGGCGGTTGTCCGCCGGCAGTGCCGCCGCCCACGACAAATTGAATTCCCGTTCCACCAGCCGTTGCGCACGCTCGTCGCCGGAATAGTCGCGCGCATCCACCGACTTGCCGTCGATGGCCACCAAACGGCCGCGCACCATGGGGAACAACGGCGCATCGGCAACCCCGTGGCGCGCGAAAAAATTGCGTAGCGCCGCCGCCTGATCGGGCTGGATGTTGACGACGAAGCGGTTGGGCGCCTCCGCCGGCAAGGCGGATTGCCAGCTTTCCAGCAAATCGCCGCGCACCAAGGAAAGCAGCAGCAGCGCCATCATGCCGATGCCGAACGCCGCCGCCTGCACCGCGCTGCCGTTGCCGCGCCGCAGCAAATTGGCCAGGCCGAGTCGCCACGCCCCGCCGCCCCGCGCCGGCGAGAGGGCGAGCAGGCGCATCAACGCAAAAGACAGCAGCCAGGCCAACGCCAGAGTCAACGCCAGCCCGGCCAGCACGTAGCCGCCCAGCCTGATCTCCCCGGCCTGCCACAGCACCAGCGCGGCTATCGCGCCGCCACCGCAAACCAGCGCCAGCAGCCCGGAATCACGAGGCATCCCGATTTCGCGGCGCAGCACGCGCAGCGCCGGCACCTGCTTCAACTGCAACAGCGGCGGCAACGCCACGCCGAGCAGCACCGTCATGCCGGTGGCCATGCCCTGGACGGCGGGCAGCCAGGAAACAGTCGGCAGTTCGATGGTAAGCAGGCTGCCCAGCCGCACTGCCAACCAATGCTGCGCCGCATACCCGAGCAGGCAGCCGGCCGCGCCGCCCAGCGTGCCGAGCACGGCGAACTGGATCAGGTAAAGGCGCAGCATCAGCCCCTGCGAGGCCACTAGGCAACGCATCACCGCGCAATTGTCGAGGTGGCGGCGCACGAAGCGGCGCACCGCCAGGGCGATGGCCACCGCCGCCAGCACCATCCCGGTCAAGGACGCCAAACCGAGAAAGCGCCCGGCGCGGTCGAGCGCGGTGCGGATTTCGGGTCGGGCGTCGGCCACGCTTTCCAGGCGCTCGCCGCGCTTGAGGCGCGGCGCCGCCCAGGCGCGGTAGGCCGCCACCGCGCCTTCCTCCCCGGCCAGCGAAAGGCGGTAATGCACCCGGCTGCCCTCCTGCAACAGGCCGGTGGCCGGCAGGTCGGCGAGGTTCATCATCAGGCGCGGCGCGATGTTGAACAGGCTGCCCGCCTGATCCGGCTCGCGCGTCAGGGAGGCGGCCACGGTCAACGCTTTTTCGCCGACGGTGACCGGGTCGCCGCTTTTCAGCCCTAGCTGGTTCATCAGTCGCGGCGCCAGCCACACCGTTCCCGGCGGGGGGATGCCCTGGGATTTCCGGCCGTCGACCTCGACATGCCCGCGCAGCGGATAGCCCCGGCTGACCACGCGGATGTCGGCGAGCGCGGCATGACCGTCGCCCTGGATCATGCTGGGGAAGGTCAGCACGCAGTTGTGCAGCAGGCCGCGCTTCTGCGCCTCCAAGGGGAATGCGGCGTCGATCTGGTGGTCGGCGAGTATCGCCAGGTCGCCGCCGATGAGGAAATTGGCCTGGCGCGCCAGGGCGCGCTCGACCCGGTCTGTGAAGAACGCCACCGAGGTCACGCTGCCCACCCCGATCAGCAGCGCCAGCACCAGCACGCGCAGCTCGCCGGCCCGCCAGTCGCGGCGCAGTAGGCGCAGGGCGAGACGCCAGGCGTTCATCCTGAATTCCTCATTTGAACCACGGGTGCCCCGGGGAAAAAGCGGGGAAACATAGGGTTGAAAGAGATTGACCGTTCACCCGCCGGGTGAGCGGTATACTCTTCATGCCTCGCCGCAATCCCATCATTTCCCCGTGTACCCCGTGGTTGAACTGCGTTTTTTAGGTTCATGCAGCGGCTTCCAGGCGGCCGCCGGCCAGGTGCAGCCGCCGGTCGCAGCGCCGCGCCAGCCCTTCGTCGTGGGTCACCAGGAGCAAGGTGGTGCCGAGTTCGCGGTTAAGTTCGAAGAGCATTTCGATCACCCGCTCGCCGGTGACCGGATCGAGATTGCCGGTCGGCTCGTCGGCCAGCAGCAGCTTGGGATGGGTGACGAAGGCGCGGGCGATCGCCACGCGCTGCTGTTCGCCGCCCGAGAGACGCGAGGGCAGATGCCCCAGGCGCTCGCCCAGCCCGACACGGCGCAGCACCTGCACGGCGCGTGCCTGCGCATCGGCGGCGCCGGCCAGCTCCAGCGGCAGCATGACGTTTTCCAGTGCGGTCAGCGCCGGCAGCAACTGGAAAGACTGGAACACGAAGCCGACCAGTCTGCCACGCAACGCCGCCCGGCCATCCTCGTCGAGGGCGAAAATATCCGCGCCGTCGAGCAGCACCTTGCCAGAGGAAGGCAAATCCAGCCCCGCCAGCAATCCCAGCAAGGTCGATTTGCCCGAGCCGGACGCCCCCAGGATCGCCAGCGACTCGCCCGCCCCCACCCGCAGATCGAGTCCGGCGAGAATGGTAAGCGGCGCACCGCCGGATTCGACTTGCTTGCCTAAAGCCTTTGCCTGCAAAATGGGCGTCATCATGATGAGATACGTACTGCTGTTGGGATTGTTGATTTCATCCGGCGCCGGCGCCGCACCGGTCATCCTGGTGTTCGGCGACAGCCTGGCGGCGGGCTACGGCATCCCGCGACAAGCCGGCTGGGTCGAACTGCTGCGCCAGCGACTGGAACGGGAGCAAAGGCATTATAGCGTGGTCAACGCCAGCATCAGCGGTGAAACCACCGCCGGCGGACGCACCCGCCTCGCCGCCTCGCTCGCCCGGCACCGCCCCGCCGTCGTCATCCTCGAACTCGGCGCCAACGACGGCCTGCGCGGCCTGCCTCTGGAAGCCAGCCGCGCCAACCTCGCCGCCATGCTGCAAGCCTGCCGTGCAAGCCAAGCGCGCACCCTGCTGGTCGGGATGAAAATGCCGCCCAATTACGGCCCCGCCTACACCCGCCAGTTCGAGGAAATTTATCGTACCGTGGCAAGACAATATCGCGCCGCGCTGGTTCCCTTCCTCCTCGCAGGCATCGCCGAAAAGCGCGAACTGTTCCAGGCCGACGGCCTGCACCCCACGGCGGATGCGCAACCGGCGCTATTGGAAAACGTATGGCGAGAATTGCAGCCGCTGCTGGACGACGATCAGCGCGCCCCTGAAACGGGAACCAAACGATGAAAAAAGCCGCCTACCCCTTACCCAAAGTCTACGGCCTGCTCGAACCGGGGCCGGTGGTGCTGCTTACCACCGCCACCCAAGAGCGCGCCAATGTAATGACCCTGTCGTGGCACATGATAGTGGAATTCGAGCCACCGCTGGTGGCCTACGTGGTCAGCAACCGCGACGACAGCTTCGAAATGCTGAAAGCAAGCAGGGAATGCGTCATCAACATCCCCACCACGGAACTGGCGGAAAAGGTGGTGGGCTGCGGCAACACCCACGGCTCGGCGGTGGACAAATTCAAGCGTTTCGGCCTCACGCCAACAACCGCCTCGATGGTCAAAGCGCCGCTGATCGAGGAATGCTACGCCAATCTCGAATGCCGGGTCGCCGACCGTAACATGGTTGAAAAATACGGCCTTTTCATCCTCGAAGTGCTCAAGGCATGGATCGACCCCAGCGCAACCAATCCGCAAACCCTGCACCACCGTGGCAAAGGCGTATTCATGACGGCGGGCGAAACGATCAAGCTGGCGTCAAAGATGAAATAACACCGGGGGAAAATATGGCGCGGAGCACGTTAAAAAATGCAACGCACGACGCCTCACACATCCCCCCCGGCGCCGGCTTCCTGCGGAACCACGCCATGGTCAGAGCATCCGTGACGATGTCCGCTGTCATGCGGTGTTTCAGTGACCAGCCGGCTACTTCGCTGTTGAGCAGGTCGAGCACTATGGCCAGATACAACCATTCCTCATCCGTCCACAGATAGGTGATGTCGGAGGTACAAACCTGGTTCGGCGCGGTGGGCGTGAAGTTCCGAACCAGCAGGCTCGGCGCCATTCGCCGGTGTATTCCTGCTTCGGTATTTTTATCGCCTTCCTTTCCTTTGTGAGTGATATTTTACGTCACCCTTGGAAGACGAAATTCCGGGGGAAACTCATGCCTATATATTGACAACACAGCTTATCCAAGGCATTATTTAGACAGGTTCTAAATAATTGCCCTTAACTTTCTATTTTCAAGGAGAAAAAATATGGCCGTACTCGTTGGCAAGCCCGCCCCGGATTTCACCGCCACCGCAGTAATGGGTGACAACTCGATCGCCGAGAGCTTCAACCTGAAAACGCATATCAAGGGTAAGTATGCGGTGGTGTTCTTCTACCCGCTCGACTTTACTTTCGTTTGCCCTTCCGAAATTCTGGCCTTCGACCATCGCCTGAAGGAATTCCAGGATCGCAACTGCGAAGTCGTCGCCGTCAGCGTCGATTCCCAATTCACCCATTTGGCGTGGAAAAATACCCCGGTCAACAACGGCGGGCTGGGTCAGGTCAAATTCCCGATGGTGGCGGACCTCTCCAAATCCATCGCGCGCGACTACGACGTGCTGATCGACGAAGCGGTGTCGCTGCGCGGCTCCTTCCTGATCGACAAGAGCGGCATCGTCCAGCACCAGGTCGTCAATGCCCTGTCATTGGGGCGCAACATCGACGAAATGATCCGCATGCTGGATGCCTTGCAATTCACCGAACAGCATGGGGAGGTCTGCCCGGCCGGCTGGAACAAGGGCAAAGCCGGGATGAAGGCGTCCCCAGAAGGCGTTGCCGACTACCTCGCCAAGCACTCCGGCGAACTGTAACTGCTAAAGACATGCAGGGAAACCGCGCAGGTTCCCTGCGCATAATTTCAAGATCAAGCGGCTTCGGCCGCCTCCTTGGCTTCGCCGCCTTCGGCCGCGCGCCGCTTGCGTACCTCCTTGGGGTCGGCGATCAGGGCGCGATAGATTTCGATCCGATCCTTGTCGCGCAGTGTGGCATCCAGCTTGGCAGCCTTGCCATAGATTCCGACTTTCATGCTGGCTAGATCGAGTTCGGGAAATTTGTTGAGAATGCCGGACTGCTCTATCGCTTGGGCAGCCGTCGCGCCGGAAGCGATACGCACCGGCAGGATAGTCTGTTGATGGGGAAGCGCGTAGGCGACTTCCACTGAAATTTCATTGCTCATGAGGCACCGTAGATTTCTTCCGCACGTTTGACAAAAGCATCGACAAAACTATTGGCGATGTAATCGAAAACCGGGCTGACCAGTTTCTCCAGGATTTTACTCGAAAATAAGTAATGCAGCTTGAATTCTATCTTGCACGCCGCCTCGTTTAGCGGAATGAAGCGCCAACTCCCCTCCAGACGGCTGAACGGGCCTTCCTTCAGTTTCATGCCGATCAAATGCGGCGCCTGATGGATGTTTTCGGTGGTAAAACTTTGCTTCAATCCGCGGTAATCGATCCGCACCGTCGCCACCACCGCTTCGCCGCCCTGCCGCTTGACCTCCGTCCCACCGCACCAAGGCAGGAAGGCGGGGTAATCCTCGACCCGCTCGACCAAGTCGTACATCCGTTGCGCCGAATGCCCCACTAACACCGATTTTTCCACCATCATGCCGTACCGACGCCCATTCCAAGAAAGCTGTTAAAATACCGCATTTCCCCGAGAAACTCACGTCTCCATGAGCATTGCCCAGAATAAAAAAGCCTTCCACGACTATTTCATCGAAGAGAAGTTTGAAGCCGGCATTGTCCTCGAAGGCTGGGAAGTCAAGGCAATACGCGCCGGCCGCGTGCAACTCAAGGAAGCCTACGTGATTATCCGCAGCGGCGAGTTGTTCCTCATCGGCAGCCATATCAGTCCATTGCCGACCGCCTCCACCCACGTTCATCCCGATCCGGTGCGCACCCGCAAGCTGCTGCTGCACAGCGAGGAAATCAGCAAGCTGATCGGCAAGGTGGAACGCGCCGGTTTCACCCTGGTGCCGCTCGACATGCACTACACGCGCGGACGCATCAAACTGGAAATCGGTCTGGCCAAGGGCAAGAAGCAGCACGACAAGCGCGAATCGGAAAAAGAACGCGAATGGCAGCGCGAGAAACAGCGCCTGATGCGCAACAAGGGATGAAAGTATTCGGCTTCGCCGGCTACTCGGGCGCCGGCAAAACCACCCTGATCGAAAAACTGGTGCCGCTTTTCACGGCGCGCGGACTCGTGATCTCGCTGCTCAAGCAAACTCATCACGACTTCGATCTTGACCAGCCCGGCAAGGATTCCTGGCGCCACCGCCAGGCGGGCTGCACGGAAGTGCTGCTGGCTTCGGCCAAGCGCTGGGCGCTGATGCACGAATTGCGCGATGCCGCGGAACCCACCCTGGAGCAGCACTTGGCACGGCTATCGCCGTGCGACCTGGTGCTGGTCGAGGGATTCAAGAAGGAAGCCATCCCCAAGCTGGAAGTGCATCGCCAAGCCAACGGCAAGCCCTTTCTGTTTCCCGGCGACGCGCATATCATTGCGCTTGCCGGCGATGTTTCGCTGAACCTTCCTCTACCCTGGTTCGACCTGAACCAGCCGGAAAGCATCGCCGCCTTGATTTTACGCCATACAGGTCTAGCCGCATGAACGATACGAAAAAATCCAATTTCCTCTCCGCGGATGAGGCGCTCGCGCTTTTACTGGCGCAGGCCGCCCCGCCGGAGCGCATCGAGATGATTGCCACGGAATCCGCGCTGGGACGAATCCTCGCCGCCCCGCAAGTCTCTACCGTCGATGTTCCGCCGCTCGACAACAGCGCCATGGACGGTTATGCGGTGAGGACGGCCGACATGTCGCCCCCCTCCCCGCGCCTGCGGGTAGCCCAGCGCATTCCCGCCGGCAGCATCGGACGTCCGCTGGAACCCGGCACGGCGGCGCGCATCTTTACCGGCGCGCCGATCCCGCCACAGTGCGGCGCGGTGGTCATGCAGGAGAACTGCGTCGCGGAAGGCGAATATGTGACCATCGGCAAGATCCCGAGGGATGGAGAAAACATCCGCCGCGCCGGCGAAGATATCCACGCTGGGGCGGAAATACTCGCCGCCGGCATCAAGCTGCGTCCCCAGGAAATGGGGCTGGCTGCATCGGCGGGGCTGGCGCGCCTGCCCGTTTTCCGCAAACTGCGGGTAGCGACTTTCTTTACCGGCGACGAAATCGTCATGCCAGGCCAATCCTTGCAGCCAGGCCAAATCTACAATTCCAACCGTTTTGTCCTGAGCGGTTTCCTGACCGGCATGGGGTGCGAGGTGATTGACCTCGGCATCGTACCCGACGACCTCGCCGCGACGATCGGGGTGCTGCAACAGGCCGCCGTCCAAGCCGATCTGATCGTCACCAGCGGCGGCGTATCGGTAGGGGAAGAAGACCACGTCAAGGCGGCGGTCGAGCAAACCGGCAAACTGGATATGTGGCGCATCGCCGTCAAACCCGGCAAGCCACTGGCTTTCGGCAACGCGGCCGGGACGCCGTTCATCGGTTTGCCCGGCAACCCGGTTTCGGCCTTCGTCACCTTCTGCCTCTTCGTCCGCCCCTTCATCCTGCGCCGCCAGGGGGTTTCCCGGGTCGCGCCACCCCACTACCCGTTGCGCGCCGGCTTCGAATGGAGCAAACCCGACGGCAAGCGCCGCGAGTTCCTGCGCGCGCGCCTGGCATGCGGCGAGGATGGCGACATCGCCGTGCAACTCTACCCGCATCAAGGCTCCGGCGTCCTGACCTCCTGCACTTGGTCGGACGGCTTGGTGCAAGTTGAAAAAGGCTGCTCCATCAGCCCCGGCGAAACCGTCAAATTCATCCCTTTTAGCGGACTCTTCTGCTCATGATTACCTT
Organism: uncultured Sulfuricella sp.; assembly: GCA_964505475.1. Lineage (GTDB taxonomy): Bacteria > Pseudomonadota > Gammaproteobacteria > Burkholderiales > Sulfuricellaceae > JAGXQV01. The sequence goes on along the minus strand of CAZDIJ010000046.1, from coordinate 9,989 downwards.
GCTCTATTTTGCCCGGTTGCGCGAGGCCTTCGGCATTTCCTCCGAACGAGCCGACTTGCCGCCGGAGGTAACCCATGCCGGTGATTTGCTCGACTGGCTGCGGCAACGCGGCAATCCTTGGCATGATGAACTGGCGCCCGGCAAACCCGTTCGGTTGGCGGTAAATCAGGAAATGGCCAACAGCGATACGCCGGTATCGGACGGTGACGAAGTAGCCATTTTTCCACCGGTAACGGGAGGTTGAGATGCCGGTACGGATACAAACGGAAGATTTCGATGTCGGCGCCGAACTCGCCAAGCTACGCGGCGGCAATCCGCGAATCGGCGCCGTGGCCTGCTTCATCGGGCTGGTGCGCGACCTCAACGAAAACGCGGCGGTTTCGGAAATGTCCCTGGAACACTACCCCGGCATGACCGAAAAATCCCTGGAAGAGATCGTCGCGCAAGCCAAACAGCGCTGGGAAATTGACGACGCCCTGGTCATCCACCGCATCGGCGCGCTCAACCCCACCGACCAGATCGTGCTGGTGGCCACCACCGGCGCACACCGCGGCGAAGCATTCGCCTCCTGCGAATTCATCATGGATTATCTGAAAACCCAAGCGCCCTTTTGGAAAAAAGAGCAAACCGGAGATGGCTCGCATTGGGTCGATGCACGAGAAAGCGACAACCATGCCGCGCAACGTTGGCGACCTTGAAAAAATACTGAATCTGCTCTAAAGTCTCGGCAAATTAAGCCGTAAAAGAGACAGGGAAATTGTATCCGCGAGAGAACAAACCATCAGCGGAAACCGTAAGACAAGTGCGAGGATACCAACGTGAAGATCGAAAATTCAATCAACCCGCTGGCCGGTGGCGGCGTCAAAGGCAGCGCAAACCGTGCCGATGCGGCAAAATCCAGCGACGGCAGCACGAAAATCTCCTCGGCACCCCAGGACAACGTCAAACTCAGTTCGCTTTCTGCGTCGGACGGCAATGCCCCGATCGACAGCGCCCGTGTCGAAGCGATTAAAGAGGCCATCAGCGAAGGGCGCTTTAAGATCAATCCCGAAGCGATTGCCGATGGCCTGATTAGGTCTGCCAAGGAACTGGTCGCGGAATAAAGGGACTTGTCACCCATCCACGCACCGGCCACATCCGATTTCGCCGCCCGCTTGAGCGCGGAAATCGAAGCCGTTCAGACTTTCCTGCTGACTCTCCAATCCGAACACAACGCCCTGACAGAGGGCAATATCGACAAACTGTCGGAATATTCCCGCCTCAAGTCAGACCAACTCGTGCGGCTTTCCCAACTGAGCACCGCTAATTTCCTGGCACAGCGGAATGCCGGCGCGGCTGCGCATGACCTCGCCAAAACCATTCGGGAAATGGACCCCGATGGCCGGCACGGTTTGACGGAGAAGTGGGAAAAACTGCTTAACCTGGCAAAACAGGCGCAATACCAGAATCAGCTCAATGGCGCCATGATAGAAACCCAAATGAAGCATAATCAGCAGGCGCTCGCCATCCTTCAGGAAGCCGCCAAGCAGAGCAGTCTATACGGCCCTGACGGCCATTCGCGCGCTCTGGGTTCAGGCCGTCAACTGGGTAAAATCTAGCGGGCTATTGGGCAGCCGCCTTGGGCGCCGGCTGCGGTTCGGCGGCTTCGACCCCGATGGGAATATCCGCAATCACCTTGTCCTGCCCCGCGGAAAGTATCATGACCGTCACGCGCCGGTTGCGCGCCCGCCCTTCCGCAGTTTCGTTGGTATCAACCGGTCTATTCTCGCTGTACCCTAGCACCACCACCCGTTCCGAGGCAATGCCGTTCTCGACGAACAGGCGCGCCACTCCGCTGGCGCGCGCCGATGAAAGCTCCCAGTTGGAAGGATACATGGGACTGTTAATCGGGGCATTATCGGAATATCCCTCGACCTGAATGTTGTTTTCGACTTCGGACAGCACTTCGGCCACCGCCTTCAGCACCTTGAGCGACTCCCCCTCAAGATTCGCCTGGCCCGACGCGAACAGCACGCTGGCGTTGATCTCGATGGCAATGCCGCGTGAGCTTTGCGTCACCTTGACTTGCCCGGACTTCACCAAGCGCTCCAGCACCTTCATGATGTCCTTGGCGATCCCCTTCATCTTCTCAGTTTCTTTCTTGAGTTGCGGGGATTGCATTTCATTCTTTTTATTGGGCAGGACAGACTGTTGCTTGGGCATTACCGACTGAGGCTTATCCTCGATCATCGCCATCCTTTGCTGCGGTGTCGGCGCCGCCGTGCTCTGGAAGGCTTGGAGGAGGGCGTCGCTCAACACCTTGTATTTGCCTTCGTTGACTTGGGAAATGGCATACATCACCACAAAAAAGGCGAACAACAGGGTAATGAAGTCGGCGTAGGAAACCAGCCAACGTTCCAGGTTTTCATGCTCCTCGGGCTTGCGTTTTCTGGCCATGATCCGCCTGCTAAACGATATAGCCTTGCAATTTCGATTCGATGACGCGCGGATTTTCTCCGTTGGCGATGGAAACCAGACCCTCGATCATCATCTCGCGCATGACCACCTGGCGCTCGACGATCGAGCGGATTTTGTTCGACATCGGCAGGAAAAACAGGTTGGCCGATCCCACGCCGTAAATGGTGGCGACAAAAGCGACGGCGATACCCGCCCCCAGCTTGGAAGGATCGGTCAAATTCTCCATGACGTGGATCAGCCCCATCACCGCGCCGAGAATGCCGATTGTCGGTGCATAGCCGCCGGCGCCCTGCCATACCTTGGCGGCATCCAGATTGTGCTTCTCGAAGGTGCCGATCTCGACATCCAGCGCTTCGCGGATTTTCTCGGGTTCGGCGCCGTCCACCACCATCTGCAACCCTTTACGCACAAAAGCATCCGTCAGAGGCTCCAACTGAGGCTCCAAGGCCAGCAGCCCCCCTTTGCGCGCAATCGAGCTCCAGCCGATCACTTGGTCGATCAGCCCGTGAGGATCGAGTCTCGGCGGAAACAATACCCAGAGCGACAAGCGCAGGCTATGGAAGAACACCGGAATGGAGGTTTGCAGCATGGTGGCGCCGATGGTGCCGCCGAACACGATCACGAAGGCGGTAAATTGAACCAGCGAGCCGATATGCCCGCCTTCCAGCACCTGGCCGCCGAGGATGGCAATCAATGCCAGCGTAATGCCGATAATGCTGACGTAATCCATATCTTTGTTTTAACTTTACTAATGGTTAAAGCTTGACGTTGACATAAAATGACGGATACATCAAGTTTCTTTATCGACCCATGCCTTCATGAACCCCCTTAAACGGGCGACGGCCTGGCTGTGCAACTGGCAGACGCGCGACTCGCTGACCCCCAGCACCGCGCCGATTTCCTTGAGGTTCAACTCCTCGTCGTAGTACATCGCCATCAGCAACTGCTCCCTTTCCGGCAGCAGTTTGATCGCCTCGATCAAACGCGCGCGAAAACCTTCGTCTTCGAGAATGGCTAGCGGATTGGCGGCATCGCCGACACTGAAATGTTCGAGAAAATCATCCTCGCCATCACGTTGAAAGTCTTCATAATGAAGCAGTTGGCTGCCGTGCGCATCGAACAGCATGTGCTGGTATTCGTCCAATCCCAGCCCCAATTGCTGGGCCACCTCTTTTTCGACCGGCGGCCGTTTCAGACGCTGCTCCAACAAGCTCATGGCCGCTTCGATCTGGCGCATATTCTTCCGCGCCGAACGCGGCAGCCAGTCCGACTGACGCAACTCGTCAAGCATCGCGCCGCGTATGCGCTGCACCGCATAGGTTTCGAATTGCGCCCCCTGGCTGCCATCGAAGTTACCAATCGCATCGAGGAGTCCGATCATGCCGACCTGGATCAGATCGTCAACCTGAACGCTGGGCGGCAATTTCGCCATCATGTGATAGGCAACCTTTTTGACCAGTGGGGCAAACTTGCTGACATACTGGCTCTTATCCAAGGTTCCATTTGCGGTATACATTGCGGCGGCCTGCGAGTGCGTCAATTTATGCCTGAGCCAAGAAGTTCTTGAGCAAGACGGCTACTAGCGATGAGGCGCTGCATGAAGGACTCGCCCCGCCCTTGTTCCACTTCGGGATAGGGCCACGAATCGACAGTATCGGCCATTTCCTTGAATGCCAGCGAAGCTTCCGCAGAGGGGAAAGCCTCGCTTACCGGCCGGTGCAGCAGCGCCGCCTGCTTCAACCTCTCGTCGAACGGGATATAGCCCATGAAATCCAGCGTCACATCGAGAAAGCGCCCCGCCACTTGAGCCATGTTGGTATAAACGGTGCGCGCTTCGTGTCCGCTATCCGCCTTGTTGACCAGAATATGGAAATGCCGCTTGGCGAAATTCCGGCTAAGCTGTTTAATCAGCCCGTAAGCATCGGTAATCGAGTCGTGATGCGCCGACACGACAATGATTATTTCCTGCGACGCCAACCCGAGCGGAGATTGGTGGCTGACGGAGCCTGCGTCCACCAGCACCACGTCCAGTTGACTGGATAATTTCTCGAATGAACCGACCAGCCAATCCTGCTCGGAATCATCCAGTTCCGGCAGGGATTTCAACCCCTGCGCCGCCTGGATAATCCCGACCCCAAACGGCCCTTCGACCATGATTTCCTCCAGGGCGCGCTCGCGACGTATGACCTGGGTCAGACTGAAGCGCGGCTTGATTCCCAAGGAAGTCGCCAGGCTGTTCTTGCCATGCTGGCCATCCAGCACCAGCACGCGCTTTCCCCGGCGCGCCAAATTTACCGCCAGATTGATGACGACATGGGTTTTACCGACACCGGACTTGCCGCCGGCAACCGTAATCGCACGCAGGCAGTCTTGCGCGAACAGCCGGCGCAAGCCTTCCGCCTGGTCGCGGACGATCTCAGCCACGCAGCTCTCCGGTTTTAAGGCTGCCCAGCAGTTCGTTGTCCGCGGGGGAAGCGCCCCCCAGAATCAGGGGATACTCCTCGTCTTGGGGGACGAATGGCGAAGGTTCGGCTGCCTGCTTGAAAACCCGGTCAACCAGGTAAATCGGGTTGGCCAGATGAAGATCCTCGGGCACCCGCTGGCCGTTGGTGACGTAATGCAGCAACAGCCGGTGACGGATCATCACATCGAGCGCCGCGCCGATGTTGATGGCCTCATCGATCTTGGTGAGAATGCAGCCATCCAATCCCGCGCCGCGGTAAGCGCGCACCACGTCGTCGAGCGTGCCGCCCTGGGCATTGCCGGAAAGCAGCAACAAGCGCTTGACCTCGCGGCTGTTGCCGCACAAGAACGCCACCTGCTCCGCCACCCGCTGGTCGCGCTGACTCATGCCGACGGTGTCGATCAGCACCAAGTGCTTGTCGCGCAAGTCGGAAAGGGTAAATTGCAAATCCCCCTCTTCCTTGACCGCGTAAACCGGGATACCGAGAATCTTGCCGTAAATGCGCAGTTGCTCGTGGGCGCCGATACGAAAGCTGTCGGTGGTAATCAACGCCACTTGATTGGCGCCGAACTTGAGAGTGCAGCGCGCCGCCAGTTTCGCCACGGTGGTGGTTTTTCCCACCCCGGTCGGACCGACCAGCGCATAAACACCGCCCGCATCGACGATGTCATGGCCTTTGGCGACCACGCGCAGGTTGTTCACCAATGCCGATTTCAGCCAAGGCAAGCCTTTGCCGGAATCGAAACCGGCAGGCATCTTTTCCAACAACTGGCGCGCCAGCACCGGGCTGAAACCGGCCGTCAGCAGGCGCCGCATCAATTCCAGCTTGGCCGGCTGGCGCCGCCCGATTTCGCCCCAGGCGAAGCTGGCCAATTGCCCTTCCAGCATGCTGCGCAGAAACTTGATTTCCTGTTCCAGTTCCGACAGATTTTCGTTGTCGGCGGTTTTCGAATCGGTATTGTCGAGAATTTCCTCGACCTCGAACTTGATCCCCCCGGAACGGGAGCGCTCCTCAGACACCGCTTTCTGACCCGGAAAATAATAAGGTTGCGGCTCCTTGGAGACAGCGGCGGTGGCAGCCGCCGCGCCCTGGCGGCGCGGCTGAGCCGGCGCCGCGCCGCCGGTCGAAGCGATGGCGGCGACATCGGCGGCGAGCGCCGCCATGATTTCAACTTTATCCCCGACGCGCTGGTTAGAGAGTATCACTGCGTCCGGCCCGATTTCCTCCCTTACCAGGCGCAACGCATCGCGTGCCGTATCTGCATAGAATTTTTTGATGTTCATCGTTGGTTCCCCAATACGGCCATCACTTTAATATTCTTCGATTCAGGCACTTCGGCATGTGAAATAACTTTCAATTGGGGCGCGGCGCGGCGCAGAAAACGCGCCAGCAGCATGCGCAAGGGCGCAGGCACCAGCAATACCGCCGGCAAACCCAACTGTTCCTGCTGCTGCACCGCCTCTTCCACCTGCTTCAGCAGGTTCTCCGCCAGCCCCGGTTCCAACCCCGCGCCCTCGCCGCCATGGGATTGCGTCGCCTGCATAAGCACCTGCTCCAGACGGGGGTCGAGGGTAATCATCTGCAATTCGTCGCTACCCTGATAGATCTGTTGGATGATAGCACGCCCCAGGGCAACCCGGACGGCAGCGGTCAATTCCTCGACATTTTGAGTCTGCGCCACCTGATCGGACAAGGTTTCGATGATGGTGCGCATATCGCGGATATGCACGCCTTCATCCAGCAAGTTTTGCAACACCTTCTGCAAGGTACCCAACTGAATTTGCTTGGGCACCAGGTCTTCTATCAGCTTGGGCGATTCCTTAGCCACATGATCCAGCAACTGCTGCACTTCCTCGCGCCCCAGCAATTCGGCGGCATGGCTTTGGATAATATTGGAAAGGTGGGTCGCCACCACCGTGCTGGCATCCACCACGGTATAACCGTAATTCTGGGCATGCTCGCGCTGCTCCGCATCGATCCAAACCGCCGGCAACCCGAAAGCCGGGTCGCGCGTAACGGTTCCTTCCAACTCGCCCAGCACGCGCCCCGGATTGATGGCCAGGTACATCCCGGCGAATGCCTCGCCCTGCCCGACTTCCACCCCTTTCAAGGTAATGCGGTAAGCATTGGGGCGCAGCTCCAGATTGTCGCGGATATGCACCGAAGGCACCAGAAAGCCGGTTTCCTGCGCGAACTTCTTGCGTATCCCCTTGATGCGGCGCAACAGTTCGCCGTCCTGGATACGATCGACCAAGGGAATCAGGCGATAACCCACCTCAAGCCCCAGAACATCCACCGGCAACACGTCATGCCAGCCCACCTCGGGCACTTCCGCGGGTTTGGGAACGGCGGCGGCTTCGGGAACCGGTTCGGGACGGCGCTGGCGCCGGTCCACAAAATAGGCGATGCCACCCAGCATGACCGCCAGTGTCAGAAACGCCAGGTGCGGCATGCCGGGAATCAATCCCAGCATGCCGAGAATGGAGGCAGTCAGAAACAGGACTTGCGGCCGGTTGAACAACTGGCCGACCAGTTGCTGGCTCAAGTCTTCGTCGGTGGTGACGCGGCTGACCACGATGCCCGCCGCGGTGGAAATCACCAGCGCCGGTATCTGCGCCACCAAGCCGTCGCCGATGGTCAGCAAGGTATAGTTGTTGGCGGCGGTGGCGAAATCCAGGTTGTGCTGGAGAATGCCCACGCTTAAACCGCCGATGATGTTGATGAGCATAATCATGATGCCGGCGACTGCGTCGCCGCGCACGAATTTGCTGGCGCCATCCATCGAACCGTAGAAATCCGCCTCTTGCGACACAACGGTGCGGCGTTTCCGCGCCTCATCCTCGCCGATCAGGCCGGCATTGAGATCGGCGTCGATCGCCATCTGCTTGCCGGGCATGGCATCCAGGGTGAAACGCGCGCTCACCTCGGCGATACGCCCGGCGCCCTTGGTAATCACCACGAAGTTGATGACCACCAGGATGATGAACACCACGATGCCGACGGTGTAGTTGCCGCCCACCAGAAAGTGGCCGAAAGCCTCGATCACCTTGCCGGCGGCGTCGGCGCCGGTATGCCCTTCCAGCAGCACGATCCGCGACGACGCCACGTTGAGCGACAAGCGCAACAGGGTAGTCACCAACAGCACGGTGGGGAAAACGGCGAATTCGAGCGGTTTCTGGGTATACAGACTGACCAGCAGCACGATCATCGACAGCGCGATATTGAAGGTGAACAGCAAGTCGAGCAGGATCGGCGGCAGCGGCAGGATCATCATCGCCAGGATCAGGATGACGAGCACCGGCCCCGCCAGCCGGCTCAGATTCATGCCGCCGATGAAGGCCAGCGTTTCGGCTTGGGCAGCCATCAGGATTGCGCGCCCCCGGCAGCCGGCCTACTGAAAAAACGATGATTAGTGAAGTGAAGCATTTTCCGCATTATGTTCCGGGTCGAGTTCCGGCGGCACCGGCAAATCTTGCGGCACTTCCGGCATCTTGCCGGCACCTTCCTCGTGTTTACGCAGCTGGTAAACATAGGCGAGCACTTCGGCTACCGCAGTATACAGGGTTGCGGGAATTTCCTCATCCAGTTCGGCGTGGTGGTACAGGGCGCGAGCCAAGGGCGGAGACTGTAAAATAGGCACATGGTGTTCCTCGCCGAGTTCGCGGATGCGCTGCGCCAGCAAAGCCGCCCCCTTCGCCACCACCTTGGGCGCCCGCATGCTGTCGCCCTGGTAGCGCAAGGCCACGGCGTAACGGGTCGGGTTGGTGACGATCACATCGGCCTTGGGCACCTCGGCCATCATCCGCTTGCGCGCCGCCTCACGCTGCAACTGGCGAATGCGCCCCTTGACCTCTGGCGACCCTTCGGTTTCCTTGTACTCCTGACGGATTTCTTCCTTGGTCATGCGCAATTTGCGGCTGTGTTCCCACAACTGCAAGGGAACGTCGATCGCCACCAACAAAATAGTGGATCCCGCCACCGCCATGAAGGTCATTCCCACCAAGCGTCCAAGGTGGGCGACGCCTTGGTCGAGAGGTTCCTGCATCAGCGCGAACAAGCCTTCCTTGTTATGCCAGATTACCCATATCGCCACGCCGCCGATCAGCACTGACTTGAGTACCGCTTTTCCCAATTCGGCCAGACTGTTCCAGGAAAACATCCGCCCGATGCCGTTCAGCGGGTTGAGTTTGGCGAAATCCGGCTCCAGCGCCTGCATGGTGAAAAGCCACCCCCCCAACGCCAGCGGCGCGGCGATTGCCGCCACCACCACCACCAGCATGAATGGAAAAAACACCACCAGGATGTTCCACGCCTCTTGCTGCAAGCGCACCAGCATCAACAAGGGATCGAAGGCTACCGCCCGCTCCACCGTCAAGCCATTGCGCATCAGCGCCAGCAAACCTTCCATCAATTGCGGCCCCAGCGCCATCAACGCCCCGCCCGCCGCCATCAGCACGGCGAATGTCGATAGCTCGCGCGAACGGGCGATCTGCCCTTTTTCGCGCGCCTGTTCGATGCGCCGCTGTGACGCTGGTTCCGTTCGTTCGAGATCGCTGTCTTCAGCCATGTTTTACCCGGGGCACGCTCAAGCTTGCAACTGTAACAGGCGGATTTGTACCATTTTTGGCGGCAGATGATAAGAGGAGGGGAAAACAAAAAAGCGGCTGGTCATCCGACCCAGCCGCTTGATTTTGAAGAATTTGGTCGGGGCGAGAGGATTTGAACCTCCGACCACTTGCACCCCATGCAAGTACGCTACCAGGCTGCGCTACGCCCCGAAGCCGTGCATTATAGCCGAACTTGCCGAACCGGGCTAGATTTGCAACGATTCCAGTATGCTTTTGATTTCGCCGCGCAGCATCGCCACGTTTACCCGGGGCGCGGCATGGACCGGAACTGGCACGGGAACGGCGGGGGGTGCGGCCGGAACGGCCTCCTGCTGCTTCGGCGCCTCGCCGCCTTCCAGCACGTGGCGCGCGCCGTCTATGGTATAGCGGTCTTCGTACAGCAGTTCGCGGATGCGGCGGATCAGCAGCACCTCATGGTGCTGGTAATAACGGCGGTTGC
>CAZDIJ010000045.1:0-22126 GCA_964505475.1 uncultured Sulfuricella sp. | reverse complement strand
GCCCAGGCGCATGATCTGGTCGTAGCGGTAGCGCGGGAAGGTGGCGCGGAACCACAGGAACAGGAACAACACGAAACACACCTTGCCGATCAGCCAGAAAAAGCCCGGTATCCATGTGAACGGCGCGACATCGAACAAAGGGTTCCAGCCGCCGAGGAACATCAGCGCAGTCAGGGTGGCGACCAGGATCATGTTGGCGTATTCGGCGAGGAAGAACACCGCGAAGGCCATCCCGGAATATTCCACGTGGAAGCCGACGATTTCCGATTCACCTTCCACCACGTCGAACGGCGCGCGGTTGGTTTCCGCCACGCTGGCGATCAGGTAGACGATGAACAGCGGAAACAGCGGCAACCAATACCAGTTGAAAAAGCCGCCCTCCTGCCCCTTGACGATCTGCACCAGGTTGAGGCTTTGCGCCGCCATCAGCACGCCGACCAGGGCGAAGCCCATGGCGATCTCATAGGCGACGATCTGCGCCGCGGCGCGCATGCCGCCGAGGAAGGCGTACTTGGAATTGGACGCCCAGCCCGCCAGGACGATGCCGTAGACGCCCATCGAGGTGATGCCCATGATGTACAGCAGGCTGGCGTCGATGTTGGCCAGCACCAGTTCTGGCGAGAACGGCACCACCGCCCAGGCCGCCAGCGCCGGGGCGATGGCGAGGATCGGACCGAGGATGAACAATGCCTTGTTGGAGCCGCTGGGAATGATGATTTCCTTGGTCATCAGCTTGAGCGCATCGGCGATCGGTTGCAGCCAGCCCTTGGGGCCGACGCGGTTGGGTCCGATGCGCACCTGCATGTAGCCGATGATCTTGCGCTCGGCGTAGGTCAGGTAGGCCACGCCCAGCATCAGCGGCGCGACGATGGCGACGATCTTGGCCATGCTCCACGCCAGCGGCCATACCGGCCCGAGGAAGCCTTGCAATGTGAGAACGACGGTTTCAAACATTACGCTCTCTCCACCTTGATTTCATCGAACAAACCGCCGAGCGCGGCGGTGGCGGCGCAGCCCGCCGCCACGCGCACGCAACCGTCGGGCAGCCTGTCGTCGCGCCCGGCCGGAAGCGTGGCGCCGCCATTGCCCTGCACGAGTTTCACCTTGTCGCCGGCAGCGACCCCCAGCTTGGCGAGCAAGGCGCCGTTCATCCAGGCCTGCGTGGCCGCGGCATGGGTCTTTTGCAGCGCGGCGGCGCGACGCACCACGGCATCGGCATGGTAAGCGGCGATTTCGCCGATGCGCTGCAAATCAAAGCAAGCGCCCTTCACCATTGCCCCTTCTCCCTCTGGGAGAAGGTTGGGATGAGGGTGGCTCCCGGCGAGTTGGTTGTTCAACTTCGCCACAATATCGCCATCCAGCGCTTCGGTGCGCACCTGCTCGCTACTCTCGTAATCGAAGCCGGCGGCGCCGAGCAGATTGCCCAGCACGCGCAGCACTTTCCAAGCGGGACGGGCTTCGCCGAGCGGCTTCACCGCCGCCGCGAAACTCTGCGCGCGGCCTTCGGTGCTGACAAAGGTGCCGGAGGTTTCCGAGAACGGCGCGATGGGCAGCAGCACGTCGGCGCTTTCCAGCAGCGCCGCGCTCTTGTAGGCGGACAAGGCCACCACCAGGTCGGCGCCGCGCAAGGCGTTCATGGACTGCGAGGGGTTATGGGTATCGCGCTCCGGCTCGACGCCGAGCAGGATCATGGCTTTCGGCGCTTCGGCCAGCATCGCGCCGGCGTTCTTGCCGCCGGATCGCGGCACGGCGCCGGCGAGATAACCGCCGACGCTGTTGGCGGCCTCGCCGAGGAAGCCCAACGCCGCGCCGCCCAGTTCGGCGATCTGCTGCGCCAAGGCATGCAGTTCGGCGGCTTGCGGGTGGTGCTGCGCCAGGTTGCCGAGCAGCACCGCCTTGTTCTCGCCCGATTTGAGCGCGGCGGCGAGCGCCTGGGCGCTGGCGTCGGCGGCTTCTCCCGCCAGGGCGCGGCGCACTTGTTCGAGAGCATTGGCCATGGCGGACGGAGGCACGATGGCCTTGGCCGCGAGCGGCATCAGGAGATCGTCGTCGAGCGGATTGACCAGCCCGACGCTGGCGCCGCGCGCCGCCGCCTGGCGCAGGCGCAAGGCCAATAGCGGATGGTCGGCGCGCAGGCTGGTGCCGACCAGCAACACGCCATTCAAATTGGAAACGTCGGCGACCGGCATGCCCAGCCAGGGCGCACCTTGCGGATCGGCGCTGAAATCGGCCTGGCGCAGACGGAAATCGACGTTGTCGCTGCCCAAGGCGCGCGTCAGTTTTTGCAGCAGGTACAGTTCCTCGACGGTGGCGTGCGGCGTCGCCAGCGCCCCGACTTCCGCCGCGCCGCGCTTCTCCTTCACCGCCTTGAGTGCGGTGGCGGCGAAATCCAGGGCGTATTGCCAGTCGCATTCGCGCCACTGGTCGTTCTGCTTAATCATCGGGCGTTGCAGGCGATCCGCCGCATTCAGGCCTTCGTAGGCGAAACGCTCGCGGTCGGACAGCCAGCATTCGTTGATGGCTTCGTTATCGCGCGGCAGCACGCGCACCACCGCGCCGTTCTTGCTTTGAATCTCGATGTTGCTGCCCAGGCCGTCGTGCGGGCTTACCGACGGCGTGCCGCGCAGCTCCCAGGAGCGCGCCTTGAAGCGGAACGGCAGGCTGGTCAGCGCGCCCACAGGGCACAGGTCGATCATGTTGCCGGACAGTTCCGACTCGATGGCATGGCCAAGAAAGGGGGTGATTTCCGAGTGCTCGCCGCGGCCGATCTGCCCCATTTCCATGATGCCGCCGATTTCCTGGCCGAAGCGCACGCAACGGGTGCAGTGGATGCAGCGCGTCATGTCGGTGGAGATCAGCGGGCCGAGGTTCTTGTTGAACACCACGCGTTTTTCTTCCTGGTAGCGCGACGCGCCCTTGCCATAACCCACCGCCAGGTCCTGCAACTGGCATTCGCCGCCCTGGTCGCAGATCGGACAATCGAGCGGGTGGTTGATGAGCATGAACTCCATCACCGCCTTTTGCGCCGCCAGCGACTTGGCGGAACGGGTCTGCACCTTCATCCCCTCCATCACCGGGGTGGCGCAGGCGGGCAGGGGCTTGGGCGCCTTTTCCACCTCGACCAGGCACATGCGGCAGTTGGCGGCGACCGACAGTTTCTTGTGGTAGCAGAAGCGCGGAATGTAGATGCCCGCCGCGTCGGCGGCGTCGATCACCGTGCTGCCGTCGGGGACGGTCAGCGCCTTGCCGTCAATTTCGATATTCGCCATAGTGTTAGACGCCAGTTACCAGGCACTTGCCGTGCTTGATGTGATGTTCGAATTCGTGGCGGTAATGCTTGAGCATGCCCTGCACCGGCATCGCCGCCGCATCCCCCAGCGCGCAAATGGTGCGCCCCATGATGTTGCCGGCCACCGAGTCGAGCAGCGCCAGATCCTCGTCGCGCCCCTGGCCGTGCTCGATGCGCTGCACCACCCGGTACAGCCAGCCGGTGCCTTCGCGGCAGGGCGTGCACTGGCCGCAGGATTCCTCGAAATAAAAATAGGACAGGCGTTCCAGCGCCTTGACCATGCATACCGTCTCGTCCATGACGATCACCGAGCCGGCGCCGAGCATGGAACCGGCCTTGGCGATGGAATCGTAGTCCATGGTCACGTCCATCATGATCTCGGCGGGCACTACCGGCACCGAGGAACCGCCGGGAATCACCGCTTTCAGCTTGTGGCCGTTGCGCACGCCGCCGGCCATTTCGAGCAAATCCTTGAAGGGGGTGCCCATGCCGATTTCGTAGTTGCCCGGCTTGTTGACGTGGCCGGAGACGGAAAAGATCTTGGTGCCGCCGTTGTTGGGCTTGCCCAACTCCAGGAATTTCTGTCCGCCATTCTTGACAATATAGGGGATCGACGACAGCGTCTCGGTGTTGTTAATGGTGGTCGGCCTGCCATAGAGGCCGAAGCTCGCCGGGAACGGCGGCTTGAAGCGCGGCTGGCCCTTCTTGCCCTCGATGGATTCGAGCAGCGCGGTTTCCTCGCCGCACACGTAGGCGCCGTAGCCGTGGTGGGCGTGGATATCGAAATCCCAGCCCGAGCCGAGGATGTTCTTGCCCAGCAGGTTGGCGGCACGCGCTTCTTCCAGGGCGGCTTCGAAGCGCTCGTAGCACTCGAAGATTTCGCCGTGGATGTAGTTGTAGCCCGCCGTCGCACCCAGGGTGTAGCCGGCGATGATCATGCCTTCGATCAACTGGTGCGGGTTGTAGCGGACGATGTCCTTGTCCTTGAAGGTGCCCGGTTCGCCCTCGTCGGTGTTGCACACCACGTATTTTTCGCCGGGGAACTGGCGCGGCATGAAGCTCCACTTGAGCCCCGTCGGGAAGCCCGCGCCGCCGCGGCCGCGCAGGGCGCTGATCTTGACCTGGTTGATGATCTCCTCGGCCGGCATTTTCTCGGCGATGACCTTCTTTAGCGCGTCGTAGCCGCCGACCTTGAGGTAATTCTCCAGCTTCCACGATTCCGGCAGGTGGATGCTGTGGAAAATGACTTCGTTCAAGCCTTTAATGTCCGCCATGATTATTCCAGCCCCGCCAGGATTTCGTCGATGACCTGAGGCGTCAGCTTCACCTTCATCTTGTGGTTGTTGACGGTGAGCAGCGGCCCCTCGCCGCAGGAACCCATGCACTCCGACATCTTCAGGGTGAACTTGCCGTCCGGCGTGGTTTCACCGAAGCCGATGCCGAGCTTGTCCTGGATGTATTCGACCACGCTTTGCGCGCCCATCAGGCTGCACGGCAGGTTGGTGCAGACGGTCAGCTTGTATTTGCCGACCGGCTTGAGTTCGTACATGTTGTAGAAGGTCGCCACTTCCCACGCCGCGATGGCGGGGATTTGCAGGTAGCCGGCGACGAACTCGATGGTCTCGGGAGCCAGCCAGCCTTTTTCTTCCTGGGCGATGCGCAGCGCCGACATGGTCGCAGACTGCTTCTGCAGCGGCGGATATTTGGCGACTTCGCGGTCGATTCTTTTCAGCGATTCGGTCGAGAGCATTATCGGTCTATCTCTCCAAACACAATGTCGTAAGTACCCATCAGCGCCACCACATCGGCGATCATGTGACCGCGCGCCATCTCGTCCATGGCGGCCATGTGGGCGAAGCCCGCTGCGCGGATCTTCATGCGGTAGGGCTTGTTGGCGCCGTCGGAAATCAGATAGATGCCGAATTCGCCCTTGGGGTGCTCGACGGCGGCATAGGCCTCGCCGGGCGGCACGTGGAAACCCTCGGTGAAGAGCTTGAAATGATGGATCAACTCTTCCATGTTTTCCTTCATTCCGGCGCGTGACGGCGGGGCAACCTTGTGGTCGTTGCTGATCACCGGACCGGGATTGACGCGCAGCCAGTCAACGCATTGCTTGATGATGCGGTTGGACTGGCGCATTTCTTCCATGCGCACCAGATAACGGTCATAACAGTCGCCGTTGACGCCGACTGGAATGTCGAAATCCACCTTGTCGTAGACTTCGTAGGGCTGCTTCTTGCGCAGATCCCATTCGATGCCGGAGCCGCGGATCATCGGTCCGGTCAGGCCCAGCGCCAAGGCGCGCTCCGGGGTAACCACGCCGATGCCGACGGTGCGCTGTTTCCAGATGCGGTTGTCGGTCAGCAGGGTTTCGTATTCGTCGACATAGCCGGGGAAGCGCTGGGTAAAGTCGTCGATGAAGTCCAGCACCGAGCCGTGGCGGTTGAAGTTCATCCCGGCCACGTCTTTTTCGCTGTGCACCTTCATCTTGGCCGCATCGTACTGCGGCATGACATCGGGCAGATCGCGGTAAACGCCGCCGGGACGGTAGTAAGCGGCATGCAGGCGCGCGCCGGAAACCGCCTCGTAGACGTCCATCAGGTCTTCGCGTTCGCGGAAAGTGTAGAGGAACATCGTCATGGCGCCGATGTCCAGGCCGTGCGCCCCCAGCCACAGCAGGTGGTTGAGGATGCGGGTGATCTCGTCGAACATCACGCGGATGTACTGAGCGCGCACCGGTACTTCGATGCCCAGCAGCTTCTCCACCGCCATCACGTAGGCGTGTTCGTTGCTCATCATCGACACATAGTCGAGACGATCCATGTAGGGCATGGCCTGCAGGAAGATCTTGTTCTCGGCGAGCTTCTCGGTGGCGCGATGCAGTAGGCCGATATGCGGGTCGGCGCGCTGCACCACCTCGCCGTCCAGTTCCAGCACCAAGCGCAATACGCCGTGCGCCGCCGGATGCTGGGGGCCGAAGTTCAAAGTGTAATTCTGGATTTCAGGCACCGTAACCCTCCTCGCGGATCACGCGCGGAATCATCACGCGGTTTTCCATGCTTACCGGCTGATACACCACGCGGCGCTGTTCCGGGTCGTAACGCATTTCGACGTTGCCGACCAGCGGAAAATCCTTGCGGAACGGGTGGCCGATGAAGCCGTAGTCCGACAGGATGCGGCGCAGGTCGGGATGCCCGGTGAAAATAATGCCGAACAGGTCGAAGGCTTCGCGTTCGTTCCAGTTGGCGATCGGCCAAACTTCAACTACCGAATCCAGCATGGGGTATTCGTCGTCCTCGGCGAATACCCGCACGCGCAAGCGCTGGTTGTTGGCATAGGAAAGCAGGTGAGCCACGGCGGCAAAACGCTTGCCGTCCCAGGTACCGCCTTCCGCTTCGCTGCAGCCGTATTCGCTATAGTCCACGCCGCACAGATCGGTAAGTTGCTCGAAGCGCAGATCAGGATGGTCACGCAGTTCGTGGGCTATCGCCAGCCAGTCCGTCGCTTTCACCTCGATGGTCAGCTCGCCGACGCATTCCGTCAACTTGACGATTTTGTCGCCCAGCGCGGCTTGCAGACTTATAGTCAGTTTTTCCAGTTTGGCATTCATGGCATCAGGTTCGTGCGATGGTTTGGGTGCGTCTGATCTTGTTCTGTATCTGCATCAACCCGTAGAGCAGCGCTTCGGCGGTCGGCGGGCAGCCCGGCACGTAGACGTCGACCGGCACGATGCGGTCGCAACCGCGCACCACCGAATAAGAATAATGGTAATAACCGCCGCCGTTGGCACAGGAACCCATTGACAGCACCCAGCGCGGTTCGGCCATCTGGTCGTAAACCTTGCGCAGGGCGGGTGCCATCTTGTTGGTCAGGGTGCCGGCGACGATCATCAGGTCGGACTGGCGCGGGCTGGGGCGGAACACGATGCCGAAGCGGTCGAGGTCGTAGCGCGAGGCGCCGGCCTGCATCATTTCCACCGCGCAACACGCGAGGCCGAAGGTCATCGGCCACAGCGAGCCACAACTGGCCCAGTTGAAAACGGTGTCGAGGGTGGTGGTGACGTAGCCTTTTTCGAAAACGCCTTGAATACTTACTCCCATTCCAAGGCTCCTTTCATCCACTCATAGACAAAACCCACCACCAGGATGCCGAGGAACACGACCATGGCGAGAAAACCAAACAGGCCGATTTCTTCCAGCACTACTGCCCAAGGAAACAGGAAGGCAATTTCCAGGTCGAACAGGATGAACAGGATAGCAACCAGATAGTAGCGCACGTCGAATTTCATGCGCGCGTGCTCAAACGCTTCAAATCCACATTCGTAGGGAGAAAGCTTGGCTTCGTCGGGGCGGCTTGGTCCCAGCAGCTTGCCGAACACCATGGGCACTACCCCCACAGCCAGGCCGACGAACACGAACAACAGGATAGGAAAATAATTTTCCAGCATGGGTTTAATGATCCCGCGAGATGATGGAGACTGTGTTTTTTACTGGCCCGGTCGTTGAGTGCGCTGGCCCTCCCCAGACCAAATGCACCCGCTTTTTTGCTGCTTGTATGGTGCCGATGAGCAGACTCGAACTGCTACGGCTTTCGCCACTACCCCCTCAAGATAGCGTGTCTACCAATTTCACCACATCGGCATGTTACGTATTCCCAGCACACATCGCCTTAATTTCAGGCGGCGATCGCTTGTGCGCCGAGTATAGAAGCTGTTATTTCGGTATTTCTCCTGACTTTCCTGCCGGAACCGGCACGTCAGGCGTGGTATTCGCTGCGGGCGCCGCCGGTTGCAGCACCGTCTTCTGCGACTCCATCAGCCCGACCGGCTTGGTTTTCTGCCCGGAGAGGTAGGTTAGCCCCATGCTGGTGATGAAGAAGACGGTTGCCAATATCGCTGTGGCGCGGCTCAGGAAGTTGGCCGAACCGCTTGATCCGAACAAGCTGCCGGACGCGCCACTACCAAAGGCGGCGCCCATGTCCGCCCCCTTGCCGTGCTGCATCAGCACCAGACCGACAACGCCCAGCGCTACCGCCACATGAACCACCCAAAGCAACGTTTCCATAAATTCCCAGCTAAATGTCTAACACTAACCCGCCGAGCGGCAGATCGTCAAAAACTCATTGGCATCAAGGGCGGCGCCGCCGATCAGACCGCCGTCAATATCCGGCATGGAGAACAATTCTGCCGCATTCGCGCCTTTTACGCTACCCCCGTACTGGATCACCAGTCCGTCCGCCACCCCTTTGTCGAGGGCGGCGATCTTGCCGCGGATGAAGGCATGCACCGCCTGCGCCTGATCCGGCGACGCGGTCTTGCCGGTGCCGATCGCCCATACCGGCTCGTAGGCGACCACCGCGCGCTTCAGGCTTTCCACCCCGGCAACCTGGATCACCGCGTCGAGCTGGCGCGCCACCACTTGTTCGGTGACGTTACCCTCACGCTCCTGCAAGGTCTCGCCGACGCACAGGATCGGCGTCAAGCCGGCCTTCTGCGCGGCGACATACTTGGCCGCCACCGTCGCGTCATCCTCGCCGTAGATGGCGCGGCGCTCGGAATGGCCGACGATCACGTATTTGCAGCCGAAATCCAGCAGCATGGCGGCGGATACCTCGCCGGTATACGCGCCCTTCTCGTGCTGGCTCATGTTCTGCGCCCCCCAGGCAATCTTGCCGCCTTGCAGCAGCGATTGCGCCTGGGACAAATAAGGGAAAGGCACGCACACCGCGCAATCCATCGCCCCCAAGCCGGCCGCTCCGGCCAGCACGCCATCCAGCAATGCCTTGTTCTGAGCCAGGCTCCCGTGCATTTTCCAGTTACCGGCGACGAATTTTCTGCGCATGGCTCCCCTCCACTTTGGCAAAGTGGCGAATACTACTCATGAACGCCCCCGCGGTCAATCCCGGATGCACCCGCGCCACCCCTGAAACAAGATACAACATGTTGGATTATAAGAAATTTATCTTAAATTGTTGTCAACGTCATAAAAATTTAACCATTCATCTCTAGGCTTGTCGTTCCGCATTGCCGGTTCGGCATGGAGAAAAAAATGAAAATTCTGATCGCGGAAAATAGCCCGACCGGGCGCAACCAGCTGACCCAGATGCTGGAACTGGACGGCCATGACGTCTTGCAAGCCGGCACCTGGAAGGAAGCGCTGGCGCTGTTTACCGAACGCCATCCCGACTTGGTGCTGCTGGAACCGTCGCTGCCGGACGCGGACGGCCATTGCTGCGTCCCCGAACTCAAGCGATTAAGCCCCAACCGGTTCTTGCCGGTGATCCTAGTCACCTCGATTTCCGACCATATCACGCTGTCTCGCTTTCTCGAAAGCCAGGCCGACGATTTCATCGACCCGCCCTACGACCATCTGGTGCTCAAGGCGAAAATCGCCGGTTTCGAACGGCTGGACGAACTCTACCGGCGCCTGGAAAAATTCCGTAGCGCCACCGAGCAGGAAATCAAGCTCGCCAAGCATATGTTCGACACGATCACCCAGCGCAAGCCGCACGACACCGACACCATCCACCACTGGTCGCTCGCCGCCGGCCACTTCAGCGGCGATCTGATGATTTTCGAACACACGCCCGATGCCGCCCTGCACGTCATGCTCGGCGATTTCACCGGCCACGGCCTGGTGGCGGCGGTCGGCGCCTTGCCCACCGCCGATATTTTCTTCGCCATGACCCGGAAGGGCTTCGGCATCGGCGACATCGCCGGCGAAATCAACCGCAAGCTGCGCCGTCTGTTGCCCGTAGGGCAATTCTGCTCGGCCTGCCTGCTCAGCATCGCGCCCCGCACCAACCGGATAGAAGTATGGAACGGCGGCCTGCCGCCGATACTGCTGGTGAACGCGCGGCGCGAGATTGCCCGGAACCTGCCTTCCAGCAAGCTGCCGCTGGGCATCCTGGACGAAAACAGTTTCGACGGATCGACCCTCGCGATTTCCACCGAAGAGGTATGCCATATCGTCCTCTATAGCGACGGCCTGGTCGAGGCGCAGAACGCGGAAGGCCGGCAATTCGGCGACCACGGCATGGCAAAAGCATTGAGCGGAGCGCAGACGAGCCACCCCCTGATCCAGTCGATCAAGACGGAAGTCATCCGCTTTCTCAACGGACTCGAACCGCACGACGACATATCCCTGCTGGCGGTAAACCTGGAATCGCTATCGTGAAGCGGGAAAAAGCCGGCACAGTCCAACTGGCCGAACTCATCGAAAATTTTTCCCACATGACGCGGAAAGTTCTGGCGGACACGGAGCTGTTCCACACCCTGGTGGAAAAAAACAGCGACAGCCTGTTGATGGTCGGCAAGGACGGCAAAATCCTCTATGCCAACCCCGCTGCGGAAAAGCTCTTTTATGCCGCGCCCGGAGGATTGAAGGATCAGCTATTCGGCCATCCGATCCGCGAAGGGGAAATCAACGAAATCGACGTCGTGCATTCCAGCCGCCGCAAGACCACGGCGGAAATCCACGCCACTCCGCTGGAATGGAACGGCGAATCCGCCTGGCTGCTATCCCTGCGCGCCATGACCGAGCGGCGCCGCCTCAAGGATACCCTGCACAAGAACACCGACCGCCTCAACGCCCTGGTCAACGCCTCGCCGCTCGCCATCGTGGCGGTTGACATGGGTGGCCGCGTCACCCTGTGGAATCCGGCGGCGGCGCGCACCTTCGGCTGGAGCGAGATCGACGTGCTCGGCCAGCCGCTGCCGCCCATCGCCGCCGGCGGGGAAACGCTGCAAGACCTGATCGAACAGGCGCTGCACGGCGCGATGCTGTCCGGCCGCGAGTTGACCGGTCAGCGACGCCGCGACGGCAGCGGACTCGACCTGCAACTATGGACGGCGCCGCTCCACAACGCGCAAGAAATCACCCATGGCGCGATGATCTTCGCCGCCGACATCACCGAGCGCAAGCATGCCGAGGAACGCCTGCTCAACATCGCCGGCATCGACCCGCTGACCGGCCTGCCCAACCGCAGCCAATTCCGCGAGCGGCTGCGGCAAGCCATCGAGCGGATCATGCACGGCGACCAGCCGCCCTTTGCTGTGATGCATCTCGGACTCGACCGTTTCAAAGCCATCAACCGCTCCATGGGACATACATTCGGCGACAAGCTGTTGCAGGAAATTTCCCGGCGCATCACTGGCACGCTCTATGACACGGATTTGGTGGCGCGCAGCGGCGGCGACGAGTTTTCCATCCTGCTGCGCGACATCCGCCACGTGCGCGACAGCGCGCGCATCGCGCAAAAGCTGCTCGACAACGTCGCCGAAATGGTTTCGACGGACGGTGGAGAACTCTACACCACCGCCAGCATCGGCATCGCCGTCTACCCGCAGGACGGCACGGAAGCGGACGCCCTGCTGCACAACGCCGATTCGGCCATGCAGCGCGCCAAGGAATGCGGCGGCGGCGCCAGCCAGTTCTATGCCGAAGGCCTCGACCTGCGCGCCAGGGAACAGCTCGACCTGGAAAACAGCCTGCACCATGCTTTTGAGCGCGGAGAATTCACCCTCCATTTCCAGCCTCAGATCGACCCGCGCAGCGGCCGCATCGCCGGGGTGGAAACGCTGCTGCGCTGGTTCCACCCGGAAAATGGCGCCATTTCCCCGGCGCACTTCATTCCGGTGGCGGAAAGATCGGGGATGATCGTCCCCATCGGCGAATGGGTGCTGCGCAACGCCTGCCTGCAAGCGCAGCGCTGGATCGCCGCCGGATTGCCGCCGGTGCGGGTCGCCGTCAATCTGTCGGTGCGCCAGTTCGAGCATCCCCAACTAGTGCGCGGCGTCGCCGAAGCCCTGCGCGCCAGCGGGCTGGACCCGAGTCTGCTGGAGCTGGAATTGACCGAATCCATGCTGGCGAAAAATCCCGAAAACATCGTCGCCGTCATGATCGACCTGAAGAAAATGGGGGTACAGCTCTCCCTCGACGATTTCGGCACCGGCTACTCGGCGCTCAGCTATCTCGCGCGCCTACCCCTGGATACGCTGAAAATCGACCGTTCCTTCGTCAACGGCATCGGTCAGGCGCCGGTCAACGGCAGCATTTCCGCAGCCATCGTCGCCCTGGCGCGCAGCCTGGGATTGAAAACCATCGCCGAGGGCGTGGAAACCCGGGAACAGACGGACTTCCTGATCGCCCACGGCTGCGACGAAATCCAGGGGTTTTACTTCAGCCGTCCGGTGCCGGCCGACGAATGCGCCAACCTGCTCGCAACCGGCGTCATACACCCGGCCGCGCCGGCCACCCCCGCGCCGCCGCCGGCGGTCTGGCGGAAACGGCAGCGTCCTGGCCTGGCGCTGGGATTGGCGGACTAACAAACTGTTTTAATAACATGCCTCTGAAACTTTTTTCAGTAAACGCCGCTCCCTCCCTTGCGCGCATGGCGCGCGGGGGAGGGTTGGGGTGGGGCGGAAGCAACTGAAAATGGTTCACAGGCATGTTGAAAATTCAATTGGAAACATGCCTGTGAACAATATTCAGGATGTGCCTTGCATCCCATGCTCCCTCATCCCCGCCCCTTCTCCTTTATGCCCTTTAGGGTGCGCCTGCGGGAGAAGGGACGGGATGAGGGAGCCTGAAAATTATTCATAGGCATAATTGGAAATGGATCCGAGGAGCCTGGTTCGGCTCCTAAAGAAAACCTCCTTGCGAAGCATGGCGGCATAGGGACTGATAAACCCTGTCGCAATACTTCCCGACCGCCTCCCCGGCGCCATCCTTGAGCGCCGCTTCCCCCTCGACGTAGATAGCCGTGCCGTCGCAGGGAATAAAAAACATGCCGCGCTCCACGGCGAAAATGGCGCGGCCGCCGGCCGAACGCAACCCGGCCAGCGTCGCCGCGTCGAGCACCGTTGCGGCATCCTGGCCGACGCACGCCGCGTTTTTCCCCAGAGCGGCAACCAGCGTGTAGCCCTCATCCTCGCTTGCCGCGCGGCGCCGCAACAGCAGCATGTCGCGCCCGGCGACCCCCAGCAAGGCTCCGGCCTGCATCAGCAAGCCGCCCAGGAAGCGCGCCCTGGCGCCGGCATCGGAAAGGGGAGCGGCTTCCAGCGCCTGCGTCAGCCCACAGCGGTCGTTCTCGGCGGCGGCGATATCCTCGAAGGAGCGCAGCGCGGTAATCAGCGAGGAAAACAGCTTTTGCGAAGTCAGTTCGGTCTTGCACTTGTAGTCGTTGATGTCGTAATTGACGATGACATCGTGCTCCGGCGCCTCGCCGGGTTGCCCGGTGCGCAGAATGATGCGTACCCGCGAGTTTTTCAGTTCGTCGCGGATATGCTGGATCACGCGCAAGCCCGCATCACGCGATTCCATCACCACGTCGAGGAGGATCACCGCCGTATCGGGGTGAGCCTCCATGAGTTTGCAGGCGCTGTAGCCGGTGTAGGCGTCGATGAACGCCAATCCCCTTTCGCGGAAAGCAAAACCGGCCAGCACCAGCTTGGTGACGGCGTGCACGTCGCCCTCGTCATCGACGATGAGGATTTTCCACGGCGGATGGCGCGAGGCCGCCGCCTCGCCGCCGCCCTCGGGAAGATTCAACAGGTCAGATTCGCCGTTTTCCATAGCCATAGCCGTGTATCCCATGTAGATAGATGCGTCAGTCAGTTGCCGTCTTTTTCACCCGGCTCCGGCGATTGCGCCGGAAACGCCATCACGAAGCGCGTACCGCGCCCCAACGCGCTTTCGCAGCGGATGCGACCACCCAGGCTACCGGTCACCAGGTTGTACACGATATGCAACCCGAGGCCGCTGCCGCCTTGCCCCTGGCGGGTGGAGAAAAATGGCTCGAAAATATGCTTCATGTCGGATTCCGCGATGCCCTTGCCGTCGTCGGCCAGCGTCAATTCCACTTCATCGCCGTTTTTCCCGGCGCGGATGGCAATGCGTCCGTGTTCCCTGGCGTCGCCGTAGGCGTGGGTCAGGGCGTTGAGCACCAGGTTGGTGAGGATTTGGGAAATCGCGCCGGGATAGGAGTCGATCTCTATGGCGTCGGCGCCTTCCACGATGATTTCATGGGTGACGTTTTTCAACTGCGGTTTCAGGCTGAGCAGGGTATCCCGGATGGTTTTGCCGAGATTGAAGCACCGCCGTTTCTGGCTGGCCTGATCGACCGCCACCTGCTTGAATCCCTGGATCAGTTCCGCCGCGCGGGCGCTGTTGGCGAAAATCAGCCCCGCCGTCTCCCCGGCGGCGGCGAGAAAATTGTGCAAGTCGCTTTTCGTCAGGGTTCCCGCCTCGTAACGGGCGGCGATTTCCCCGGCAATATCCTGCAAGTGCGTCGCCGCAGTCAGGCATATCCCAACCGGGGTGTTGATTTCATGCGCGACGCCGGCCACCAGTTGTCCCAGCAGCGCCATTTTCTCCGACTGGATCAAGCGCCGCCGCGCTTGCCGCAACTCGTCGTTCTGCATCGCCAGCCTCTGCGAAAGGGCGCGCAGCAACACCTGGATGTCGATCAGGCGGTAATCCCCGGGAGCGGGAAAAGCGATCACCACGGGTTCGTATATCGTTTCGCCGGAACGTTCGAGCGCCCTGCCCGCGGCGATGTCGATGCGCTCGCCGGCAGCCAGGCACAGAGGCTGGGCGAAACCGCAGCCCAGCACCTGGACGATCCGCCGTTTGTCGTAAAGGTCGTGGCGGAAGGGCTGGTTCATCAATTCCATGAAGCGCTGCCGCGAAATCATGCCGCACAGCTTTTCCCGGTCGAGAACGATGATGCCCGGCAGTTCCGGGTTTCCCTGAAAGATTTCCTCGATATTTTTCCACATCGAACCGGGGGGCACCGCAACCCGGTGATGCGGCAAGTCGCCCAGCGTGGCCGCGCTGGAAAGATCGAGCGCCACGCCCTTGTGCGGCGATCCCGGCAATCCGGCGCCAGCGGACGGCAACGCGCTTATTTCCTCGCCTTCAGCATGGCGTCGGCAATATCGTAGGCGCTTGCCGCCACGCCCTCTGGAGCGGGGCGGCCATGCTCCGGCGGCGCCGCCAGCAACCCCTGCAAGGCGGCGACGGCAAACTTGTCGCGCAGTTTTTCGATACCGCCCTTGTTTTTGATGAGCGCCAGAATTTCCGAGCGGATGTCGGATTCGTTGCGCGACTTCAGATAATCGGCGAATTCCCCCTTGAGTCCGTTGAGGGCATCCCACAACTGCTGGGGATAGGCGGCATCGTTGTCGTTGGCGGTATCGTTCATGGCTTCCCTACTCGTGTTCCGTGGAGTTTCAAACCCAAAAAATCCATTAGGGGTAGATGCTTGAATTTTCCAAACATGCCTATGAATAATTTTCAGGCGCCCTCACCCCAACCCCTCTCCTTTATGCCCTTTAGGGTGCGCCTGCGGGCGAGGGGCTTTTCTCCCTTCTCCCGCAGGCGGGAGAAGGGACGGGGATGAGGGAGCATGGGATGCAAGGCAACATCCTGAATATTGTTCATAGGCATGTTTCCAAATGGATAATCCCAAAAACTCAGTTAGCCACGGATTGACACCGATAAGACATCAGGCCGATCATCAGGATCGGTGCAAGGCGTGCGCTTTGCAGGCCATTGATAATCCGTGATTATCCGTATCAATCCGGGGCTGAACTGCTTTTTCCAGGATAATCTGGACTGAACATAACACGGACGTATTAACTTAATGTGACGGCGCGGCTGCCCTCGGCAGGTTCGCAGCCCGCGCCGGCGGGTGCAGCATAGGCTTTTTCCGCGCACGGACGGCCTTCCTTGCGGGCAACCGCCCCCTGGTAGAATTCCAGCATCCGCTCCGCCATGGCGCCCGCCGTCCAGAGCCGGACGAATTCGCGGCCTTCCTCGCCGAGTCGCCGGCGCAGCCCGGCATCGCGCAGCAGGCGCAGCGACTGGGCGGCGAAATCGGCGGGATCGTCGCGCGCCACCAGCGCGCCCTTGCCCGGCCCGAGGATGTCGCAAGTCCCCATTTCCGCCAGGGCGACCACCGGCACCCCCAGCGCCATGGCTTCCAGCAGCACCAGCCCCTGGGTTTCGGTGCGCGAGGCGAAGACGAAGGCATCGGCGGCGCGGTAACAATCGCGCAACTGCTCCCCTTTGCGAAGATAGCCGATGAACTGGACGTTGCCGTCCAAACCGAGGGCGGCGGCGCGCCGTTGCAGGCGTCCCAGCGCCGGCCCCTCGCCGGCGATCACCAGCAACGCTTGCGGCAGTTCGGCCTTGATCCTGACCATGGCGTCCAGCAGGAAACCGATGTTCTTCTCGAAGGCCACCCGCCCGACGAAAAGCAGCAGCGGACGCTCCGCCGGGATACGGTAGCGCTGGCGGAAGGCCGCGCCGTTGCCGGTAGCGAAGGCATCGAGGTCGATGCCGGTGGGAATGATCTCGGCCGGAGTGGTGATGCCGTAATGGCGCAGCGCCTCCAGCATGGCGCGGGAAGGCACCACCATGGCGTCGAGGCGATTGCACTGGTGGCTGCTGAGGCGCCGCGCCGCCAGGCGCAGCAGCGATTTGGGCAGGAACGGAATGTAGTGGTAGAGGTATTCCTCGAAAAAGGTATGGTAGGTTTCCACCACCGGCAACCCCAGGCGGCGCGCCAGCGCGATCCCGGCATGGTGGGCGGCGAAGGGGGTCTGGATGTGGATCAGGTCGAATTCCCGCTCGCGCAGGAAACTTTCCAGCTTGCGAATGAATTTTCCGCTCATCAGCCGGTCTTCCGGGTCGAGCGGCAGAGTGCGCGCCGGCACGCGCACGACCTGCTCGTCCTGGTCGCGGTACGGCGGGTAATCGGGGGCGATCAGGCTGACGCCGTGTCCACGCTTTTCCAGTTCGCCGCGGAAGGTGCGGATGGAAGTGGATACGCCGTTGACACGGGGAAAATAGACGTCGGAAATCATCAGGATGTTCAATCTAGATTCCTTTTTCTAACCACGGGGAACACAGGGAAAAACCGGGGAACATCGGGCTGAAAGAGATTCGCCGTTCACCTCCTCGCCGCGATTCCATCATTTCCCCGTGTTCCCCGTGGTTCCATTCATTTCAACAAATCCCCCCTCCGCCGTCACACCCGGAACTGCGCCACCGCCCGGTGCTGGAGCGAAGCCATGGTCTTGAGATTGCGGATTGAATCCGCCAGCCGGTCGATGGCCGACTTGTTTTCATCCGCCATCGCCACGATCTGTTCGATATTGCGGGCGATGCCCTGGCTGGCGCTTTTCTGTTCGCGGGTGGCATCGGCGATTTCGCTGATGCTGCGCACGGTGCGGTCGGTGCCGCCGTGGATGGTTTCCAGCGATTCCGAAGTTTGCGCGACGAAATCCACCCCCTTGCCGACCCGCTGGCTGCCGTTGCTCATGGCGCTGACCGCCTGATGGGTGCCATGCTGGATGCCGGAAATCATGGCCTCGATTTCGGCGGTCGCCTGGGTGGTGCGTTCCGCCAGCTTGCGCACCTCGTCGGCCACCACCGCGAAGCCGCGCCCCTGCTCGCCGGCGCGCGCCGCCTCGATGGCGGCGTTGAGCGCAAGCAGATTGGTGTTGCCGGCCACGTCCTTGATGAGCAGGACGATCTGATTGATTTCCTCGGACTGACGCCTCAATTCGCTCATCAACTCCGCCGAGTGGTTGACCGCCACGGCGATTTCCGCCATTTCACGGGAAGCGTCCTGGGCGACTTTCTTGCCGTCGCCGCACAACTGGTTGCCCTGCATTGACACTTCGAGCGACTGGCGGGCATTGTCGGCGACCTGCTCGATGCTGGTGAGCATCTCCTCGACCACGGAGGCGGTGTTTTCCGCCGCATCGGACTGGATGCGGGAGTTTTCCTCCACGCTGGCGGAAAGCCGGGTCAGGCTCTCCGCTTCCTCGGCGACGGTCTGGGCGTAGCTGCCGACCTCGGCGATCATGGCGCGCAGGCTGTCCAGGGTTTTTTCCAGATGGCGCGCGGTTTCCCCGAGTTCGTTCTGGTGCCGGTAATCCACCCGCACGTCGAGTTCGCCGTTCGAGACGCGGATCAGCGCCTCCTTCAACTTACGGATGCCCATCACCATGCTGCGCGCCAGCCGGCTGGTGATGACGGTGGCGACCAGACCGGCGAGCGCGCCGAGAATCAGGGTAAGGAATACCCAGCGGCGCATTTCGTCGCTGGCGCGGACGTTTTCCTGGTAAGTGGCCTTCACTTTCTCTTCCTGGAGCTTGACCAGCTTCAGCACCGGATTCAGCAGTTTCTCCTCGACCGGCGGCCAGTCGTCGTCAAGGATGGAGCGCGTCATGACCTTGTCGGCGCTGCCGTAGGAAACCTCCAGCAGCTTATAGAACTGCCCCAGTTCGCCGATTTGACCGTCGATAACCGCCACCAGCGCTTTTTCGTCGCCGGCGAACTGATTGTTCTGCGCTCCCTTGAATTTGCCCCACAGCACCGGCAGGCCGCTCTTGGCTTCTTCGAGGCGAGCGGCGGCATCCTTGAACGGCACCTTGTCGAACATGACGGCGGCCATGTCGAAGCGCAGCGCTTCGAGCTTCTTATTGATTTCCAGCAGGTGCGAAGCCGGCACCACCGAATGTTCGTAGATATTCCCCAGCGCGCGGGAGCCTATCCCCAGGGAAAAAAGGGTTTCCAGCGCCAGAATGATGGCGATCAGCCCGGAAATGACCGTGGTCAGCCACAGGCTGCCCTTGATGCCCATCGCCTTGATATTGAACATGCAAACCTCATCGGTGCGAAAAATTCGGCGCCGCGCCCGAAACGGGGCGCGGCGCGCGAAAGAGGCGGAAGGAAAACTCCCGCGGGCGGTTTATTCGGTGGATTCGCCGAGCATGCCCTTGAGGCGCTCGCGGGTCTTGGTGTAGCGGCTGGTGCGCCAGTTCTTCATCACCTTGAGCGCCAGATCGAAATCGGAATGGTTGAGTTCGTACAGCTCCATGAGCTTCATGTCCCCCCCCATGCACAAGGCCTTGATGAGATTGCCGAGAATCAGGTTTTCCGGGGATTGCGGCTCCTTGAGCAGACGCTGTTCGAGTTCTTTCAGAATATTCATGATATGGGGTGGCCTCGTATCGTTTGGGTTTCAAGCCTGATGATTCTGCATCAGCGACAGCCAGTTGTACTGGATGTCCTGCAAGTGATGGGCGACCGTTTCGAGCTGGCGGTCGATTTCATGGAAATCCTCGCGGATGTCCGCCTGCCCGGTGAGTTTGGCGCGGGTGCGCACCAACCCGGCAATGGCGCTGTCGATCTGGATTTCGATGACTTCGTTGAGTTGCATGTCGGCCTCGCATTCGAATATGGACGTTGCCGCGAATTATAGGAGGCGATTATGACAAGAGTATGATGGCGCGCCCCGACGGCAAAAAAAGCCCCGCAAAATCGCGGGGCCAGAAGGGGAGGATGCAACCTTGGCGGTTAGTATACGGCCTTGCCGTCGGCGCCCTTGATCTGCGCCTTCCAGGCGTTCTGCATGAGTTTCACCACGCTGTCCGGCATCGGCACGTAATCCAGTTCCGACGCCAGCTTGTCGCCATTGGTGAAGGCCCATTCGAAGAACTTGAGCACTTCCTTGGCCTGTTCCGGCTTGGCCTGGTTCTTGTGCATCAGGATGAAGCTGGCGCCGGTGATCGGCCAACTGCTCTTGCCGGGCTGGTCGGTGAGAATTTCGTAGAAGCCGGGCGCCTTTTCCCACTGGGCGCTGGCGGCGGCGGACTTGAAGGTATCCTCGGTGGCGGCGACGAACTGGCCTTCCTTGTTTTGCAGCATGGCCATGGCCATCTTGTTCTGCTTGGCATAGGCGGATTCGACATAGCCGACGGCGCCCTTGATCTGCTTGACGAACGCGGCCACGCCTTCGTTGCCCTTGCCGCCGGTGCCTACCGGCCAAGCCACCGAAGCGTCGTTGCCAACCTTCTCTTTCCATTCCGGGCTGACCTTGACGAGGTAGTTGGTGAACACGAAAGTGGTGCCGGAACCGTCGGAACGGTGCACCACGGTGATGTCATCGGCGGGCAGGTTGACGCCCTTGTTCAGCGCGGCGATCGCCGGATCGTTCCACTTCTTGATCTTGCCGAGGAAGATGTCGGCCAGCACGGCGCCAGTGAGCTTGAGCTGATTGCTGGCGATGCCATCGACGTTGATGATCGGCACCACGCCGCCCATGATGGCGGGGAACTGCATCAGGCCGTCCTTCTCCAACTCTTCCACTTTCAGCGGCTTGTCGGAGGCGCCGAAATCCACGGTCTTGGCCTTGATCTGCTTGATGCCGCCGCCCGAACCGATCGACTGATAGTTCATGCCGATGCCGGTCTTGGCCTTGTAGGCTTCCGCCCATTTGGCGTAGACCGGGTAGGGAAAGGTAGCGCCGGCGCCGGTGATGTCGGCGGCGAAGGCGGAAGCGGCAAAACCGGCTGCCAGGGCAGCGGATGCCAGGGTCTTGGTAAGGCTCAATTTCATTGGATTCTCCTGAAATTCGATTGATCGGGTGACGCCATCTTACGGCCGGATTGTGACGAAAATATGACACTTTCCGGCTGGCGCGTCATCCGCCTGTCACCGAAAGACGGCATATTTCCGCCCAACGAACGGGGAGCGCGGACAAAATGAGAAAAGTCGCCATCATCGGCGCCGCCTGCGGTTGCGGCGCCCAAAACCATGGCTGCCAGGACGGCCCGGAAGTGCTGTGCGCCATGGATTTCTTCGGCGGCCTGCACGAGTACGGGGTCAATTATTTCTGGGACGAAATCATCCACTTGCCGGGCGCCTGCCCCGCCGACCCCTTGCCAGCCATTTCCGGCCTGTGCGGCGGGCTGGCCGAACGGGTCGCCTCTTCCCTGCGGCGCGGCTATTTCCCCCTGGTGCTCGGCGGCGACCACTCCTGCGCCATCGGCACCTGGTCGGGCGCTGCCGGAACATTGTCCGGAAACAGCCGGCTTGGCCTGCTGTGGGTCGATGCCCACATGGACAGCCATACCTTCGCCACCACGCCGAGCGGGGCGATCCATGGCATGCCGCTGGCCTGCCTGCTCGGCCACGGCGCACCGGAATTGATCGGCATCGGCGGCGCGGCGCCGAAACTGCTGCCGGAGGATGTCTGCCTGCTCGGCGTGCGCAGCTTTGAGGACGGCGAAGCCGCGCTGCTCAAGGAATTGGGCGTCCGGGTTTACGTCATGGCGGAAATCCGCGAGCGCGGCTTCACCGAAGTATTCGCCGAAGCGCTGGCGCGCGTGCAGGCCAACACCGGCGGCTTCGGCGTCAGCCTCGACCTGGACGCGCTCGACCCCGCCGAGGAAGCCGGAGTAGGCAGCCCCGCGCCCGGCGGCATCCATAAGCACGAACTGGCGCGGGCATTCCGCGAACTGCACCGCAACCCGCGCTTTCTGGCGATGGAAATCGTCGAATACAACCCCTACCTCGACGACCGTTTCATGACGGCGCAGGCCGCCTGCGAACTGTTCGCCGCCGCCACGCCGTTCTAGACCGGACTTTATCCCAGATTATTCATTGGAAGACATGCCTCTAAACTATTCTCAGCAAACGCCCCCTCCCTTGCGCGCATAGCACGCGGGGGAGGGTTGGGGTGGGGGCGTTTGCCCGCATGGCCGTCGCTGTTTGCCCCCATCCCGGCCTTCCCCCGCAAGCAGGGGAAGGTGCGATAGCTGAGAATAGTTTAGAGGCATATTGGAAAATTCAACCCAAAAAACTCGGTTAGACATAAACACGGATAGACACCGATAAGACCACAGGCTGGCAAATATTTGTCGATCACCCGGCGGGTGTAAGGCGTGCGCTTTGCAGGGTGTCGATAAGCACATGATTGTCCGCATTATAGTGGACCCCTCAGTCAAGACAATATTGAGTCGAGTTTAAGAGGGTAGCC
>CAZDIJ010000044.1:675-23010 GCA_964505475.1 uncultured Sulfuricella sp. | reverse complement strand
CTATGCGCGCAAGGGAGGGCGTGGACGTTTGCTGAGAATAGTTTAGAGGCATGATGCATTGTTGAGTTATATCGGCACACTTGAGAAAAAACTTACCCGTCCCAATACAAGCGGCAATGCGTCAAGACACAAAAAACTCTCAAAGCGCCCCAATCTGGAATATTTAAGGAAAACTCACTCCCGCCGCCAGACCGTGCCCTGCGGCGTATCTTCCAGCACGATGCCGGCATCCAGCAACTCCTTGCGGATGCGGTCGGCCTCGGCGTAGTTCTTGGCTTTCTTGGCGGCGACCCGCTCGGCGATGAGTTGCTCGATTTTCTCCGGGGCATAGCCGGATTCCGCCACACCGGCCTGGAGGAAGGCCGCCGGCTCGCGCTGCAACAACCCCAGCACGCCACCTAGCGCCCTTAGCAAAGAGGCGCGCGCAGGATCGTTGGTCTTGTTGGTTTCGCTGGCGAGGTCGAATAGCACGGCGACGGCTTCCGGCGTGTTGAAATCGTCGTCCATCGCGGCCTTGAAAGCGACGGCGTAGGGGTCATGCCAGTCGATACGCTCACCCGCGAGCGCAGGGGTAATATTCTTCAACGCCGTGTACAGGCGCGTCAGCGCCCCCTTGGCGTCGTCCAGATGCTGGTCGGAATAATTCAGCGGGCTGCGGTAATGGGCGCGCAGGATGAAGAAGCGCACCACTTCCGGGTCGTATTTTTCCAGCACTTCGCGGATGGTGAAAAAATTGCCCAGCGACTTGGACATTTTTTCGTTGTCCACCCGCACGAAGCCGTTGTGTATCCAGTAGTTGACGTGCTGGTGGCCGTGGGCGCCCTCGGACTGGGCGATTTCGTTTTCGTGGTGGGGAAACTGCAAGTCCGCGCCGCCGCCGTGGATGTCGAAATGCTCGCCGAGCAGGGCGTCGCTCATCACCGAGCACTCGATGTGCCAGCCGGGGCGTCCCGCGCCCCACGGCGAATCCCATTGCGGCTCGCCGGGCTTGGCGGATTTCCACAGCACGAAGTCGAGCGGATCGCGCTTGCCCGCCGCCACGTCCACGCGCTCGCCGGCGCGCAGGTCATCGAGCGACTTGCCGGAGAGCTTGCCGTAGCCAGGGAAATCGTGCACTGAATAGCACACGTCGCCGTTGGCGGCGACGTAGGCCAGGCCGTTTTTCATCAGGGCTTCGATCATGGCGACCATGCCGGGCACGAACTGGGTGGCGCGCGGCTCGTGAACGGGCTTCTCCACCCCCAGTGCGGCGGCGTCCTCGTCCATGGCGGCGATGAAACGCCCGGTCAGCGTACCGATGTCCTCGTGGTTCTCGGCGGCGCGCTTGATGATCTTGTCGTCGATGTCGGTGATGTTGCGCACGTAGGTGACATCGTAGCCGCTCGCCTTGAGCCAGCGCTGCACCATGTCGAACACCACCAGCACGCGGGCGTGCCCGAGGTGGCAATAATCGTAGACGGTCATGCCGCACACGTACATGCGCACTTTGCCGGGCTCGATGGAAACGAAATCCTGCTTGGAACGGGTGAGGGTGTTATGAATTTTCAACATGGGAAATCCGCAATGCGATGAAGGAGGGATTTTACCGGAAAACGCGCGTCAGGCAGCGAGGAACGGCGTCTCCATCCCCAGCACCCGCGCCGCCTTGTTGAGCCGCGCGTCGAAACAGGCGAAGCTCACCGGCAGGAGGGAAACCTGTTTCGCCTCGTACGCCGCCGCCAACTGCACGCTGTCATAGCCACGCAATGCAAACGTGTCAGCGAACTCCCCCGCTTGTTCCACCACGTTCTGGGTCACCTCGA
Source organism: uncultured Sulfuricella sp. (assembly GCA_964505475.1). Classification (GTDB taxonomy): domain Bacteria; phylum Pseudomonadota; class Gammaproteobacteria; order Burkholderiales; family Sulfuricellaceae; genus JAGXQV01. Next base: position 21,208 of record CAZDIJ010000044.1, on the reverse strand, counting down.
CAACCACGTAATGAGGCCAATCCACCGAAAGCGCCAGCTTGGCCTGCCCGATAAGCGTAGCGTCTGCCGGCACCTCGCGGGCACGTCGCGAAAGCGTCGCATGAGCTTCGGCCCAGGCGATGCGGCATGCCGCGACTGCCTCGGCTTCCGCAGCCAGCGCCTTGACCGCGTTGCTTTCCGCTTCCACCAAATAAAGTTTGACCAAGGCGGAAGTGTCGCAGAACAGGATCATCCGCGATCTTCCAACACCATTTCCGAAACGCTGCGGCCACCTGGAGACAACCTGATCGCCGCTCCCACCGGCTTGCCGCCGCCCCACTTGGCCGCCCCGCCGGCCAGAAGCCGCGCCACCCCGGTACTATCCGGCGCGGGCACCCCGACGATGCGCGCCACCACCTTGCGGTGCGAGGTCACGTCGAGCGCCTGCCCCTCCTGAGCCTGGGACAGGTAGCGGGACAAATGCGCTTTGAATTCACGAATGGAAATTTGCATTTGAGACCCCAATCAACAACACATAATAGCAATTGTGGTCACAATTAAAAAAATGTCAAGCGATGATTTCCATGGTTTATAACATGCAACACACTGAATTCATTTCAAATCACCCCTGTTCCTTGACCCACGAATCCTTCAGCGTCACGCTGCGGTTGAACACCAGCTTGCCGCCCGGCTGGTGGTCGCGCCGGTCGGCGCAGAAATAGCCGAGGCGCTCGAACTGGTAGCGGTTTTCCGGTGCGGCGTCCTTGACGCACGCTTCCACCCAGCCCTGCACCACGGTGAGCGAGCCGGGGTTGAGGAAATCGGTGAAATCCCGCGCCTTGTCGGCATCCGGCTCGGCCACGGTGAACAGGCGATCATAGAGGCGGATTTCGGCGGGCAGGGCGTGGGCGCGGGAGAGCCAGTGGATCACCCCTTTCACCTTGCGTCCCTGGGGGTTCTTGCCGAGGGTGTCGGGGTCGATGGTGCACTTGAGTTCGACCACCTGACCGGCGCCATCCTTCACCACTTCGTCGCACTTGATCACGTAGCTGTAGCGCAGCCGCACTTCGCCGCCGGGGGTGAGACGCTGCCAGCCGGGGGGCGGAGTTTCGGCGAAGTCGTCGGCCTCGATCCAGATTTCCGGGGCGAACGGCACCACGCGGGAGCCGAATTCGGGATGGTTGGGGTGGAAGCCGGCTTCGCGCGACTGGGCATCGGCGAAATTGGTGATGGTCACCTTAAGCGGCCTGACCACCGCCATCACGCGCGGGGCGCGCGCTTCCAGGTCCTCGCGGATGCAGCCTTCGAGCACGCCCATGTCGATGGTGTTGTCGCTCTTGGAGACGCCGATGCGCCGCGCGAATTCGCGGATGCCCTCGGGGGTGTAGCCGCGCCGGCGCATGCCGGAGATGGTCGGCATGCGCGGATCGTCCCAGCCGGAGACGATATTCTGCATCACCAGTTGCAGCAGCTTGCGCTTGCTGGTGATGGTGTATTGCAGTTCGAGGCGGGAGAATTCGATCTGCTGCGGATGGCACGGCACAGGCAACTGGTCCAGGCACCAGTCGTAGAGCGGACGGTGATCCTCGAACTCCAGGGTGCAGATGGAATGGGTGATGCCCTCCAGCGCGTCGGAGATACAGTGGGTGTAGTCGTACATCGGGTAGATGCACCACTTGTCGCCGGTGCGAATGTGGTGCGCCCTTTTTATCCGGTAGATCACCGGGTCGCGCAGGTTGATGTTGGGCGAGGCCATGTCGATCTTGGCGCGCAGGGTTTTCGAGCCGTCCGGGAATTCGCCGTTCCTCATGCGGGCGAAAAGATCGAGGTTTTCTTCCGCCGAGCGCTCGCGGTAGGGGCTGTGCCTGCCCGGCGCGGTCAGCGTGCCGCGGTACTCGCGCATCTCCTCCGGAGTCAGGTCGCAGACGAAGGCCTTGCCCTGCTTAATCAGATCCACGGCGTAGCCGTAGAGCGCGTCGAAATAATCCGAAGCCCAACGCACCTCGCCGTCCCATTGAAAGCCCAGCCAGCGTACGTCGTCCTGGATGGACTGTGCATACTCCTCGCTTTCCTTTTCCGGGTTGGTGTCGTCGAAGCGCAGATTGCACTTGCCCCGGTAATCCAGCGCCAGACCGAAATTGAGGCAGATCGACTTGGCGTGGCCGACGTGCAGGTAGCCGTTGGGTTCGGGCGGGAAACGGGTGACGATGCTTTGGTGCTTGCCGCTTTTCAGGTCGTCTTCGACGATATTGCGGATGAAATGGGGAACAGGCGTCGGTTCGTTGCTCATGGAAATCGGCTCGGTCAGGGAATAACTGTGGAGATTGAAGGCGCTTCTTGCTAGAATTCAGCCTGTTTTAAACGCCAAAAAGTATACCATCAATATGAGCCGTTTTCGCACCACCCTAAAGGCCGGCGCCTTGATTTGCGCGCTATTCCTGGCAGTTACCCCCCCCGCTGGCGCGGACGAATTGCAGGACATCACCATCCTCTACAAGAAGGGTGAACCGGCCAAGGCGCTGGAGCGCCTCGATGCCTATCTCGCCGCCAAACCCAAGGATGCCCAGGGCGTCAAGATCGCCCAGGCGCGCTTTCTCAAGGGACTGATCCTCGCCGAGCAGGGCAAAACCCAGGAAGCCATCAAAATCTACGTCGGCCTCACCGAGGATTATCCCGAGTTGCCGGAGCCTTACAACAACCTCGCCGTGCTCTACGCCTCACAAAACCAGTTGGACAAGGCGAAAAACTCGCTGGAAATGGCGATCGGCACTCACCCCAGCTATACCACCGCGCATGAAAACCTCGGCGACATCTACGCCAAGATGGCCAGCCAGGCTTATGACAAGGCGCTGCAACTGGATAAGAGCAACGCCGCGGCGCAAACCAAGCTGGCGCTGGTCAAGGAGATGTTTTCCAACAGCGGGCGGCCGAACCGGGCGCCGGCCAAGAACGATGCCGTCAAGCTCCAGCCGGTCGCGCCGGCCGCCGTGACGCCGCCGCCCGCCGCGCCGGCCAAACCGGAAACGCCCAAAACGGAAACCGCCAAGCCCGCCGCCGAAGCCAAGCCGGCGGAGGAAACCAAGGCGGCGGAAGCCAAGCCCGCCGCGCCGGCCAAGGAAAAACCCGCGGCGAACAAGCCGGATAACGAAGACGAAGTCATCAAGGCCGTCCATGCCTGGGCCAAGGCTTGGTCGAACAAGAACGTGGGCGCCTATCTCGCCGCCTATGCCAAGGACTTCAAGACTCCGGGCGGAGAAAGCCGCGGCTCCTGGGAAAAAACCCGCAAGGAGCGCGTCGGGCGTCCCAAGTCGATTCACGTCGCCATCGAGGCGCCGCGCGTCACCATGAACGGCGCCAGCCATGCCAGCGTCACCTTCCGGCAAGACTACAAGTCCGATTCCCTGTCCACCTCCACCATGAAAACCCTGGCTCTCGTCAAATCCGGCGACAAGTGGCTGATCCTGCAAGAACGTGTCGGCCGCTAGGCTATCCCGGCGGTTTTATATGCATTTACTCAAGCGTTTAAGCTCGATCGTCGGTTGTTGCACGCTGCTGGGGGCGTTGCTGCCCCTGCCGGCCATGGCCATGGGCAGCAAGCCGGCCAAGCCGCCGGAAGCCGTCCCCGCCGCCGACCTGCCCAAGGACTTGGAAGTCCTACTCGCCAAGACCTTGCAGGACGTCAGCGAAAACCGCCTGGACGTCGCCATGCAGGATGTCGAGGCGATGCTGCGCGCCTATCCCAACTTCCGCCTCGCCCACCTGATCCGCGGCGACCTGTTGATGGCCAAGGCACGCCCGATCGGCCATATTGGCAACGCCTCCGGCGCCGTGCAGCAAATCGCCGACCTGCGCGACGAAATCCGTGTGCGCCTGCAATACCTCAAGGAAAAAGTACCCAACGGACGCATCCCCAAATACCTCCTCCAGCTTCAGCCGGAGCAGCGCTACGCGGTGGTGGTGGACACCGACAAGGCGCGCCTCTACCTGTTCGAGAACCATGGCGGGGAGCCGCGCTACGTGACCGACTACTACGTCAGCAGCGGCAAGGCGGGCGCCGAAAAATTCAAGGAAGGCGACCAAAAAACCCCGCTCGGGGTGTATTTCGTCACTTCCAATCTGCCCCGCAACCAGTTGTCGGATTTTTACGGCGTCGGCGCCTTCCCCATCAGCTACCCCAACGAATGGGACCGCAAATTGGGCAAGAACGGCCACGGCATCTGGCTGCACGGCGTGCCCAGCGACACCTACAGCCGCCCGCCGCGCGCCAGCAACGGCTGCGTGGTGCTGACCAACCCGGACATGGAAAAGCTCGGGAAAAACCTGCAAATCGGCCTGACCCCGGTCATCATCAGCGACCGCGTGGAATGGGCGGAACCAGGGGAACTCGCGTCCCAGCGCGGCGAACTCAACCAGGCGCTGGATGCATGGCGCAAGGACTGGGAATCGCTTGATACCGACAAATATTTGCGGCACTATTCACAGAGTTTTTCGGCCGGAGGGCAGGATTACCGTTCCTGGGCGGAGCAGAAACGCTTGGTCAATGCCGGCAAATCCTGGATCAAGATCAAGGTATCGGGCGTCAGCATGTTCGCCTACCCCGGCAACAACAATCTGGTCGTCGTCACCTTCGGCCAGGACTACGGCAGCAACAACCTGAAAAACCAGATGCGCAAGCGCCAATACTGGCAACAGGAAAACGGCGCATGGCGCATCGTTTACGAGGGTAGCGCATGAAACGCCATATCGTTCTATTGATGCTGGCACTCTGCCCGGCATCCCAGGCCTATGCCGACAACCCGCTGGTCAGGCTGGCGACCACCCAGGGCGAGATCGTGTTCGAGCTTTACCCCGAGAAAGCGCCGCGCACCGTCGCCAACTTCCTGCACTACGTCAACAGCGGACATTACAACGGCACCATCTTCCACCGCGCGGTCAGCAAGTTCGTCATCCAGGGCGGCGGCTATACCGCGGATTTGCAGCCCAGGGCGGCGCTCGACCCCATCCCCAACGAAGCCGCCAACGGCCTGAAGAACGCGCCCGGCACCCTGGCCATGGCGCGCACCTACGATCCCGATTCCGCCACCTCGCAGTTCTACATCAATCTCGACGACAACAAATACCTCAACCACCGCGCCCCCGACCCGAAATATTTCGGTTACTGCGTCTTCGGCAAGGTGGTCAAGGGCATGGATGTCGCCAAGAAGATCGCCATGCTGCCCACCGGCGCGGCCGGCATTTTCCCCTCCGACGTGCCGATGGAAACCGTAGTCATCGAACAGGCCGAAACCATCCCCGGACTGCCGAAAACCGCCGAACCGGCGCCCCCTCCTCCCAAAAAACGCAAAGGATAATTTTCATGGTCAAGCTGCACACCAATTTCGGCGTCATCACCCTGCAACTCGATGCCGAAAAGGCACCGCTCACCACCGCCAACTTTCTCAAGTACGTGGAAAACGGATTTTACGAGAACACCCTGTTTCACCGCGTCATCGACGGTTTCATGATCCAGGGCGGCGGCTTCATGCCGGGCATGATCCCCAAGGAAACCCTGGAACCGATCCAGAACGAAGCGGCCAACGGCCTCAAGAACGAGGTCTACACCATCGCCATGGCGCGCACCCCCAATCCGCACTCGGCCTCCAGCCAGTTCTTCATCAATGTTTCCGACAACAGCTTCCTCAACTACACCGCCCCCACCCCGCAAGGCTTCGGCTACTGCGTCTTCGGCAAGGTGGTGGACGGCCAGAACGTGATCGACCGCATCAAGAAAGTCGAGACCGGCAGCCAGTCGGGACACCAGGACGTGCCGGCGGAAGACGTGGTCATCGAAAAAGCGGAAATCTGTTAATTCAGGACTGAGTACCGAGTGCTGAGGACTGAGTAATACCGCGCTCCACACTCAGTCCTCGGCACTCAGTCCTCGGCACTCAGTCCTCCCATGCCCATCCTGTTCATCTCCGACCTCCATCTCTGCCCCGAACGTCCCCGCGCCACGGCCGCGTTCCTGCGCTTTCTGCGTGAAACCGCGCGGCAGGCCGAGGCGCTGTATATCCTGGGAGATCTCTTCGATTACTGGGTCGGCGACGACGACCTCGGCGCGCCGCTCCCCGGCGAAATCGCCGAGGCGCTGGCGCAGCTCGCCGGCGGCGGCGTCCAGGTGTTCCTGCTGCACGGCAACCGCGACTTCCTGATCGGCGCATCCTTCGCCCAGGCCAGCGGCGCGCGCCTGCTCGACGAACCGAGCCTGGTCGAGATATGCGGCGTCCCCACCCTGCTCACCCATGGCGACACGCTATGCAGCGACGATGTGGATTACCAGGCTTTCCGCGCCCAGGTCAGGAACCCGGCCTGGCAAAAAGCCTTTCTCGAACAACCCCTGGCGCAGCGCAAGAACTTGATCCGGCAATGGCGCGGGCAAAGCGAGCAGGAAAAAAAATCCAAGGAGGCGGCCATCATGGACGCCAACCCCGGCGCCGTTGCCGCAATCCTGAGGGAATACGGCTACCCGAGACTGATCCACGGCCACACCCACCGCCCGGCCAGGCACCTGCACAACGTCGATGGACACGCCTGCGAGCGCTGGGTGCTGCCGGCCTGGGACGGAGAAGGCGGCTATCTGCGCTGCGGCGGGGAAGGCTGCGCGGCGCTCAAGGTCGAGATATAGCGCACCTGGCCGGATGCAACCGTTTTTAAAGGCAATTATAATTAGGACTCATGAAATGTTATCTCTGCCCATCGACATGCTGCGCACTTTCCTGATTCTCCTCGGCGGCGCCCTGGCGGCTTTCAACGGCATGGCCGCCGCCGCGGACGCCCCGCCAGCAGCGGCGGCAGCGCCGGCGCGCGCCGCCACGGCGCTCTCCCCACAGGAACTGGAAGCCATTCTCGTCATGGCCGAGCAGGGTGATGCCGGCTCGCAAAATTACCTCGGTTTCCTTTACGCCACCGGCCAAACCGTCGCCAAGGACGAAAAAATCGCCTTCAACTGGTTCCAGAAGGCCGCAGCGCAAAAATACCCGGAGGCGCTCGGCAACCTGGCGATGATGTATGAAAAAGGGCTGGGCGTGGCCAAGAACTTCCAAACCGCGCTCGATTTCCACCGTCAGGCCGCCATGGCGGGCTACCCGATTTCCATGAAGCGCCTGGCGAATTTGTACGAAACCGGCTTACTGGGCGAAGAGCGCGACCCCATCAAGGCGGAAATGTGGAAAAACCGCTACAAGGAAACCCTGAAGACCGCCGCGGGCGGCAACACGGCCAAGCCGGCCGCGGAAAAACCCGCCGCCAGCGCCCCAAGCGAAAAAGCCGTCACGCCGAAAACCGCCGCGCCGGCCACTCCGCCCAAGGCGCCGGTCACGCCGGCCAAGCCCATTGTGCCGGCGGCGGCGAGCACGCCCCCGTCCGCCAAGAACAAACCCTATTTCATCGAAATCAGCGGAAAAGCCACGGCACAGGAAACCATGGCGGTCACCCAGAAGATCGTCGAAAGAAACCTGCTGCCCCAGAATAAGAAAATCGAACTCGTCAACCCCGATGGAAAAAGCTACCGTATAAACATCGGTCCTTTTGCCGATATGCATGAAGCGACGCCGTACAAGAGCAAAATCATGCTGCTGTTGGCTCCCTCTCCCATACCCGACACGGTGGCTCAGCAGGCGGCGCCCGCCGCCGACGCGCCGCCGGCCGGCCAGCCGGTTCAGGCCGCCACGCCGGCGCCGGACAAACCGGCTGCACCGCCTCCGTCCGAAAAGCCCGCCGCCAAACCACCCGTCCCTGCCGCCGCCCCCCCACCTCAACCGGCCAGCCCGGTAGTTCAGGCCGCCGCGCCGGCGCCGGACAAACCGGCTGCGCCGTCTTCCTCCGAAAAACCCGCCGCCAAACCGTCCGCCGCCGCACCGCACGCGCCGGCCACGGCGGCGGCCAAGACGGAAACCGGCGGCAAGGATAAACCTCAATACGTCGAAATAAGCGGAAAAGCCACTTCACGGGAAGCCACCGAACTGATCCAGAGCATCGTCGAAAAAGGACTGCTGCCCAAGAATATGCATGTCGAACTGGTCAACCCGGAGACGGACAATTACCGCATTCGCATCGGTCCGTTCCCCAATGGCAAGGATGCGGCGTCCCATACGGCAAAGATCAGGGCGGCCTCCGGCGGCGGCCAGGAACTGGTTGCCGTGCCGCCCGCAGCCCCGCCACGGAAACCGGAAAGCGCCAAGGCGGCTCCCGTATCCGCGACCCCCAAGGCGGCGGCAACACCGCCTGACGGCAACGCGCCCCAGAAGGCCGTGGAGGAGAAACCCGCCGCCAAGGTATCGCACGGGCGCTTTTATTACGTTCGCCTCAATGCCCAGAACACGTTCGAGGACAGCCTGTTCCTCGCCCGCTTCATGTTCACGAAAGGGCTGGTTCACGAAACCTACCGGGTGAAAATCGAGAATCTGGACGGACGGAGTTTCCACGTCAGCGTCGGCCCATTCGGCGGCGCCGACGAAGCCCGCCAGCATTTGCAGAAAATCAGCCAGCAGACTTATCTCCAGGCTTCCGTGGCGACCTTCGAGAAACGCTCGTCTGCCGAAGAGGGAGAGGGGCAGCCCTATATCCAGATCAACACGCACGGCACCCTGGAAAACGCCGTGGCGACTACCCGGACGCTCTTGGAAAAGGAATTTTTCACATCGTCGCTAACGGCCGAAATCGTGAATTTCGGCTCCGGCAATTTCCGCGTGCGCCTCGGTCCCTACCCGGGGATGCGGGAAGCCGGCCAGAGCGTCCAGAACTTGAAGAACCAGTTCGACGCTCCCGTCCTGGTCAACCTGGACCGCATGGTTCAATTGGACGGCAAATAACCCCTGCGTTCGATTTCCAGCAACATGCCGTGAAAGGCCTGTAATTCTGGATTGCCGCGAAGCGGGCAGCGGCTTTCGACGGCGCGCCGCAATCCCGCCAGGAGAAAGGGATTATTGCGCTCCGCGCGCTGTTCTTCCTCCGGCCAATCGGCGGGGTCGATACCGCGCGCGCGCGCGGCTTCCCGATCGAGCGCCTGGAACTCTTCCAGCGTGGCGCGCACCAGAGCGGGATCGCACAGAGACCGCAGGCGATTCCAGAAGGTATCCGCGCGATAGGCGCGCGCCATCACCCGGCGCATTTCCCCGGCATCGCGCGGCAAGGGTTCCGTGCGCGGCGTCCTGCCGGTGAAGGCGGATTCCATGCTGCGCGCCATGCCTTCCAGAAACCAGGCGTTCTTGAACCAGGTATAACCATACTGATAGGCGTGGAAAACCTCGTGCTCGGGGGTCGGGTTGGGCGGAACCCAGCGGTTCGACAGGGACAGGGTAAGCGCCGGCACGGCGCCTTCGAGATGGCGGTAACGGTAGACGATGGGAGCGTCGCCGGTCGAGCCGGTCTTGCCTTCGAGGGCGAGGATATGCACGTCGATGGCGCGCACGCCTCGATAACGCGCGCCATTCAGCGGCGGAACCAGCCCCAGTTGTTCGCGGTAATAGCGTCCGGCATCGGCAAGCTGCGCGGCGAGCCGCTCCAGCAGCTTGCCGGCGCGCTCCCGGCGCTGCGCCGGCGGCGCATCCGGGGGAAAGGCGTCTTCCCCCTCCAGGGTGTAATGAATGCGGAACTCCCCCGCCACCAGGCGCTGATCCAGCGCCTCGCGCGGCGCCTTCCAGTCCGCCGCCGCGGGCGTGGCGGCGGCGAGAGCCAGCCCGGCCGCCGCCAGGCGGAAAAGGCGCGCATGGGAGATGGGCGACCCGTGCTTGTCCGTGCCGATCCGTGGCTGAAAAAAGGTTTTAGAAGCTGTTTTAAAAAATGTCATCCACAACCGCTCAAGCGGGGTTGGTTTTCTCCTTCCCTCGCTCTTGCGCCCAAGCCGTTAGGCTGTCGGGCATGCGGGGGAAGGGACTGGTGCAGGGGAGTTTATAACAGATTCCTAGCAGCCTGTCGGACTTGAAGAATCGTAGCGAAAATTCGGCTGGGCGAGGACAGATTTTGCTGGTTTTGCAGGTCAATAGTTATTCTATTGACCAAAAAAGCGGCAAAATATGGACCGGCCAGGCGGATTTGCAGCCGATTTCCTTTAAGTCCGACAGGCTGCTAGGCTTCACTGCCTTTCCCCGCCGCTACGGCGCGCAGGCGGCAGAGCGCGCCAGTTTGCCGGGGAAGACGATGGCCAACCGCTCCAGCGAGCGGCACGGAATTCGCGGGTTTCCCCGCAAATCCAGGTATTCGACCTGGGCGGCGGGCAATTGCTCCAGCGCCGCGACCTCCTCCAGCAGGTTATTGGAGAAATCCACGCGCCGCAAGGCGCCGAGACGCTCGATGCCCGCCAGCGTGGCAATGGCCGCGCCGGGGCAGGCCAGCTCCGTCAGTTCGGCGATTTCCCGGCCTCGGTATTTCGTGACGACGCACTCCCGCAGCGCCTGGCTGCCATAGCGCAGGACATGCACGTCCGGCTCCTCGTGCGCCGCATAATAACGGGCATGCTCGTTGAGGGCGCGCGCCGCGTCGCCGCCCGCGGGGTCGCCGCAAATTCCGGCGGAGCCGCAGCGCGCATCGCGCACCCGCGGGTTGGAATACATCGGCAGGCTGCTCTTGCCGTTGCCGTTGACCGTCTTCATCCAACCGCCCACCATGATGTCGCCGAATTCACCGGGCTGGGGACGCCCGTCGCAGTTGCCGGCGGCGTAGCCGTTGGCGTAGGGGGCGATGGCCGAAGTGTGTCCCTTGCCCGGCTCGCAGCGATCCACCAGGCCGCCGTGGTTCAGTCCCATCAAGTGCCCCAGCTCGTGCGCCAGGGTATGCGCGCCGCAGGCGAAATCCATCGCCGCGAAGGCGGCGCGGGTCGAGGAAAGCGCCGCCAGCGTCTTGTTGACCGCCCAGGCGCGCCCGCAGCCGCGCTTGCCGCGGATCAGCAGATTGTCCACCACCGCGACGGTATAGTCGGCGCCGAATTCGTCGGCGCGGCGGAACAACCCCTCGAAACCGTTGCGCTCGCGCGCCATGTCGTCGAGCAGCGGCAGCACTTCGCGCTCGCCGATGGCGGCGAAATCAACGGCGACGATTTCGCCGCGCAAGTTCACCTCGCTGTTGCGGTAATAGCCGTTGAGCGTTTCCACCCAGCCTTCCAGCGCCGCCGCCACGCCGGGCATTTGCAGGGTATCGCTCACCACGAAGCGCAGGCCGATGGTTTCGGCCGCCGCGCCGCCGGTCAGCGCCATCAGCGCCATCAGCGCCAGCATGGCGACGAACCGGCGCGGCGCCATGTCAGCGGCAGCGCGACAGGACGAATTCCGCGATCGCCAGGGCGCGCTTGCGGCGCAGGTTTTCCTGCGGACGCTCCAGCAGCACGCGGACTTCCTTGGTGAACTTGATGACGCCCAGCAGTTCGATCCAGCGCGGCAAGTCCTCCATTTCCTCGGCGGCGAGGGAATCGCTCGCGTCATAGCCGGAAACGAAGGCGTCGAAGCGCGCGAAATCGGCCAGGTGGATGTATTTCTCGGCCAGCGAAAACTCGAACGCGCCGTCGATCACGTCAGCCATGCGCGGCCCGTGGAAGGCGTTGTTGAAATCGAAAAAGCGCGCATCGTTTTCCCCCACGACGATCACGTTCTTGGGCGTCACATCGCCGTGACAGTGGACGGACGGACTGCATGCGAACAGCGCCGCCCGGTTCTCGCCGGGGAAATAGCGCTCGGCGGATGGCGCGAGCTTGTCGAAAGCCAGGGCGATCTCCGGCTCCAGATCGGTTTTCCTGAGGTATTCCTCGAACAGCGGCAGCCAGATCATGCAGACATCGTCGAAGAGGAATGCCGCTTCCAGATCGAAGGGCTGTTCACGCTGCACGCGATGGATTTGCGCCAGCGCGGCGCAGATGGTTTCCAGGGGATATTCCGGGCGCTGCCGCACCGTGCCGGGAATACGCTCGAACAGCAGCGCGGAATGGCCTTCGATGGCCGCATCTTCCCCTTCACGCGCACGAATCACTCCCGGCGTTGGCACGCCGCGCGCCTTGAGCAGGGTGACCAGACGCTCCTCGTAGGCGGTATGTTCGGCGACGCGGCTGCTGCGATAGTTGCCCGATACCTTGAAGAGCTTGAGGATATAGTCATGCTCGCCGGCGAATACCTTGTAGAGGGCGTTCTCGGTGCTGACCTTCATTTTTTCCACCGCCGCCGTAAAACCGTACAGATCGGCCAGCCGCGCCGCGATCCGCTGCTCTTCCGCACCATGGTAGAGTACTCCGTCGCGGGTGCGGTCGTAAAACAGCTTGGCGCCGAATTTTTTCAGGAAGGCATCCTTTTCCGCGACGTAGCCATGCGAGGGGAAGAACACGTAGGCATCGACCAGGTGCTGGATGAATTCGACGTGCGGATGGCGCGCCGGCCACTCGCTCGGTTTCCCCGCCAGGGGTATCTGGCTGACGTGGTACACCGCGCAATGGTTGGAGGATTCGGGATTTATCAGGCGCCAGTGGGCGGGGATGTCGCCCTCGCGCGCCGGGTCGATCTCCACCAGGATGTCGATGTCGGAACCGAGCTTGGCCAGCTTGCCGTGGATGAAGGGCGCGAGATAATAGCCCATTTCGCCGCGCAGCGCCGATCCCATCAGATAAACCTTTTCCACTGCGCCGAAAGCCGCGACTTCCCGGCGCAGCGCCTCTTCCACCAACTCCTTGAGCGCGGCCTGCTCCGCCGCCGCGAACACCCCCTTGGACGGTTTCACGAAAGTCATCTGAAGGCTTGCCAGCAGGCCGCTCCACGCCTTGTAGAGCGCTTCGGCGTCATCCTTGCCGCGCGGCGCGACGCTGTAGGGGAAGATCACCTGGCCGTTGCCATGGGAGTACAGCCACAGTTGCGGATCGGTTTCGACATTGAGCGTCTGGCCGGACTTGAGCGTGAAATACAGCTCCAGCACCTGGCATTTGAGCCGATTGAGTTCGTCGGGGTCGAGGCTCGCGCCATGGCGCGAGAGAAAATCCGCCAGCCGCCCGACCTCGTTGTAGCCGCGCAGGCGTTTGTAATCCAGGGCGCCGCGCTGCTTGTCCGGCCTGGCCGTCACCACAAGGCGCGGCCCCACATAGCGGCGCTCCTCGCCCTCGGCCTCCTGGGTAAAGCCGATATAGGCGAAGATGTCGCGGATCTTCGGCATGTGATGCTGGGCGACGGCGATCGCCAGCTTCTCGCCCGGCACGTTGCCCGCCGCCAGCATGAAATCGACATCGTTGCTTTCCAGCAATTCCAACACCTCGTCGTAGGTGGCGGCATAGGGTCCGTCCACGTCCAGGCTGCGGAACAGTTGCGCGATCTGGCGGAATTCCGCCGGGTCGATCAGCAGCTTGTAGTTGCGGTAGTGGAAATGGTAGCCGTCGCCGCATTCCTCCAGGGAAAAGCGCTGGGGATGGTATTTCACCTCGTGCTTGAGGCGCGACTCGGTCCAGATGCGCACGTCATCCTGGTTGGCGTTGGGCAGCTTGCCGTCCTGGTAGTCCTTTTCGCGGATGATGGCCTGCAACTCCTGCGCCTGCTTGCCGAACGCCCCGACGATGTCCTCGAATTCGCCGCGGCTCAGCTCGATGCGCAGGTCGCGGTAATGGATGTGGATGTTCTCCTCCATGTCGAGGAACAGGTTGCGGTGGCGCGGCTTGCCGAGGATGTTGCCGCGAAACAGGGTTTTCTTGATGACTCCCATGACGATTCACTCTCCATTCACTGTGTGTCGTATTCCGTTTCACCGCCAGAATAACCGCGCTCGGCGGCCTGCGCCAGGTAAGCGGCGGATTCTTGCCGCTTGCCGTTTTCCTTTTCCAGCAGCCGCCCCAATTCGTATTGCGCGCGCGCATGGCCGCCGTCCGCGGCGCGGCGCAGCCAGGCGGCGCCGTTGCCGTCTCCCTCGCGCAACAGGGCGATGCCCAACCGGAACTGCGCGCCGCTTTTTCCCTTCAGCGCCGCCTCCCGCATCAACTCGCCGGAACGCCGTCGCGCTTCCTCGCCCCCCTTGGCCAGCAGCTTGGCCAGCATGTAGCCCGCCTCGGCATAGCCGGCGCGGCATGCCCTTTCCAGCCAGTAAACGGCTTCCTCGCCGCGCCCGCCTTCCCGGCGCAGGCGCAGGGCATAATAATGCTGGGCATAAGGGACGCCGTGCCGGGCGGCGCGGTGCAGAAAACCGCACTCATGCCGTATCTGGCGAAAATCCAGATAATCGCAAGTCTCCATCTCTCTGCCTGGCGCGGCTTCCAGCAAGGCTTCCAGGTCATAGCCCGCCAGCCGCCGGGCGGGATCCTTGTCCAGCCAATTGAGGATCAGACTGCGCAGAGGAGGCGGAATGCCCTCCGGCAAAACGGGGCGCTCCATGCAATGGGCGGCGACGCGGTAACCGGGGTCGCGCTCTTCATCGAAATGATAGGGCAAGGCGCCGCTCAGAACGTATACCGCCAGCCAGCCCAGCGAATAGAAATCGCTGGCGAAACCGTGTTCGCCGTAATAGCACTCGGGCGCGACATACTCCTGCTTGGCGCGGATGGTTTCCGCGCGTCCGCTGCCCAGCGACTCGGCCACGCCCCAGTCGAGCAGGGTGAAGCGGCCGCCGTCGATGAGGATGTTGGAGGCTTTGATGTCCTTGTGCAGCAACCCCTTGCCGTGGGCGCAGGCGAGCACGGCGAGAAGCTGCTCCAGCATGGCCAGCGTCTGCTCCGGGGAAAGCGCCCCTTGGGCGCGGACATACCGGTCCAGCCGGGCGCCCGCCGCGAATTCCGTGACGATGCACAGCCTTCCCTCGCGGTTCCGCCCGTAATCGGCCAGCGGCGGCGTCCCGGGGCAATCTTGCAGCCATTGCAGAGTGCGGACTTCCCTGTCGAAGGTATTGACGTAATACGGGTCGTCAAAAATCTTGACGGCGTGGCCGCCATCCCGGCTGCGATAAGCCTGCGCGTAGCCGCCGCCGCCCAGCCGCTCTTCCGCCGACCACTCCCAGCCTTCCAGCGGGGGAATCATGATTCCCCCGCCACGATGGCGTCCCAATGGGGCAGCAGCTTGGCGTAAAACGAGGCGACGTGCTGGATGGTGTCGATGCGGAACCAATGCCGCGTATATTTGAAACGGATGCCGCCCAGCGCCAGCGTGGGATTCCTGGCGAAATAAATGGCGTCCTCGCTGTTGACCAGGTGCATGACCGCCCAGGCCGCCAGGCGCAGCGCCTCCCCGATCCGCCGCGCTTGTTCCCGATCGCCGCTTTTCAGGGCGAGTTCATAGGCGCCCAGCAAGCCTTCGCAGCGCGCGCCGTCGGCGTAGGGATAATCGCCGTAAGTGTAATAAAATGCCCCGGCGTAATCGGGATAAGGCGCGTCCGTGACCTTGTAGAGGTTGGCGATCATCTTTTCGGCATCCGAAAACACGAAATCCGCGTACAGCGGGCGGCGCATCTCCTCGAAATCCCACAACTCCATGATGCCCATCATCAGCCAGGAATCGGAAGGCACTGCGGTATATTCGGCGGCGCGGGTCTGCGGACGCACCAGGATGAGGAACTCCAGCGCCTTGTGGAGGCGTTCGAACATCGCCCGGCGCGTTTCATCATCGGCGAGATGCAGGTATTTCGCCAGCCCGCACACCGCCTCGCCGGGATAGTAAAAGGAAAAATAGCCCTGGTTTTCCGCTTCCGTCACCGGCTTGTCGAGATAAATATTGTAGTAGATGAATTCGCCGCTGGCGGTGATCTGGTTGACCAGATGCCAGGCGATCTTGTCGGCCCACTCGCGGTATTGCCCGTCGCCGCCCAGCAACTGGTATTCCGCCAGCAGATAGAGGGCGATGCCGGAGCCGCCCAGCTTGGCCTTCTTCTCGCTGTAGATGTAGGCGCCTTCCCGGCCGCCGTAATCCTGCGTCCGCGTCTGGGCGACCAGGTAATCAATGGCGCGGCGGATGTTTTCCAGGCTGTCTCCCCGGCGGGTGTATTTCTCGTAATACAGGCAGGTCAGCCCGCCCCCGCCATGGCGCAGGATATTGTAAAAGGGGTTCCTGTCCGGGTCGCGGGCGGGATGCTCGTGATCGCGGCGCGTATCCAGGGCGGCGTCGTAATAATAGAGAAACTTGCCGTTTGCCTCCTGGGTGCGCCGGATATGGCCGACGGCCAGATCCACCGCGTGCTCGATCTTGCCCCTGGTCAGGGTTCCCACCAGCGGATAGCCGCGATACAGGCGCAGCCAGGCATCCGCCCCGGAAAGATAGCTCTCCGAGCGGAAGCGCCGGAATTCGCATTGGCGCAGATAGCCGTCGCCGTGCGCGGCGGCCAGCCAGGCGCGTAGCTGGCTCATGGACATGACGGAGCGCACGTAGCCGTCGCCGGGCAGAAAAATATGGGTCTTGCCGTCATCCCCGCGAAGAATCAGGCCGTCGAGGCCGATTTCAAAATGGCGCTCGCCGCGATGTTCCATGCCGACCGCGTAATAATCCACCGGCGCGGGCGGCTCGGTCACAAAATCCATTTGCAGGCGAAAGGGCTGCGCCGCCAGTTGCGCGCAACGGGAATGCTCCAACAGGCGGAGGAATACGCCGGAGAATGGCAACCGTCCGCCTTTCCGCGCGCGGCTCGCCAGGATGCGCTGGTGGCCGGGCGCATACAGCACCAGGACGATCCGCTCGCTATCCTGTGGAAAGCGAGTCGCGGCGAATAACCGGTCGATGTTTTCTCCGTCGTATGAAGCCTCGCTTCCTGCCCGCCCGAGCGCTTCGTTCAGCGCCCGCAGAAAAGCGATTTCCGCCGCACCCGCCTGGAAATCCGGGAGACGCCGCTCGGGCGCGGCAAACCAGGCAGCGGTGCTATTCATGCGCGCCTGCCCGGCTTTCAACGGAGCGAACGATGGGTGCTCCGGCGGAACGCCGCCGGGATGCCTGGGCGAGGCGCTCGAGTCCAAGGGCGGCATTGTCGCAAACCAGCACGGGATGCCAGCGCGGCAAGTCCGGCGGAACCAGCGGCGCGGCCACGGCGCGCGCGCCGCGCGCGAAGGCGTACCGGATTTCGTTTTCCAGTTTTTCCACGCCATCGGGGTCGTCCGGCGTCCCGGCAACCACGGCCAGACACCCGGCCTCCGCGCCTTCGTGCCCGGAAACCACGAGATCGACGCCCCAGCCGCTGGCCGGGCCGTTTACCCAGGCGCCGTCGAACAGCTCCGCCAACTCCGTGGCAGACCACGGCGCTTCCCCTTGCGCCAAGCGCTCGGGGGACGAAAAATCCGCCTTGAACAAGGCATTGCGCACGGATTCATCGGCATCGAGCAACGCCGCCAGATCGCCGTCTTCTCCACGCAGGCATAGGGCTTCCCATGCCGCCGAGACATCGCCGAACAGCATAATGCGCTCTTCGGCCACCCCCAGCCGCCGCAGCATCGCGGCGGCGGCCTGGCGCTCCCGCCCCGCGCAGCACCAATCCGGCGACAACGGTTCCAGTTCGCGCAGCGCCGCGCCCAGCCAGGACAAGGTTTCACATTCCGCCGCCACGGCCAGCCGGAGCTTGCGGCAAGGCGTGGCGCGACACCAGGCGGCGAGGCGCTCCAATGCGATTTCCTGGCGCGGATCGCAAGCCGCGATGCCCGGCATCCGCGCACCGTCCAGCCGCAGCGTCGAGCGCTGCCCCGCAGCGCGCCAGGCGGCTTGCAGCGGGGCAGCGAGCAACTCCGCGCGCAAGCCCATGCCGAGCGCCACGGCGCAGGCCGTCAACGCGCCCTTCGGCGGCGCGGCGGCATCGGCTTCCGCCGAGGCGCCGGCGAATAAATCCCGCAACCTGGCGATGGGCTGCCGCGACGTTCCACGACGGCAGGCCAGCCACTTTTCCCCGGCCTCGTCCGCCTCGCAGACCACCGCCCAGCCGCCCGCCGCCAGATGTGCCTCCAATGGAGCCGTATCCGCCTCGCCCTGCCAGACGTAGCCGGTCTGCCAGGGCGGGCGATGGGCTGCCGCTTCCCGCAGCGCCGGGAGCGTGCCGTCGATCACCACCGCCGAACTGGCGATGTCCACCGCCAGACGGTGAATGCGCCCATTCATACTGGATTCCCACTCCGCTCCCGCCTCCTCGTGGCGCAAGGCATGGCCGTCGGTAATCACCGTGACCGACGCGCGATCCACCGGCGCGCCTTCGTCGGCCAGCGTCCTCAGGGAGATTCCGAAAACGCCGGCATCCACCCGCGGATCGGACAGCATGCCGGCAACCCGCGCGGCGCTTTCGCCCTCGAACGGCAGCAAGCCGGCGCCGCCTTCTTCCCGTGCCGGCTCGCCCGTCCGGTAGCCCAGCAGCGCCAGCAGGTTGACTATCCAGCCCGCCGTGGCTTTCTTGTCGTAGGTTCCCGTCACCATCACGAGCGGAATCCGCCCAGGCGCGCGCGCCGGCAAACAGGAACGGATCATGTGCCAACTGATGTCGCGCCGCCGCCCTTCCTTGGGATACATGTGCAGGTCGATGGAAGGACCGGCATTGACCTCGACGATGCCGCCGCCGTTCTCTTTCCAGGATTGGCCGATGCCGGGAGAAATGAAGTCGATGCCCGCCACGTCGAGAAAACACGCTTGCGCCGCGGCAACCGCCAGGGCGCGGTTATCCGGGTGCACCTCGTCGGTCACGTCCACGGTCGTGGATTCCGGCGACGCGGAACGGCGAATGAGCACCTGCCTTCCCGACGGCGGCACCGTATCCAGGCCGACTCCCTGGCCGGACAGCACCCGCAACGCCTCCTCATCCACCGTGATCGGCTCGAAAATCAGCCCATCGCGCTGCTCCGTCTTGTTCGCCAAGGCGATCAAACGGCTCACCGTATGGATTCCATCGCCAGTCACCGAAGGCGGCGGGCGTTTGACCGCAGCCGTGAACTTGCCGCCCACGACCAGCAGCCGGTAATCGTCGCCATGCAGGTAACGCTCGACCACGACGCTCGACTGGATTCTTCCCGCCAGGCGGTAGGCGGCGCGAACCTCGCCCTCGTCGCGCAAGTTGACCGACACGCCCCGCCCCTTGTATCCCCGCAGCGGTTTGACGACGACGGGATAGCCCAGACGTTTCGCCGCCGCGACGGCTTCGTCCTCGCTATCCGCCGCCGCCTGTCTGGCGGCGGGCAGTTGGTGGCGCAACAGATGGAAATGGGTTTGGTTTTTATCGCCGGCCAAATCCTTGCCCAGGTGGGAGGTCGCCACCGTATAACTGGGGGTAACGATCCGGGCATGCGCCCCCTGCCCCATTTGCATATAGGCGGTATGCATGCCGAATCCCGTTTGGCAGTACACCCCCATGCGGGACGCCGTTCGCTGCCGGTCGAAACGATAAAGATGCCGGGCGCGCGGGAACAGCAGATCATGAAAGCGTCGGCATTCCTCGCCAAAAGTTTCCCGCCGCTCCATACCCAGGGCGGCGCGAGCCAGCAGCAGCGCGTATTCGGCCACGACACCGGCAACGGATGGACGCGCGATCTCGAAGGCGATTTCGCACACGCCGCCCGCGAGAGGGAGCACCTGTCCCCAGGAAACCGGGTAACGATGCACCCTTTGCAGCCGTAGCGCCGCCTCCAGAAAAATTCCCGCCGGCGTGCGGCGTGCGACGGGCAAAGCGGTTCCCCCGTCTTCGCCGGGCATGGCGCGCAAAATCTCTTCGGCTTTCCCGATGGCCGGTTCGCTCAGGCGGCTATCGCAAGGAATATCCGCGGCGACGACGACACGAACGCACGCCCCAAGCCGCGCCACGTTCGGCCCGAGGAAAACCGTCTTGTGCAGGATCGTCAGACCATGATGTTCTTGTTGCTGGCGCATCGTTACATTCTATGGCTGGTTGGCGCGAGATCAAACCAATTCTCCCCCGCGCAAGCCGAAGAAGGAGCGGCGCCGGCATGCGGGCGAAAAAAACTCATGGGCAAATTCATCATGACAAACGGCAACTCACAGATAAAAAGGGCGGGACTCCCTTCCACAGGAAGCCCCGCCCATGTAAGCATGGCTTACAGGGATGTTACCAATCAATCGGCTCGATACTGGTATCCGGCGCATGCCCCGGGCTGGCCGGAGCCGGCTCATGAGCATCCCCGCCGCTATCGGGCGCCGGATTTTCAATATCGGTAGTCCACCCGCCCTGGCCGGCGCTGGCATCGCCATCGACCACATCGACCTCGATCATCTCGGTCCAGTTGCCGCCGGCGCCACCCGTTTTGACGTCACCCAAGTTGAACAGATCGTTGCTGGCATGGGTGTCGTGTGAACCACCCGGCGTCGAACCATGGCCATCCGCCGCATTCTCGGCATTGTTGTGCGAACCGGAATTGCCGGGCGCCGACTGGTCGCCGTTGCCGTGGCCATTGTTGCCCTTGCTGGCGCTATCGTCCTCGGCTTCCTGCGACTTGCCGCCGGACTTGCCCGTGCTCTTGGCGCTGCTCGAACTGCCGGCCTTGCTCGCGCTGTCGTCCTCGGCTTCCTGCGACTTGCCGCCGGACTTGCCCGCGCTCTTG
Source organism: uncultured Sulfuricella sp. (assembly GCA_964505475.1). GTDB lineage: Bacteria > Pseudomonadota > Gammaproteobacteria > Burkholderiales > Sulfuricellaceae > JAGXQV01. The sequence goes on along the minus strand of CAZDIJ010000044.1, from coordinate 747 downwards.
GCGCTGCTCGAACTGTTGGCCTTGCTCGCGCTGTCGTCCTCGGCTTCCTGCGACTTGCCGCCGGACTTGCCC
>CAZDIJ010000044.1:275-575 GCA_964505475.1 uncultured Sulfuricella sp. | reverse complement strand
GCGCTCTTGGCGCTGCTCGAACTGCCGGCCTTGCTCGCGCTCGTGTCCTCGGCCTGCTGCTGCGCCGTGCCGCCGGACTTGCCGGAACTCTGACCGCTGTTCCCCTGACCCGAGTTGCCGCTGTTCTCGGCATTGTTGTTCGAGCCGGAGTTGCCCGGCGCGGATTGGTCACCGTTGCCGTGGCCGTTGTTGCCCTTATCGTTGTCATTATCGCTATCAGCGTCGCTGTCGGCATCCGCGTCAGAGTCGGCATCCGCGTCAGAGTCGGCATCCGCGTCAGAGTCGGCATCCGCGTCAGAG
>CAZDIJ010000044.1:0-175 GCA_964505475.1 uncultured Sulfuricella sp. | reverse complement strand
TCGGCATCCGCGTCGCTGTCCGCATCCGCATCGCTGTCCGTATCCGCATCGCTGTCGGCATCCGCGTCGCTGTCGGCGTCCGCGTCACTGTCGGCATCCGCGTCACTATCGGCGTCTGCGTCGCTATCCGCATCCGCATCACTATCGGCGTCCGCGTCGCTGTCGGCATCGGCGT
>CAZDIJ010000043.1:0-24772 GCA_964505475.1 uncultured Sulfuricella sp. | reverse complement strand
TGCCGCTGGCGATTTCCTTGGAAGCGGTGTTGATCGAATCGACCGCCATCTTGATCTCTTCGACCAGTTTCTTGAGGCTTTCCACGGTGGCGTTGATGCCGTCCTTGGTCTGGCCGAAGAGGCCGGGATAGTCCTTGGTCATTCGCTGGGTCAGGTCGCCGGACGCCAGGGCGTTGGCGACGCGGATGATGTCCACCAACCCGCTTTCGGTAACATCTGAGAGCTGATTGAGGAGCGACGACAGAATCCTGTTGTAACCGGCTTTGCCGGTCAGGTCCAGCTTGGCGCTGAAATCGCCCTGACCGGCGGACAAGGCGATGAACTGTATCTCGGTGACGATCTCATTGAGAGCCTTGACCGTGCCGTTGATGCCTTGCGCGGTCTGGCCGAACAATCCCGGATACTCCTTGGTGATTTTTTGCGACAGATCGCCGTCGGCCACGGCTTGCGCCACGCGGGAAATATCCTTCAAACCATCCTCGGTGACGTTGGAAAGACGGTTCAGCAGTTCCGACAGGGTCCGGGTATAACCGGCCTTGCCTTCCATATCCATTTTTTTGCTGAAGTCGCCTTGCACGGCGGCCTGCACGATGGCCTGGATTTCCGCCACAACCGCGCGCAGGTTGTGCTGCATCTGTTTCATGGCGTGGAGCACGCTGGAAGTATCACCGGCCGCGACCGCGATTTCCCCTTCCAAGTCGCCTCCGGCGATGGCGCCGGCGATCTCCTTGGCCACCTGCGGTTCGCCGCCCAGTTGAGAAATGATATTGCGGGCGATGACGGCGCTGAGGAAAATCAGCAAAACCAGCCCGATGCCGCCGAGCAGCGCATCGCGCCCAGCCGCCTTGAGAAAAATCGCATTGACGTCGTCGATGTAGATGCCCGAGCCGATAACCCAACCCCACGGCTCGAAGCCCACGACATAGGAAATCTTTGGCACTGGGTCCTTCAACCCTGGCTTGGGCCACATGTAATCGACGAATCCGGCCTTGCGCTCGCGTACCGTGCGGGTGAATTCCACGAACAGTTTCTTTCCCTGGGGATCCTGGATATCTGAAAGTTCCTTGCCGTCGAGTTCGGGCTTGGTGGGATGCATCACCATGCGCGGATGCATATCGTTGATCCAGAAATACTCACTGCCGTCGTAGCGCATCGCCTTGACGGCAGCGATCGCCTGACGCTGCGCCTCAGCTTCGGGCAACCCATCGAGCTGGAGGCGATGGAAATTCGCAACCGCGCTGTGGACGGCCTCCACCAGATGCCGGGTCTTGGTCTGGCGTTCCGCGACGAGATTTTGTTTAAGCGAATACAGCGACACCACCGAGATCAGAATCAACACGACCGCCGCGATAACGGATAGGAGCACCAGCTTTACCCGTAGCGGGATGTTGTGCAGAAAATTCATGGCCATCTCCTTCACGATCTGTCAGATTTTATATTTGGCGGCGACACACTTATATCATATACAAGACATTCGATGTTACTTTATCCCAAAGGGAGACGCAACGCCTAGCGCCCGCCGCAAACGCTTGTCCATTAACGGCTTCAGCGCAGCCAGCGCGGGGAAATCAGGCGCAGGCCGACGGAATACCAGCGCTCGTCGCCATCCGAACCGAAGCGGCCGCCCAAGGTGGCGTCGATCTGTACATGATCGGGCACAACCCAGTGGCGCAGGCCGAATTGGTAGCAGGGATGGCCGCGGTCCTGGCCGAAGGCCTCGGCGACGAGGAAGTCGCTCGCGCTTAGCCGGGTTTCCGAACCCATCCCCCATGTCGTCCGGGTGGCTCCCGCCGCGCGGGAATGCAGTGCGCCGAGATTGAGATGCAAAACGACCTCGTCGTCGCGGAAAGAAAAACTCGCGGGCAGATTGAAATAAAGATCGCCGAGCAGGTTACGTCCGGGCGAGATGGCGGGATGGCGGACGCTGCCGAGCGCCAACCCCAGGCCATAGCCGTTGCTTTCCAGCGGCTTGAACAGGGTCTTGCCTTGCAGCACCACATCGGTGGTTCCCGTCCCCCGTTCATCCTCGCCCAGCGCGCCACCCAGCGTCAGCTCCAGATTGCCGCCCGGGTTGCAGGCCGGCAGCGCCCATTTTTCCGTGCCGGAACGGTTGAATTTGAGCCAGGATTCGACTTGGCAGGCTTGCGCGTCGGTAAGCCGCGCATCGTCGGTAATCATCGGGCGGGCGGCGAAAACGGGAAAAGTGAGCAGCCCAAGCAGCGCCGGCAAGATTATTTTTTTCATGACGAAATTATTTCATGGCCGGCTTACGGCGATGTGACAAAATTCATCAACATCGTGACTCTTCATGCCTTACTTGATTGCGAGGCCGGCAGCACGGCATATGTTCACGAAACTTGTTGATCTGCACGCCTCCCTGTCAAGAACCGTCCTATGCTTGCGGCAAGCAGCAGGGGCGTTTCCAGCATTGGGAAATGGCCGCAGCTTCCTAGGATTTCGACGGCAAGATCAGACAGCCATCGACGAAACGTGTCGTCCACCATTGCCGACGTGTAGAAAGGGTCGCCAGCCCCCAGAAGCACCAGAAACGGCGTCTCCAGCCCCCACATTTCCGCGGAAAAATCCGTCTCGCAACTCAGGCGGAAATAGGCGTTCAGCGCTTCACTCCGGCAATTCCCCCTGGTGTGATGCAACAGCCAGCGACACCAAGCCACCGGCAATCTTCCGGCGGTAAAGGCCTGGGCTACGGAGAAAAAAACGCCATCGTCACCCAATGCCCCCAGCAACGCCGAACGGGTTGCCGCATCCAGCGGATTGCCGTTGGCCGGCACGGGAGTCACGGCCACGACGCTTTTCACTCGCGCTCGATGATCCAGCGCCAAACGCTGCGCGACCAGCGCGCCGATAGAATGCCCGACGATGTGGAAACTGTCCCACCCCAGCGAATTAGCCAGGTCAACGGCGTCCCCCGTCAGTTCGGCAAGCGTGTAATCGCCGAGAGTATCCCTGGAAAACCCGATCCCCCGGTAGTCCATGAAAACATAGGAAAATAGTTCCCGATCAACACCCGGAAGCATCGCTTCAAAAAAAGAATGGTCACCCGGCAGCCCGGGAAAAACCATTACCCGCTCGACGCCATGGCCGAAGCAGCTGTGGCCGATCGTCACAGTCCCTCCTTGAAACGGTTCGCCAGCGCGACCAGGCTGTGGGTTTCCAGCTTGTCATGGATATGCTGGATGGTGGTGCGCACGGTGGCCGGAGAAATCCGCAGATTGGCCGCGATTTGCTTGTAGCTCAGGCCTTCCACAACCAGCCTGGCCACTTCCCGCTCACGCGGCGCCAGGCGATCCATGGCGCAGATCAGGCGTCCTTTCAGGAACAGCAGCCCGCCGCCCTCACTGGCTTCGACCACGATCCGCCGCCCCGAAAAGTGCCGATGGGCGACAAGGTGATCGTTAATGGCGTCCGGCAGACGCTTTCCCGGCGCAGCCGGCAGCTCTTCCGCCAGCAGCGCCAGAAATTCAGGCTCCGCATGGCAGATCACGCCTTGCCGGTCGATGACGGCGCAACTGATTTGCTGACTGTTGCGCATGAGCCTCCCCAGATGTGCCATGCCATTGATGGCCTGCGCTTCTTCCAGGTGGGGCAGGAGCTTCGATGCCAGCACCCTGTCCTGGGCGACAAACGGGTCATTTTCGCTTGCCCGGTAAAGGCACAGCCAGCGGCTGGACGGTCCATCCCGGTCGCGGATGACGGAAATAAGGCTGTTGCGGTGGGCGTAGCGCGCCGTGTACTCGCGGATTCCCGTCGTTTCCTTACCGGCGAAATAGGTCGAAGCGGTGAAGCTGACCGTGCCGCCCCGCTTTGCCAGGAATTGTGCCGCTTTGTCCTGATGGCTCACTTCTTCCCACTCAGCATGCATTTCTGTGGGCTCCCGGTGAAGGTGCAAGCGATGGAGGTTGAATTTTCCCGAAACTGCCGTTGCCGATTCCCAACGGCCTGAGTCGAATCTCAGCTTTTCGTGAAGCAGCGCCCACACCGCATCCGGGAAGTCCTCCAACGGCATTTCCCTTGCCGCCCGATAGAGAGGCAAAAGCAGGTTGCTCAACAGGTTGTCCGGTTCGACGGCCATCTCGGTTTTTCCTGAATCGTACGATCAGACATTTAATAATATGCCTCTAAACTATTCTCAGCTATCGTTCCTTCCCCCGCGCGCTATGCGCGCAAGGGAGGGCGTGGACGTTTGCTGAGAATAGTTTAGAGGCATGTTTAATAATGCATTTGCATTATATAGTTCTTAATTTTTATTGATTATTATAGAAATATCTTTATTCAAAATCCATGAAGGAGGAAACATGAAAAATTTACGCAGCATCTTGATAGCGTTGATCTTTCCGTTAGTTTACCTGCTCCTGCCGCTGACGGCATCTGCCGAAGCTGGCCCCGTCAAGGCCGGGATCGTTCTTATGCACGGCAAGGGCGGCTCTCCGGCGAAATACGTCTCGGAACTGGCCTCCTCGCTTGAGCAACGGGGATTCCTGGTCGCAAACCTGGAAATGCCCTGGTCTGGAAGGCGCGACTACGATGTGACAGTCAACGCGGCTGAAAAAGAGGTTGAATCGGCGTTGAATTCCCTGCGGGACAAGGGGGCGAAAAAACTGTTTGTCGCCGGACACAGCCAGGGCGGCCTGTTCGCTCTTTATTTCGGCGGCATCCATGCCGTCGATGGCGTCATTGCCATTGCGCCCGGCGGAAACGTGGGCAGCAAACTTTTCCGCGAGAAATTGGGGGAGTCCGTGGAATTGGCGCGCAAGCTCGTCGCCGAAGGAAAAGGCGAGGAAAAAGCCAGGTTGTTCGATTTCGAGGGCAGCAGGGGATACTCACCCGTCATCACGCTTCCCGCCGTGTACCTGACCTGGTTCGACCCGGAGGGCGCGATGAACCAGGTGAAAGCGGTGCAAGCCATCAAACCGTCCGTCCCGGTCCTGTTCATCGCCCCCACAAACGACTACCCCGGGCTGCTCGGCGTCAAGCAGCAGATGTTCGACGCGCTTCCCAAGAATCCGCACACCAGGCTGTATGAGCCGGACTCAAGCCATTTGAACGCGCCGTCGGCATCCGCCAAGGAAATCATCGAATGGATCGCAGCCGTGGCTAACGCCCCATAGCGGCCATGAAGATGATTACATGCCTCTAAACTATTCTCAGCAAACGTCCACGCCCTCCCTTGCGCGCATAGCGCGCGGGGGAGGGTTGGGGTGGGGGCGTTTGCCCGCATGGCCGCCGCCGTTTGCCCCCATCCCGGCCTTCCCCCGCAGGCAGGGGAAGGAGCGATAGCTGAGAATAGTTTAGAGGCATAAATGATTATGTGCACGAAGTTACCAATATCTGCCCCATGTAATTTCCATCAGACAAAAAGGAAGCAATCATGAAAACAACGCTGACCCGGCTTGCGCTATTGTCTTTGCTGACAGCACCTTCGGTGCACGCCTTCCAGTATTCCCTCGATGAAATCAAGGGCGTCATGAACGGAACGACCGTGTTCCTGGACACCTTCGATTCCGCCGCAACGCCCAACTACTTGGACGGAACACCGGCTTCCTATAGCTACACGGGCAATCATCCCGCGCCCACGGGCGGGAAAACCACGCTCTCATCCGCCAATGCCACGGTGAGCCGGGTCAACGCAAACTACATCGTCAATGGCGCCCTCCTCAAGACCAACATGGATCCGGCTTCCACCGCGGGATTCAAGCCGGGAAAAACATTCGAGGTTTCCGCCGTCTACGATCTCGCCGTGCCGCAAATGGCAAACGAAGGCTATTTCATCGAACTGGGGGATTGGACGACTTCGACCGTCTGCTCCGAATGCGTCCGTCTGGGTGTTTTCAAGAACGAAACCGACGGCAAGGTTTATATATCCTTCCATAAGCGGGATTTCACCACCACGCCCACCACCAAGACGCTGGTCGGCAAGGTGCTGCTCGATCCCGGCCACTCGCAAATACGGCTCGCCCTCAAAAAGGCCAATGCCTCATCCAACGCCATTACCGCTTCCTATAGCTATGTCGATGGCGGTTCCATCGGCGCGGAAACGCCGATTAGCGGCAGTACAGCCATTTTTGAAAAATCGCAATTTACCCGCGTCTCATACAAAGCCTATACGCCGGTGGCGGCGGTCGCCAGTCAAGGCACCAGCCAGAACCTTACCCTCGATGCAAACGTCAACGGCGCCGGAGGCACTTACGCGGGCAAAACCGGGAACATTTATGTCGCCGCCCTTTATCAAGGCAGCATCTATTTCCACAATGGCAGCACCTGGGTGGTATGGTCGAATGGAGCGATGCCGCCCTATGCCACGGGCGTGGCTTTGTCCCAGGATCGTACCGTGCCGATCGTGAAAGACATGGACGTATCGGGATTGAAAGGATTGACAGTGCTTGTCGGCTATGGAGAGAACGAATCGGACATGATGGACAATAGCGTCTGGAGCACCATCTATCCACTGGAATAAGATTCTGGCGGCACGCGCAAAGCCGGGCTGATCAAGTGCCGCCATCTTGACTTGGCGCAAGTCGCTGAGCGGCGCACTGCGTTATAGTGTGTTCCCCCACCCCACCCCCGCTCACGGGGGTGGGGTGGGGGCAATCCGAACCAATTTCTTAGGAATCGACAGCCCCGCCATGGAAGAACAAGTAGGCGCCCTCTGGCACAAGATCATCACCCGCGCCGCCGACCGGCGCCACCCGCAGGAGGCGGTGACGCTGGAGCAGATCGGCAAGACGGCGGGCATCGTGTTCCGCGCGCTCGGCGGCGATAGCGGGCTTTCCATCAAATCCGGCGGGGCCACCGAGCACGGGGCGCGGCGCACCTTGCTGGAACGCATTGCCGGCACCAACCAGAAGGCCGAACTGACCTGGCTCGACGAGGAAATCCTGCGCCTGCCCGCCGCCATTGACATCCTGCCGCGCCGCTCGCTCAACCGCGACCTGTACCTGTGGCTGATCGCACTTGCCGCCGCCAAGCCGGACCGGCGCCAACACTGGTTCATTCGCCACCAGCAGGCGACGCTGGCGGTGTTCGAGCGATTCCCCGGCCTGGAGGCGCGCTACCGGCGTCTGCTCGACCCCATTTTCGCGCTGCGCCCCAATCCCGCCCTGCTGCCCGCCGACGAGGCGGAGCAGGAGCGCGCCATCCGCGCCGCGCTGGAACGCCCCGGCAGCGTCGATACCCTGCCGCTCGCCCGCAAGCCCTTCTACCCGGTGCATCTGTGGCTGCATCCGCGCCCGCCGCATGGCGACGCCGCGACCGACGGCTTCACTGGCGAGGCGCAGGGGCAGGAAAGCGACGGCGGCAGCCCGCGCAAGAAATCCGACGGCCAGCGCCTCGATGCCGAGCGGGTGGACATGCCGGACGAGAAAAACGCCTTCATGATGTTCTTCCGCGCCGAAAGCATTTTCAGTTGGTCGGAATACGTCAAGGTCAACCGCCCCACCGAGGAGGACGAGGGCTACGGCCAGGACGAGGCCGCCAAGGACCTCGACAAGATCAGCGTGGCGCGCGACAACCAGACCACCGCCTCCAAGCTGCGCTTCGATCTCGACCTGCCTTCCGCCTCCAGCGACGACGCGCCGCTCGGCGCGGGGATACTGTTGCCGGAATGGCATTACAAGAAGCAGGTGATGCAACCCAACCACTGCCGCCTGCAACCGATGATCGCCCACCGCGCCGAACCCTGCGCCCTGCCGCAGCACCTCGCCGCCACCGCGCGGCGCCTGCGCAGCCAGTTCGAGGCGCTGACGCCGGCCAAGGTATGGCTGAAAGGCCAGTTCGACGGCAGCGAACTCGACCTCGACGCCTGCGTGCAATTCACCGCCGACCGCATGAGCGGCCTCACCGCCCGCGAACAAGGTCTCTACAAGACCCACCAGTACCGCGACCGCGACCTCGCCTGCCTGCTGCTCGCCGACCTGTCGCTGTCCACCGACGCCTGGGTGAGCGACAGCGCGCGGGTCATCGACGTGATCAAGGACAGCCTGTTCCTCTTTTCCGAGGCGCTCGGCGCCACCGGCGACCGCTTCGGCCTGTACGGTTTTTCCTCGCTGAAGCGCGAGAACATCCGCTTCCACGTCATCAAGGAATTCGAGCAGAAATACAACGCCGAGGTGCGCGGCCGCATCAATGCCGTCAAGCCCGGCTTTTACACCCGCATGGGCGCGGCGATCCGCCAATCCGCCGAGCTGTTGGCGAAACAGCGCGCCACCCAGCGGCTGCTGCTGATCCTCACCGACGGCAAGCCCAACGACCTCGACCAGTACGAAGGACGCTACGGCGTGGAGGATACCCGCATGGCGCTGATCGAGGCGCGCAAGATGGGGCTGCGCCCGTTCTGCGTCACCATCGACGAAAAAGCCAACAGCTATCTGCCGCACTTGTTCGGCGTCGGCGGCTATGTGGTGATCCGCAAACCCTCCGAACTGCCGCGCGAATTGCCGCTGCTGTACGCCCAACTGACCCGCTAACCCCCCGGCGACATTGCCCTCCCGGCACCGTTCGGGAAGGGATGGGGAACGGATTCGCGTTACCCTCGCATCATAATTCTTGAAGGGAAATAGGATATAGAGGTAGTCTTTTGATAAACACCCAGGTAGAATATATCTAATTATGAGACTTACCCGCTATACCGATTACGCCTTGCGCGTACTACTCTATCTCGGCGCCCACCAGGACAAGCTGTCCACCATCAATGAAATCGCCGCCTACCACAATATTTCACGCAACCACCTGATGAAAGTGGTACACCAGCTCGGCGCCTGGGGTTACATCGACACCCTGCGCGGCAAGGGCGGCGGCATCCGCCTCGCCCACCGTCCATCGGATATCGTGATCGGCGACGTGGTGCGCCACACCGAGGAAAATCTCGAAATCGTCGAATGCCTCACTCCCGGCAACAGCAATTGCATCATCCAGCCCGGCTGCCGCCTGAAAAACGTACTCAACGAAGCGCTCAACAGCTTCCTCGCCACGCTGGACCTGTATACGCTGGCGGATTTTCTCGAAGCGCAATAACCCCCCGCTCCGTTAAGCAGCTCTATCTCCAAGCGTCCTCTCAGACTGCCTCTTCTCGCTAGCATGCTGGCCGGCACATCGAACCCGCCAGCAGACCTATTTGTTTGGCACGACTTGCGCAAAACGTAACATATAAGTTACTATACAAAATATGAACGGGATTGCTCATTACCTTACCCCGGATGACCGCGATGTTTATCAGGAATGGCTGGACAGCCTGGCAGATCGGCACGCCAAGGCAAGAGTCATGACCAGGGTCGAAAGACTGCGCCAAGGTAATTTGGGAGAATGCCGCCCTCTGGAAAGCGGGGTATGGGAACTCAAAATCAATTGGGGGCCGGGATATCGGGTTTATTATGCCCAAGCGGGGCAAAGGCTGGTGTTGCTGCTCATCGGGGGCGATAAACGCAAGCAAGCCACGGACATCAAAACAGCGGTCGCCTATTGGCGCGACTGGCAAAGGAGACAAACATGAAAGCCATGAAATCCCACGACGAAGCCACCGTTGAAATGCTTAAGCGCGATCCCGAACTCGCGGAGGAATACCTGCGCGCCGCCCTTGAAGAAATCGCCGAACCCGGCGGGGAAATGGCATTTCTGGCCGCATTGCGCCAAGTCGCCATGACCCGAGGCAGCATTACCCAAATTGCCGCCGCCACCGGCATGAAGCGCGAAGCCGTATCCAGGGCGCTATCCCCCCGAGGCAACCCGACCCTCAAAACCCTTGCCACCGTCTGCCGCGCCATAGGTGTGCGGCTGGATGCACACATCGCATAAATCAGGAATATGGGGGCATTCCCCCGCTTGAAAACCGTACTCGACGAGGCGCTCAACAGCTTCCTCGCCACGCCGGACCTATACACGCTGGCGGACTTCCTCGAAGCCAAATACCCCCTTTCCGTTAAGCAGTCCATCCCAGGCGCCCCCTTCCCAGAAAAGCGCGGATTCAAGTTCGAAGTGCCATTTCGAGCAACGGGACGGCCTTCATCACTTCATCGCCCGCAAAATCGAATCTCCCCGAAGTGCCACACCCATCTGAACCTGCAATCACATTGAAAAATATAGTGGATTTACCTAATAGACATTGCGAATTAAATTGCTAACATGACAAATGCGTATGGCAAACGTATACGACAAATGAATATAGTCGGTTTGTCGCCCGCCGATTTTTTACGGCTATAGAACGGGCTCTGTTCACCCGCATTCAACACCAGGTTCTGTTTTCAAATTGGCACGACAAGTGCCGTTCTCCTGAACGGGACTCATGGAACACGGAACACCATCCGTTTCTCCCATTGAAGCTGCACCGGTGCATGGACGCGGATTACGGATTTGTTGTTGTGGTTGTTTTGTAACTATTGTTGACTTTTACAAGGGAGAGACATGATGAACCAGAAATATCGTCGTTCCGCTGTTTCGCTGGCACTGGCGGCCAGTTTCCTGGGTGGCGCCGCATGGAGCCCCGTCAGTCAGGCATGTGCCGTCGAGGTCTACATGGCCTCCATCTGCATCATGGCCTGGCCGAAGACCAACGGCTTCGGTGGTGGCACTTACCAGGCCGCTGCCGGTCAAGCCATTTCCATTTCCCAAAATCAGGCGTTGTACTCCCTGATCGGCAATACCTACGGCGGAAGCTACCCGAACACCTTCGCCCTGCCCGACCTGCGTGGCCGCACCATCATCGGCGTCGGTCAAGGGCCCGGTCTCCCCCTCTACAACTACGGCGACAAAGGCGGCAACGTAGCCATAACACTCAGCCTGGCGCAGTTGCCCGTGCATAACCATATACTTGGCACGGGCGTGACGGTAAACGCCGGTCCCGGAAGCCTGGCTGCGAATAGCACCATCGGGACGTTGGCCGCGAATACCGCCATCGGAACGCTGGCCGCGAGCACTACCTTGAGCGGGTTGAGTGCCACCCTGAAAGCGGGTGCTGGGGCGGCAACGACCTCGGACGCGACGAATAATGCATTGTCTAGCGTTGCGGGGGGGAAAACCTCGATCTACAACACGGCCGCACCGTCCGTTTCCATGAATTCCGCAAGCATTGCGCTCAGCGGGAATCCGGCGACCACTCTCTCCGGCAGCCCCGCCACCACGCTGTCCGGCAATCCGTCGACGACCCTGACCGGCGCTCCCGCCGTTGTGGTTGGCGGGCAGACCAATACGGCAGGCACCAGCGCGCCGGTTACGATCATGCCGCCGTATTTGGCACTGAGCTATTACATTGCCGTCCAGGGCATCTATCCGACCGTGGATTGACCCGTCAGGCATCGGCCCGCCGCCGACGGGCAAGGCGTTTGTTGGCGGCGGTTTGCCACTTTGTCGAGGAAACCGAATTTGATCTCGCGTCTTTTTCCGCTGATTGTTTTGATGTTGCTGAGCAATACCCAGGCATTTTCCGCGCCCGGCAGGGATAGGCTGGCCGAGTTGGAGCCGGCGACGCAAGCCCTGAGCCGGGGCGATTACAAAAGCGCCCATGCCGGATTTGCCCGCCATGCCGCCCGCAACCCCCTGGCGCAATTCAACCTCGCCTTGATGGAACAAAACGGCTGGGGACGCCCGGCCAATGAACGCAAAGCATGCCGCTGGTTCGAGAAAGCCGCCAAGGGCAAGATTCCGGCCGCGCAGCACTTTTTCGGCGTTTGCCTGGTAAAAGGCGTTGACCGGCCGGTCGACGTGCCGGCGGCGATTCAATGGTTCCAGCAAGCCGCGGATCGCGGCCACCTGATTTCCCTGTGCACCGCGGGCGAGTTGTATATCAACGGCATCGGCATCGCCAGGGATGCCCGGCATGGCCTGGAGCTCTGCACCCAAGCCGCGCAGAAGGAAGTCCCGCTCGCGATGCTGAGGCTTGCCGACTATTACCGTGCAGGAAAAGACGTTCCGCAGGATTTACCCGCCGCGCGCTACTGGTACGCCCAGGCCGCCGAGCGGCATTTGCACGAAGCGCAATACCACTTGGGGGTGATGCTGAGCGAAGGCCAGGGAGGGGAGCCGGACCTGCCGGCCGCGCTTTTTTGGCTGGAAACCGCCGCCGGCGAGGGATACGCGCCGGCCTATCTGCCTACCGCCATTCTTTACGCCAATGCCGGCACGCAGCCTGAAACCGGCATGCTGGCCCCGGAGCACCTGGCGAAAATCTACGTCTGGCTGATGGCGGCAAAGAAGACTGCCGGCAATGCGGCCGAGCAAGACGAAATACTCAAGATCGAGAAAATGGTTCTGCAAGTCATGCCGGCAAGCTGGCGGGATCAACTGGATAAACAGGTTGGAGAGCATCTCGCCGCGTTTTCCCGGAAGAAATAGATTCGGTATCGAATACTGACATAGGTGACGTCATGGATAAGAATCGAGCAATGCATTTGTTCAGCGCAGCGGCAATGGTTCTCCTTGGAGCCATTCGAAACGTGATTGCACGGTTTCCGTCACCCGTTTCCGAACGGCGCGCATTTCCGGGGAAGGGAACCTGGCTTTGGGGTGCCGTTTTCTTGTTTGCCGGCCTCGTCGGCGGGGTGGAGGCAACCACCACCAGCATTTCCGGGAACCTGACTACCGCGAAAACATTTGATCGCCCTGATATTAGTCAGAGCTCAACAGGAGCAAACCCAGCGGATATTTTGGTGGGCGGAGACCTCAATTCCGCCCACTATGGGAACGCATATCAAACAGAAGGTTCCTCATATAATTATTTTGCAATCGACATCACGCCCGCTACAACCGGTGCCTACACCATCGAAATAACGTCAGCGAATTTAAGCCCGCTGAGAAACGGTACAATTTCGGATGATACCGTCATGTATCTGTATAGTTCGTTTGCCCCAGCGACTCCCCTCACTGGGCTGCTATATGCGAACGACGACATCGTGGATAATTCGAACTACAAATCGAAAATTACCGGCGGTGCCCTCACTGCACATGGGAATTCCGCGATTAGCGATTTGAACGAGTATGTTGCCAATCTGACTGCGGGGGCGACATACACGATAGTCGTTACCAGTTTCCAAACCGGGGTTACCGGAACGGTTGGTTTCACCGTTACCGGCCCAGGGGCGGTAACGGTCTCGGCCAACGCCAACACGGTCGGCTACGCCCCCACCGCCACCACCGGCGCAGCCTCTGGCACTACCCAAACCGGCGCCACCCTCAACGGTACGGTCAACGACAACAACGACGCGACCACCGCCACCTTCGATTACGGCCTCACCACCGGCTACGGCACCAACGTCGCCGCCACCACCGGCGGCACGGTCAGCGCGGGGTCGGGCAGCACGGCGACAGCGGTGACGATAGCTGGCCTCACTTGCAATACCACCTACCATTTCCGGGTCAAGGGCGTAAATAGCTACGGCACCGCAAACGGCAGCGATGCTTCCTTTACCACCAGCGCCTGCACCTACAGCGTGACCTACAACGGCAACGGCAATACCGGCGGCAGCGCACCGACCGACGGCAGCAGCCCCTATGCCAATGGCGCGACCGTCACCGTGCTGGGCAACACCGGTTCCCTGGCCAAGACCGGCTACACCTTCGCCGGCTGGAACACCGCCGCCAACGGCAGCGGCACGTCCTATGCTCCCGCCGCCACCTTCAGCATGGGCACCGCAAACGTCACGCTCTATGCCCAATGGACACCCGTGACCTACACCGTCACCTACGACGGCAACGGCAACACCGGCGGCAGCGCGCCGACCGACGGCAGCAGCCCCTATGCCAATGGCGCGACCGTCACCGTGCTGGGCAACACCGGTTCCCTGGCCAAGACCGGCTACACCTTCGCCGGCTGGAACACCGCCGCCAACGGCAGCGGCACGTCCTATGCCCCCGCTGCCACCTTCAGCATGGGCACCGCAAACGTCACGCTCTATGCCCAATGGACCATCAATACGCCGAGCGCCACCAGCGGATCGGCCAGCAGCATCACCGCCACCGGCGCCACCCTCAACGGCACGGTCAACGACAACGGCCTGACCACCACGGTCACCTTCGACCACGGCCTCACCACCGGCTACGGCACCAACGTCGGCGCCACCACCGGCGGCACGGTCAACGCGGGATCGGGCAACACGGCAACGGCGGTGGCGATAACGGGCCTCACCTGTAATACCACCTACCATTTCCGGGTCAAGGCAACGAGCGCGGGCGGCACCACCAACGGCAGCGACGCCTCCTTCACCACCAGCGCTTGCGTGCCCGGCGCGCCGACGATCGGCACCGCCACGGCGGGCGACACCTCCGCCTCGGTGGCATTCAGCGCGCCGGGCAGCAACGGCGGCGCGGCGATCACCGGCTATACCGCCACCTCCAGCCCCGGCGGGCTGACCGGTACTTGCGCCTCGTCGCCCTGCACAGTGACCGGCCTGACCAACGGCACTGCCTATACCTTCACCGTCACCGCCACCAACAGCGCCGGCACCGGCTCCGCCTCGGCGGCTTCCAATTCGGTGACGCCCAAAGCCAGCCAGACCATCACCTTCGCCAACCCCGGCGCGCAGAATTTCGGCACCACGCCGACACTGACCGCCTCCGCCGCACCATCCGGCCTCACGGTCAGCTTCACCTCCAGCACCACCGGCGTGTGCACCATCACCAGCGGCGGGGCGCTGACCTTCGTCACCGCCGGCAACTGCACCATCAATGCCGACCAGGCCGGCGATGGTAGCTACCTGGCCGCAGCGCAGGTGCAGCAGACGTTCGTCGTCAACGCCGTGGTTCCGGGCGCGCCGACCATCGGCACCGCCACGGCGGGCGACACCTCCGCCTCGGTGGCATTCAGCGCGCCGGGCAGCAACGGCGGCGCGGCGATCACCGGCTATACCGCCACCTCCAGCCCCGGCGGGCTGACCGGTACTTGCGCCTCGTCGCCCTGCACAGTGACCGGCCTGACCAACGGCACTGCCTATACCTTCACCGTCACCGCCACCAACAGCGCCGGCACCGGCTCCGCCTCGGCGGCTTCCAATTCGGTGACGCCCAAAGCCAGCCAGACCATCACCTTCGCCAACCCCGGCGCGCAGAATTTCGGCACCACGCCGACACTGACCGCCTCCGCCGCACCATCCGGCCTCACGGTCAGCTTCACCTCCAGCACCACCGGCGTGTGCACCATCACCAGCGGCGGGGCGCTGACCTTCGTCACCGCCGGCAACTGCACCATCAATGCCGACCAGGCCGGCGATGGTAGCTACCTGGCCGCAGCGCAGGTGCAGCAGACGTTCGTCGTCAACGCCGTGGTTCCGGGCGCGCCGACCATCGGCACCGCCACGGCGGGCGACACCCAGGCCACGGTGACCTTCACTGCCCCGGCCTCCAACGGCGGCGCGACGATCACCGGCTATACCGCCACCTCCAGCCCCGGCGGCATCACCGGCACCTGCGCCTCATCGCCCTGTACGGCAACCGGCCTGACCAACGGCCAAGCCTATACCTTCACCGTCACCGCCACCAACAGCGTCGGCACCAGCTCCGCCTCGGCGGCTTCCAATTCGGTGACCCCGCAGCCCGGCCCCGCAGTGGTCAGCGTGGCCGTTCCCGCCAACGGCAGCTACAAGGCAGGCAGCAACCTCGACTTTACCGTGACCTGGGACCAGAACGTCACTGTCACCGGCACGCCGCGCATAGCGCTGACCATCGGTGCGACCACGGTCTACGCCAACTACGTGAACAATCCCACGGCGACCACCACGCTGTTCCGCTACACCGTGCTGGCAGGGCAAACCGATACCGACGGCATCGCCGTCGGCGCGCTGGGCCTCAACGGCGGCACCATCCAGAACGCCATCAACGTCAACGCCACGCTGACGCTGAACTCGGTGGGAGGCACCGCCAGCGTGCTGGTCGACACCACCGCGCCGACGTTGCCTGCCGCGAACATCGTGGTCAACAACCAGGCCGATCCGCACAAGATCGTGTTGACCTTCAGCGAAGCGCTGGCCCCCGCCAGCATCGGCACAGCAGACGGCTGGACGACCACCGCCAACGGAGGCAGCCCCACCTACAGTGTAGCCTCGGTTGCCATCTCCGGCGGCAACACCATCGTCACCCTCACCCTGAATACGGTAGACCTCACGGGAACAACCACCTACATCCCCAACAGCGCCGCCAACGGGCACCTCAAGATCACGCCGCCGGCCACGCTCACCGATGTTGCCGGCAATACCTATGCCGCCGGACTGGTAACCGAAGCCAGTGCCACCCATGTTCTCGACAATACCGCGCCCACCTTGTCCGCCGTGAGCGCCAGCTCGCCCACCAGCAGCGGCGGCACGCTGGCGGCCACCGCCAGCGAGAAGGCCAAGGGCTACTGGGTTGCGGTGGCTACGGGCGCTGCCGCCCCCACGGTGGCCGAAGTCAAGGCCGGCGCGAACTACGGCGCCGTGACCGTCGTTGCCCACGGCAGCGGTACGCTCCCTAACGGCAGTGCCGGCAGCCTGAGCCTGACGGGACTTTCCGCCAGCACGGCGTACGACATCCATCTGATGGCCGAAGACGCCGCCGGCAACCCCACGGCCGCCATAAGCAGCGGCACCATCACCACTAGCGCTGCCCCAGCGGGGGGTGGGGGTGGCGGCGGCAGCGCCCCCAACACCCTGCCCAGCGGCGGCGGCAGCGCCGCCCCGCAGGCCGGACAGACGGTGACCGTCACCAACAACGGCAGCAGCGGCTCCACCATCTCCCTGCCGCCGCCCAGCACCGGCAGCAATACGGTCAACATCAGCCTGCCCGGTTCCACCGGCACCGTCTCGGTCAACAGCAACAGTGCCGGCACCCAACTCGGCGTGCAAAACGTCACCCTGCCGGGCAGCACCACGCCGGTCACCACCGTCACGGTAGACCAGGGCAGCGCCACCCTGACCGCCACCCGAACCGGTCAGCCCGTGGTGGGCTTGAAGAACGGCATCATAGTCGTCTCCGGCAGCGACAACAGCAAGGTTACGGTGGACACCACCGGCAGCGCCGCGACGATCGCCGTGCAGACCAGCGACACCATCATCGTGCCCACCGGGTCACCCAATGTTTCCGGTACCGTCGTTAACCTGCCCGCACCGCCGGCCAGCGGCAGCGCCCCCGCCATCACTGTCCAAACCGGCGGACAATCGCTCAACATCCAGTCCAACCAGGCCAACACCTCCATGACCTTCAAGGTGTTCGACATCGGCGGCACACAGACCCCAGTACTGGCTGTCTCCGGTTCCGCCCAGATCACCGCTGGCGGCGCCAACCAACCGTTGGTCAGCGTGGGCGGCGGCGGCAACGTCATCCGCACAGGGGGTAGTGGCAGCGGCCAGCAGTGCAGCACCGTCGTGCAGGCGAGTTCCGGCAACAGTGGCGATGTGGTGCATGTCGTCTCCTGCCAGATCGTCCTCCAAACCGGCACCTTCAGCGCCTTGAACGGCGGCAAGCGGAACGGCTTCGCCGCAATCAAGGACGGCATCGTCTGGGGTGGCGAAACCGTGGCGTTAGACCAGAACGGCAAAGTCATCGTAGTTTACCTTGGCACCAAGGAAGGCACCAGCGACGCGGTGGGCGACAATCTGGACAAGGGCGGCAACAGCTTCACCGCCGGCGCCTATATCAACCACGTCTTCATCCCGCGTCTTGCCGGCGCGCCGGAACGGCTCCAGGGCGCGAAACTCGACGAAAGCGTGTTCCAGATCGTCAACCAGGCGCTTGGCACCACCACAGCCCCACACACCCCGATCCAGAGCAGCCAAGGGGTACTGCGATTCAACTTGAAAGCGGCATCCGCTGCCCAAATCGCCCAGTTCGCTGCAAGTACCGGCGGTGACGATATCAACGTCCTGCCGAGCAACCGCATTTACGTGGACACCAGCCGCGCCGATGGCATCCGCTTCAACGCGGAAGGCGATGTCGAAGTGGCAACCAGCGGATTGGTGAGCACTTTCGTTCCTGCGGTGACCGATCCTCGGCTTTTCGCCATCCGGCTCGCCCAAGCGTTGCCTGGCGCCATCAGCCACCAGCGTTGGAATGTCACTTGGTATATCACCACTGCCGACGCGCTCTATGTAGGCCGTCCGCAATGGGAAACCCGCGCCACAGCGTTCGACGCCAATGTATTCAGCAGCGCGGCGGACAACAATGTGATGTATAGCGACAACGGCATAGCTCAAATCCTGGTGCCCGACTTCCACGACTACAACACCTTGAGTTCCACCTTCGCCAAGGATCTCAACGACCCCAGCCTCAGCCTCCTGCCCAACATGGACGGCACGGTAAAGGCAACGGTGAACGGCGTCATCTACATCCTGGCGCCGCGCTGGACGCTGCTCAAGCCCGCCGAAGCCGCCGGCATGCCGGCATGGTGGATGAACGGCAGCGTGTTCTACATCAAGAACGCCGATGGGAGCGCCCAGGGATTTACGGTAGTGAGATAGAAAGTATCGAAAAGGGAAATTTAAAGAACAGGGGGCGCAAGTCCCCTGTTTATTTTACGGCTGGAAAATCAGAAACGGCACCCAGCCGGCACCACGCGATTTTTACCCCGGCTGGCCATCCGCGCGCGCGCGCCAGTACAGCGGCGCGTATTTGGCCGCCCAGGGGATGAAGCATCCCAGCCAGATCACCGCGGCCAGCAGGTAGAGATGGCCGTGCGGCATCGGTAGCGGCAAGTCGCCGGCGATGCGCGCCAGCGCGGCGCCCTGAAACCCCAGGAACAACAGCCAAGTAACCCCGTCCGCCACCAGGTCGTGGCCGGAATGGCCGAGGGTGACGCGGGTGCCCATGGCCAGCACCATGGAGGCGAAGAACCCGACGGCGAGCGCGTGCAGCGGGGCGAAGCCGAGCAGCGGCCAGCCCGCCAGCGCCGCCAGGCTTTGCCCGGCGTACAGCGCCATGGCCACGCTCAGCCAGGCGAAGCCGAGGTGCAGTACGGCGAGAATGCGCGGCTTGAAGCTGCGCGCGATCTGCCAGTGCCAGGTCAGATGCAGGGACGCCGCGACGAAGGGAATATCCATCAGCCACAGCCAGCGCCCGGCATCGGCGATCTCCAGCAGGCCGTGGCCGGCGGAGCAGGAAAGCACCGTCCACAACGCCCACTTGGGGCGGACGATCTGGTAATTATGGAGCACCCGGCTGGTAAAGAACGGGATCATGCGGTGACTGACGGTAAAGAAAGCCGGCACCAGGAAAAACCACACGCCGATTTTCAAGGCGATCACGGCGAACAGGCCATCCAGGCCGGCCAGCCACAGGAAATACGCCAGCAGCCCCAGCCAGCCCATCGTCAATGCCACGGCGGTAATGGCGGGGTGCAGCTTGTCGGGGTGCACTGCGGCGAACAGCACGGAGAGCAAGGCATGCAGCGCCAGCGCCCAGCCGGCCAGCATCAGCAGCACTCCCAAGACAATCAGGGGCTTTCCGGCAAGCAGCCCGAAATAAAACAGCGCCACGCCGCCGCTCATCAGCACGAAAACCGGCACGTAGCGGCGCGACGGGATTTTCTCGCCGTTCATCCAGTTAGGGTAGACGGTCATGAGGAAGCCGAAGATGAAGAACGGGAAAAACCCGTAGATCATCAGGAAGCCATGCGCCCATTGCGGCGGCAACGTCCAGGGCAGCGGCGCGTACAGGCCGGCATAGCGTCCCAGTAAGTCGGCCAGCCACCACAGCAGGGTCAGAACCCCCTGCACGGCGCCAGCGAACAACATCATGCGGTGGGGGGCGGCGGAAAAAATCCGCCAGCGGGTCGTTTCTTGATTCATGATCTGCAATCAGCCATAACCGATAAAAATAGTTGGTTATTGTACCAAGACCGTCGGCCATTGCCTATCCGCCGCGAATTATGTTATCAACTCAAAAAACTCAGTTAGCCACGGATAAACACGGATTGACACTGATAAGACATCAGGCCGGCAAAGACTTACCGATCACCCGGCGGGTGCAGGGCGTGCGCTTTGCAGCCCATTGATAATCCGCGTGATTATCCGTGGCGGAACGGCTTTTTCTTAGGATCAAACGGCCTATACGGCGAATCCCGGCGCAACCCTTTACAACATATGCCTCTAAACTATTCTCAGCTATCGCACCTTCCCCTGCTCGCGGGGGAAGGCCGGGATGGGGGCAAACAGCGGCGGCCATGCGGGCAAACGCCCCCACCCCAACCCTCCCCCGCGCGCTATGCGCGCAAGGGAGGGCATGGACGTTTGCTGAGAATAGTTCGGAGGCCTATTACAACATGACCTCCCAACCGTTCCATCCTAAAAGCCGCGGCAACGGCGCCAGTGAAATTCCCAGGGAACTCACGGATAAGGTTCTCGGGCTGATCCTCGAGCGCATCCGCCATTCAGAGGATTTCCCGGCGCTGGCCGAGTCCATCAGCACCATCAACCGCATCGTTTCATCGGAGTGGGAAAGCATCGCCTCGCTGTCGAACGTCATCATCAATGACTTCGCCCTCACCAATAAGCTGCTCAAGCTGGTCAATTCCTCTGCCTATATCCAATATGGCGGCGGCAACATCAGCACGGTGTCGCGCGCGGTGGCGATACTCGGCTTCGACGGAGTGAAAAGCCTCGCATTCACACTGATCTTGCTCGATCACCTAAAAAGCAAAAACGACGCGGAGCATCTCAGAAACGAGTTCCTCCACGCCCTGTTCAGCGGCACCCTGGCGCGTGAGGTTTCGCAACGCACCTTCGCCCGTTGCGCCGAGGAAGCCTTCGTCTGCGCGATGTTCCATAATCTCGGGCGGTTGCTGGCAATGTTCTACCTGCCGGAAGAGGAAAACGAAATCCGCCGCCGCATGGCGCAACGGAAAATCGGCGAACACGCCGCATCCGAACAAGTGCTGGGCATATCCCTGCGCGAGTTGGGCATGGCGGTTGCCAGCGACTGGCACTTCCCGGAGCAGATCGTCCACAGCATGGACAGCCTGCCGGACGAGCCGGCGCGGATTCCCGAGGAGAACCGCGACAAATTGCGCATGCTGGCGGTATTCGCCGACGAATTGTGCGCGGCCATCGCCCACACCTCCTGCCGCGACATGCCCGGCGAAATCAGCGCGATCGTGGAACGCTTCTCCGGCGGCCTGCCGCTCACCGAAGGCCAGTTGCTCGAAACGGTGGACAAAACCATGGACGATGTCGTCGAATACGCCAACATCATCCAGCTCAACCTGCAAAGCATCCCGTTCGGCCGGCGCATCAGTCAAACCATTATCGAGCGCCAGCCGGACGGCGGGGAGGATTATTCGATCCAAAACGCGCGCGGCTGCGCCGCAGTGTCGGACAGCGAGGAAGACGACATGCCCGGCGGCGATGGCGGCGACACGGACGCACACGCCATCCTTACCGCCGGCATGGGCGACATCAGCGATGCGCTGGTCGAGGAAAATCCGCTCAACGAGGCGCTGCACATTATTATGGAAACGCTGTTCCGCGGCCTGGAGTTCCGCCACGTCCTGCTGTGCACCGTCGATGTGAAGAAAAACGCCATGGTCGGCCGCTTCGGTTTCGGCCCGGGAATCGAGGAGATGGTTAAAAATTTCCACTTTCCCCTGACCGGCAACCCCGACCTCTTTCAAGTCGCCGTAAACCGGGGGGTGGATATCGTGATCGCCGATAGCGGCGCCCCCCAAGTCCGCCAACGGCTTCCCGCCTGGTATGGCAAAATCGCCAGGGCGCAAACCTTTGCGCTGTTTCCGCTGAGCATTCACGGCACCCCGGTTGCGCTGATCTATGGCGACAAGGCGCGCGCCGGCGCCATCCGCTTCAGCGAAGCGGAAAAGCGCCTGCTGCGCACCCTGCGCAATCAGGCCGTTCTGGCCTTGAAACAATCCCTGTGAGGCGCCGCCCTGACCACCCCGCCCGGCATTTGGCTGAAACCGCCGCCGGGGATGGTAAAATGGCCGCCGCATTCCGGCCGCATGCGCGGCAAACCGGAAAACCCCGCCGGCTGTCCGGCAAAGCCTACTTCATCGGAGTAGCTTGCTGGCGAACCGGCGGCATGGTACTTTTAGACCATGACTAAATCAATCAACTATTACGGCCTGCCTTCCCGCTGATCCGCATGGTGTTATCCGAACGCATCCATACCTATGGCCAGCTTCTGCTGAAAAAGCATGGCGAGCGCGTGCACAAGATCGCCCTGGACGCCGGCTTCACCTGCCCCAACCGCGACGGCTCGAAAGGCATCGGCGGCTGCACGTTCTGCAATAACGACTCGTTCAGCCCCAACGGCCACACCCCACCCACCATCGCCCAGCAACTGGCCTCGGGACGGCGCGCCATCGGCAAGCGCACCCGCGCCCGGAAATTCATCGCCTACTTTCAGGCTTACACCAACACCTACGCCAAGGTCGAGCACCTCGAAACACTCTACCGCGAGGCGCTCCAGGAACCCGACGTCATCGGTCTGTCGGTCGGCACCCGCCCCGATTGCGTCAACGAAAACGTGCTGGACCTGCTCGCCCGCTATCAGGCTCAAGGACTGGAAATCTGCCTGGAGCTGGGACTGCAATCGGCCTTCGACGAGACCCTCAACCGCGTCAACCGCGGCCACGGCCTGGCCGAATACCAGACCACGGTGCTGGCGGCGCGCCGGCGCGGCATCCCGGTGTGCACCCATTTAATCATCGGACTACCGGGAGAAACCGAGGAACATTGCCAGGCCACCCTGGACACGGTTTTACGGCTCGGCACCGACGGCATGAAACTTCATCCCCTCCACGTCGTCAAAGGAACCATCCTGGCGCACCAGTGGCGCAAGGGGGAATATCAGCCGATGAGCCGCGAGGAATACATTCGCATTGCCGCCAATCTGATCGAGCGCACCCCGGCGCATATCGCCTACCACCGGGTGACCGGCACCTGCTCGCGGGAGATACTGCTGGCGCCGGACTGGTGTTCGCAAAAATGGAGCGTGCTGAACGGCATCGAGGCCGAATTGCGGCGGCGCGGCCACCGCCAGGGACAATTCGCCGACGCCCCGGAACACGCGCCGACACCCCGCCCGGCACAGCCCGCCGCCCGCAATGAAGCCGTCCGCCCCCGGCGGATTTTCCCGACCATCGCCATCGAGGAGTTGAAACATGTCGCTTGAACTGGTTTGTCCGGCGGGTAACCTGCCCGCCCTCAAGGCCGCCGTGGACAACGGCGCGGATTGCGTCTACATGGGCTTTCGCGACAACACCAACGCGCGCAACTTCGCCGGCCTCAACTTCGACGAGAACACCGCCCGCGAAGGCATCCGCCATGCCCACAACAAGGGAGTAAAAACCCTGCTGGCGCTCAACACCTTCCCCCAGTCGGACAGTTGGGAACGCTGGACCGGCGCCGTCGACAAGGCCGCGCAACTGGGCATGGACGCCGTCATCCTGGCCGACATGGGGCTGATGCGCTATGCGGCGCGCAACCATCCCAAGCTGCGACTGCACCTCTCTGTGCAGGGTTCGGCCACCAACTACGAGGCGATCAATTTCTACCGCGAGCATTTCGGCGTCCAGCGCGCCGTGCTGCCGCGCGTGCTGTCGCTGCCGCAGGTCGAGCACGTGGTGAAGAACACCCCGGTGGAAATCGAATTGTTCGGCTTCGGCGGGCTGTGCGTGATGGTCGAGGGGCGCTGCGCGCTATCCTCCTACGTCACCGGCGAATCGCCCAACACCGTCGGCGTCTGCTCGCCGGCCAAGGCGGTGCGCTGGCAGCAGACTTCCAAGGGACTGGAATCGCGCCTCAACGGCGTGCTCATGGACCGCTACGAGGAAGGCGAAAACGCCGGCTACCCGACGCTGTGCAAGGGACGCTTCGAGGTCAATGGCGAAACCTATTACGCCATCGAGGAGCCGACCAGCCTCAACACCCTGGAAATGCTGCCGCACATGCTGGAAATCGGCATCGCTGCGATCAAGATCGAAGGACGCCAGCGCAGCCCGGCCTACGTCGAGCAGGTCACCAAGGTGTGGCGGGCGGCCATCGACGCCGCCAAGCGCGCGCCGCAGGGCTACCAAGTGATGCCGGCATGGATGACCCAGCTCAACAAGGTTGCCGAAGGCCAGCAGCACACGCTGGGCGCTTACAACCGCCCGTGGAAGTAATTGTTTTCAGCCACGGAGCTACACGGATGACCACGGTTTTCCTTCTTCCCGCGTTCCATGGCTACCCTACCCGTGAAACTCCGTGTTCATCCGTGGCTAATTTTATTTTTACCTATTCGATATGAGACTCTCCCTAGGCCCCATCCTGTATTACTGGGAACGCGACACCGTCTTCAAATTCTACGAGGAAATCGCCGCGGCCCCGCTCGACATCGTCTACGTCGGCGAGGCCGTATGCTCGCGCCGCCACGTGGTGCGCACCGAGGACTGGCTGGAGATCGCCGACCTGCTGGCCGCGTCCGGCAAGGAAGTGGTGCTGTCGGCGCAGGCGCTGCTGGAATCCGAATCCGACCTGAAGACCCTGCGGCGCATCACCGGCAACGGCAAATACACCGTGGAAGCCAATGACATGGGTGCGGTGCACCTGCTCTCCACGGCGAAGATTCCCTTCGTCGCCGGCCCCCACATCAACACCTACAACGCCCAAACCCTGGAAATGCTGGCCGAACTCGGCGCCAAGCGCTGGGTAATGCCGGTGGAAATGTCGCGCGAGGCGCTGTCGCATTTGCTGGCGAGCAAACCCGCCGGGATGGAAACTGAAATCTTCTCCTACGGCCGCCTGCCGCTGGCCTTCTCGGCACGCTGCTTCACCGCCCGCCACTACAACCTGCCCAAGGACGACTGTCAGTTCCG
>CAZDIJ010000042.1:0-24778 GCA_964505475.1 uncultured Sulfuricella sp. | reverse complement strand
TCGATTTGCTGGCGCTTCCAGCGCGTTTGTTCTCGCGGGTATTGCTGACGCCGACTGTGTTGCAAGAATGCGCGGCGCGCCCCGACAACCACGAAATCGCCAAGATACTTGCCGCGCTGGCGGCAGGTGCGCTCGAACAGGTCCACGCGCCCCTGCCGGATGCCGCATGGCAGGTTGATGCCGGCGAAGCCAGTTCTATTGCGTTGGCGATTCAGCTTGATGCAGGCGTGCTGATCGACGACAAGTTGGGGCGCGAACTGGCGCGCCATCTCGCGCGGCCGGTGATCGGCACGGTCGGCCTGCTGTTGCTGGCGAAGCGCAAGGGCTTGCTGGCCGAGTTACGTCCCCTCCTGGATACCCTGGTGGTCTCCGGCTATTTCCTGGGCGCTGATCTCGTTGCCGAAGCCTTGCGCCAGGCAGGAGAATAGGCGCCCCATGCCCACCCTGTTGCCGCCCCTCAAGCCCATCGCCATCAAGGAACGGCTGTCTGTGCTGTTCGTCGAAAAGGGACATCTTGATGTGCTCGACAGCGCTTTCGTGGTGGTCGATAAAACCGGGGTGCGCACCCATTTGCCGGTGGGCGGGGTGGCCTGTTTGATGCTTGAACCGGGTACTCGCGTTTCTCATGCGGCCTGCGCCCTGGCCGCGCGGGTCGGTACCTTGCTGGTGTGGGTCGGCGAAGCGGGGGTACGCCTGTATTCCTCCGGCCAGCCCGGCGGGGCGCGCGCCGACCGGTTGCTCTACCAAGCTAAGCTGGCGTTGGACGACAGCCTGCGCTTGAAGGTCGTGCGCAAGATGTACGCCCTGCGTTTCGGCGAAGAGCCGCCGGCCCGGCGCAGCGTGGAGCAATTGCGCGGCATCGAGGGCGCGCGGGTGCGCCGCCTCTACCAGCTTCTCGCCCAGCAATACGGCGTCGAATGGAAAGCGCGCAACTACGATACCAGCGAATGGGACAAGGGCGACCTGCCCAACCGCTGCCTTTCCTCCGCCACCGCTTGTCTTTATGGCGTCACCGAAGCAGCGGTGCTGGCTGCGGGCTATGCCCCGGCGGTGGGTTTCATTCATACAGGCAAGCCGCTATCGTTCGTTTACGACATCGCCGATCTGTTCAAATTCGATACCGTCATCCCTGCCGCCTTCAAGGTCGCCGCCGGCCATCCGCGCAACGCCGAACAACAAGTACGCCTCGCTTGTCGCGATATATTCCGCCAGTCGCACTTGCTGGAGCGCATCATCCCGGCCATAGAGGATATTCTCGCCGCCGGTGAAATTGCCCCGCCCGAAGCGCCAGAGGAAGCTGTTGCACCCGCCATCCCCAACCCGGAAAGCCTTGGCGATGCTGGTCATCGTGCTTGAAAATGCCCCACCGCGCTTGCGCGGACGGCTCGCCGTGTGGCTCCTGGAAATTCGCGCCGGCGTTTATGTCGGCAACTATTCGGCCAAGGTGCGCGACCACATTTGGCAGCAAATCGAAGAAGGCATTGAAGACGGCAACGCCGTAATGGCTTGGCGCACCAACAACGAATCCGGCTTCGACTTCATTACTCTCGGCGCCAACCGGCGTATCCCGGTGGAACTGGACGGCGTCAAACTGGTTTCCTTCCTCCCGCCCGACGACGGCAGGGAAAACGCTCTTTAACAACCCGGAATGACAGTGGGAAAATAGCCACCCACGCAAGCAAAAAATCGGTGGAAATCCACTGTCACGAATTCTTTTTTTTAATCAAGTGGAAAGAATTGGTGTGTTCCCCACGAGCGTGGGGATGAACCGGCCACCGAAGAGGAATTGCAGCGCGAACAAGAGTGTTCCCCACGAGCGTGGGGATGAACCGAAGGAAAAACCGAAATGGAAACCGTCCGAACTGTGTTCCCCACGAGCGTGGGGATGAACCGATGTCAAATACCCAGCCGGGCGGAATCAGTCCGTGTTCCCCACGAGCGTGGGGATGAACCGCCTGATGCTGATGGCGAAATCAGGCACATTGTGTGTTCCCCACGAGCGTGGGGATGAACCGCTGGGAAACATCGAAGCGCCTTTAAAAGAAGAGTGTTCCCCACGAGCGTGGGGATGAACCGGATTGGGAGCGTTTTCTTCGTCTCATGCATGCGTGTTCCCCACGAGCGTGGGGATGAACCGACTGGTCGCGCCTAGCCAAATCTTTTGACAATGTGTTCCCCACGAGCGTGGGGATGAACCGGCCGACTCGGCCAAGCCCACCCACCCGAAACCGTGTTCCCCACGAGCGTGGGGATGAACCGTCTCTTTTTTCTTCATGGTTTTTCTCCGTGGGGTGTTCCCCACGAGCGTGGGGATGAACCGCGTTAAGCCGGCATCACAGGTGCCATCGGATTGTGTTCCCCACGAGCGTGGGGATGAACCGCAACATGAAGATGGAGCGCCCCACGTTCCTGAGTGTTCCCCACGAGCGTGGGGATGAACCGCAGAATATGGGTTTGGCTTGCATGGTCATCCCGTGTTCCCCACGAGCGTGGGGATGAACCGGTATTGCCAGCGGTAATAATACTCAGACCACGGTGTTCCCCACGAGCGTGGGGATGAACCGGTACTGGCGGCAATGAAGCCGCTGTAGACAAGGTGTTCCCCACGAGCGTGGGGATGAACCGCTGGAATACTCATCAACGCTCCACCCGTTGCCGTGTTCCCCACGAGCGTGGGGATGAACCGCCCGGTCAGACGTTCTTCGAGCCGTTCGTCGGGTGTTCCCCACGAGCGTGGGGATGAACCGATGGCGCCAGCTTTACCGTGGCCGATGCGCAGGTGTTCCCCACGAGCGTGGGGATGAACCGGTCTCCATCTGGGGTGCGGGCAAGGGCGTCCTGTGTTCCCCACGAGCGTGGGGATGAACCGAAGCCTAAGGAATTGGGCATGACTGACCACTAGTGTTCCCCACGAGCGTGGGGATGAACCGCGGTGATGTAGTGATTACCCCGCCGTCTTTATGTGTTCCCCACGAGCGTGGGGATGAACCGGAATTGATTAAATCAATCAATGTGATAGCCATGTGTTCCCCACGAGCGTGGGGATGAACCGCTGTTGCGCCGGAGTCAGTGCAACAGTTGACGGTGTTCCCCACGAGCGTGGGGATGAACCGCGGTGCGGTAGTGACTACTCCGCCGTCTTTATGTGTTCCCCACGAGCGTGGGGATGAACCGCCGGAATAGTAGATGTCATCAATCTCGATCCCGTGTTCCCCACGAGCGTGGGGATGAACCGAGATCGAAGAGGCCGTCGCGTCTGGCCGGCACGTGTTCCCCACGAGCGTGGGGATGAACCGCTATGCGGATAAAGATGGGCGCGGGCATTTTTGTGTTCCCCACGAGCGTGGGGATGAACCCACTGCTTGGATCGTTTCGACCGCATAGTCGGCGTGTTCCCCACGAGCGTGGGGATGAACCAGAAAAACCATGAGTAACCGAGACTCCTTGATTGTGTTCCCCACGAGCGTGGGGATGAACCGGCTACGAAGCGCTGTTCGCCGACCTGCAACAAGTGTTCCCCACGAGCGTGGGGATGAACCGCTGCGCCTTCAGTTCCGCCAGCTTTTTCTTGGGTGTTCCCCACGAGCGTGGGGATGAACCGACGTTCCAGACGTCCTGTGCCCAGGCGAAAGCGTGTTCCCCACGAGCGTGGGGATGAACCGGTGTAATCAATTGTTTCGCCGGGCTGCTTGGTGGTGTTCCCCACGAGCGTGGGGATGAACCGACTCGCCGCGTTGTTTCCGACCTTTACGAAAAGTGTTCCCCACGAGCGTGGGGATGAACCGGCGGGGGTCGGCGGAGCAATGTCCAGCACCGCGTGTTCCCCACGAGCGTGGGGATGAGCCGAGGTTGTGCTGGGTGTTTTCCGGGCTTGCCCGGTGTTCCCCACGAGCGTGGGGATGAACCGCGGCGTATGGCTACCCCGCTCATTTTGTTTTTGTGTTCCCCACGAGCGTGGGGATGAACCGGAACTGAAAACGGAGCAACGGCAGGCAACAGCGTGTTCCCCACGAGCGTGGGGATGAACCGCAGCTTTGAAAAATCGGCGCTGCTGTAATTGCATTTCCCCCGCGCGCTGAGGTGCAGGGTGTCGTTGCGTAGCGTGATGATGAATGGGTTGTTTTTTGTAGCAAGATGCAAGATTAATGAACTTTTCTGGTTTGTCGGGTTCATTTTATATGGCGTAACCTCGTTGCGAGGTGGGTACGGCTGAAATAGGCTCTAAAATAGCCCACTCGAAATAAAAACGATCGCCCGGCTTCATCCATCATTTTTTTCCAGGATTGTTCTATTCGGAGGATTCCCGCATCCAGCGCCCTATGGCTATTAATCAAGAAAACACACTGCTCAGACTATTGACCAAGCCGCTCCAGCGGACGGGCACCGTGGCATTGTTCGGCGAAGTCCTGGCGGACCGGTTTCCCGACCGCTACGTGCTGGGGGGCGCGCCCTTCAACGTGGCGCGTCATTTACAGGCATTCGGGTTGCATCCGGTGCTGATTACGCGCACCGGCAACGATGCCTTGCGGGAGGAATTGCTTGCTACCATGTCTCGTTTCGAGATGGATACCTTGGGCGTGCAGTGCGACCCTGCCCACCCGACCGGCGAGGTGGTCGTCCACATGGAGCCGGGCGGCCACCGTTTCGAGATTTCGCCAGACCAGGCCTACGATTTCATCCATGCCGGGGTGACGCGGATGGTCGCCCTGTCGACCCAGCCGGAGCTGATCTACTTCGGCACCCTGGCGCAGCGCCACAAGGTTTCGCGGCGCGCCCTGAACAGCCTGTTCCAGAGCATCGGGGCGCCGCGCCTGCTGGACATCAATCTGCGCGAGCCTTGGTACGATGCGCAAACCATGAAGCGTTCCCTGCTCCGCGCGGATATTGTGAAAATGAACCACGAGGAACTGGCGAATATCGCCCGGCAACTGAAACTGCCGGGCGGCAGCCCCAGCGCGCAGGTGGCGGCGCTGATCCGGCAGTTTTCCCTGGAGCGGGTGCTGGTTACCTGCGGCGCGGAGGGCGCCTGGCAACAGACCGCGGATGGCGTGGAAACGCGCACCGAAGGCAGCGCGCCGGCTGGCGCCATGGTTGATACGGTCGGCGCGGGGGACGGCTTCGCCGCCGTGTTTATTCTCGGGACGCTGCGCGGTTGGCCGGCGGGGCGCATCCTGTCGCGCGCCAACCGTTTTGCCGCCGCCCTATGCGGCATTCGCGGCGCCATCCCGGACGATCCGGGGTTCTATCAGCCGTTTCTGAAAGAGTGGAAAATACCATGACAACGCCGGGCAAAAGCGAGAACCCCTTGTATATCCTGATGATTAGCGTGCACGGCCTGATCCGGGGCAAGGACTTGGAGCTGGGGCGCGATGCCGATACCGGCGGGCAAACCACCTATGTGGTCGAGCTGGCGCGCGCCCTGGCGCGGCACCGCGAAGTCGCGCAGGTGGATTTGGTCACGCGCTTGGTCGAAGATCCGGCGCTGTCGCCGGATTATGCCCAGGCCGAGGAGCCGCTCGGAACCGGCGCGCGCATTCTGCGTCTGCCTTTCGGGCCGCGCCGCTATTTGCGCAAGGAAGTGCTGTGGCCGCACCTCGATCAGATGGTCGATCGCTGTCTGCATTTCCTGCGCCAGCAGGGGCGTCTGCCCGACCTGATCCATACCCATTACGCCGACGCCGGCTACGTGGGGCAGCAGCTTTCCCTGCTGCTGGGCATTCCCCAGGTGCACACCGGCCATTCGCTGGGGCGGCCGAAGCGCGAACGGCTGCTGGCGAGCGGCCGCAAGGAGCAGGCGATCGAGCGCCAGTTCCATCTGGCGCGCCGCATCGCCGTGGAGGAAGGCGTGCTGGCGCACGCCTCCCTGGTGGTCACCAGCACCCGCCAGGAGGCCGTCGATCAGTACGGCATGTACCAGAACCACGACTCGCGGCGCAGCATGGTGATTCCGCCGGGCACCGATACCTCGCGTTTTTCCCCGCCGGGGCGGAGAAAGATTGCCCCGGGGGTGCTCGACATGGTCGATCGCTTCCTGGCGCATCCAGAAAAGCCGATGATTCTGGCGATTTGCCGCCCGGATACGCGCAAAAACCTGCATGGCCTGGTAGCGGCGTATGGACGGGATGCCCGCTTGCGGGAGGCCGCCAACCTGGTGATCGTGGCCGGCAACCGCGACGACATCCGCGACCTCGACGATGCCCAGCAGAAAGTCCTCGGCGAACTGCTGCTGGACATCGACCGTTACGATCTGTGGGGCAAGGTGGCGATTCCGAAACACCACGGCGCCGAGGATGTGCCGGAGCTTTACCGCCTGGCGGCGCGGCGCCGCGGCGTTTTCGTCAATCCGGCGTTGACCGAGCCTTTCGGTCTGACCCTGATCGAGGCGGCCGCCAGCGGCCTGCCTTTCGTCGCCACCGAGGACGGCGGGCCGCGGGACATCGTCGGCAACTGCCGCAACGGCCTGCTGGTGAATCCTCTCGACCCGGCGGCCATCGCCGGCGCGCTGAGCCAGGCCTTGGTGGACATCCGGCAATGGCGCAACTGGGCGAAAAACGGGCTGGCGGGCGTGCGGCGCCATTACAGTTGGGATGCCCATGTCGTGAAATACATGAAGGCCGTGCGCCACCTGCTGCGCCGCGACCGCAAGCGCATGCGCCGCCAGCGCGCCTCCACCCTTCAGTCCGGCAAATCTCCCATGCCCTTGGTGAGAAACATCCTGGTCAGCGACATCGACAATACCCTGATCGGCCACCGGGAAGGGCTGAAGGAGTTGATTGCCTGGTTGCGCGGCCATGCCGGATCGGTCGCCTTCGGCATCGCCACCGGGCGCAGGCTGGAAAGTGCGGTCGAGGTGTTGAAGAAGTGGCGCGTGCCGTTGCCCAATGTGCTGATTACCTCGGTGGGCAGCGAAATCAATTATGGCCCCAAGCTGTTGCCTGACGTCGGCTGGTCCAACCATATCCGCCATCTGTGGCGGCGCGAGGCGCTGGCGGAAGCGTTGGCGGAGGTGCCGGGGCTGGCGTTGCAGCCGCCGGAAAACCAGCGCGAATTCAAGCTGAGCTACACCGTCGCGCCGGATTCGCTGCCCCCGCTCAAAAACCTCTACCGCCTGCTGCGCGAGCGCAATCTGCATGCCCGGCTGATCTATTCGCATCAGGAGTTTCTCGACGTACTGCCGGTGCGCGCCTCCAAGGGGCACGCCATCCGCTACCTGGCCTACAAGTGGGGGATTCCGCTGCGCAGCTTCCTGGTGGCGGGCGATTCCGGCAACGACGAGGAAATGCTGGTCGGCGACACGCTCGGCGTGGTGGTCGGCAACCACAGCCCGGAACTCGAACCGCTGCGCGGGCTGGAGCAAATCTACTTCGCCGCCGGCGCCTGCGCCAACGGCATCCTGGAAGGCCTCGGACATTACGGTTTCGACGGCACCCGAGCACCGCCGGCGGAGCGGGAGGAGGCATGAGCGGGGAATCTGGCGGCGCCCGTCTTTCCGGGCGGACGGGAGGCGCATTACCCGCCGCCGTTCGCCGTTTCGTTTCCGATCAATCGAATCGTCCGGGCTTAGCCGTCCGGCCAGCACATTAAGGATTAATTCATGGAAAACCTCTCCGGCCTGTTCAGTCTGGGCAACATCAAGGAACTGGTGCAAATTTCCCGCACCGCGTTCAACATTCTGCTGATCCTGGTGCTGGCCTGGGGGCTGCTGCACCTCGCCGAAAAAGCCATCAAGGTGCTGAAGGCATATCTGCGCAGCCAGGCCGACAACAACCTGGAGGAGTTGAAGCGCATCGAGACCCTGAGCCGGGTGTTCCGCTACATCGCCTCGGTGGTTATCAGCGTCGTCACCGGCATGGTGGTGCTGAGCGAAATGGGCATTTCCATCGCGCCGATCCTGGCCGCCGCCGGGGTGCTGGGCATCGCGGTGGGGTTTGGGGCGCAAAGCCTCATCAAGGATTACTTCAACGGCTTTTTCCTGCTCCTGGAAAATCAGGTCCGGCAGGGCGACGTGGTGGAAGTGGGCGGCAAGGGCGGGCTGGTGGAGGAAGTCACCCTGCGCTACATCAAGATGCGCGATTACGACGGCCACGTCCACTTCATTCCCAACGGCATCATCACCACCGTTACCAACATGAGCCGGGGATTCGCCTTCGCGGTGATCGACGTGGGGGTGGCCTACCGCGAAGACATGGACGAGGTGATGGAGGTGATGCGCCAGACCGGCGCCGGGATGCGCGAGGACGAGGCGTTCGCCGCGAAGATGCTGGAACCGATGGAAATGGCCGGGGTGGATCGCTGGGACGATTCGGCGGTGATCCTGCGCTGCCGCTTCAAGGTCTTGCCTCTGGAGCAATGGGGCATCCGCCGGGAATACCTGCGCCGCCTGAAACAGGCTTTCGATCGTCACGGCATCGAAATTCCCTATCCCCATCTCACCATCTATCCCGGCCAGGCCAAGGATGGTTCGGCGCCGCCGCTGCGCGTCGCCGGGCGCGGCGACGCGATCTAGATGCGCCGGACGTCCACGCCCCCGCGCGCCCTGTCACCCGCTTGTCGCAATGTCCTGACACAATGACGTATTCGCCGTTTTCCGTTGTGATTTGACTCGGGCGACATTACAATCACACAAGATCGTTGCCGTCCGGCATATCTTATAGATGATGTATATGACAAAAACCAGGAGAGATGGTATGGCTACTAAAAAAAGCGTCAAGAAATACGTTTATGCGTTCACCGAGGGGGACGGCAAAAACAAGATGCTGCTGGGAGGCAAGGGCGCCAATCTGTGCGAGATGACGCAAATCGGCCTGAACGTGCCGCCTGGATTCGTCGTGACCAGCGAGGCCTGCCTCGCCACCATCGAACAGAGCAAGTTGCCGGCCGGCCTCTTCGATGAAGTGAAGGCGAACATGCAGGCGCTGGAAAAGGCGACCGGCAAGCAGTTCGGCGGCGCCGGCAATCCCCTGCTGGTGTCGGTGCGCTCCGGTTCGGCGATGTCGATGCCGGGCATGATGGATACCATCCTCAATCTCGGCCTCAACGAAACCACTCTCCAGGGGCTAATCAAGCTGACCGACAACCCGCGCTTCGGCTACGACGCCTACCGCCGCTTCATCCAGCTCTACGGCAAGATCGCCCTGGGTGTGCCGGACGAGGCCTTCGACGAGAAGATGAACGCCATGAAGGCGGCCGCCGGGGTCAAGCAGGATGTCGATCTGACCGCCGACCACCTCAAGGAACTGTCCGCCGAATTTCTCTACGTGGTGCAAAAGCACACCGGCAAGCCGTTCCCGCAGGATGTCTACGAACAACTGGAAATCGCCATCCAGGCGGTATTCCGCTCCTGGATGGGCAGGCGCGCGGTGGACTATCGCCGCGAGTTCAAGATCACCAAGGACATGGCCAACGGCACCGCGGTCAACATCTGCACCATGGTGTTCGGCAACATGGGCAACGATTCCGGCACCGGCGTGGGCTTCACCCGCAATCCCGGCACTGGCGAAAACCAGATTTACGGCGAGTACCTCACCAACGCCCAGGGCGAGGATGTGGTGGCGGGCATCCGCACTCCCAAGGCGATCGCCGAGATGGCCGGCGAAATGCCGGAAATCTACCGCCAGTTGCTGGAACTGCACGACCGCCTGGAAAAACACTACCACGAAGTGCAGGATTTCGAGTTCACCATCGAGCGCGGCGTTCTCTACTGCCTGCAAACCCGCAACGGCAAGATGAACGCCCACGCCATGGTGCGCACCTCGGTGGAAATGTTCAACGAGGGGCTGATTACCAAGGAACAGGCGCTGCTGCGCATCCAGCCGGCGATGCTGGAACAGATGCTGGTGCCGCAACTGTCGCGCGACTTCAAGGGGTCGCCGCTGGCCAAGGGCTTGCCGGCCTCGCCGGGAGCGGCTTCCGGGCTGATCGTGTTCGATGCCGATAGCGCCGAGACGCGCGGCCGCGCCGGCGAGAAAATCATCCTGGTGCGCGAGGAGACCAAGCCCGAGGACATCCATGGCTTTTTCGCGGCGCAGGGCATCCTCACCTCGCGCGGCGGCAAGACTTCGCACGCCGCCGTGGTGGCGCGCGGCATGGGCAAGCCTTGCGTTTCCGGTTGCGAGCAGATCCACGTCGATGTGTTCGCGCGCCGCGCGGTGGTGGGCAGCGTCACCCTGCACGAGGGCGACGTCATCACCATCGACGGCAGCACCGGCAACGTCTATGCCGGCACGGTGCCGACGGTGGAGCCGGAATTCTCCGATGATCTATCCATCCTGTTGGCCTGGGCGGACGATGCCTCGCGCCTCAAGGTGATGGCCAACGCCGATGCGCCAAAGGACGCCCAGCGCGCCCGCAACTTCGGCGCCATGGGCATCGGCCTGTGCCGCACCGAGCGCATGTTCAACGCCACCGACCGCCTGCCCATCGTCCAGGACATGATCCTGGCGGATACCCCGGAAGAGCGCCAGGCCGCGCTCGACCGCCTGTTCCCGATCCAGCGCGACGACTTCAAGGGCATATTCAAGGCGATGGCCGGCCTGCCGGTGACGGTGCGCCTGCTCGACCCGCCGCTGCACGAGTTCCTGCCCACCGCCGCTCAGTTGGAAGTGGAAATTTCCCACCTCCATCACCTGCGCGACACCATCAAGGGGCTGGAAGAGCTGCCGGAAACCTTGAAGCTCCTGAATCCCAAGCTCTACCAGCAGTACTCCGGCGGCCTCGACAAGCTGATGGTGGGTTTGTCCGAGTTCAAGGACTCGCACCTGGAAGAAGACATCATCCACAAGAAGGAAAAAATCCTCCACAAGGTGCGCACCCTCTCCGAGGTCAACCCGATGCTGGGGCATCGCGGCGTGCGCTTGGGCATCACCTACCCGGAAATCTACTCGATGCAGATCCGCGCCATCCTGGAAGCCGCCGCCGAGTGCGCCCAGGCCGGCATCACGGTGCTGCCCGAGATCATGGTGCCGCAACTGGCGACGGTCGAGGAACTCAAGCACATCCACAGCTACGTCGAGCATATCCACGAGGAAGTGGAAGGCAAGTTCAAGATCAAGCTCAACTTCAAGTTCGGCAGCATGATCGAGGTGGTGCGCGCCTGCGTGCGCGCCGCGCGCCTGGCGGAGACCGCCGAATTCTTCTCGTTCGGCACCAACGACCTGACCCAGGCGACCTTCTCCTTCTCCCGCGAGGATGCCGAGAACAAGTTCCTGCCCAACTACATGGAAACCGGCATCCTCCAGGACAACCCGTTCGAGGTGCTGGACATCAAGGGCGTCGGCGAACTGATGAAGATCGCGGTGAACCTCGGCCGCCAGACCCGTCCCGACCTCAAGGTGGGCATCTGCGGCGAGCACGGCGGCCATCCGGCGTCGATCCGCTTCTGCCATTACGTCGGCCTGACCTACGTGTCCTGCTCCGGTCCGCGCGTGCCGATCGCGCGGCTGGCGGCGGCGCAGGCCAAGCTGCTGGAAAAACAATACGTGCTGCCGTAACGGCGCGGCGATGCCCTTCCTCCCGCGCCATGCGGGGAGAGAGGCAGCCGCACACAGAGCCGATCACGACCGAAAAAAGCGCAGGGGATAACCTCTGCGCTTTTTTCGTCTTATGCGGGGCAAATGTTTCGATGTAAAATGCTCCGTTAACTTTTTATTGCGAGTCCACCATGACCAGTCAGCACAACCTCTTCGACACCTTGCAGGAATTCCAGCCGGTTGTCGGCAAAACCGCCAAATACTATTCCCTGCCGCAACTCGAAAAATCCGGAATCGGCAAAATTTCCCGCTTGCCGGTGTCGATCCGCATCGTGCTGGAATCGGTGCTGCGCAACGTCGACGGCGTCAAGGTCAGCGAAAGGCACGTGCGCGAACTGGCGAACTGGGCGCCGCAAGGCGAGCGGATCGAGGAGATACCCTTCCTGGTGGCGCGCATCGTGCTGCAAGACTTCACCGGCGTGCCGCTGCTCGCCGACCTGGCCGCGATGCGCGATGCCGCCAGCGCGCTGGGCAAGGACTCCAAGCGCATCGAGCCGCTGGTGCCGGTCAACCTGGTGGTCGATCACTCGGTGCAGGTGGACGTGGCCAACGCCCCGGACGCCTTGCAGCGCAACATGGAAATCGAATTCCAGCGCAACGGCGAGCGTTATCAATTCATGAAGTGGGGCATGCAGGCTTTCGATACGTTTAAAGTGGTGCCGCCCGGCATCGGCATCGTCCACCAGGTCAATCTCGAATACCTGGCGCGCGGCGTGCTGGCGAAGGGCGGGGTGTATTACCCGGATACCCTGGTCGGCACCGATTCGCACACCACCATGATAAACGGCATCGGCGTGGTCGGCTGGGGCGTCGGCGGCATCGAGGCTGAGGCCGGCATGCTGGGGCAGCCGGTATATTTCCTCACGCCCGACGTGGTCGGCGTGCACCTCACCGGCTCCCTGCGCGAGGGCGTCACCGCCACCGACCTGGTGCTGACCATCACCGAAATGCTGCGCAAGGCCAAGGTGGTCGGCAAGTTCGTCGAATTCTTCGGCGAAGGCGCCAGGAACTTGAGCCTGCCCAACCGCGCCACCATCGCCAACATGGCGCCGGAATACGGCGCCACCATGGGCTTCTTCCCGGTGGACGAAGTGACCGTCGATTACCTCAAGGCCACCGGGCGCAGCGACGAGGAGGTCTCGGCCTTCCGCAATTATTTCCAGGCGCAGGGGATGTTCGGCATTCCCAAGCAGGGCGAGGTCGATTACACCACGGTGCTGGAACTGGATATTTCCACCATCGTCCCCAGCGTCGCCGGCCCCAAGCGTCCGCAAGACCGCATCGAACTGGATCACCTGAAATCCGCCTTCGCCGGGTTGTTCGCCAAGCCGGTCGCGGAGAGCGGCTACGCCAAGCCCGCCGCCGACTTGGCCAAGCGTTTTCCGACCAAGATGGAAGGCATCGACGTCGGTCATGGCGACGTGCTGATCGCCGCCATCACCTCCTGCACCAACACCTCCAACCCCGGCGTGCTGCTCGCCGCCGGCCTGCTGGCCAAGAAGGCGGCGGCCAAGGGGCTGAAGGTCAGCCCGCGGGTCAAGACCTCGCTCGCCCCCGGCTCGCGGGTGGTCACGGCCTACCTGAAAAACGCCGGTTTGCAGGACGCCCTCGACCAACTCGGTTTCAAACTGGTGGGTTATGGCTGCACCACCTGCATCGGCAACTCCGGCCCGCTCGATCCGCGCATCGAGGAGGCGGTGACGGGCAACGACGTGATCGCCGCGTCGGTGCTGTCAGGAAACCGCAACTTCGAGGCGCGGGTGCACCAGAACATCAAGGCCAATTTTCTGATGTCGCCGCCGCTGGTGGTGGCTTTCGCCATCGCCGGGCGCGTCGGCATCGACATGTCCAGCGAGCCGCTGGGCGTGGGCGGCGACGGCCAGCCGGTATTTCTCAAGGACATCTGGCCGTCCCAGGCGGAAGTCGCCGAAGTGATGCGCCATGCCACCGATCCGGCCACCTACCGCGAACTCTACGCCGACTTCACCAAGGACAACCCGCTATGGGACGCCGTGCCGACCTCCGCCGGCGCCAACTACCTGTGGGACATCGGCTCCACCTACATCCAGGAGCCGCCGTTCTTCAAGGGCTTTTCCATGACCCCCGGCAGCGTCGGCTCGATACGCGGCGCGCGCGCCCTGGCGCTGTTCGGCGATTCGGTGACCACCGACCACATCAGTCCGGCCGGCTCGATCAAACCCTCCTCTCCGGCTGGCAAGTACCTCCAGTCCAACGGCGTGGCGGTGGCGGATTTCAACAGCTACGGCTCGCGGCGCGGCAACCATGAGGTGATGATGCGCGGCACCTTCGCCAACGTGCGCATCAAGAACCTGATGATTCCCGGCTCGGAAGGCGGCATCACCCTGCATCAGCCCTCCGGCGAACAGATGGCGATCTACGACGCGGCGATGCAATACCAGCTCGACGGCGTGCCGCTCGCCATCTTCACCGGCGAGGAATACGGCACCGGCTCGTCGCGCGACTGGGCGGCCAAGGGCACGCAACTGCTGGGCGTAAAGTTCGTCGTCGCCAAGAGCTTCGAGCGCATCCACCGCTCCAACCTGATCGGCATGGGCGTGGTGCCCTGCCAGTTCAAGGGCGGCGACAGCCCGCAAAGCCTGGGACTGAACGGCACGGAAAGTTTCGATCTGCTCGGCCTCGACGGCGAAATCAAGCCGCAACAGGACGCCACCCTGGTGATCCGCCGCGCCGACGGCGCGGTGCGGGAAGTGGCCGTCACCGTGCGCATCGACACCCCCATCGAGGTGGACTACTTCCGCCATGGCGGCATCCTGCCCTACGTGCTGCGCCAATTGATGGCCTGAGCGCTCTCCGCGCGTTACCGGAAAAAACGCCGATGCCCGTTGCCGGGATCGGCGTTTTTTTTGCGCGCCTGCTCTTCTGCTTGACGCCACTATTTGAACCACGGGGAATACGGGGAAATGATGGAGTTGCAGCGAGGCATGAAGAAAATGCCGCTTCAACCGCTTGTTTTCCCGATTTTCCCCGTGTCCCCCGTGGTTGAACCGCATTTTTCAGGGTGAAATCCACCGAAATTGGCGCTTAGTCGAAGCTGAACGTATAGAAAATATCCATCGCGGGCGTGGCGCCGGCTTCCGCGCGGAGGGAAAGGCGCTGGCTGAGCGTGTAGTTGATTTTCATCAGGGTGGCTGCTCCGGCAAGCCCCTGTTCGTAGCTGACGTAGGCGCGCGAGGAAAGGCGCTTGCCGAGGGACAGCACGGTGCTTTCCAGTCCACCTGCGCCCTTGAGGGTGAATTCGTCCAGTCCCGCCGCGTGGGCGATTTGCTGCTGGAGCGTGATGGATTCGCCCGCCGCCAGCAACGCGCCCGCCGCCGCCTGCAAGGCCTTGAACGAGGGGTCGGCGGAATCGCCGAAACCGTAGCCCAGCACCAGCCAGGAGAGTTTTTCGCTGTCGGGGACGTTGGGATTGGAGACCAGCCTGATGCGCGGCGATTGCGCCGTGCCGGAAATCGCCACGCCCGCTTCGACCGGCTGATTCTTGCGCAGGGCGATGATGTCGAGCCCCGGATTGTCCGGCGGCCCTTGGAAGTTGAGAATGCCGCGACCGATTTCCAGGCGCTGCCCATAGGCCGAATAAGCGCCCTTGACCACGTGGATGCTGCCGCGGGCGTCCGGCGCCGCGCCATCCGCGCCTGTCAGCTTGAGCGCGCCGCCCAGTTGCGCGTCCAGCCCCTTGCCCTTGACGAAGAACCGCTCGCCCAGATCGAGGTCGAGATCGAAGCTCACGGCGTAGGGAGGTTCCCGTTTCCCGACGGCCTGGCTCCGTCCGAGCACGACCACGTCCTCGCTGGGAACCGGCGCGCCCTCCTTGGGCAGTTCGATCACGCCCCGGTCGGCCTTGAGTTTGGCGGCAATCCGTACCGTCTTTCCGGCGACCTCCGCCTCGCCGTTTCCGCTTAATACCAGATGACGGTCGGGGCGGGAAAGCACTTCGAGCTTGTCGGCCTTGAGCGCCAGTTGCATGGCGGGAGCGCCGTCCTTGAACGCCAGCCGTCCCTGGCCGCCCAGCCCGCCGGCGCCGCCGCGCAACGCCAGGTCGTCGATCCGCAGCGTCTGGCCGTGCAGGCTCGCCTGGAAGCGTCCCTCCGTGAAATTCATCCCCAGGTCCGGCAGCGCCACAGTGAAACGGCTTCCCGTCAGGCCGCCCGACAGTTCGGGGCGAGCGAGGCTGCCGCCGGCGCGAACCTCCGCTTTCAGCGCGCCATCGAGGGTCAATGCGCCGCTGCTGTCGAGCAGCGGGGCGAGCCAGGCCAGCGATTCGATGGCGAGGCTGGCGTCGGCGTGCAGCGGTGCATCGCCGGCGATGCCCCAAGCGCCGGCGCGGCGGGACAGCACTCCCCGCGCACCGGCCTGGAGGCTGCCCAGCCTGGCGCCGGCGGCTTCCAGGCGGCCTTGCAGCCGGTTGTCCACGGCTTCCACGCTCAGGGCGAGACGATCAATTCCCAAGGCGGTCTGGGGCGTGGTAGGGAGGAACACGTCGCCGCGTTCGCGGCGGAGCGCGACATGCCCGTCAACTTTGTCGCGCATGGCGATGCGCCAGTCGCCGCCCAGGATCAGATCGGTTTTCAGGGCGGAGGCCTGCCCCGCGCGGCTCAGCAAGTAGGCGAGCGGCAATCCCTGGAACTCGCCGCGGCTGACCAGATGGCCGCCGTCGTAGGCCAGCTCGCGCACGGCGAGGCGGGCGCCGCCCAGGTCGAAGCGGGCATCGCCCAACAGCAGGCGCTGCCTGGCCACTTCCAGTTTCGCCGGGGAGAGGAGGGCGAACGCATGCCGTCCGCGGTTGGCCAGTTCCAGAACCTGGCCGCGCCACCCGGACTCATCGTGCCAGCCGCCGGCAAGGCGGCTTTCCAGATCGAAATCGGGATTTTTCGCCTGGAGCCGCAAGGTGTGTTCGATGCGCGTTCCCCGCGCGCGCCATCCGGCGCGGTCGAGGCGCAGCCGCGGCGCGGCGAGTTCCCGCAACTCCCCGTCCAGCGCCAGCATGCCGTCGATGCCCCGTTCCAGCTTGCCGCTGGCGCGGAGGCTGCCGATGCGGTAGTCCTTGCGCCAGGCCAGACCGCTGGCGCGCGCCTCGAAATTTCCCGAGGGGGCGGCGAATTGTCCTTCCAGGGCGCCCGTGGCGTGCGCCTGCCCGCCGAGTTCCGGGGATAGCAGGGCAAGGTTGCCGGCCTCGACGCGGAAGGCGAGCCGGTCGCCGGGATTGCCCAGGGCGCCTTTGAGTTCCAGGCGATTGCCTGCCTGCCGCAGGGTGATTTCGCTGTCCCAGACGCGCGTTGCGGAAATGCTCAGGCTGCCCTGGCCGGAAAGCGGCTGATGGCGGAAATGGCTATCGGCGACGGCGAATCCCAG
Organism: uncultured Sulfuricella sp.; assembly: GCA_964505475.1. Lineage (GTDB taxonomy): Bacteria > Pseudomonadota > Gammaproteobacteria > Burkholderiales > Sulfuricellaceae > JAGXQV01. The sequence goes on along the minus strand of CAZDIJ010000042.1, from coordinate 7,859 downwards.
CGTCGCCTGGGGTTCCGCCGCGAGCCGCCCGGCGGCGGAGAACGAGGCGTTGAGCAGCGCCGCCGGATAGTCGCCGAAGTCCGCCGGGTTGAACCCTTGCAGTGCGCCGGCCAACTGGAATGGACGGGCGTCTTGCAGCGCCAGCGCGCCGTGGAGGGCGAGGCGGCCGCCGGCGGATTGGAGGGTTGCCTGGCGCAGTTCGACAGCGCCGTCCCGGTGGCCGGCGTCGAGGCGCAGGCGGAAGCGCCGGTAGCGCAGGTCGGCCGTCAGTTCCTGGCCGGCGGCGTCCGCTTGGAGGCGGATGCCGCCGGCCAGCCGCATGGCCAGCATCTTGCCGTGCAGCCCCCGGGGGTCGAGATTCTCGGTGGTCAGGTCGAGTCGCAGGCGCTTGCCCCGGATTTGTCCGCCGCCTTGCAGATGGCCGGCTTCGGCCAGGTCGAGGCGGATTTCCCGCAGGTCGAGGCGTTCCGGCGTGCCGGCGAACCTCGCCGTCATTTCGCGCAACGGCAGGCGCGCGCGCTCCCACGCGCCCGGCAGGGCGTTGCGCAGCGCGATGCGGCCTTCCAGGCCGTCCGCGCCCTGGGGCGCCAGGGTGACGGTCGCGCCGAGAGCGGCTTGCGGCCAACCCTCGCGGAAGCGCGCGGGGTCGATGCCGCTGGCGTCGAGGCGCGCTTCCGCGAGCAGGGTTTTTCCGAACGGGGTAAGCGTGGCCTGGAGTCCGGCTTGTCCGCCCTTCATTTCGGCCTTGGCCTCGAGCAGGAGCCGGTGCAGGCTGCCCGAGGCTTCCGCCTCGGCGCGGTAAGGCCATCCCTCGGTCTGGCGCAGGGCGGCGCGCGCCGAAACCTGGAAGGGCGGCGTGTCGTCCAGCGTCATTTCCGCCTCGCCCTTGCCCCACGGGGTCGTCATGCCGCGCAGGCGCAGCGCGTAGCGACCGGCGGAGTTCTCCGCGCCGAGGTCGATGGCGCTCAACAGCCGCTCGGTTCCGCCGTCCTGGAACACGACCCGTTCCACGGTGACGGCGGGAGCGGAAAAGGTCAGCGGCAGGCGCAGGGTTTCCGGCGGCGCGAGAGGCTCGGCGCTCGGCTGGAGTTCGGCGATCCGTAGCGTCCGCGCGCTCAGCCGGTCGATTTGGAGATGTCGCCGGATCAGGGCAAGAGGCGTCCAGTCGAGCGCCGCTTCCTCCACCTCGAAGCGCCGTTCATCGGTTTGAAGACTCAGGGATTCGATGCGCAGCGGGCCGTAGAGAGAGCCGTGCACGGCTCCCACGGCGAGCCTGCCGCCGCTCAGGTATTCCGCCTGCCGCGCTCCCCAGCGCAGCGCCTGTTCCGTTCCCAGCAGCCAGGCCAGGAAGAGCGCGGCGGCCAGTACGCCGAAGAGGGCGCGCAATGCGCGGACGGCGATTTTTTTGAAGGATAGGGCGGGCATCAGAAGTTGAATCCCACCGAGAAATGCAGGCGAACTTCCCGCGATTCCTTGCCATAGGCGAGGTCGAGGTTCAGCGGGCCGACCGGGCTTTTCCAGCGCGCCCCCGCGCCATAGCCGTAGACGGGGGTCAGTCCGCCCCAGGCGTCGGCGGCGTTGCCGCCGTCGGCGAAAACGGCGGCTCCCCATTTGGGCAGCAGCCAATGCACGTATTCGGCGCTGGCCACCGCCAGATAGCGGCCGCCGGTGACGGCGTTGCCCTCGCGCACTCCCAGGCTTTGGTAGGCGTAACCGCGCACCGTCTGGTCGCCGCCGGTGCGGAACAGGTAATCGGAGGGAATGCCGTCGCGGCTCCTGGCCGCCACCATGCCCAGTTCGCCGCGCAGGATCAGTTGACCGCGGCTGCCGAAAGGGTGGAAATAGACGAACCGTCCATGACCGCGCAGGAAATCCCGGTCAGAGAGAACGGCGCGCGCCGCCGCGTCGGCCTGGAGGTTCACCAGGTAGCCGCGGCTCGGGTAGAGCAAATGATCGACCTGGCGCAGCGTCCAGGAATAGGATGGGCTGAGCGTGGCGCGGCGGTGGCTTTCCGCTCCCGCAATGTCCTGCGTTTCGGTCAGGTAGCGCACGCCGTAGGCGTTTTCGCTTTTACCCCGGACGAAGGCGCGCCTCGCGCCCAGCGCCAGCTTGTGGGTGGTTTCTCCCGCGATGTCGTTGCGCTCGGCCAGGACGTTGATGCTGTCGCGGTATCCTTGTTCGCTCAGCGGAAATTGCAGGTCGCCAGCCAGGGATTGACGCTTCTGGTCGAGCTTGAGCGCGCCGCCCAGCCGCCAGGCGCGGTCGAGGAAATCGAGGTCGCGGTAATCCGTCTGGCCGCGCGCCCCGGTGTCGGTGCTCATGCCGATGCCGAAGCCCAGCTTGCGCGATGGGTTCTCGGCGACCTCGACCCGCACCGGCACGTTCGCCGGGCGCTTGGGGTCGGCGTCGGCGCTGACGGCGGCGCTGGCGAAATAGGGGCTGTCCTGCAAGCGGGATTGCAATTCCAGCAGCCTGTTTTGCGTGTAAGGCTCGCCGGGCGCGATGGGATTCATGCGCTTGACGATGCTCTCGGGATAACGATGCAGTCCCAGGATTTCCAGGTCGCCGAAAGTGAAGAGAGGGCCGCTGTCGAGGACGGTTCGCAATTCGACGTTGCCGCTTCGCGGATCGACCGTGGCGCGGCTGTCCGCGATCGACGCCGCCGGATGGCGGTCGAGCAGCAGCGCCTTGAGGGCGTTGCGCTTGGCGGATTCCCAATCGGCGTGGCGGAACGCCGCGCCGGAGCGCAGGCTCCAATCCGTTCGCATTTTTTCCAGGCGCGCCCGGTTTCCCGGCGAGCCGTCGTCGAAAGCGCCGGTGACTTGCAGTTCGATGCCGCTCACCCGCACCGGTTCGCCGGGGTCGATGGCGACCCGCACCGTCCATTCGCCGTCCCGGTTTTCCGTTTCCGCGGCGACGCGCGGCGAGTAGAAACCCTCGGTGGAAAGAAGTTCGCGCGCCTGTTGCGGCGTCTGCCGCACCAAGCGCCGCAACTGGGCTTCGTTCATGCGCTCGTTGCCGCGCCAGCGGTAGAGGTCGAGATTGTCCTCCAGCAGCTTGCGCTGAGCGGGAGGCGCTTGCAGCTCGATGCCGTAGGTGAATGCGGGAGCCTCTTGCGCCGCCGCCGGCCAAGCCAGGCCGCAGGCGCACGCCAGGATGGCGAATGCCGGCGATTTCACGGATGTTTCGCGTCGATCCAGCGCATCAACTCCCAGACGGGAATCGCCGCCAGGCCGCCGGCCACGCCGGCCAGATAGCTGGGAATGACGAAATCGAAGACCACGAGCCAGATCCGGCCGGCCGCGAAGCTGGCGACGAGCATGGCGGCGAGGGTGGCGGCGATTTTGTGCCATAGTTTCATTGCAATGCCTTTCTCTTGGCGCTCGCCGCGGCTCAATGCAGCGAGGCCGGCTCGCGTTGCGCGGCGTTTTCGTTGTCTTTCAGCATCAGCCAGCCGCGCTGCACCGGGCGGATTTCCCACTCGGCGCGCGTGGCGAAGCGGTCCAGGGTATCGACAAACCAGTGCAATTGCGCGCGGTTGAACTTGATGGCGGCGAGGGCGTCGCCGCCGCCGTTGCAGAAAAACAGCAGGACGCAGCCGCCGGGCTGCGGCTGGAAGTCGATGCGCGTGAGCAGATGGCCGGACGGCGGTTCCCGTGGGGTTTCCGGCATCGCGGCGCCGGGATGCTGCGCCTGCGCGGCGATTTGCGCCAGTGCCTGGGCATGTTCCATCATGACGACCTCTTCCCGCAGTTGAGTGGGCAGCGACGCGGCCATGTCGCTGGTTTTCAGCAACAGCTTGGCCAGTTTTTCCAGCAGCGGCCCGGTCAGGCGGCGGGTCAGGCGCAGCGCGACGGGAGTCTTGTCGTTGAGCGTGCAGCGCAGGACGATCCGGTCTTCGGCTTCGTCAAAGGAGAACGTGATGTTGTGGATCGGCTTCATCGGGAACGGGTGCGGGGGACGATCCGCCTTCGGGTATAATCGGCAAAATTGAATTTTGCCACATAGATGAGAATATTGGGGATTGATCCGGGCTTGCGGGTGACCGGCTTCGGCATTGTCGAGGCGGCCGGGCAACGGCTGGAATACGTCGCCAGCGGCTGCATCCGTTCGCCAGAGGGGGAGTTGGCGCAGCGCCTGAAGAGCATCGTCGACGGACTCGGCGAGGTGATCGCCGCCTACCTCCCCGAACAGACCGCCATCGAGCAGGTGTTCGTCAACGTCAACCCCAAATCCACCCTGCTGCTCGGGCAGGCGCGCGGCGCGGCGATCTGCGCGGTGATCCTGCGCGACCTGCCGGTGGCGGAATACACCGCCCTGCAAGTCAAGCAGGCGGTGGTCGGCAACGGCCACGCACGCAAGGAACAGGTGCAGGAAATGGTGAAACGCCTGCTGCATCTCGACGGCGATCCCCAGGCCGATGCCGCCGACGCCCTGGCCTGCGCGATTTGCCATGCTCACGGCGGCCAGGGGTTGGGTCAATTGGCCACGGCGGGATTCCGGGTGAAAAGAGGGAGATTGATCGGATGATAGGCAGACTGACCGGCATATTGCAGGAAAAACAGCCGCCCCAGGTGCTGCTCGACGTGGGCGGCGTGGGGTATGAAGTGGACGTGCCGATGAGCACCTTCTACAACCTGCCGGGGTTGGGCGAGAAAACCGTGCTGCATACCCAGTTGATCGTCCGCGAGGACGCCCACCTGCTGTTCGGCTTCGCCACCTTTGATGAACGCGACACCTTCCGCCGCCTGCTGAAGATCAGCGGGGTCGGCCCCAAGCTGGCGCTGTCCATCCTCAGCGGCCTGTCGGTCGCCGAACTGTCCCATGCGGTGGCCTCGCAGGAAGCCGGGCGGCTCACCAAGATACCCGGCGTCGGCAAGAAGACCGCCGAACGCCTGCTGCTGGAACTGCGCGACAAACTGCCGGGAACGCCGGCCGCCGCCGCGCTGCTCGGCAAGGCGGCGGCGCATTCCGCCAGCGACGACGCCCTCAACGCCCTGCTGGCGCTGGGCTACAACGAGCGCGAGGCGAGTTGGGCGATCAAGCAACTGCCGCAGGACTTGAACGTCTCGGATAGCATCCGTCAGGCTCTGAAATTGTTGTCGAAAGCCTAACAATGCCTGCAACCGCCGATCAGCGAGCCGCGACGACCGACGCCATCGTCGCCACGTTGCGCGCCGCCTGGCCGGACGTGCAGGCCGTCTACCTGTTCGGCTCCTGGGGCACCGAGGACGAATGGCCGACCAGCGATGTGGATGTCGCCGTCCTGTTGCCGCCCGATCGGGCCAAAGCGCTGGGCACCATGGAACTCATCCAGGTACAGATGCGCTTGTCGTCGCTGCTGCACAAGCCGGTGGATTTGCTCAACCTGCGCCGGGTTTCCACGGTATTCCAGAAGGAAGTGGTGATGGCCGACCGGCGCATCTACACCGCCGCCGAATACGCGGCGGAAGAGTTCGAAATGCTGACCCTGTCCTTTTACCAGAAGCTCAACGAGGAGCGGGCGGAAATTCTGGCCGAAGGCCGGCGGAGCGGGAGATTTTACAACGTATGAATGACATTCTCCTCAACAAGAAAGCCAGCATCGAGCGCTGCATCGCCCAAATCCAGCGCTATTACGCGGCGGACAACGGTATTTCGTTCGAGCAGGACTTTCTCAAGCAGGATGCCATCGGGATGAATCTGCAAAGGATGAGCGAACTGGCTATCGACATCGCCAACTATCTCATCAAGACCAAGAAGCTCGGGTTGCCGCAGGATAGTGTGGATGCCTTCGCGCTGTTGCAGCGTGCCGGTCTGATCTCCCCGGAGATGCTGGAAAACATGAAAGGCATGGTGGGCTTCCGCAACGTGCTGGTGCACGAATACAAAAAACTGGATTTGAACATCATGGTGGATGTTATCGAGAACCACCTGCTTGACCCGCTGGATTTCGCCAAGCAGGCATTGGAATCAATAGGTTGAAGCATAGTAAAACTAACAGAGCAGGAACAACAGGAAATCAATTCCCCCAAGACCGTTCGTTGGAACCAATGAACATTACCCACCAAAAATGGTTGATGGTTTTTTGGGTGACACGATGACGAATATTGAGGTGAGGTTCTAAATATGGCACAGGCCGATTTATTGGTGGATTTAATTAAGAGCGCCAGCAATGGTGACCAGATGGCTTTCCGCAGGACTGCCGAAACCCTCATTCAGGAAGAGAAGTCCAAGGGGCACCGCGTCTTGGCGGAGCGTCTGGTTAAGTCTTTGCAGCCAGGAATTTCCACTGCGGGACATACACCTTTGACCAAGATGAATGGAAATTCAGGGCCGCACAAGGATTTGATCTATGAAACAACCCCAGAGCGCACCCTCAACAGCCTTGTGTTGCCTAACGCTATTCGTGAACAAATTAGAGAGGTGGTTGAAGAGCAACATCGTGCCGAATTGTTGCATGCTCACAATTTGCGCGCCCGAAATCGGGTCTTGTTTGCAGGGCCTCCAGGCAATGGCAAGACAACATTGGCCGAGGCGCTGGCTTATGAATTGATGTATCCCTTGCTTGTGGTTCGCTATGAAACTCTGGTTGGGAGCTACCTTGGCGAAACCTCCAGTCGCTTGAAAAACCTGTTGGATTACGCCAAAACACAGCGCTGTGTACTGTTTTTCGATGAGTTTGAAACACTCGGCAAGGAACGTGGTGACACTCACGAAACAGGAGAAATCAAGCGGGTGGTGAGTTCTCTTCTTTTGCAGATAGATGATTTACCAGACTATGTCGTCGTCGTCGCGGCAAGCAACCATCCCGAATTGCTGGATCGTGCGGTGTGGCGGCGTTTCCAAGTGCGCGTGGAACTGCCGTTGCCATCACGCCGACAACTGACACAGCATATTGAATCTATCGGCAAGCGCTGCCAGACCAATTTTGGTTACGCGTCGGAGACTTTGGCGAAACATATGCTTGGTCTTAACTATGCAGAGGTTGAAGAATTTTGTCTGAGTGTGGTACGCCGCGCTGTGCTTGACCGGATGAGTGACAACGCTCAAGCGATCACCAAGAAAAAGTTGGAACAATGGAGTAGCAGGTTGAAGCCGGTTCCAAATGTGGATATGACCACCGAATAAGGGCGAATAATCCATGGCAGCGTTACCTCTCCTGGTTTTTCCCAAGGCAAAATCAATTGCTCCGCCTAAGGGGAATGGTTTTCCGCCAAGCAAACCCCACCTGCCCGGTCACGCCACGCAGTCCCAACGCTTGAAGAGTCAGTTGGCTGACTTGCAAGGTGAGTTTTCACGCTACAAAGCCAGCGTCAGTGGTGCGGTTGCAGGCTTGGAGCCGGAGGCGGTTATTGTCATCGAAACCGCTGGAAGCGTTGATGACTTCAAGCGGGCTGTGGACGCGACCAACGGGCTGGAATGGTTGGGAGAATGGGATGTAGAAGACATTGAGCCGGACGATGACTTTTATGAGTCGCCAAAAATTGGTGTTGATTTTTTCAAGAATAAAATTGAAAGAATAACCACCAGAGCGCAGTCGAAGGAAATTCAGGAAATTCTTCAGCAACATGATTGCATTGATGGCGATGGAAAACTTATTGTAGATGTGATTCCCCCACTAACCTTACCTGACCATCTGAGTCATCTCAGCAGGGAAATTGCTGACACCATCAGTGTTGCGAAGAATAAAAAGCTAGGTGGCCGGCTTTTCTTGTCATTTACCAATGAACAGGGAATGCGCGAATTGCTCTCCTTATGGAATCTGTGGGAGGAAGGCAAGCCTCTTCCAGATGGGAAAGCCAAGTGGCGGGAGGTCTTCGACCTATAGTGGACCCCAATTTCCAGACAGCGATTTAAGATGGTAGTCTGCTGTAAAA
>CAZDIJ010000041.1:0-25610 GCA_964505475.1 uncultured Sulfuricella sp. | reverse complement strand
TGTAACCGGGCGCGATAATTGACACAAATTTGCGCGATAATTGGCATTGATAGATTTTGCAACTGGCGCAACGAAATTGCACTATAAAAAACCCGCTTGACTCGTCAGCCGGGTAGAGCGTCAATACGGTCACCGATTATTAAGGTGCCCGACATGAACACATTAACTCAAGACGAAATCCTCTCCATTCAAACCCTGCCGCTGAAATTTATACTCGCAGCCGCACAAGGCCAGATCGATCTTAATGCTCTAGCCAGGCGGGAACTGGCATCTCGCGGACTTGACGGAAACGGCAAATGGGTTGGATTCACCGCCGCCAAAGCGTTGCTGGCGGGCTAAAAATTCTGAATTACCAGTTCAGACCGTTTATCTCTGCCCTGCACCCCACCCACCGAATAACTGATCCCCACCGACTCCATCGTCAGTCCATTGAACGCCGCCCGCATCTCCGGGATATCGTTTACGCTGATGATCATCCGCCCCTTGATCGACCTAGCCATCTCCGCCATGTGGTCATATTGCTCCAGCCCGAAATCCACACCATAGCCTTCGGTGCCCCAGTAGGGCGGATCACAGTAAATCAGGGTGTGCTCGCGGTCATATTTCGTGATGCAATCCTGCCAACCCAAGTGCTCGATGGTAGTTCGGGACAGGCGAAGGTGCGCCTGGCTCATATCTTCTTCTAGGCGCAGCAGATTGAGGCGAGGTGCCGAGGTGGTGGACGTGCCGAAAGTTTGGCCGTTCACCTTGCCGCCGAAGGCGAGCTTTTGCAGGTAGTAGAAGCGTGCCGCACGCTGGATATCGGTCAGGGTTTCCGACGGGGTGATTTGCATCCACTCATAAATCTTGCGGCTGGTCAGCGCCCATTTAAATTGCCGGATAAATTCCTCCAGGTGGTGCTTGACTACCCGGTAGAGATTGACCAATTCCCCGTTGATATCGTTGATCACCTCGACCTTAGCAGGCTCCTTGAGGAAATACATCGCCGCCGCGCCGCAAAATGGCTCGACGTAGCAGATGTGTTCCGGGAACAGGGGGAGGATGTGTTTCGCCAACCGGCGTTTACCGCCGATCCAGGGGATGATAGGTAATGCGTTTTGCATGGCTGTAAGCCTTTCTCTCGATATGAAAATCGTGCCATACTTCCCCCGCTGTGACGTCACGGCAGGGGGCCTTGGCTTTGGCTCACAGGTGTGTTCTGTGGGTTAAGGTGGCCGGCGCCGTGCTCCAACACGGCATCGGTCGCCCTCTCTTCAACGGGTGTTCATGCCAAGATTACGGCAGGGTCGATCCGCTGCTCGGGAAGCGCGGCAGCCAGATAACCCACCCCTGAAACAGTATCTGGGTCGATCAGGTTCACCCGGCCATTTTGCGCAATGGTCTTATCGAGCAGGTCAAAAAAATCTTCGGCAATGGGGTCGGTTTTCGCCAGTTGGCGAGCCGCGATCCGTTGCGCTACCGTAAACCGGCGCAGAAACTCGACGCCAGAGACGTAACGCTCGGTTGGTTCGGGAGCGGCGGGAATGGCGGGAATGGCGTCAACAGGATCGACCCAGGCCGGATTGAGTACCAGCTCGCTGGCCTGGTACAGGTATTTCCCGCCGACGAAATCAGCCGGAATATCCTCCTCGGCGACCTGCACCACCTGGGTGGCGGAATTTGCCCAGGAAAGTGCCACATCTCCATCAATAATAAGGCCACGCTCACCGAAAACCGGGGCGGACGCCGATTTATCGACGGCTACGCCATCCAAAATAATAATGTGCATAATCTAACCTCCCAAAATCACTTCGGTGGCGGAAATAGCCACTGCCGGCATGAGATTGCCAGCGATTGAAAATTGATCCAGCCGCGCCCCGGCTGGCAACACGCCGCCGGACACGGTGTGTTTGCCGGAAGTCTGGATCGCCGAGGCGGAGACGGCGCAGCCCGCGATGGGCTGATGATTCAGCGCCAGCACCTGGTGCCGGGGGTAGAGGCAGGATGCCAATACCTGCGTCTCGGTTGCCACGACGCCATAAATGCCTCGCTGGATACCGGGCGGAGTCAGATCGTGTTGGGGCAACCGCGTGTAGCCAAGGACATTTAATTTCGCATCCAATCGCCAGGCGGACAGGACATACAGATTGGTAGACCCCGTCGCGGCCGGATGCTGAGCCAGCACCACCAGCCCACCATCCGGCGTGGGCGCTAGGGATAGCACGCCGGTGTTAATGGTGATGCCCAGCGCGCCACCATCCGGCGCAACGATGATTTTGGGCGTAAATGAATTCGCCGCCGCATCCCACCTCCGTAGCGCGATCGCCCCGCCGGCTGGCGAGGACATCGCCCCAAAAACCATATCCCCATTCGCCAGCGTCGCCGCCATATATGAGTGTGGAGTGCCCTCCATCACGCTCAGGCCGGCGCCGGTAAAAAAAGCGCCGTTGGCATCGTAGATGCGCGCATGAGGTTGAGGGTAGCCGCCTTCCTTGCAAATGATGGCAAAATAATTGGTCGCGCAGCGGGCGAGATGGAAATACCCGCTCGACGCCGTCGCCATCGCGTCGGTCGCCGAACTGACCGCCGCGCCGGAGGAGTTAAATGTCCTAAACGCAGGATAGGAATTGCTGCCATTCAGCCACCCCACCGCGAATCCGGCGCCGACGCCGGCCACGGTGACCGTGCCGGGGGTTACCACCGCGGTGCTGACATTTGCCGGGCCGGCGACGACGTTGCCGCTGGCGTCGAATACCGCATATCGCGCGTACACAAACGCCGTATCACAGCCAATAAACACCAGATTCCCGCCGGTCATCTGGGCGATAAACCGCGCCCCTGATGTGGTGTCAACATTCCAGGCGGTCGAACCATCAATCGCGGTCGCGGTTTTGACGACTCCCCCAGCCGACGAAAAAATGGCGAAATACGGATTGCTGTTGTATAGCCAAAAAATGACGAAATTACCGTTCGCCATGGCGAGGATAGCCAGGGAATTTGTCGAGGACGCCGCGCCGGACTGGACGACGGTTTCGGCAACGACCTGCGCCATCGCCGCATCGAACACCCGGAAACACGGATATCCATCGCCGGCGCGCGCGTAGAACTCGACGATGCGCCCGCCGGTCAGCCGCGCCAGCGCTGAGCCGTGGCCGCCAGTTGCGGAGCCGGTAAATGTGGGGATATATCCGACATTTTTTATCGGCCAGCCCGCGCCGCCGGAAAACGCGACCAGGTCGCCCACTGCGACACTGGCATCGAGGGTGCCGGTGATGTCATCACCAATAAAATCACGAATATCCGCCATCGTTAAATCCTCCAGTCTGTGCCGTCGAGCACCAGGTGGTACTCCGCATAGTTAATCGTCAAATCCAGAAACGCCGCGCCCATGATGGTGCGGTCGGCACCGGGATACAGGCGGCAGCGATTGGTGCCGAACGCCCCCTTGATGTCCTTGAGGGTGATTTCAGACAAATCAGGCAACGCGGGGTCGAGCGTCAGATCGATGGCGGCAGCCGAGGAATTGACCGCCGCCTTAGCCGGCGCAGTGGACAGCGTAGATGAGGCCGAGATACGCACCCAGGGGATGACTCCGCTTTGTCCTTGGTCACCAGGAAGACCTTGCAGCCCCTCTATCCCAGTCACCAAAACCGACCAATCCGAGGCGGCGCCACTGCCCTCGGCGCGGGATACCTGCACCGTCAGTGCGCCGGTATTGGGGTCATGTGCCGTGACGGTGCCGTACATCCACCACGCGACGGGATCGGATGTCCTGGAGATGAGGACTTTCCCGGCCGGCGGGATGGATTTACCGGGCTGGATCACGAGACTTTTGGCACCAGTGCTAACTGTCAGCGCGGTGGCGCTGGTGGCACTGGTGCCGGGCGCATTGACGGCGGTGGCGGCGCTGGCTGCGGCAGCCGATGCGCTGGCCGATGCCGCGTTGGCGCTCCCCCCTGCTGCGGTGGCATTGGTCAGCACCTGTCCGGCGACGACCAGGATATCCACCACCAAGTTTGCTAGCGCCGGCACCCAACCATAACCGATAAACCGGTATCCCTCCGGCACCGTGAGGTTTGATTCGTCGTTCGTGTAGGTGTGCCCATTAATGGTAAATATGACAGAGGTTATAGCCATATCAAAACGCCTCGCTGATTTCGATGGTCATGCCGTATGTGCCGTAGCGCGGGTGGACGGGGTCGCTGATCCGCTCGGCGGTAGCCATAAACGATTGCTTTTGGAAAATTTCTTCCGGCGCGGCCGGGTCGTAGATGAACAGGAACGGCTTGCTGACGCCGTAGCGTTTAACCATCTCGAACAACGGGCCGTACAGCTCGCTGCGATCCAACCAATCGAATTGCATCGACGTGGTGCGGTATGGCCGCTGCGGATCGACGAACGCCGGCCCGCCCTTCGCCCGCCGCTTGGTGGACGGATCGCGGTAGTATGGTGGCCTGACGCCGTATGAAAAATTATAGGCCGGCGATATGCCCGGAGACGCCACGATCTGGCCGAGATCAACGACCCCGTCCGCGTTCCCGGAGAAATTCGCCTCGACCAACAGGTATAGCCCGATCACCTCCTCCGGTGCGAGATGCCACCACAATGGGCGCTCCCCTGCCGCCTGCTCGGGCGACATGCGCCCGTCGATGGCGGATACATGGGTAACCGGCAGCGAGCCGTAGGGATAGATGATCCCGAAAAACTCTTTCCAGCCGCTATCCAGCACCATGTCGGTCAATCCGGCATCGGTGTACAGACTCATCCTCATCGCGTCACCCAGCCGGGCGTTGTGGAACGGGGCGGCCAGCACACGGATATTGCGCGGGGTTTTGAGGTCGATGAGCAGCTTGGTGTTGGCCGGGTTCACACCAGGGTAGCGCGCCATCTCAGACAAAACGTCGCCCTGGAGCAAACTGGTATCCAGCCAGCCTGGTGCGTCGAATGTCGGCGTGTAGACCGTGCTCGGCAGCGTCCAGTTGGGGTAGCAGAAGAGAGGATTCGCCATCGTCAGCCCCACAGACTCAATTCAGTTTCGCCGGTTTTCCGGTCGATCTGGACGCCGGCCACTCGCATCAATCTCCCGGCATCGTAGCCCCAGCGCGATTCGATCACCGTCAGCACCGCATTGGCGCGGATCGTCCCGATCTGCGCCGGAGAGAGCATTTGTTTCAGCGTGGTCATGTGGCGGGACACCTTATAGAGAGCCAATTGGGCATCGGTGAACGCCTGCGCGGCGGCCTGGTCGGCCAGCAGGCTGGTGAGTTTCAGCTCGATGGCGTTGGGATGTGCGGGTTTGACGGCGGCGTCCTCCGCCGTGACCGTGCGGGTTTCCTCATGCAGCCAGGCACGGGCGGCAAGTCCCGCGCGGCCACCGGGGGCGCGCACCAGGTCGTCCGGCGAGGTCTTGTCGCCCCCCAGTTCTGATTCCTGCATCACTGTCCAGTTGCGCCCGTAGGTCGTGGTCACGCGATAGGCCGGCGCCACATCGCCGGTGCCTACCGGGTCGGCGATGTCCATCTCCATCGTGCGCAGGTTGGAGAGCGCTTCCACCGGGGTGCCGGACGGCGCGCTCCACTGCGTCAGCCGATGCACGCCCAGCGGATCGCCGTACCAGGCCGCGCCCGCGCTGGTGGCGATCTCGGTCAGCGCGGCGTCGGCGTCCTGCGCGTCGAACAGCGCATATTCGATCTCGCCGGGCAGCGCGCTATCGAGCGCGGCCACGTCGGCGGCGGAAATCGCGCCGGCATCGACGCCCATCATCAGCAGGATGCGCTTCCACACCTGTGCGTGTGTGCGGTCTGCGCTCGATCCATAGGCCGCATCGCAGGCCAGCGCGCCGATGGGGTTGCTGCCCAGGCGGAACCAGCAGCCGTCCGTGGTATTGGATAGCACCTTGTAATAGCTGGCGGCAGGGGCTTGCGTATCGTCCTGTAGCGCGGCCAGGGTGGAATAAGCGGTGCCGGCGGCGAGCGGAACGCCGTTGTCTCGCACCGCTCCGACAACCACCGCCGCCGATCCAACCGGCAGCGAGACGTGGTAAATCTGTTTCGCGGTGTTGACGCAGACCGGCGTCATGTTCGAGGCCAGCGCCAGCACGATGGGTTTCACGCGCCCCGCGATGTCGTCCACGCCCTCCAGCCCGTTCGCCCCGCTGTTGCTGCCGGCGTATTTGGCCGACTGCAAGGGTTTGCGCAGTCCTGCCACCAGATCGGCGGGGCGGAAGGTGATCTTGCCCCAATCGAAGGCCGGCTGGCCGTCCAGGGTGCCGTTGATTACCGTCGTATAGCCGGATGGATAGGCCGCGCCGCGCGCGCCGATGCGCTGGACGATGCGGCGGCCGTCGAACGCATGCTCGATCAGCTCCGCGCCCAGCACGCCGCTGGAGTCGTCGACCACGATCTCGCCCGGCGTGACGGAACCATAGCGCCCCGGCGCGCTGAAAATATCCACCCGCGACCAGCCGGCATCGATCAGCAGTGGGTGATAGAGAGCGTTGGGCGGGGTTTCCGTGGGGCGACAGCGGTAGGCCAGCCCGTCGCAGAGGCGCAGAGTTTCCACCGTGCCGGTGGATTTGTCGTAGTAGTCGATTTCGACCAGGGCGATCAAGTCGCTCATGCCGCCATCCTCGACATGACATGGGACAGATGTTTTTTCATATCGCGCAGATCACCGCTGGTTTGCGCCGTTCCGCTGTCTACCGCGTCGATCAGGCGTTCCAGCAGGCCGGCCAAATGGGCGCGGTCAAGGTCGGCGGCAGCGACTTGGCGGCGCAGTTCCTTGATATCGCCGATCAGCGCGTCGTTGGCCGCCGGGTTGCTGATGCGGCTCATCAGTGCGCTGGTTTGCTCGGCAGGATAGACGCGCGTGGCGCCGATTCCCTCGATGATTTCCGGGCCGCGCTCGCCGGCAAGGTACAGACCGGACGAGGCGATACCGCCAGCGGCGAAGGCTGCCAAGCCATTCTCCAGCGCCCAGGTATTACTGGTACCGGCAGACCAGCCCATCATCGTATCGAGGCTATTCGCCGATACGCCTTTGGCAATGGCGGTGTTGTAGACCGCCAGCGGATCGTTGGCGGCGAGCTGCTGGTTCACCCAGCTTTGGGAGTCGGTGATCGTCGCGGTGGTGCCGTCCTTGAACGATATGACTCCGGTACTGGTGTTTGCGGTGGCGCCGCCGGTGGATTTCCATGTTCCGTCGACGTCCTTTTCGGTCAACGAAGCCTGCTGCGCCAACGCCTGGGCCAGGGCGCGGATAGCATCCGGGATGGTGAGGACGCTGCGATTGATGTCTCCCAGCGCATCGAGCTGGCTGCGCGCGGTGGCTGCCGCGGCGGCGGCGATGCGCGCCTGGCTCTCGGCAACGGATTCGGTTTTCGCCAACCCTGCTCGCACCGCCTCGAAGTCGCGGACGTACGCCTCGCTCGATGCATTGTAGGCGCGGCTCGCCTCCAGGAATGCCTGGCCGGCGCCCTGTTGTTGTTCGATGGCGGCGGTATCGCCCAGGGCGGCGCGGCGGGAAATGTCCTCCCACTGCCGGCGGGCTTCGTCGTATTTGTCCCGGTTGCCGAGCGGCGACAGCTCGCCGAGGAGCAACGATTGCCGGTAATTGCGCAGGCTGGCCACGTAGCCGCGCATCCGGTCGGCGAGTTGCTGCTGGGCGTCCAGCTCACGCTTGTAGGCGTCGATCAGGTTGGCCTTGGCGGTTGCCACGCTATCAGCGGCATCCTTCTCGGCCTGCTGGTATCCACTGCCCCCCATAGGCGCGCCGGACAACGATGTTGCGGTGGCGCCACTGACAGTGGCGCGGATTTTTGCCATCGCGGCGATGAAATCGGGATCGCTCCAAATTTGCCCGAATGCCGTGGCCGTCGCCGTGGCCTGCTGGATCACCGCATCCATGTTCGCCCGCGACAGCGCCTCGCTAACCGACTGGCCAGTCAGGAGCGCATTGAGGGCCGGGGTGATGATCCCGGAGGTAACAATATCCGACACCTGGCTGGCCAGGTCGCCCAGCATGGCATTCTCGATGCCGGATACGATGTTTTGCGCAAATGTTTCGCCGGCTGCGGCGGCGCTCGGGCTGTTTTTGATGGCATCGAGCAGATTGCTTGCCAGGCTGTCGCGGGTGAAACCGATCATGCCGAGCAATTGGGTTTCGTAGGTTTTAACGCTGCCCGCCAGCGCCAGCATGTCGCGCGCGGCCTGCTGACCGGCGGCGCTGGTCAGATCAAGCGCGGCAACCGCCTGGCGAATGCTGCCGGCGGAGACTGATCCGGCAATCCCCACGTCGGTAAATTTCACGGCCAGGCCGTCAGACGTGGCTTGAGCGGCATGGATCGCGGTTTGCAGCGGGCTGTTGGGGGCGCCGAACAGATCGGCGGCGCCGGACAGGGCGGCAGCGGTCTGGTTGAGCAGGTCGGTGGTAATGGTTTGCGGGTCGAGGCCGGCGACGATGGCATTGGCGACCGGCCCCATGTCCGTGGCCTGGACCGCCACCAACAATGCCCGGCTAATCATTTCCGGGACGTGATTGATGCCCTCTCCGCGCCCCCAATTGCGGATATCCTGCCGTAGGCTCCCGCCGCCGATGGTCATCTGATAGCCCATGCTATCCGGGGCAGTCCCATTCGGGTCGGAATCTCCTCCGATCCGCAGCTTCAGCGCCGCAGGCGAGGCGCCGAACCGAGACGCCAGTGACGAATAGGACGCAACCCCTCCCGATATAAGGGCGTCGATCTGTCCGTCGCGGGAGGTGTCCCGAATGTCGTGGCCGGTAAAAGCCGATCCGCTAACGCCGCCGTAGTATTCGTTTTTGGGGCCGCCGCCAGCGCCGAATAGGCCACTGCTACCGGCGAGCAGCAGCGCGGCGCCGAGCGCCCAGCCCCAGCCGGGGATGGCGGCCAAGCTGGAGGCAATACCGCCCGCCTCGATGCCTCCGGCCGCCATCGTCATGGCCGCCCCCTCCGTGCCGAATGCGGCTGTTTGGCTCGCCAGCATGGCCGCCTGGCTGCCGCCGAAGGCCATCCCGCCGCCGTAGGTGGATGCCGCCAAAGTACCGGCCGTCGCTGCGCCGTTCCCGGCCAGGAAACTACCTGCTTGATAGCCGAAGCCGCTGCCGCTGCCCAAAATGCTGTAGGCGTTCGAGGCGAGATCGAATGGGCTGCCGCCGCCGCTTGATCCGCCAGATATTCCCAGCGACCCCGCAACCGACGTTCCGATATTGATGATCCACTTGCGCGCCGTGAGCTGATAGAGCAGGTCGATCACGCTGGCCTGGATTGCCTTGCCGATGCCCTCGGCGGTGCTTTTGCCATCGCTGAACAGGTGGACAAACGCATCCTTGCCGGTTTTTTCCACCGTACCCCACAGGCCGTTCCACTCCTTCATCCGATCATTGATCTGGGTGTATGCGGCGAGGTTTTCCTTGGCGGCGCCAGCGGCGGCGCTGGCGGCGGCGATCTGCTTCGCACGCGTGTCCTCGTCAGTGGTGGCCATCTTGATCTTGAGTATCTGCGCCTGTAGTTCTTTCTCGATCTGGTACTGTCCGATGGCGATGTTTCTGGCGGTTTCGCTCTGCCCCATCAGGCTGATTTCCAGGTCGCGCTGATCGTTTCCGGCCTGGAGCGAGAGCGCATATTCATTGGTCAACTGGATCGCGTCGGATTTAGCCATTTCTTGCTCATCGTATTTTTTAATGAGCGCGTCGATGGCCGCGGCATTTTTCTTCTCCGCCTCGATGGCGGACTGTTGCGCGGCGTAGCGGGCAGCAAAAGCGCCGGCGGCCTGCATGATCTCCATGCGCAGCGCACTGGACTTCACCGTCAGGGAAATGGTGGCAGCCTCGACCGCCTTTTTCTGCGCTTCGTCGAGGCCGAGCTGAGCATCTTGCAGCTTGAGGCGCTGGATGAAGTCCTCGGCGTGCTTGATTTCGCTGGCGACGCCAGGGGCTTTTACTACCTTGGCCAGGATCACGGCGCGCTTCGACAGGTAATCCTGGTACAGCTTGAGCTGGGCTTCCATGCTGCCGACGTTTTGCCCGACCTGCTTGGCGTATTCGCGGTCGAGGTCGGCGATCGCCTGCATTTTTTGCTGCGCCGCCGTCAGGTGCAATTTGCTCCAGTCATCACCGATTTTACCCATGCGCTTGGCCAGGTTACCCTCGCGCTCCTCCAGCTTGGCCAGCGCGCTGTTGGCGGCCTCGAAATCGCGGGTTGCCTGCGCGATTCGTTCGGCGTTGCCGGCATATACCGTATTTCCGCGCACGTCGGTGATGTAGCTGGATTTGAGCTCGGATTCCAGCACCTGCTTGGTGTCGGCAGCGCGGCGGCGTAGCTCGTCGATCACCACCAGACCACGCGATTCTGCGTCGGCCATGAACTTCTGCACGGCGTCCGCTGATTTCTGCGCGGCATCTTCGGCGCTATTGCCGAAAAAAGCCCACGCGGACGCACCGGCCAGCAGCGCGGTGGTAACCAGTCCCACAGGCCCGCCAAGAGTTGCCAACACACCCCGCGCGGCCACCATGGCGCCGGAGGATGCGACCTGCGCGGCGGTTTGAGCCGACGTGGCGGCAGTGATGGCGGAGGACACCCGTGCCTGCTGCTGGCCGAGCACTGCCAGCTCAGCCATTGCCGCACTGCGGGCGCGCATGGCACCAGCCAGCGCCTGCTCACCCTGCGCCAGCGTGGCGATGGCAAACGAATGGGCGCCAGCGGCTCGTGCGGCGGCGATTTGTGCCTGGGCAGAGGTGGCAGATGCATGGGCTGCGGCCAGTTTCGCTGTGGCGTCTGCACGTGCGGTAACAATGGCAGCCTGCGTGGCGTTCAGGTTGGCGATAACCGCCGCCGTATCAGCCGCCGTCGCCGCTGCTTTTTCGCGTGCCGCCGCCGCCACGGCGATGGCGCCGGCTACGACCTGCGCCTGTTTGCCGACCAGCGCCCCCAGCCCGACGGAGGCAGTAACTGCCGCAACAGCTAAAAATGCGTCCAAATGCCCAGCCACGTACTGGATGGACTCGGCCAGTGCGCGGCTGCTGCCACTAGCAGAATCAGCGGCGCCGATATAACGCACCACCTCGTTGCTCATCTGTTGCCATGCGCCGCTCACTGTGGGCGCCATATTGGCAAAATCGGCAGCAACCGCTCCGGCGGATTTTTGCAGCGCAGAAACGATCTGCTGCCCGGTGATTTCACCCGCCTCGCCCATGGCACGCAGTTCGCCGATGCCGACCCCCAGGCCATCCGCCAGCGCCTGAGCCAAGCGCGGTGTTTGCTCCATGACGCTATTGAGTTCCTCGCCGCGCAGGGTGCCGCTGGCCAGCCCTTGGCCGAGTTGCACCAGGGCGGCGCGGGACGATTCAGTGGTGCCGCCGGAGACCAGCACGGCCTGATTGATGGTTTCCGTGATGGACGCCAACTGCCGCTGAGACAAATCCAGATCGGCGGCGGATCGCGCCAGGCGTCCATAGGTGTCGGCGGTCAAATCCCACGCCTGGCGCGTGCGCTGGGCAATGCCGAACGTGGCCTCCATGTTGGCGTTGAGCACGGCCTGGGTGTCGCTCACCAGCTTCAGGCGCGATTGGATGTTGGTGGCGACATCGGCGGCGCGCACCAGGTCGCGCACCATGCCGGCGCCGATGTTCAGACCGATCAAGCCGGCGCCGGCCACCGCAATTCCCCGGAACGACGCCGCCAGGCTCTTGTTCTGCTGATTGAGCTTGGCGGCTTCCGAGCTGTAGTTGCGCGTGGACTGGCCGAGTTTGTCCAGTTCGCCGCGCGACAGCTTCACCTCGCCGACCAGCCCCTTGCCGTCGGCAGTGAGCTTGATCCCCAGGGTAATGTCATTCGCGCCCATTCAAAACCTCTCTGGCCGCTGCCGCCATCGTGATCAGGTTATCGAAAATTTCCATCTGGTCGGATTCCGGGATTTGCATCAGTCGCAACACAGTTTCGATACGCGCAGATTTCAGACCTTGGTAATAGACGCCGCCGAGACCGGAAACGATGTCCCAGCTATCGGCGCAGCGCATCCATACCTGCACGGTCAGCCAGTTTTCCGGCCAGACCTTGAAAAAACCGTCGTCAGGGTCTTCCTCATCACCGTCGGTGAGCGCCTCGATCTGCTCGGCGCTCACCCCCAGTGCGTGCATTTCGTCCGCCGCCGCATCGTCGATACGGGCGGCGGGACGGTATGCCGCCCAGTGCCGGGCGGCGCCTGCTAGTTTTTTGTTTTCGGCTTTTGGCCGGACGCCATGGAAAAATATTCTTGCACCAGGGCGGTACGGAAATAGGGGCGCTTGAGCAACATGTCGCGCAATTTTTCCGTGTACTCCAGGGGCTTGTCGTCGGCATCGGCCAGCTTGCCGATGGATATCACCACGCGCTTCGCAATCTCGGCGTCCGTTGCACCATCAGCTTCCCGAGCCTCCTCGATCATGGCGTCGATTTCATCCTGCGGGAGCATCAGGTAATCAACAGAAATCTGGTGCTTGGCAATACGCCCGCCTGTTTGCGGCACATTGACGATTACCGGCCAATCCTTGATTACGGTGCCTTCGGTGCTGTCGTCGATAACTCTGAACATGGTTTGTTTCCTTTGTGGTTGGGTTTGTTGGGCGGGGTCAATAGACCAGGATCAATAGACCAGGATCATCACTTCGTCGTTGCCGGCGTCGCCGGAGATGAAGCGCATGTCGAGCGAGAGCGCAACATCCATATCCTTGTTCTCGTACTTGGGTTTGCCGATCTGCGTGCCGGTGGCGCGAATCTCGACGATGTTGCCGGGCGTGGTGCCGTGTATCACCGAAAAACCGCCCAGCACCACGTCCTTGACGGTCTGGTAATAATCCCAGTCCTCCAACGTCGGATCGACGATGGTGATGGCACCGGTCGATTCGCGGTCGTTGAGCGAAATGAATTCCTGGCCGGGCAGATTGACGTGGACGGTTTTTGCGCCATGGTTGTAGCTGAATGCGTACATGGGCGCGGCATGGCCGTGCAACAGAGGCATGGCGGTGTAGTCGTTATTGACCGGCACCGGTTTTTTCCAGCGCGCCAGATTAACGGCGGGCGGTACCCCTTCGTGCGCAATGCCGCCGTACAGCCCCATGAAATCCAACTTGATGACCGGGATGCCCTTGGCGTTCTGGTTGATCTGCATATTGCCGCGCGCGCCCAGCAGCTTGTGGCGCTTTTTGCTGAAATGCACGTATTGCGACAGGCTGGCGATGTTGTCCGATACCGGCGTGTAGTACACATATGCCGGCATCAGTTGGAGGGTGTAACTGTCGCCGGCGGTGAATGCCGTGCCGACGGTCGGCGTGATCACCGCGCCATTGGGCAAGGCGAAGGCCGCCGCATCGGTCATCACCACCCCGGTCTGGCTGTAAGCGATGTCTACCGTCGTGGCGGGTGCGGCAACCATGAACGCTGCCACGCCGGAAGCGCCGCCGGTGGTGCAGGTCAGCGTAACCAGGCGCGGCAGGGTGCAGGTCGGGGCGGTTGTCCGGGTGTAGGTAAACGTGCCCACGGATGCGCCGAGCGCGGTCGCGGCAGAGGCTATTCTGCCCACGCCCGTGACCACGGTTTCCGCCCAGCCGCACGCCAGGATCAAATCGCCCCAGGCCGGTGCGGTACCCTGGGTTCCGCTGCCGGCCAGCTCCACATCGCCGGTCAGCTTCATGGTTGTCCCGACGGGGATTTCCTCGCCAGCGCCCATGAAGGGTTTCACCAGATTACGGGCGACAGTTTCATATTCGACCGAGACATTCAGGTCACCGGTAAACAATACCGCATCGGTCGATGTCGGCACGGCATCGGTGCCGTAGGTGCCCTCCAGCGCCGCCACAGCGGCCTTGACGCGAAAACTCTGGGCCATTACTTGTTACCTCCTCGCTTGGTTTTGCCCGTCGATGGGGCGGGGTGTTCTTCCTGGGCTGCGGGCTGCTCTTCCTGGATGCCGGCGGCTGCCGGGCTTTCCTGGATGGCATCGACGGCCTGCGCCGTCTCGGCATAGACCGGCACACGGTTGCCGTGGGTGTCCGTGGTGAATTTGCCGGGGATCGGGGTTTTCATATCAAACTTTCCTCTCGAAATAGGCTGTCGTAAATTCAAGCTGCCACCACAAATCCGCACCGTTGAGCGCCAACATGCGCCCGCCGCTGTATTCAACCGGGTTGTATTCGGCGCTCGGCTGCCAGCCGAGCAGGGCATCGAGCACCGCGCGGCGCAGGGTTTGCAAGTCGTCATGCGCTGCGCCCCCCTGGGCGTCCCGCATGTTGCTGACCACCAGCACCACGCCGAAGCGCTCGGTTACGGATTGCGATACGCCGCCACACGCCAGGTCGTTCCGCCCCGCCTTATCCATCAGCGGCAACACAAACCCCGCCGGCACGCTTTTCAGCCCTTCCTGCGCAGCCGCAAAACCGGCGGTGCCGGTGACGTTGTTCCTGAACGCGGGAACCTCAGTTTTCAGGCGGTCGGCGATGGGTTTTAGCAGCATCAGTAATCCACCAGTCCCGCGGCATCGAATACCCGTTCGGCGGCGCGGTAGGCCACGCCGCCAGATTCCGGCACCGGCTGATTGAGCGCATCCAGCCCCAGGGACACGTCGCCCCTGGATATGCCTTTCAGCAGCGCCACGGCATTGTCGCGGTGGGTCTGCACCGCCTGGGTAATGCGGTCGCCGTGGAGCTGGTAGCGCGCCAGGGCTTTGGCGATCCTGGTCAGCAACGGCGGGACGGTTGCCAGCGGTAACTGGGCGCGCCCCGCAATGTGGCTGTTGATCTCGACCTCGGCATCCACCAGCGCGGTTTCCAGCGCGGCCATGTCGATCTGCCCGGTACCGGCATCATCCGTGAGCTGGCGCATTTCATCGGCGCCGAAATCGTCGATCAAGTTCTGGGGGGTGGCGTAGCTCACGGATTAGCCTTGGGATTCCTGGTTGGATTTCCAGGTTGCATACGCCGTATCGCGCTCTGCCGCGGTCGGTTTCCAACCCAGATGCGGCGTCAGTACGGCGATGTTCGGGCGGCCATCGTTCATCCAGTTCGAGGCGACTTCCTGGTCGAGGTCGCCGATGGCTTCGACGAGTTCGGCCAGACGGGCGGTGGGGTCGGGCTGCGCAACCACTTCCAAGGCTCCAAGGGCAATCAACTCGGCGGCTGTTTCCTCATCGACCTCGATGAATTTTCCTTCCGGGTGAATTCCATCCACCAGCTTTACCGGGGATTTAACCGTGTATTTCGGCATGTTTTTTCCTTGAAAATATTCGGTTCACCGGGTTGCCCTCTTGCGTTGGCAACCCGCCACATCGATCAGTTCGGGTTGATAATCAAATAGCCTGATGTGATACCGGACAGCACCGGAGCGCGCTCGTAGTTCACGCCGTAAATCCAGCTCTTGCTGTTGTTGTCGTAATAGGCCGGCTCGACGGCGGGGTTGCCTTCCATGGTGTAGGTGTAGCCGTAGGAGGGTTCTTCCATGCCGGATGGGCTGCTCGGGACATAGGCCAGGATCGCGTTATTTCCCCACACGTCCGCCGCCACGTCGGCATCGCTGAAGGTGATCGCCTTGCCGACGACAACCTTGTCCACGCTGAAATAGTTGGCGAGCATGGCCTCGGTGATCGACTCATGCGTGGTGTACTGGAAATTGGCCTTGACGTTCGGGTTGTTGCGGCACGCCTTGAAAGCGACCGCCGAGAGCATCAGGACATTGGGATAGACGCCGGTGCTGGCGCGGATCGCCTCGCGGCCCGTGTCAACATCGGCATGCGGGTCACCGGTCGCCGCGCTCCATTTCGTGACGCCTGCCAGCGTCACCTTGTGGCTGGCGTCGTAGTTGGCGGCATTGATGGCGAGCGCGGCCTGGTCGTTTTCCAGGGCGAGCTGCATGGCCTTCATGGTCAGATTGACGGCGCGCGAACCCAGGTCAATGCCGGGGACGCGGGACGCATCGCGCATCTGCTCGCGCGGCACCACCGCTTCGAGCGAATCCTGAAGCAGGGCGTAAGGTTTGCCCAGGTAGCCGAATTGCAGGCGCTTGGTAGCGCCGCCGGGGGCGCGCTTGGAATTGTAGAGCCGGAACGATTCGCGCCCAAACTCCAGCACCTGCCCGCCGCTGACCTGGACGGGTACGGCTGGGAACAGGTTATGCCCGACCAGGTCGGCATTCTTGTAGCCCTGGACTACCGTGGTCAGGATCGGGTCGATCACCCGCGCCCCGGAATTGCTCAGCACTCCTCCCAGCCCGACAAAAGCCAAGCTGTGAGGGTCGATGACTCCGGCTTGCGCCAGGGCGGAAACAGCCAGCACGCCCGCAATGACGCCCAGGATTTTGATGAATTTGGAACGCAACATGATGGTAAATCTCCTCTGTGATGGTTGTTTAGCGGCGCAGCAGCACTTCGACGAATTCGCCAGCCCCGCCGGATGCGCGGAGCGCGTCGGCAAAAACGTATTCCGGTAACGTCGAACCGGTCAGAATCGCGCCGTTCGCCGCTGTGGAGGTCATCGCCACGGCTCCGGCAGCGACTGACAATGCGCCGGTTGCCGCAATAGCCCGCCCGGACGCATCGACGATCAGGCTGGCGCCTGCGGCAAAGGCTGCGCCCGTCTCGACTATGGCGGTGCCGATGCAGGCCACATCCACATAGGTGCTGATGGCGGCGCTGCGGTTGGCCACGCCCATAACCTTCTGGCCTTGGACGGTTGCCTGGAGGCCGTCGAAGCCGACGGCGCGGTATTCGGTGATCGCCCCGGCCGCCAGAACGGTCTCGGAGTGAAGATTGCGTGCTTGCTGTCCCATCGTTAGCCTCCTACGGCGTTGACTGCGGTTTGGTAAGTGGTGCTGGGGTGCGCTGCCTGGTAGGCCAGCGCCTTCTGATGAATCTCAAGCCGCTCGGCATCGACGGCAAATCCGCCGGGCGCGGAGAATTCGATGGTTCCGGCATCACCTTCCGGCTTGACGATCTCGCCGAACTCGACCTGTTTGGGCTGGGCCTTGAGGAATTCCTTAAAGGCGTCCGCCAGGGGCTTCTTGGCATCGCCTTCACCGAATTCGACCTGGGTTTCCTGGCTGGCCAGGTTATCCAGCATGGCGACGGCGACACCCTTGTGCGCCGGCAGCAGTTTGCCTTCCTTCGTCAACGCTTCGGCGAAGGCGGCGTTTTCGTCATGGCAGGCGGAGGCTGCCCGCTCGGCCTGCTTGGCCTTGAGGGCGGCGTTTTCGGCTTCCAGTGCGGCGAGCCGGTCTTTATCCTCTTGGGACATCTCATCTCCTTTCGGTTGGGTAGGTTCGGAAAACTGCGGGGAAATCTGACTGGGGTTTTCCGGCTGCGCGGCATCGTCGGCAAGCGATTGGATGTCCCAGTCAGACAGCGCCTTGTCGGCTTCTTCGATACCAAACTTGCCGATTACCCAATCGCGCAGACGGCGCCATAGGCGAGCATTGAGGCGATCATCCCAATCGCCGAACTCGACCACACCTTCCTCGTTCTCGGCGAACTCGGGGGCGCGCAACCCCTTGACGGCGGGCGGCTGCGCACCGAGGAAACCAACGTGACGCAGGTAGTAGACGCCGGGGACAGGGTTTTGCGGGGAATCGGGGGTGTAGAAACTGGCGGAAACCTTTTTGACACGGCCGGCGGCATGCCATTCCATGAAAGCGGGGTCGACCTGGTGCGGTTCGGCGTCCAACCCACCATCGGCGAAGGCAAGCGATTTAATCCAGCCGTAGGCGGGATCATCATGCTTCGGGTGCCCGATGACGATGGGCGCTTCGTGCTTGGCCGGATCGTAGGCGGCGGCGCTGGCGGCGAGATCGGCGCCGGAAAACGACAACGGCGCGCCGCTCATGGCAACGTGATTGCCGGGCTTGAAAATCTGGATGGGTTTGGTTGTCTTCATGCCGCCCATGGTAGGCGGCGGGGGAGGGGGAGTTAATGCTGAAGTGTTTCAACACCCTTGCAGGATGTGCGGCTGTAAAACCAGACTACCACAGCGGAAAATCTCCAGGCAATCAGCAGAACGATCTTAGGCGGTTTTGCACTTAGAGCCTATTTCAGTAGT
Source organism: uncultured Sulfuricella sp. (assembly GCA_964505475.1). Taxonomy (GTDB): domain Bacteria; phylum Pseudomonadota; class Gammaproteobacteria; order Burkholderiales; family Sulfuricellaceae; genus JAGXQV01. Next base: position 7,559 of record CAZDIJ010000041.1, on the reverse strand, counting down.
ATCCATACCCCGCGTTGCGTCCAGAAAGTGATGGATGCTAGGAGCGAGGAGCGCCAATGGTCGTTCCATTGGCGCGACGAGCGACAACGCAGACGCGCTTTCTGGACGCAACCCGGAGGGCCGGAGCCATTTGGGGCGCATTGCGTTGTTGCTCGCGGCTTGTTTGGAATGACCAAACGGCGCCGTTCGCGCCTAGCACTGCGCCCCTAATGGTTCCGGCGCGGGGCATGGATACTACTGAAATAGGCGCTTAGCGCCCGACCAGCGCGTTTTCGATAGCGCCGCGCAGAATGCTGGTAATCTCGTCGTCCAGGCCGTTGGCCAGATGCCCGTCCGGGGTGATGGGCAGGTAGGGGCGCGCGGGGATGGTCACTTTGTGGCCGCGCCCGGCCTGTCCACCAAACTGGTGGATGGCGGCATAGAGCACGTTGGTGCCGACCGTGGCGGAATCCGCGTCGTATCTAGCGGTAATGCTGGCGGCGAGGCGGCCGGTGTCCTGGAGGATTTTGGGAGTGGTTTTGCCGCGCTTGGCCTTTAGCTTGAGGGTGGCGGCGCCCAGCGACTCCCATTTGGGGCGGCCTTGTTCCTCAAAATTCTGTTCCACCGCGTCTTGCAGTATCCCGGCGATGTCGCGCATCACCGGCTCCATGTCCTCGCCCAGAGCGATCAGGCGGTTGAAGGCTGCGACGACGTTTTCGTCCGTGACTTTGATTTCGATCATGGCGGTGCTATCCTTGTATCAAGCAGCCGGGAGCGAAACCGGTCGGTACAGGAACCGATGACCGGCGTTAGAGTTGGCCGAGCGCATCCTGGGAGGCGGAGTCAGGGAACCGGCTGCGATTTTATTTTCCATACAACAGCGCCCCCAGGCGCTGTTTGTTCATGGCCTTGTCGTCGGCCTGCATGATGTTCCATACCAGGCTGCCATCGGCGTTCTGCCGCACCACCACCAGCAGGTCATTTCTCCCGGCAAACAGGCCGATATAGCGCGTCCGGTAGCCGTCCTCGTAGGCGGTCAGGTATATCTCGAAAGGGTTTGTCAGGGCGGGCAGGATGAAATTGGCGTAGCGCTCGCGCTGGTCGGTTTCTTTGCTCACCAGGTGATCGAGCCACTCGTAGCGCAGCGCCACCTGTTCGACAGGTGTTTGCACGACGCGCAAAGGCTTTGCCGCAGACAGGTCGAGCGCCGTCGCCAGCACGTCTACCGCCCCCACACGCGATGCCGCCGCCGGGAGCAGAATGGGCGAAGTGGCACGCAAGCCCGCTGGCGCCTCGCGCAAATCCGGCCTGGCGTAATCTCGCCAGTTTTTTTGCCCCCTTAACACCTTGACACAATCGCCCCCCTCGGCGAATGCGGCTGACCCGCCGCAATCGGGCAGGCGACCGGCTTTGTCCCATGCCGATGACGCCTTGCCGGGGCTGTAGCTCCAGCCGAGATCGGGCGAAAAGGGTTTGTCCATGCCGGGCAACTGGATGGTAGCCACGCGCTCAGTGAAGCCGGTTTTGGTGTCTACCTTCCAGGCTTCGCCCAGCCGCCCTTGCGAGCTGACAGGCTGGATGTTCCTGTCCTTGAGGTTCTTGTCGGATAGCGCGCGCACCCGGCAGCGGCAGTTGAAGCCGTTGGGCGGGTAAAAATGATTCCAGAACGGGTCGTCATAGTGGAACACCTTGCCATTCATCGCTTTGTGGGCGGGGCGGGTGCGCCCGTCCAGGATGGCGACGTATTGCCACCAGGCGCGGTTGTCGGCGTTTTCCCTCATTTCGCGGTAGCGCCCGGCCATGTAGGCGGTCTGCATGTTGGTGCGGAAGATGGTTTCCAGGCGGCGCGGGCTGCCGAGTTGCACCATTTCGGCATTGCCCCGGCTATCGACAATAACCTGCTTGCCCCACCAGCCCAGCGCTTGCAGGCGCGGCGTCAGGGTTTTTTCAAATTCGCGCAGGGTGGTTCCCCCCTCGAAGCCGCGCTGCAATTCGCCCCGGATAGTTTCCAGGATGTCCAGGCGGGCGGCCTTGGCCACGGTGAATTTTTTGGCCTGGACTTCCTGCCAGACATCGTGCCAGTTCCAGCCGATCTGGTATCCCTTGGCCTGGAAATAGGCGATGGCCTTTTCCGGCGGCAGGCCGATGGCGAATGAGAGATCGACGGGGTCAGGCATGAGTCTGCGCGGATAGCCGCCCCCAGGTGTCGGCGACGAACAGGGCGCGGGCGAGGGTTTCCTCGATCTGTTGGGTATCCATCGCCGGGTAGGTTTCGGCCAGCTTGTCGAAGACCTCGGCGTAATCGGCGGATTGCGCGATCAGGTCGAGCACCGGCTTCAAGGCGGCTTGCAGGTCGCCGGGGGCGAGTTTGTTGATGGCGGCGTCGAGGGCGGTTTGGTCGGGGAAGGGGTCGCCTTCGGCGAATTCCGCGCCGGGTGATGGGGAAACGCCAACCACCCCAGGCTGCGGGGGTTTAAGCGGCGGCGTAGGCGCTGGCTTATCCTCCCATTCGCCACCATAAGTTTCCTGGATGTATGCCAGCTTGGGCTGGAACCCCATGTCGACGATGATCTTGTCGCGCGTGGCCTGCGCGCCCAAATCCTGCGGCTCCTCGACCTTGCGCCACAGGCGCGGCGGGGTGGCGTCCGGCAGATTCAGTTCCGTGATCCATTTGACCAGGGTCTTGTTGAGGGTGCCGGAGAGCAGGTCGGCATCGGCCTTCACCAGTTCCAGCCGCACTTCGTTGCGGGTGATGGCGGCGCTGGCCGCCTGGCCGCCGCCGCCCTTGACGCTGGCGGCTTCGCCCAGCACGGCGATGGTGACTTCCTCATCCATGTAGCGGCAAAGCTGTTCGTAGCCGGCTGTCCCGCTGCGCGAGGCTTCGAGCAGGTCTATCAACATGCCATCGGGGATTGTAATGCCGGCATCCTGCGACAGCGCGCCCAGCGCATCAAGCAGCTTTTTCTGGTCGGGAAGGCTGGCGCCGGGCGGGTATTTTCCGACCGCCGTAGGGTTGCCGAATTTATCCAGGAAGGTCAGCCAGAAGGTGATGCCCTTGCGTTTGAAAAACACCGGCCAGAACAGCCGCGACCCCATGCCCAGGCCGTAGGGGTTGCCGTCTTTGGCGCCGAAGCTGTGGACGATGAGCTTTTTATCCGGCACCGCTTCGCCAGGCAGAAAGTTGTCCGGGGTTTTGAGGCGGATTTGGTAATCGTCGCCGAAGCCGAAGCGTCTCTGGTCGCGCGGGCGCACTTCGGTGGCCACCAGTTCGGCGCCGTCCTCCGCCCACATGATTTCACCCACCGCAAAACCTTTCAACAGCGCATCGAGCAGGTTGAGGCAGACGTGGTCGAAATCCATCGCCGCGATCTGGGCGCGCACCAGGTCGGCGGCTTTCTTATCGATGCGCGAAGTCGACGCCGGATCGATCTGCCATTCGCGGGCGATCACCGCCATCTTGCGCTTCATTAGCACGGCGTAGGCATGGCAATCGCGCTCGATCTCGTCGTAGAGCTTGAGCCCCTTGCCCTGGCCTCGGGTAATGAGGGTATCGTCGGTTTCGCGCAGCACCCCGGCGAAGGCCGGGAAAGTGATGTCGCGGGCGACGGTGGCGATTTCTTGTTTGATGTCCTGTTCCATGATGCCCCAATTTCGTTTTATAAAACGGTTTTTAGCCGCTTCTGTGGCGCGCACGACACTTTGCTTGTCTTAACCCGTGTAATCGCCCAGGCCGCCCCCTATTCGATTTTTGCCGAGTGACTGGAATTCGATGGGGGCGGGCGGAGTGGACGCCGCATTGCATGCCAGGAAGCAACCCCAGGCGCGGTCGGCGTGGCCGGCGCTGTCCGAGTCCGCAACGAAGCGCGGCGTGCCGGTCGGCCCGGTGACCTTTTGCAGCTTGTGCAGGTCAGAACGTAGCGCCGGATCGCCCAAGGGAATGCGAATCTTCTTATCCTCGAACGCCTGCTTGCCCAGGGTGGCCATGGTGAGCTTGTTGGCGGCGCCGAACAGTATGCCCTCGACACGGGTGCTGCCGTGGCGGCGCCGCGCATCCTCGACAGGCTTTTCGCCCATGCCGGTCTGATCCATGCAGCAGCGGATCACGCGGTACCGGGAAAAGACATCATCGAGCAGGGCGTCCTGCTCGGCAAAACTAATGCGGCGGCGGGTGATGATTTCCCTTGTCCACAGCACATCGCCCACCAGTTCGTCCACCCAGATCACGAAAAGGTCGTTGCGCGCCGCGATGTCCACGCCGACGAAGCACGGGCCGCCCTGGTAGTGTTCCGGCTTGCCGGCGGCATCGTGTTCCACCGAGTTGATGAGATCGAATGAAAGCCAGGCGCTGGCCTCGTCCAGCCACTTGAGTTCGTATTCCTGCGCCCAGGCATCGTCGTCATCGAGGGCGGCGCGCAGTTCATCGACATTGCGCGGCAGGCCGTCTTTCACGGCCTGGTAGATGTCCACCTGGTGTTTCGACCAGGCGCCGCCCTCGCCGGTCATCAGGTCGTAGAACTTGTTTCCCTTTCCGTTCGGTGTGCTGGTGATGCGCAGCTTGTGGCCGTTGGAGATCACCGGGAACAGTGCCGTCCAGATTTTGCGGCTGTCCTGGTGGAAGGCGAATTCATCCAGGAAGACGTTGGCGGAAAATCCGCGCGCCGTATCCGGGTTGGCTGGCAATGCGGTGATCTTCGAGCCGCCGGGCAGCACCACGTCGAGCTGGTTGTAAACGGTGCCGTCTGCGCCGCGAAATCCGCTCTCGAATTCCTGGATGCCAAGGTTGTATGCCTTGCAATGCTTTTTCACGCCTTCTTCCATCGCCTCGCGCGCCTGGCGTTCGCCTCGCGACAGGATCACCCAGCGGGCGCGGCGGCCCAGCGCCTCGGCCTCGAAGGAGTCGTCGACGATCTCCAGCGTGGTGGTGAAGGTCTTGCCGGTCTGGCGGGCGAACATGCCGATCTTGAAGCGGCTCTTGTCGAGCAGCCAACGGTGTTGATAGGCATAGAGGGGGACGGCAGGCTGAGCCATCAGCCGGTGATCCCGTAGAGTTCCTCGCGCACGCGGCGCAGGGTTTCCAGGTCGAAACCGGCCTTGCCGGTTTTCGCTTCACCTTCCAGGGCGTCCATCCTGGCGGCGATGTCGCGCGCCAACCCGGTACGCCATTTCTTCTGCGCGACCGATGCCCGAGCCAGCGTGGCGATATTTTTGGCGGCGGATGAGAGCAGGCCGATGCGCTCCTTTTCCGGCATGCCTTCCTCACCCGCATCCTGCAAGTTGAGAATAGCCTCGAACATTTCGGTTTGTACCAGGGCGATCACCGCTTCGGAGCGGGCGTCCTGATCGTCCGCCGCCCCCTCGGTCAGGAGGCGTGCCGCTTCGGTGCTGGCCTTGATGGCGGCGAAACGCCGCTCGATCTTCTGGCCGTAGCGGTGAATGGCGCTTTTGCTGATGGCGTAGCCCTTCTCCCGCAGCAGCTCCTCCAGTTCGGTGTAACCGGAAAATCCGTTTTCCGTGAGGGCGCGCTCCAGCCAGCGCCGCACGTCAGGCGGCAGGCCGTCGATTTTGCCGCGCTTGGCCATCAGCCGATCTCCGCGTAACGCGCGGGACGGGCAATGCCTGGGTCGCAGTCCACGGTGTATTCGACGATGTCGGTGCCGTAGCGTCCGATGTCGGCGAACCACAGTCCGGACGGCGCCTTGACCAAGTCGATCAATCCCCGGTCGGCCAGGTAGTCCATCTGCTTGCGCAATTCGTCCTGGGTGGCATCCGGGTAGATGCCGCGCATGACGTCGAAGATTTGCGCCTCGCCGCTGGTGTAGGGAGCGGCCAGATACAGCATCTTGAGAATGTTCCAGCGCAATCCCTCGCGCCGGGCTTTGAGCAGGTCAAGCATTGCGGGCTCCTTCCAGCCTTACCACTTCGAGTTTTGAATACAGGGCATCCATTTTGGCCTCCAACACGGTTTGCCCCCGGATGTAATCCTCGCGCCGGACATACTGCACCGGCATTTCCGCGCGCCATTTCAGAAAGTCGCGCTCCAGCTCCCCCAGCTTTGCAACCGCCTTTTCCTCTTCGCGGGAGTGGCGCGCCAACTCGTCTTGCATGGCCTTGTCCGCCGACTGCCGGGCTTGCTCAAGGGCGGCGAAGCGCTCGTTGAGCCGCCTGTCGATCTGATCGAAAAGCACCTTGGCGCCTCCGGCGACAAACCCGAAAAAGGCCAGCAGCAAGGTGACCAGGTGCCAGAATTCGAGCTGTATTGTCATTGCGGCCCCATCAGCTTTTCGCGGATTTCAACTTCCCGCACCAGGCGGCGGAAACGGTCGGCCAAGTCGTGGTATAGCTCCGCCACGGCCAGGTGATTCGCCCACAGGTCGGCTAGCGAGCCGCTGGTTGCCGCCGGCAGGGGCTGCGGCGGCGTTTTGAAACTGGCCGACACCGGCGTGTAAATCACCGGCATTGGCGGCGTTCCACTGGCGCAGGCCGTCATCGTCAAGGCCACAAGCGCGGCTATCAGGGTGCGTTTCGACATATTTGATCCTCTCGGTTTCGAGTGTCCGGTAGACGGTGCGCCGCTCGATGCGGGTTTTTTCCTGGCCGGCCAGCACCTCGGCGTCCTGCCGGGCGATCTCGTTGGCCTGCTCGATGGCGCGCTTGGTCGATGCAAGCTTTTCCGCTTGGAATTCGATCAGGCAGGCTTGGGCCCTGTGCCGATAGCCCGCGAAGAAAACTCCGCCCAGCAGCAGCGCGCCAACCAGCAGCCCGACTAGGGCGCGGTTCATCGACTCACCCCAGAGGTGGTGATGACTCGGAGCCACGCATTGATCACCGGCAACCCTACCGCCACGGCGGTGTAGAAATTGACCGGCAATACCTGTTGCAATAGGCCGGATGAGGCTTCCAGCGCCACAAGTCCGGCGACGACGGCGTTGACGATGATCGTCCGGGAACGCCACCATGGCTTACAGTTAGGCATGTGAATTTTCCTGTAGAAACAGTGCCCGTTCAGCCTGGCGGCGGCGCGCAAGTCCGGCTAACGGCTTTCCGGCGGCAAATATCCAACGCTGGAATTCCGCTGACGCGGACGCCATATCGCCGGATTTCAGTTTTTTGAACATGGTGGATTTTTCGAACGCGCCCAGGCCCACGTTAAATGCGAACGAGGCCAGTGCATCGAATTGGCATTGGGTTAAACCGGGCAGGGTCGCGTTGAGATAAATCTCGACGATGGAGCAATCCTGGGCGAGCAGCGCCAGCGCTTCTGCATGGGTGACCGGTGGGGTGAGATTGTCTGCCGAGCGCACAACATGGCCGTAGCCGATAGTGCGCTTGCCCGCCGGGCATAAATAGACATCCGGAGAAAACGATTCAAATTGCTGGATCAGCGCCAGCCCGGCTGGAGAGGTGGTAAGTTTCATGCCGCCATGCTACGCATGGCGGGGATGGGGGTGGATGCTGAAACGTTTCAACACCAAAACAAAAGCCCCGTTGGGGACGGGGCCGGAGAAGAGCTTAGATTACGCTGTGGACTATAGTGGACCCCAATTTCCAGACAGCGATTTAAGATGGTAGTCTGCTGTAAA
>CAZDIJ010000040.1:0-27304 GCA_964505475.1 uncultured Sulfuricella sp. | reverse complement strand
GCTCTCGCCGGTGCAGAAGGCGTTTCACGAGGCGGGGCGGGAACGCTAGGCTTGGCGGTTTACGACCGCCCCTGCGACATCTAGGGTCACCGACGGCTGGCTCGTCCCCACCCCGACTCTCCCCCGCACGTGGGGGAGGGGGCTTTATTTCTGCGCCTTCACGATGCTCATCGCCGCCGCCACCATGCTGCCCATCTCCGCCATGTTGCCGGGCAGGATCAGGGTATTGCCTTCCTTGGCCACGCCGGAGAAGGCTTCGACGTATTTCTCCGCGACTTTGAGGTTGACCGCTTCCATGCCGCCGGGCGACTGGATGGCCTGGGCGACCTGCTGAATGGCTTGTGCGTTGGCCTCGGCCACCGTCTTGATGGCCGCCGCTTCGCCCTGTGCCTGGTTGATGGCGGCCTGCTTTTCGCCTTCGGAGCGCTGGATGGCGGCTTCGCGCTCGCCGGTGGCGATGTTGATCTGCTCCTGCTTGCGCCCCTCGGAGGCGGCGATCAGGGCGCGCTTTTCCCGCTCGGCGGTGATCTGTGCCTGCATGGCGTGGAGGATGTCCTTGGGCGGCGTCAAATCCTTGATTTCATAGCGCAGCACCTTCACCCCCCAGTTGGCGGCTGCTTCGTCGAGTGCAGCGACTACGGCGCGGTTGATGTCGTCGCGTTCCTCGAAGGTCTTGTCGAGTTCCATCTTGCCGATCACCGAGCGCAAGGTGGTCTGCGCCAACTGGGTAATGGCGGTGACGTAATCGCTGGAGCCGTAGGAGGCCAGCTTGGGATCGGTGACCTGGAAATAGAGGATGCCGTCCACCTGCAACTGGGTGTTGTCCTTGGTGATGCACACTTGGCTCGGTACGTCGAGGGGGATTTCCTTGAGCAGGTGCTTGTAGGCGACCCGGTCGATAAAGGGCAACACGATGCTCAGCCCAGGCACCAGGGTGGCGTGGAAGCGCCCGAGGCGCTCGACCACCCAGGCGTGCTGTTGGGGGACGACCTTGACCGCCTTGACGACGAAGATGCCGGCGGCGATGAGGATGAACAGAGCGATTTCCATGATTCCCTCCTATGTTACGGTTTGTGCTGCGTCAGAATCAGAACGGCGCCGCGCAGCGCCTTGATGTAGAGCGTGCCGCCATGCGGAGTGTCGGGGGATTCGGTTTCGGCGTCCCATTCCGCGCCGCGGTAATGGACGCGCGCGGTGCCGTTGCCGTGCCAGGTCAGTACTTGCACCGGCTGGCCGATGTCCAGGCTTTGCTCCTCCGTCGCGGCGGAACGGGAGGGACGAAGCTTGCGCAGAATAACCGTGCCGGCGATGCCGGCGAGGGCGGCCAGGGTGTATTGCAGCGGCTCGCCAAGCCCGGCCAGCGCCGCGCCGCCGCCGATGAACAGGGCGATGCCCAGCACCAGCAGGTAAAAGGTGCCGCTGACCATTTCCAGCCCCAGCAATATCAAACCCGCGAGAAACCAGTAGACATAGGGCGTCATGATTTTCACCTCGAAGCGGTGGCGAACGAAAAACTTATCGTATCAGGTTTTTCAGGACTGTTGCCGCTCGATCAGCATGGCGTCGCCATAGCTGAAAAAGCGGTAGCGCCGCTCCACGGCGTGGCGGTAGGCGGCGCGGATGTGATCGCTGCCGGCGAAGGCGGACACCAGCATCATCAGAGTGGACTTGGGCAGGTGGAAATTGGTGAGCAGGCGTTCCACCACATTGAAACGATAGCCGGGGGTGATGAAGATGTCGGTTTCGCCCTGCCCGGCGCGCAATTCACCGCCGAACGCGGCGGATTCCAGGGCGCGCAGGCTGGTGGTGCCCACCGCCATCACCCGCCCGCCTTGTTCCTTGGCGTTGGCGATGGCGTCCACCGTCCGCTGCGGCACGGTATACCATTCGCTGTGCATTTTGTGCTCGGCGATCCGTTCGACGCGCACCGGCTGGAAAGTCCCGGCGCCGACGTGGAGAGTGACGTGGGCGGTGGCGACGCCCATGCCCGCCAGTTGCGCCAGCATCGCCTCGTCGAAATGCAGCCCGGCGGTGGGCGCCGCCACCGCTCCCGGCTCCCGCGCGTAGACCGTCTGGTAACGAGTTTCGTCCACCGCGCCGGGAGCATGGGCGATATACGGCGGCAGCGGCAGGCTGCCGTAGCGGTCGAGCAGATCGAAAACCGTCTCGGGATGTTCGAAGCGCAGGCGGGTGAGGCTGTCCCGGCGCTCCACCACCACGGCATGGATCGCCTCCGCCAGCGTCAGCCGCGAACCGGGCTTGGGCGCATGGCTGGCGCGGATAAAGACCAGCGCCTCGTGCTCGCCCAGCACCCGCTCCACCAGCACCTCGATCTTGCCGCCGCTGTCCTTGACGCCGAACAGGCGCGCCTTGATGACCTTGGTGTCGTTGAACACCAGCAGGTCGCCGCCGCGCAGATGCAGCAGCAGCTCGCGGAACAATCCGTCATGCAGGGCGCCGCTTTTTCCATCGAGATGCAGCAGACGGCTGGCGGCTCTTTCCGCGGCGGGAAATTGGGCGATCAGTTCCGGGGGAAGGTCGAAATCGAAATCGGCGGTGCGCATAAGAGGCGCAATGATAGCCGCTAAAGCGCTTGCCGGAAACCGGCTTTTAAGGAATAATGCGCCTTCCCCGTGCCGGGATGGCGGAACTGGTAGACGCACGGGACTCAAAATCCCGCGCTAGCAATAGCGTGCCGGTTCGATTCCGGCTCCCGGCACCACCCCTGAATCCACCTCGTCCAAGCTCGTCTGGAATTTACCCGTAAACCGTGTTCCAGGCGGCGATCGGCAATTATCCGCCGCTTATCTTTTGAGTATGCTCCCGATGTGGGACGGTATCGGTCTTGTGTCCGTCCAGAATATAAATCAGATAACGGACGATGGAAATGGCGGTGCCGAGATGGATGGGTGTCGGCTTGTCGATCTTGGCGCCGCCGACGGCGGTACCGTTGGTGCTGCCGAGGTCCTCGACCAGCAGCTCTGGCGCCAGAATGAGCCGGGCGTGAACCCCGCTCACCGCGGCGTTGTCGATCTGGATGTCGTTCTCGGCATTGCGGCCGATGGTCACTTCCGCCTTGTCGGTCAGTATGTCGCGCTGGATGAATCCATCCAGCATCACTACGATTCTTTTCATCCTTGCGGCCCCCTACCCGATTGATTTAAATATAAACCAATCCCATTCGGCAAGCCAGCAAACGTTCGAGCGCCATGCGGCGCATCAAAAGCCGAGGCTGCTGAGCAGGTCGTCCACTTCCGCCTGATTGTTCACCGCGTCGGTGCGGCTGCCTTTCTTGACAAGCGGGCCGTTGAGCAGGGCATCGCCGTCCTTCGCGGGCTGGCCGGCCGGCTTGCTGATGAGCAGGATATGCACCAGTTGATGTTCGAGATTTTGCGTCAACTGGGCGACTTTCTTAATCACCTGGCCGGTCAAATCCTGGAAATCCTGCGCCATCATGATTTCGCCAAGCTGCGACGTGGTGGCGCGGGTGTGAACGGGAACTTCCTCGAGGAAGGCGTGCATTTTTTCCGCGACTTGCCGCCATTCGCCGTTGCCTTTCGCCTGGACAGCGCGCCATTCTTCGGTCAGCGCCAGCGCTCCGCTTTCCAGGGTGCTTTGCAGCGGGCGGGCGATTTCCACCGCGTTGAGCGAACGCTGGGCGGCCTGTTCGGTCAGTTGTGCGATGTAATTAAGCCTGTCCTGGGTGTCCGGCAATTCGCCCACGGCGCTTTGCATGGCTTGGTCGCACCCCAGTTCGTGGAGAGTTTGATGCAGTTGGCGCACCAATTGGCCAAGTTCGGTATAGCCACCCCCGGCGTTATCCGCCGCAGGTTTTTGCTGAGGCTGCTTTTTCATGATCCCGTCCCTCGTCAGTTTTTTACACAACCCGATCCGTCAATGCAGGGTGGGTTTCCCGCCGCAGCATTGTTTGTATTTTTTGCCGCTGCCGCAGGGGCATGGGTCGTTGCGCCCAACCTTGGGCGCCTCCCGGCGCAAAGGAGCGGCCGGGGTGTCCAGGCTGCGCCAGAAACGGTAAAGCGCACCGATGGTTTCCGGCATCTCTTCCTGCGCTTGCTCCAGCAGCTTCTTTTCTTCCTTGGCCGACAGCCAAGGTTCCCTGTTCTTGAGAGCGTCTTCCTTGAGCATGCCGTTGAGGAGAAAGAACACCTCCATTTTTTCGCTCAGGTCGTGGGCGAATTCGCCGGCGGCCTCGAACCAGTCGATGTCGCCGATTTGCGATCCATAGACGTAGCCGTCGCTCCACGCGGCAAAGTCGAGTTGCTCGGGGTCGTCTTCGAGGCCGTAGAGAATCAAGTCGAACTCGGCATCTGCGGCGAGCGCGGCGGCGATGCCATCGCGGAATTTCAGCGACAATGCGGCGGCTTCCCGCCCTTCCGCCAGACTTTCATAATCGGTCTCGCCGAACACCAACGGCAGCCAAGCTCCTGAGGGAATTTCCTGTGGGCCGCTGACCACCGCGCACAGGAAGCCTTGCAGGGTATCCAGCGGCATGGCTTCGTCACCGAATGCGTCGGAACTCAACAAGGTTTCCAAACGGTCGAGTTCCTGCTCGGTCATGATCGGGGTTTGCATGGCGCGACAATCCTAATTAAGTTTCGATCTTGGGAAGGTAATTGTCGAATTGTGCGCGAACCGGTGGAATTCATGCAACCTCAAATTCCCGGAACGCCATCGCAATACGCAACAATCTGATTTTCAATGTGTCATGGCGGCGCGATGACAACCCAACGCCTCCCGCTTTCCTAAACTCCTCCTAGGTGATTCACCTAAACGGTATCATGATAGAATTATCCGTTAATCCTACGAAAATACTTGCCGGGCGCTGCCCGTCACTGATGGAAAACAGGAAACATGACGCCAAATCCTGAAATTCTCAAGCACCTCCATAGCCTGTCGGTTCTATATGCCGAGGATGACGAAGGCGTGCAGCAACAATTGGCAAAATTTCTGCAACGGCGCGTCGGCAAACTGTTCGTCGCATCGAACGGCAAGGAAGGCCTGGATATTTACCTGCGGGAAAAGCCGGATATCGTGATTACCGATGTATCCATGCCGTTGATGGGCGGCATGGAGATGGCCGAGGCGATCAAGGCGGAAAATTACGATACGCCGGTGATCCTGACGACTGCCTACAACGAGCCGGATTTCTTCATCAAGTCGCTCGACATCGGCATCGACAAATACGTGGTCAAGCCGGTCAAGCCGGATGCGCTGGTCGACGCCCTGGTGAAGTGCGCCGACGTGATGATTAAACACCGCCTGATCGCCGCGCAAAACCGCATGATCCACCTGGTGCTCGACAAATCGCCGGACTTCATGGTGCTAATCAAGGACGACCATTTCGAATACGTCAACAAGGCGTTCCTGACCTACCTCGGCTACGAATCGCCCGAAGCCTTCGAGCAGACGCACAACGAAGGCGACAATTTTTGCGAGGTGGACGGCAGGCTGTTTACCGTCGGCCAGCAGGCCGACTGCGCCCGCTACGTCATCGACAACCCCGGCAAGCATACCGTGCGGGTTTTCACCGGGCAGCAGCACGAAGAGCACGATCTGGATGTCAGCTACGATTATTTTCCCGAGCTGGAAAAACACCTGCTTTCCTTCAAACCCTACCCCCTCGCGACATAAATCAATATGTGCATTGCAGTCGATGGGGGCATGGCTGCATAATGCTGGCTGCATAAAAACATGAAATTATCCGTATCGAAACCGGAACGCACTTTAATAAACCATGACCGCGTCGCCTGAAGAACCCGCTTCCGCCGATTTCCTGCAAACCCTGAGCGTCCTCTACGTCGAGGACGACCCGGAAATCCGCCGCCAGCTCGTCCTCTACCTGTCGCGCCGGGTCGGCAATCTGCTGGTCGCCGAAAATGGCCTGGAAGGTTTGGAACTGTTCCGCGCCCACACCCCGGAAATCGTCGTGACCGACATCGTCATGCCCCTGATGGACGGCCTCAAAATGGCGGAAGGCATCAAGGAGATCGACGCCGATACGCCGGTCATCGTCACCACCGCCTTCAATGACCAGGATTTCTTTCTCAACGCCATCGAGGTCGGCATCGACCACTACGTGCTCAAGCCCATCCATCTCGACGCCTTGCTGGAAGCCATCCGCAAAGCCGCCCGGGTGGTTTTCCAGCAGCGCGAAATCGAAACCAAGAACCGCGATCTGCAACTAGCCGCCAAGGTGTTCGACAACAGCACCGAAGGCATCATCATCACCGACAAGGACAACAACATCATCTCGGTCAACCGCGCCTTCACCGAGATCACCGGGCGCTCGGCCGAGGAAACGGTAGGCCGCAACCCGCGCATGTTCGCCTCGGGACGTCACGATCACGCTTTCTATAACGAGATGTGGCGCACCTTGCAGGAAACCGGGCACTGGCAGGGCGAGTTGTGGAACCGGCGCAAAAACGGCGAGATATTTCCGCAATTGATGACCATCGGGGTCGAACGCGACCCACAAGGCGACATCACGCACCACATCGCCCTGTTCACCGACATCACCCAGCGCAAGTACGACGAAGAGCGCATCGAGCGCCTGGCTTACTACGACCCGCTCACCGACCTGCCCAACCGCGTTCTGCTGCAAGACCGCCTGGCGCACATCCTGGCCACCGCGCAGCGCAATCGCCATTCGGCGGCCATCCTGATGCTTGACCTGGACCGTTTCAAGAACATCAACGAGTCGCTCGGCCACGCCGTCGGAGATTCGGTGCTGCAAGCGGTGGCGGAACGCCTGCGCGGCTGCGTGCGCGAAGCCGATACCGTGGCGCGCCTGGGGGGCGACGAATACCTGATCGTGATGACGGAAGTAGGCGGCGTCCAGGATATCGCCCTGTTCGCGCAGAAGATCATCGACGCTTTCGCCGCCCCGGTGAAGCTGGAAAACCAAGAGTTGGGCGTCACTCTGAGCATCGGCATCAGCGTCTTCCCCGACGACGGCGAGGACGAGCAGACCCTGATGAAAAACGCCGATTCGGCGGTATACAGCGCCAAGCAGGCGGGGCGCAACACCTATCAGTTCTACACGCGCAACATGAACGCCAGCATCCTGGAAGCGCTGATGATCGAGAATTCGCTGCGCCGCGCCCTGGAACGCCAGGAACTGCGGCTGTTCTTCCAGCCCCAGGTGGACTTGCACAGCGGCCGGATCATCGGCGCCGAGGCGTTGATCCGCTGGATCCACCCGGAACAAGGCTTGCTGGCGCCCAACAGCTTCATCCCCATCGCCGAGGATTCCGGGCTGATTATCCCCATCGGCGAATGGGTGCTGCGTGACGCCTGCCGCCATTTGAGATCCTGGCAGGATGCCGGCTTCACCGACCTGACCGTGGCGGTCAACATGTCGGCGATGCAATTCCGCCAGGATTCACTGGCCGAAAGCATCGTCGCCATCGCCGAGGAAACCGGCACCGACCTACAGTATGTCGAGCTGGAATTGACCGAAAGCATGATAATGCACAATGCCGAGGCGATGATCGCCAGCATGCTGGCACTGAAGGGGTTGAACCTGAAACTGTCGATCGACGATTTCGGCACCGGCTATTCGTCGTTGAACTACCTGAAGCGTTTCCCCATCGACAAGCTGAAGATCGACCGCTCATTCGTCAATGACATCACCGAAGACCCTTCCGACCTGGCGATCAGCAAGGTCATTATCGACCTCGCCCGCAACCTCGGTTTGCGCGCCATCGCCGAGGGAGTGGAAACCGTCGAGCAACTGCGCCTGTTGCGCGAAAACGGCTGCGACGAGATACAAGGTTACTACTTCAGCAGACCGGTTCCGGCGGAAGACTTTGAAGCGATGCTGCGCGCCGGCAAGCGCCTTTAGACTCATCCCCCGATTTCCCGGATATTCCCGTTTCCCCTTTCAATGACGACGCTCACCGCCATCATCCTTGCCAGCCTGCTCGGCGGCGCTCTGAGCATCGCCGTCGCCGCGCTGTTCGCCTTTTCCGCCCGCCCGGAAAGAGTGCCGATGCTGGTCAGCTACGCCATCGGCGCGCTGCTCGGCGCGGCCTTCCTGGAAATCCTGCCGCACGCTTTTGAACTGACCCGTAACATCGAGCATACCGCCGCCACCATTCTGTTCGGCATTCTGCTGTTTTTCGTGCTGGAAAAGCTGGTGCTGTGGCGGCACTGCCACGACACCGGCCATTGCGAGGCGCATGCGCCGCCGCCGGAACCGAGCCACGACCATGGCCGCAGCGGGCTGATGATAATGATCGGCGACACCTTCCACAACTTCGTCGACGGCGTCATCATCGCTGCGGCGTTCATCGCCGATTTTCAGGCGGGCGTGGTGACGGCGCTGGCGATCATCGCCCACGAAATCCCGCAGGAAGTCGGAGATTTCCTGATCCTGCTGCACTCCGGCTACAGCAAGCGCCAGGCGTTCCTGCTCAATATCCTGTCCAGCGTGGCGACCCTGGCGGGCGGCCTGCTCGCCTACTTCGCCCTGCAATCGCTACAGGAGTGGACACCGTTCTTTCTCGGCATCGCGGCGGCGAGCATGATCTATGTCGCCGTCGCCGACCTGATCCCCGGCCTGCACAAGCGCGCGGAACTGCAAGCCACGGTGCAGCAGGCGCTGCTGATCGGTTTGGGGATCGGCTCTATCTGGCTGGTGAAGGCGCTGCTGGGGGACTGAGCGCAAAACGCGCTCGAACCACGGAGGACACGGGGAAAATCAATGAGGAGGGGATGTTTCAGCCCCCCCACCGATTCAGCGTTTCCGATCCTTTTGCAGCCTATTGATTCAGGAGTTCCCCGCGTCCCCGTGGTTGGGCTGTTTCTTTTGGGATTACTCGTCGAAATCGAGCTTGAGGCGCGGCGGATCGCCGTCGTAAACCAAGCTGCGGCGGCGTTGCAGGAAAGCGTCGCGCACGAATACGTAGGGATCGAGCGCCGCCTCGTCGAGCACCTTGTCGGTCGCTAGCAGGCGCGCCCGTGTATCCACGATCTTGAGCGCAGACGCCGAATTACGCTCGGCGACGTTAGAATGCTGCGTCACCGGATCGAACTGCCAGTCCACCACCCGCCCCGTCAAATCGCGCAACGAACTCGGCCCAAGAATGGGCAGCACCAGGTAAGGTCCGTCGCCGATTCCCCAATAACCGAGGGTCTGGCCGAAGTCCTCGTCGCGTTTCTCCAGCCCCATCCCGGTCGCCACGTCAAAAATTCCGGCGATGCCGGCGGTGGTATTCCACACCAGCCGGCTCAAATCGGCCGCGGCGTGCTCCAGTTTGAATTGCAGCAGGTCGTTGAGCAGCACCAGCACGTCATCGAGATTGGAGAAGAAGTTACCGATGCCGGTGCGCACCGGCTGCGGCAGGACATCCTTGTAGACTTGCGCCACTGGCTTGATCGCGGCGTCATCGACGGTCTCGTTAAACCGGTAAACGGCGCGGTTGAGCGGTTCCAGCGGATCGCGCCGATCGCCGTTGGTGGCGCAGCCGCCGAGCAGCAACAGGCTGGCCAGCAGCAGCGCGCCAAGATGAATTTTGTATCCCGACTTGTCCATAATAAATACCCGTTTATTTTTGTTGGATTAAGTATATCAGGCTTCGCTGATTATCCAATAATCCCTGTAGGAGTCTATCAGGCAAGTTTCGCAAGCTGCGCCTTGAGCTTGGCCAGCGTATCGGCAAAATTCTCCAGTCTTTCCTTTTCCTGCGCCACCACCGCCGCCGGGGCGCGCGCCACGAAGCTTTCGTTGCCGAGCTTGGCCTCGGCCTTGGCGATTTCCCCTTCGAGACGGGCGATTTCCTTGGCCAGGCGCGCCTGCTCGGCTTCCTTGTCGATTTCGATCTTGAGCATCAGGCGGAAATTGCCGACCACCGCCACCGGCGCATCGGCTTGCGGCAGTTCGCCTTCGACCACGGTCACTTCGGAAATCCGCGCCAGCGCCTGGATGTAGGGAACATAAGCGGAAATCTCGCCGAGCGCGATCAACGGCACTTTCTGCGCCGGCGACAGGTTCATCTCGCCGCGCAGGTTGCGGCAGGCGTGGACGATGTCCTTGAGGGTGGCGATACGCGCGTAGGCGGCGTTGTCGATCTTGGCCTCATTGGGCTTGGGAAAAGGCGCCAGCATAATCGAGGCGGCGTTGCCGCCCTGGGTGCAGGAGGCCGCACCGGTAAGCGGGGCGACCTTCTGCCACAGTTCCTCGGTGATGAAGGGGATCAGCGGGTGCGCCAGGCGCAGCGTGGCGCCCAGGACGCGCGCCAGGGTGCGGCGAGTGGCGCGCTGCTGAGCTTCGTTGCCGTTTTGCAACTGCACCTTGGCGAGTTCCACGTACCAGTCGCAATACTCGTCCCACACGAACTCATAGATGGCGCGCGCCGCCATGTCGAAGCGGTAGTGGTCGAAACCCTCGATAACCTCTTTCTCCGCCTGTTGCAAACGGGTGACGATCCACTTGTCGGCGTCGGAATACTCGAAGGCGGCGCTGTCATCCTGCCCGCAATCCTGGCCTTCCAGATTCATCAACACGTAGCGCGTGGCGTTCCACAGCTTGTTGCAGAAGTTGCGGTAGCCTTCGCAGCGCTTGAAGTCGAATTTGATGTCGCGCCCGTGCGAAGCCAGGCTGGCGAAGGTGAAGCGGATCGCGTCGGTGCCGAAGGAGGGAATCCCGTCGGGGAAGTCCTTGCGCGTCAGCTTGGCAATGGACTCGGCCTGCTTGGGATTCATCAGGTTGCTGGTGCGCTTGGCCACCAGCTCCTCCAGGCCGATGCCGTCGATCAGGTCAATCGGGTCGATCACGTTGCCCTTGGACTTCGACATCTTGTTGCCGTGCTGGTCGCGCACCAGACCGTGCACGTAGACCTCGCGGAACGGGACTTTATCCGTGAAATGCAGCGACATCATAATCATCCGCGCCACCCAGAAGAAAATGATGTCGAAGCCGGTGACCAGCACCGAGCCGGGCAGGAAAGTCGCCAGTTCCGGCGTCCGGTTCGGCCAGCCGAGGGTCGAGAACGGCCACAGCGCGGAGGAGAACCAGGTGTCGAGCACGTCTTCGTCCTGGGCCAGCGTTTTGCCTGCGCCGGCCTGCGCCTGGGCTTCTTCCAGGCTGCGGGCGACGTAGACGTTGCCGTCCTCGTCGTACCACGCCGGGATGCGGTGCCCCCACCAGAGCTGGCGCGAAATGCACCAATCCTGGATGTTTTCCAGCCACTGGTTGTAGACGTGCGTCCAGTTGTCCGGGACGAATTTCACCTCGCCGTCCGCCACCGATTTCAGGGCGCGCTGGGCGATGCCTTCCATCGCCACGTACCACTGGTCGGTGAGCATCGGCTCGATCACGGCATGGGTGCGGTCGCCCCTGGGCACCATCAGCTTGTGCGGCTTGACGGCGACCAGAAGCCCCTGGGCTTCGAGATCGGCGACGATTTTCTTGCGCGCGTCGAACCGATCCATGCCCTGGTATTCGCTCGGGGCGAGGTCGTTGATCTTGGCATCGAGGGTCAGGACGCTGAGCGGTTCGAGCCGGTGGCGGCTCCCGACTTGGTAGTCGTTGAAATCGTGCGCCGGGGTGATCTTGACGCAGCCGGTGCCAAAGGCCGGATCGACGTAATCGTCGGCGATAATCGGGATGGTGCGCTCGCACAGCGGCAGGCGCACATGCTTGCCGACCAGGTGCCGGTAGCGCTCGTCGCCGGGGTGCACCGCCACCGCCATGTCGCCCAGCATGGTTTCCGGGCGGGTGGTGGCGACCACCAAAGCCTCGGCGCAGCCTTCGACCGGGTAGCAGATGTGCCACATCGAGCCGTCTTCTTCCTCGGAAACCACTTCCAGGTCGGAAACCGCCGTTTGCAGCACCGGATCCCAGTTGACCAGCCTTTTTCCCCTATAGATCAGCCCTTGTTTATGCAGGGTGACGAACACCTCGCTGACTGCCTTGGACAAGCCCTCGTCCATGGTGAAGCGCTCCCGCGACCAGTCACAGGAAGCGCCCAGGCGGCGCATCTGGCGGGTGATGGTGGAGCCGGATTCCTCTTTCCAATCCCACACTTTCTCCAGGAACTTCTCGCGCCCGAGATCGTGGCGCGACTCTCCCTTGGCGTCGAGTTGGCGCTCCACCACGATCTGGGTGGCGATGCCGGCATGGTCGGTACCCGGCTGCCACAGGGTGTTGTCGCCCTTCATGCGGTGGTAGCGGATCAGGGTATCCATCAGGGTGTCCTGAAAGGCATGCCCCATGTGCAGCGTGCCGGTGACGTTGGGCGGCGGCAGCATGATGCAGTAGGCTTCCCTTGCGGCATCGGTGGCGGCCTTGAAGTAACCGGCGGATTCCCATATCGGGTACCAGTGCGCCTCGATGGCGCGGGGTTCGAAGCTTTTGGCGAGTTCCATGGTGCGAAATGCGTGCTGAAAAACTCGCGATTATACCCGTGTTTGGGCGCGGGAATTTTTCGCCGTTCACGGCGCCTGGGGCGCCGGTGAACCCAAGCGGCATATTTGGGCTAAAATATTAGCCACGGTTAATATTCAACCCGGATAATTCATTTAGGACGCGGGGCAATAGCGGTCGGGTAGACTCGAAAAGCCGCCTAATGGATTCCGGATTCAAGCGAGGTAGCCATATGTCCGCATTTGCCATGGATGTCAACGAAGCCGATTTCGAGGATAAAGTCATCGAGGCATCGAAAAGAGTCCCGGTGGTGATTGATTTCTGGGCCGAGTGGTGCGGCCCGTGCCGCGTGCTGAAGCCGCTACTGGAAAAACTGGCGGCGGAATACCAGGGCAAATTCATCCTCGCCAAGGTG
Source organism: uncultured Sulfuricella sp. (assembly GCA_964505475.1). GTDB lineage: Bacteria > Pseudomonadota > Gammaproteobacteria > Burkholderiales > Sulfuricellaceae > JAGXQV01. The sequence goes on along the minus strand of CAZDIJ010000040.1, from coordinate 14,501 downwards.
GATTCCGACGCCAACGCACGCATCGCCGGACGCTATGCGGTGCGCGGCATTCCCACCGTGGTGGCGGTGATCGACGGCGAGGAATTCGAGCGCTTTTCCGGCGCCCAGCCGGAAAGCGCGGTGCGCCAGTTTCTCGACCGCCTGATCCCCTCCCCCGCCGACAAGCTGGCGGCCGCAGCACGGGAAGTCCTGGGAAGAGGCGATCCGCGGAACGCCCTGAAGATACTCGAAGAAGCCCTGCTGCTCGACCTCGGCCACGTCGAGGCGCGCATCGAGGCCGCCGGCATCCTGTTGCATCTCGGCCAGTTGCAGGAGGCGCGCGAAATGCTGGATGCCCTGCCTTACGACAAACGCACCGACAACCGGGTGGTGACCTTGCTGGCGCGCCTGGAGTTCGCCCAGCGCGGCGAGTCGCTGCCCGACGGCGCGACGCTGGCCGAACGCATCCAGGCCGACGGCAACGATCTGGATGCGCGCCTGCAATTCGCCAACCTGCTGGTGTCGCAGGAAAACTACCCGGCGGCGCTGGAACAACTGCTGGAAATCGTCAAACGCGACCACCGCTTCGGCGACGACGCCGGGCGCAAGACCATGCTGTCGGTTTTCAACCTGCTGGGCGGGGAAGGCGAACTGGTGAACCGTTACCGCCGCCTGCTGGCGACGGCCTTGAACTAAACCCAGATAGCCCTAGGCGGCGCTTTGCCCCTACGCGGGCGCGGGCAGCCGTTTTGCGGCGACCTAGCAGCCTGTCGGACTTAAAGGAAATCGGCTGCAAATCCGCCTGGCCGGTCCATATTTTGCCGCTTTTTTGGTCAATAGAATAACTATTGACCTGCAAAACCAGCAAAATCTGTCCTCGCCCAGCCGAATTTTCGCTACGATTCTTCAAGTCCGACAGGCTGCTAGTGAATTATCTGGGTTGAATCTTGGCGTAGCGGTGGCGTAGGAAGCCGATAACGCCCGGCAACAATGAAATTCCGATGATGCCGAAGATCACCAGCGTCAGGTTCTGCTTGACGAAGGGAATGTTGCCGAAGAAGTAGCCGGCCAGCACCAGCGAGCCGACCCAGGCAATGCCGCCGAACAGGCTGTACGGGACGAACTGGCGGTAGTCCATTCTGCCGACGCCGGCGACGAACGGCGCGAAAGTGCGGATGATGGGGAAGAAGCGCGCCAGGATGATGGTCTTGCCGCCGTGGCGGCGGTAGAACTGGTGGGTCTGTTCCAGGTAGCGCGGATTGAGCAGGCGCGAATGTTCGCTCTTGAATACCTTGGGGCCGAGGTAGCGGCCGATCCAGTAATTGGTGTTGTCGCCCAGGATCGAGGCGGCGGCCAGCAGCAAAATCACCTTGTCCGGCTCCAGCGCGCCAGTGGCGGCCAAGGCGCCGGTGACGAACAGCAGCGAATCGCCAGGCAGGAACGGCGTCACCACCAGCCCGGTTTCACAAAAAATGATGAGGAACAGGATCAGGTAGATCCATACCCCGTAGTCCTGCGCCAGCGCGAGCAGGTGCTTGTCGAGGTGCAGAACAATATCGACGAAGACAAGCAGGATTTCCATCAGGGCAGGACTTCCGCCTCTTCGCCTTCTTTTTTCTCGGCCTTGATGAAGTCCTCGCGCGACACGCCCAGCCACATCACGATCGGGCTGGCGACCAGCACCGAGGAGTAGATGCCGAAGACGATGCCGATGGTCAGCGCCAGGGCGAAGTAGAACAGCGCCTCGCCGCCGAAGAACAGCATCGACAGCACCATCAGTTCGGTCATGGTGTGGGTGATGATGGTGCGCGACATGGTGCGGGTGATGGCGTTGTCGATGATCTCCGGCACGCTGGCCTTGCGCATCTTGCGGAAGTTTTCGCGGATCCGGTCGAACACCACCACCGATTCGTTCACCGAGTAGCCCAGCACAGCCAGCACGCCGGCCAGCACGGTGAGCGAGAATTCCCACTGGAAGTAGGCGAAGAAGCCGAGAATAATCACCACGTCGTGCATGTTGGCGATGATCGCCGCCAGCGAGAAGCGCCACTCAAAGCGCATCGCCAGGTAGGCCATGATCCCGAGGCACACCACGATCAGCGCCAGGGCGCCGTTTTCATAGAGTTCCTTGCCGACCTGCGGACCGACGAACTCGACGCGCTGGAGCTTGACGCTACCATCGGCTCCTTGCAGCGCCGCGAAAATCTTTTCGCTCAACTGGGCGCCGGTGACGTTCGGTTTCACAGGCAGGCGGATCAGCACGTCGTGCGAGGTGCCGAAGTTCTGCACCGAGGCGTCGCCGTAACCGGCGTGCTCCAGGGTGGAGCGTATCTTGGGAAGGTCGGCCGGCTGCTGGTAGGACAATTCCATGACCGTGCCGCCGGTGAAGTCCACCCCGAAATTCAAGCCCTTGACCGCCAGCGCCGCCACCGCCAGGACGAAGGTCACCAGCGAAATGAAGGTGGTGACCCGCGCATAGCTCATGAACGGGATGTCGCGCTTGATATTGAAAAATTCCAGCATGTTGGTTCCTTGATATGCCTAGCTACTAAGTATCCGCAATTAATTAGCTCCCTCACCCCAACCCTCTCCCGCCTGCGAGAGAGGGGGCGATGGTGAAGGGCGCTTGTTTAGATCGACACCTTCGCCAGCCTTGCCTGACGCCCATACGTCAGGTTGACGATGGCGCGCGACACCATCACCGCGCTGAAGATCGAGGTGATGATGCCCAGGCACAGCACCACCGCGAAGCCGCGCACTGGGCCTGATCCCAGCCAGAACAGGGCGATGCCGGCGATGAAGGTGGTGATATTGGAGTCGAGAATGGTATCGAAGGCGCGGTCGTAACCGGCGTGGATCGCCGCCTGCGGGCTGGAGCCGTTGCGCAGTTCTTCGCGGATGCGCTCGTTGATTAGCACGTTGGCGTCGATCGCCATGCCGATGGTGAGCGCGATGGCCGCCATGCCGGGCAGGGTCAGGGTAGCCTGCATCAGCGACAGGAGCGACACCAGGAAAAACACGTTGGCGCCCAGCGCCGCCGTCGAAACGATCCCGAAGAAACGGTAATAGAAGACCATGAAGGCGGCGATGGCGAGAAAGCCGTAAATGTTTGAATTGAAACCCTTGGCGATGTTTTCCGCGCCCATGCTCGGGCCGACGGTGCGCTCCTCGATGATGTCCATCGGCGCGGCCAGCGCCCCGGCGCGCAGCAGCAGGGCGATGTCGTTGGCTTCCATGGTATTCATGCGGCCGCTGATCTGCACCCGGCCGCCGCCGATTTCCTCGCGGATCACCGGAGCGGTGATGACCTCGCCCTTGCCCTTTTCGATCAGCAGGATCGCCATGCGCTTGCCCACGTTCTCGCGGGTGGCCTGCCTGAACAGGCGCGCGCCGCGTCCGTCGAGGCTGAGGTGCACGGCCGGTTCGCTGCTCTGGTTGTCGAAGCCGGGCTGTGCATCGCTGATGTAATCGCCGGTCAGCACCACGGTCTTCTTCACCAGCAGCGGCATGCCGTTGCGCTCGGTGTAAAGTTCGGTGCCGAAGGGAATCTGGCCGTTCAGCGCCGCCGCCACGTCGTGCTCCTCATCCACCATGCGGATTTCCAGGGTGGCGGTGCGCCCCAGGATGTCCTTGGCCTTGGCGGTGTCCTGCACGCCCGGCAGTTGCACCACCACGCGATCGGCGCCGTGCTGCTGGATGATCGGCTCGGCCACGCCGAGTTCGTTGACGCGGTTGCGCAGGGTGGTGATGTTCTGTTGCAGGGCGAATTCCTGCAAGCGCTTTTGCGCTTCCGGCCGGAGCGTGCCGGACAGCTTGAATTCGACGCCGTCATCCCGCTCTTTCAGCAGCAGGTCGGGGAAAGCCTTGTTCAATTCGCTCAAGGCGGCGTCGCGCAGCGCCGCCTCGCGGAACTTGATTTCCACCGCCTGTCCGGCGCGGCCGATGCCGGAATACTGCACCTTCTTTTCGCGCAGGGCGGTGCGGATGTCGCCGCTATAGCGCTCCAACGCGCGGTCAAGCGCCCCTTTCATATCGACTTGCAGGAGGAAATGCACGCCGCCGCGCAGATCCAGCCCCAGGTACATCGGCAGCGCCCCCAGGCTGGTCAGCCAACCGGGCGAACTGGGCAGCAGATTGAGCGCCACCACGAAGTTTTCGCCGATGCCGGATTGCAGGATGTCCTTGGCCTTGATCTGGGTATCGGTGTCGGCGAGGCGCACCTTCACGCCGGAAGCATCGAGAAAGACGCCCTGATGGGCGATCTTGCTGTTTTTCAAAATATCTTCGACGCGCGCCAGCAAACCTTGATCGACCTTGGTCATGCTGCGTAGCGGCGACACCTGCACCGCCGGTGTTTCACCGAAGAAGTTGGGCAGCGCGTAGATCAGCCCGAGCAACAGCGCCATGGCGATGACGATGTATTTCCACAGGGGATAGCGATTCATGGGGTACCTCTGGAGTTTCTAGGGCGTGGCAATGAAATTACTTTTCCAGGTCCTTGATGGTGCCCTTGGGCAGCAGGGTCTGGATGGCGGCCTTTTGCACGTGCACCGTGGTGTTTTCGGCGATTTCCACGGTAACGAAATTATCGGTGACCTTGACCACCTTGCCCAACGTGCCGCCCGCCGTGACCACCTCGTCGCCTTTCTGCAAGGCCTCGACCATGGACTTGGTTTCCTTGGCGCGCTTCATCTGCGGGCGCAGCAGCATGAAATAAAACAGCACGAAAATAACGATTAGCGGCAAAAAACCCATCAAACCAGGGTCTTGGGGAGCGGCATCGGCGGCGTGGGCCAAGTTTATCAACATGTCAAGTCTCCGAAAAGGCGAATATTCAAACGGGGTATTTTAGCACGACGAAGCGACGCGCGCGCGGCGGAAATCTTCGGCGAAGGCGGCGAAGCGATCTTCCTCGATGGCGCGGCGCATGCCCTGCATCAATTCCTGGTAATAGTGCAGGTTGTGGATGGTATTGAGGCGCGCGCCGAGGATTTCCCCGGTGCGGTGCAGGTGATGCAGGTAGGCGCGGCTGAAGTTGCGGCAGGCGTAGCAGGCGCACTCCTCGTCGAGCGGGCGGGTGTCGATGCGGTACTGGGCGTTCTTGATCTTCACCGTGCCGAAGCGGGTGAACAGCCAGCCGTTGCGCGCGTTGCGCGTCGGCATCACGCAGTCGAACATATCCACCCCGAGGGATACCGCGTCCACCAGATCTTCCGGGGTTCCGACGCCCATCAGGTAGCGCGGTTTGTCCGCCGGCAGGCGCGGCGCGGCGTGGGCGAGGATGCGCAGCATGTCCTCCTTGGGTTCGCCCACGCTCAGTCCGCCGATGGCGTAGCCGTCGAAGCCGATGCGGACCAGGCCGCGCAACGATTCGTCGCGCAAGCGCTCGTGCATGCCGCCCTGGACGATGCCGAACAGCGCGTTGGCATTGCCCTCGTGGGACTTCTTGGAGCGCTCCGCCCAGCGCAGCGAGAGGCGCATCGACTCCGCCGCCTGCTTCTCGTCCGCCGGGTAAGGCGTGCATTCGTCGAAGATCATCACGATGTCGGAATTCAGCACCTTCTGGATGCGCATCGACTCCTCGGGCGTGAGGAAGCAGCGGTCGCCGTTGATCGGCGACTGGAACTTCACCCCCTCCTCGGTGATCTTGCGCAGCGCCCCCAGGCTGAACACCTGGAAGCCGCCGCTGTCGGTGAGGATAGGCCCGTCCCAGCCCATGAAGCGGTGCAGCCCGCCGTGCGCTTCGATCACCTCCAAGCCGGGGCGCAGCCACAGGTGGAAGGTGTTGCCGAGCACGATGTGCGCGCCGATTTCGTGCAGCTCGACCGGCGACATCGCCTTGACCGAACCGTAAGTGCCCACCGGCATGAAGGCCGGGGTTTCGACCGCGCCGTGGGCGAGTTGCAGAGTGCCGCGCCGGGCGGCGGCGGAAGTGGTGTGTAAGGTGAAGTTCATAGGTTATGGTGGAGTGAAATCCGATCTTTCCGCCGGAGGTTCGGCATGATAGGCATGAATTGATGGCCCGCTGGGCTCAGAACGAATATGGCGTCAAAACGAAATCGAACCGGTCCGCCGGGAAATCCTTGGCATTGCGCGTCACCAACCGCAGGCCGTGATGCTCCGCCACGGCGGCCTGAATGGCGTCCGGCAGCTTCCAGCAGTGCAGGCGGCGCAAGTGCGCGGCAAGATCAGCGATGGCACTATCCAGCGGCAGGCAGGCGAAAACGTCCAGCAGGCGAGCCGGCAAGGCGCGCTGCGCCTCGTCGAAACCCGTCAGCACTTCCGCGCGCGTGATCGCGGAAATGGCCGCCTCCTCCCGGTGTTCGCGCAGGAAAGCCGTCGCCGCCTCGATGCCGTTGAAATGGTCGATAAGAATGACCGAGTCGAGCAGGTAGATCACCGCGCCCACTCGTCCCGGACGTCCCGCTGCCAGGCGAGTCCGTCGCCGTGCCGCCATATCCCGGCGGTGCCGGCAAGCAATGCCTGGAAATCATCGCCGTTCTGCTGGCGAGCGGCACGCAGCGCCTGCACCGCCTGGCGCACCACCTCGGTCATGGGAACATGCTGGAGGGCGGCCTGCTGGTCCAGCCAGCGCTTGTCCGAGTCGTCCAGACTGATTACAGTGCGAATCATGCAGTCTCCGGTATCACAATTTTATTTTTATGATATCAACAATGACCCGCTTTTCAAAGAAAAAGGAGACAGTGCAACGCCATTTCGCGGGTTGACTCATACCCTCGGGTTGAGCAGGGTGACGCAAGACGCCGGCAATTTCGGGAAGTGTGCAATGCGTACAAGACGGCAAATAGCTCTTCCACGCACTCCAATAATGATAAACATGCCTCTAAACTATTCTCAGCAAACGTCCACGCCCTCCCTTGCGCGCATAGCGCGCGGGGGAGGGTTGGGGTGGGGGCGTTTGCCCGCATGGCCGCCGCCGTTTGCCCCCATCCCGGCCTTCCCCCGCGAGCAGGGGAAGGAGCGATAGCTGAGAATAGTTTAGAGGCATAATGATAAAAGCACGTCGATGTTTCCGTGAGGAACGCCGATTATCAACCGCGTTACTCCTGGCTCCATCGTTTCGGTGTGGAAGTGGGGAGGATGCGAGTATTCCACCGGCGATTCGTTGATCCATTTCGACACAGTTTTTGCATCATCTTATGTGGCCATTTTTACGGGCTGGAGGCATCGTAGGCTTCCTTCCGGCTGTGCTCCAATTCCCACAGATCCACTGCCTGCTGCATGCGCAGCCACGATTCCGGTGTAGTGTCGAGCAATTTGGCGAGGCGCAACGCCATGTCCGGGGAAACCGCGCGCTTTTCATGCAGCGCTTCGGAAACCGTCAGCCGGGAAACTCCCAGCCGTTTCGCCAGTTCCGCCTGGGTGAGGTTCAGGGCGGGCAATACGTCCTCGCGCAGGATTTCGCCGGGGTGCGTGGGTTTGCGATTTGCGCTGCGCAGCGTTTCCATCAGTGGCAATCCTCCAGGTTGACATCCCAGGCATCGCCGCTTTCGAAAGCGATTCGCAGTCTTATCCCGTTTAGCTTTTGCCGCGCTTGCGCCCCTCGAAATGGCTGATCGAGCGCATGATTTCGCCGAACGGCAGATTTTCCAGCCCGGCGAAATGCTCCTGGGCTTCGCTCACCAGGGCGGCGATGTCGGCGATTTTCCCCTCGGCTTCCGCTTCGGGCGCCAGCGCCTGTTGCAGGCCGCGCAGGCCGCCGCACTGCACCTTGAGGTCTTTGGCGTGGGGCAGCACCGCGACATCGGTCACGTGCAGCGCGAAGACTGCCTTGCCGCGCAGCAATTCCAATAGCTCGCGGCAGGCCGCGTGCGCCTCGGAAGCCACGCAGCCCATCGTCAGCCGCTCGCCGATGTCGATGCGCTTGAGGTTGCGGCAGCTATGGCCGCAGATCACCACTGCCTTCTCGAACAGGCAATCGTTGGGATTTAGCGCATTGAAAGTACTGCGGAAAGCGTTTTCGTCCATGGCCCCAGGTTAATCAGTAATCATCGCCGATCATCGGTTCCGGCTCGCGTTCCTCGGTCAACAGCATTTCCGCCTTGAAGGCGTCGTCGGCGAAGACCACCTTGACAGTGTATTTGTCGGCGGAGGTCATGCCGGCGCGGTGGCTCTTGGCGAAGGCGCTGGCCTCCTTGAAACCCTCGAAGGCCTGGAGCTGTTCGAGTTGCTTGAAAGGCGGAATGATCTTGTATACGAAATAGGGCATGGTGTCCTCTTGCTAAATAGGTATGGTCTTCGCCGGCGGAATCGCTCCCCGCCGCCAGTTTGCCGCCGCACAGCGCAGGAATTCGGCTGGTTCGGCTTGCCGCAATTCCTCGGGAATTTCCTGCCCGAGAAAGCGCAATGCTTGGTGCAATACTAGCACGGGGCGGGTTGCCGACACAGCCGGGGCCAGGGTCTGCTTGCTGAGCTTCTCGCCGCGCTCGTTGACCGCCACCGGCAGATGGGCATAGCGCGGCGCGGGCAGTCCCAGCAGGCGTTGCAGGTAGATCTGGCGCGGCGTCGAATCGAGCAGGTCGCTGCCGCGCACCACGTGGGTGATTCCCTGCGCGGCGTCGTCCACCACCGTCGCCAACTGGTAGGCAAACAGCCCGTCGGCGCGGCGCACCACGAAATCGCCGACTTCCCGCCCCAGATGCTGGACAACGCGGCCTTGCACGACGTCGGCGAATTCGAGCGGGGCGTATTCCACCCGCAAGCGCAGGGCGCGCGGTGTTCTTCCCGGCGCCAGACCGGCGCGGCAGGTGCCGGGGTAGATCGCCGCCCCGTCGGGGCCGACCGCCGAATCAGCGATTTCCTTGCGCGTGCAGGCGCACTGGTAGACCGCGCCGAGATGCTCCAGCTCAGCCAGCGCGGCGCGGTAATGTTCCTCACGGCGGCTCTGGTAGACGATTTCGCCGTCCCATTCCAGCCCGAGCGCTTCGAGGGTGCGCAGGATGTCGTCCGCCGCGCCCGCCACCACGCGCGGCAGGTCGAGGTCGTCGATGCGCACCAGCCACTCGCCTAGGTGGGCACGAGCGTCGAGATAGCTTCCCAGCGCCGCCACCAGCGAGCCGAAATGCAGCGGGCCGGTGGGCGAGGGGGCGAAGCGTCCGCGGTAAGGGAGATTTTCCATCGCATGCATTTTAGAGCCGTGGCAAATCGTGTAAAGTGCACGTCCCATGTTGGTCCTCGGCATCGAAACCTCCTGCGACGAAACCGGCGTTGCGCTCTACCATACGGAGCGCGGCCTGCTGGCGCACGCCCTGCATTCCCAGGTGGCGATGCACGCCGAATACGGCGGGGTGGTGCCCGAACTGGCCTCGCGCGACCACATCCGCCGGGTGCTGCCGCTGACGCGCCAGATCCTCGGCGAGGCCGGCTGCACGCTCGCCGACCTCGACGCCATTTCCTATACCGAGGGGCCGGGGCTGGCCGGGGCGCTGCTGGTCGGCGCCAGCGTCGCCGCCGCGCTGGGCTACGCGCTGAATATCCCGACCGTCGGCATCCACCACCTCGAAGGCCACCTGCTCGCCCCGCTGCTGGAACCCGAACCGCCGCAGTTCCCCTTCGTCGCCCTGCTGGTTTCCGGCGGACACAGCCAATTGATGCGCGTCACCGGCATCGGCGCCTACGAAACCCTCGGCGAAACGCTGGACGATGCCGCCGGCGAAGCCTTCGACAAGACCGCCAAGCTGCTCGGCCTGGGCTATCCCGGCGGCCCGGCGATTTCCCGGCTGGCCGAACAGGGCAAGCCGGGCCGCTTCAAGCTGCCGCGCCCGATGATCAACAGCGGCGACCTCAACTTCAGCTTCAGCGGCCTCAAGACCGCCGTGCTCACCCTGGTGAACCAGCAGGAGCGCGACGAACAGACCATCGCCGACATCGCCCGCGCCTTCCAGGACGCCATCGTCGACGTGCTGGCCGCCAAGTCCATCGCCGCCCTGGCCCAGACCGGCCTGACTCGCCTGGTGGTCGCCGGCGGCGTCGGCGCCAACCGCCAATTGCGGGCTGCACTGAGCGCCAAGGCGGCGAAACGCGGCGGACAAGTCTATTACCCCAAGCTGGAATTCTGCACCGACAACGGCGCTATGATCGCCTTCGCCGGGGCCATGCGCCTCGGCCACGCCACGCCCGGCAGCGGCGCTTTCGGCGTCAGCCCGCGCTGGCCGCTGGAAGAAATACAGCCGCCGGCCATGGTATAATCCGCCCGTTTTTTCATCACCCGTCCCAAGCAACCATGAAGCTCATCCTCACGCTGACCAGCCCCTTCGCCCGCAAGGTGCGCATCGTCATGGCGGAAAAGAAGATCGAATACGAAGCGCAAATCGAGAACCCCTGGGAACCCGACACCCGCGTCACCGAATTCAACCCGCTCGGCAAGGTGCCGGTGCTGGTGCTGGACGACGGTAGCACCGTGTTCGATTCGGCGGTGATCGTCGAATACCTCGACATGGTTTCCCCGGTGCACCGCCTGATCCCGGAAAGCGTGCGCCAGCGCATCCAGGTGCGGCGCTGGGAAGCCTTGGCGGACGGGGTCTCCGAAGCCGCCGCGGCGATGTTCCTGGAAAACAAACGCCCCGAAACGCAACGCAGCCCGGACTGGATCGCCCTGCAGCGGCGCGCCGTCGACCTGGGGCTGAAAGCCTTCGCCGATGGCATCGGTGACAAGACCTGGTGCACCGGCGACGCCTACAACCTCTCCGACATCGCCGTCGGCTGCGCCCTCGGCTACCTCGACCTGCGTTTCCCCGAATACGAATGGCGCCGCAGCTATCCCGCCCTGGCGTGCCTCTCCGACAAGCTGTCGCAGCGCCAGGCGTTCATCGACACGATGCCGCCGAAGTGAGGTTCGAGGACTGAGTACCGAGTAAGCATTGGGGCTCGGCATCCCTAATCCACCTCTGACTGAATTTCAAACACCCTCACCCCAACCCCTCTCCCGCCTGCGGGCGAGGGGCTTTACTCCCTTCTCCCGCAGGCGGGAGAAGGGCCGGGGATGAGGGCGCATGGAATTCAGCGTAATTTCATAGTACTACCCCACCACCAAACTCCTGGAGAGACTACTCACTTCATCGCATTGATCTGGCTACTCTGGGTTGTTAGGATTGATGGCATCTAAATTACGTTAGATGACTCATGCCACCCCACCCGGTGCATACAACATTCACAGTCAGTTGGTTCAATCATGACTCATGGTCTACGGCTTATATGGGAACTCGTCGTTTGGTTTACGAAGTTCTTCCACAATCCATTGCAGAGCAAAGCGCCGAAGATGATGCGTTGTGTCAATTGGCATTGGTTGGAGCAAACCATCTGATGGAAGTCGCCTTGTCCAAGCTGCTTCAACCATTCGTCGGTAGAAACGAAACCTTTACTCAGAGGAAATTCAACGAAGCAAGCTATTGGCTCGGGATAATGCATTGGGTGAAAGAGTTATCCAACATGCCGCTCTCCCTTGATGCAGAGCCCTTCGTCTCAACGGAGCGACTACGCATCCGTCGCAACGCAACCGTGCACAAATCTTCCGCATTAGCCACCATCCCAATGGCTCGTTCCGCACTATTCTCAGCCACGGAAGGAAGCAAGGCGCTTTATTCACACTTCGGCGTAGAGTTCCCCTACCAACCAATCCTTAGTGAATATCCGCTCCCCAATGAAGCACCATTTTCCCAAGTGCCATTTCCACCAACCCTCTAACCCATCGCTCCAGCCCACGTAGAATGCGCTGAGGCACGAAGCGCATCGTCCGCACTGTGTAGCAATTGTTACAGAACCCCGCATCGCCCGACGGTAGATTTCCCTTCACTGCAATCCCGCAGTGTTTCGAAAGGAAATCGTCATGCAAGCAATGCGTTTGTTCCTGGACACCCACGACCGTTCCCGCAACACCTTTCCCGGCAAGCTGAGCGTCCCCGAGTTCGAGGCCTTTTATGGCCAATACGAGCAAGCCTGTTACGCGGAAGGCGTGGTGCCGTTGCGCATCCACGTCGGCCTTGAGGAAGGGCGGGCTTTCTGCCTCAACCTGGCGAGCAATGCCGAAGCGGTGAAACGGGCGCACGAGCGGGTTGGCCTGCCGTTCAACTCGATCACCGAGGTCGCCACCGCCACGCCCGGCGACATCTTTTTCCGCCGTCCCGAGTGCGCGCAGGCTTGAAACCGGGAATTTCGCTGAGGAGGTCATCATGCACAACGGAATAGACAATTTGCTCGGTATCGGCATCCCCGCCGTCGTGCTGGGTTTGGCGGCGATCATCCTGATGGTGCAGCGCGAACTCGGCCCTTTCGGCAGGCTATCGGCTGGCGGCAAATGGCTGCTTACCGGGGCTTTCGGCATGGGCATCCTGGCCTTCGCCCTCAAGGTATCGGTGGCGGTGGCCGTGACGCGGATGCCGGAAAAGCTCATAGCGCAGGCGGCTGCCGCGCCCTTGGAAGCCCCGTCGGCGCTGGCCGCGAAGGTGTGGGCCTACAGCGACGCGGCGCGCCCGCCCGAGCAATACGTCTGGCAAGCTTTGCCGGCGGCCGCACCCGAGCCGCCGGAGAATCCCTCCACCCCGGAAAAGGTGGCGCTGGGCCAGCGCCTGTTCAACGAGACCGCCTTGTCCGCCGATGGCACGCTTTCCTGCGCGTCCTGCCATGCCCTCGATACCAAGGCCGGCGCCGACGGGCAGCGCACCGCGCGGGGCATCGCCAGCCAGGTCGGCGGGCGCAACACGCCCACGGTGTGGAACGCGGCATTCCAGTCCGTGCTGTTCTGGGACGGGCGGGCCGCGTCGCTGGAAGAACAGGCCATGGGACCGATCCTCAACCCGCTGGAAATGGGCATGCCGTCGCCCGCCGTGGCCGAGGAGCGCATCCGCCGGATGCCCGCCTACCGCGAGGCCTTCGCGCGGGTCTTCGGTGCCGGAACGCCGATCACCCTCGAACGCATCGCCGCCGCCATCGCCACGTACGAACGCACCCTGGTCACCCCGGACACGCCCTACGACCGCTTCGTGCGCGGCGACAGGAGCGCCCTCAGCGCGCAGCAACTGCGCGGCATGGCGCGCTTCGAATCGCTGGGCTGCGTCACCTGCCACAAGGGACCGAATTTCAGCGACGCCAGCCTGCCCGGCGGGCAGACGCCCCGGCGCATCTTCCCCGCCTTGCCCGGCGCTTTCGAAAGCCGTTTCGACCTCACCCCAAACCGCCGCACCGACGACCTGGAGCGCGGCGCCTGGCGGATACCCTCGCTGCGCAACGTCGCCCTGACCGGCCCGTACTTCCACAACGGCGCGGTGGAAAAACTGGAAGACGCGGTGCGCATCATGGCCAGCGCGCAGCTCGGCGCCAGCGTGGACGGCGCGCCGCGCCGCGACGGCACGCTCAACTGGTCGGCGGAGGAACGGGTGCTCAAGCAGGTAGAGCGGCGCGCCGTGAGCGAGCAGGACGTGGCGGACATCGTCGCCTTCCTCGAATCCCTGAGCAGCGAGCGGCTGAGGTCACGCGCCTATGCCATGAAGTGACGATTCCCCGCGTCACCGCGAGAAGGTATGCTGGCGCTTTATCGACGCAACCGGGGAAAGCGCATGATCGAGCTGGAAACCCTAGTCCCGTTCCGCGATTTGAGCGCCGCGGGCAAGCGACTCCTGCATCAGGCGCGGGTCAGCGACGTGCCCGCGCCATCGGGAAACATCCTCCACAAGGGGCAGCGTATCTCCGGGGCGTATTTCGTCGTGCAAGGCCGGCTGCGCGTCTATTCGCTGTCGCCGAGCGGCGTCGAGGCCACCCTGTACTTCATCGACCCCGGCGAAACCTGCGTGTTCGCCTTGAACAGCCTGTTCAACGACCTGCTCTATCCCGCCTGGGTGCAGGCCGAAAGCCCCACCACCGTGGCGCTGATACCGGGGCCGGTGTTCCGCGAACTGTTCGCCCGCGAACCGGCCATCCAGGACATCACCGTGCGCGCCCTCTCCACCCTGGTATTCCGCCTCATGGCGGAACTCGAACAAATCCATTCCTACAAGCTGGAACAGCGCCTCGCCAACCTCATCCTGGTGCACGCCTCGGCGGAAGGCGTGCTGCGCATGACCCAGCAGCAGATCGCCCACCACCTCGGCACCACCCGCGAAGTCGTGGCGCGCCTGGTCGGCGAACTGGTCGCGGCGGGGCTGGTGGAAACCGGGCGCGGCGTGATGCGAGTGAAGGATGCGGCGGGGTTGGCGGGGGTGATTGCGGCGTAGCGGGGATTCGTCGATATCGCGTTGATTCGGCTAACTTGGGCTGTTAGGATTGGTTACGTCTAAATCATACGAATGTCCCCCGGGCAATTCGTATACGGTATGGCATCGGAAATTACCGGTCTTGAATTCATTCGCCCTGATGCGCTCTAGTTCGCTTACGTCACTATAACCCTATGCCCCAATTGAACTACTGAATCACCCCGCCCCCCAAACAAATATCGCTGTCGTACAGCACCACCGATTGCCCCGGCGTGACCGCCCATTGCGGCTGGGCGAATTCGATGTCGCAGCTTTCCC
>CAZDIJ010000039.1:0-28521 GCA_964505475.1 uncultured Sulfuricella sp. | reverse complement strand
TCTTCTATCACGATGGCGTCAACAACGCGACCAAGCTCACCGAGCCGCCGCAGGACGACCGCCACATCGTCAACCGCTGGAGCAAGCTGGCGGAAGAGCATGGCGTTGACCTGGTGGTGTGCGTCGCCGCCGGCCTGCGCCGTGGCATCGTCGATGAAAATCTGGCTGCGGGCTTCCGCATTTCCGGGCTGGGGCAACTGGTCGAGTCGGGCATTCAGGCCGACCGCGTCGTTACCTTTGGCGATTGATTAGGGAGAAGACATGACTGAAAGCACTGGAGGTATCGACATGGACGAAGATTCCGCGGGTACCGTAAAGAAATTTGCGTTCATCAACCGCAAGGCGCCCTATGGCACGATTTACGCGCTGGAATCGCTGGAGGTGGTGCTGATTAGCGCCGCCTTCGATCAGGATGTCAGCCTGATGTTCATCGACGACGGCGTGTATCAGCTCAAGAAAGGCCAGGGCACCAAGGCCGTCGGCATGAAGAATTTTTCGCCGACCTACCGCGCGCTGGAAGGCTACGACATCGAGAAGCTGTTCGTCGAGAAAGAGTCGCTGGAGGAGCGCGGCTTGACCGAGGAGGACTTGCTGGTCGATGTGGAAGTATTGAGCCGCGCCGACATGGCTGCCTTGATGGAAGAGCAAGACGTTATTTTAAGTTTCTGATTGGGGACGCATTATGTTGCATATCGTGAACAAATCTCCGCTGGAGAAAAGCACGCTGGACAGCTGTATCGCTCACGCCAAGGCCGGCAGCACCATTTTGCTGATTGAGGATGGCGTCTATGCCGTAACCAAGGGCAACAAGGCTGAGGCAGCCGTGAAGAAAGCCATGGAAAGCTGTACCGTGTGCGCCCTGTGGCCGGATCTGGAGGCGCGCGGCATGCAGGATACGGTGATCGACGGTGTCAAGCAGGTCGATTACAGCGGTTTCGTGGATCTCGTCGCCGAGAACAACGCCGTTCAATCGTGGTTGTGATTTTTTGCTTTTAATTTAAGGAGAGAAGCATGGGTTTTGAAATCAATGGTAAGACCTACGAAACCGACGAAGAAGGCTATCTGGTCAACCTCGCCGAGTGGGACGAAGAAGCCGCCAAGTATCTGGCCGCCGAAGAGAAGGTCGAAATGACCGAAAGCCATTGGGAAGTGGTGAACTTCCTGCGCGAGTACTACAACGACTACCAGATCGCCCCGGCCGTTCGCGTGCTGACCAAGGCCATCGGCAAGAAGCTGGGGCCGGAAAAAGGCAACAGCAAGTATCTGTACGAGTTGTTCCCGTATGGTCCGGCCAAGCAGGCGTGCAAAATCGCCGGCCTGCCCAAGCCGACCGGCTGTATCTAAGCAACAGTAGTTGTACATCGACACGGGCTGGGCGGAAATACCGCCCGGCCTGGTCCAGAATTCTAGCCGGATCGGCCGCCATGGCTGGTTCGCAATAATTGACCGGGGGAAGTTTCATGTCTTTTCTGACCGTGCTGTACGCCTGCCTGTTTTATGCGGCGACCGCCATTCTGGTGGGTGGGCTGGCATACAAGATACGCGATTACTCTCGTACTCCGGCGCCGCTGAAGATTCCCACCACGCCCGCGCCGACCACGACCGGCGGGGTGGTGTTCAGGATGGCGCGCGAAGTCGCCCTATTCGAAAGCCTGTTCAAATCCAATAAATGGATATGGCTGTTCGGCTACATGTTCCACGCCGCGCTCGCACTCGTGCTGATGCGCCACCTGCGCTACTTCACCGAACCGGTGTGGGGCTGGGTGAGCTGGATCCAGCCGTTCGGCACCTATGCCGGATTCGCCATGGTGGCGGGGCTGGGCGGTCTGTGGGCGCGCCGTTTCCTGGTGGATCGCGTGCGCTATATTTCCACCCCTTCCGACCACCTGATGCTGCTGTTGTTGATCCTGATCGGCGCCAGCGGCCTGGGCATGCGTTTTGTCTCGCATACCGACATCGTGGCCGTCAAATCCTTTTTCCTGGGCTTGATGACGTTCAATTGGCAGCCCTTGCCGAGCGATCCCGCCCTGCTGGTGCATCTCGCGCTGGTGGCGCTGTTGATGGTGATCTTCCCGCTCAGCAAGCTGCTCCATGCGCCGGGCATTTTCTTCAGCCCGACGCGCAACCAGAAGGATGATCCGCGTGAGCGCCGCCATCTGGCGCCGTGGGCCGCCGAGCTGGAGAAATAAGATACGCGACCCCTTTATAGGGCATAAGAAACAGGATTCAAGGAGCAATCGTGGCTGCGGCAAAATTCGAAGTACCGGCATTCAGAGAGTATCCCGTTCCTCCGGTGGTCAAGGAGGGGGCGACGGCACATGTCAAGTCGTTCCCGGCCTCCGCGCCGATCCAGGAGGCTATCGGCTTCCCCGGCGAACTGGTGGAAGATTGGCACGACAAGGCCATCGCCAAGATGGGCGATTTGCTGGGCAAGTACCGCTCGCTCAAGGTATTCATGGATGCCTGCGTCCATTGCGGCGCCTGTACCGACAAGTGCCACTACTTCATCGGCACCAACGATCCGAAAAACATGCCGGTCGCCCGCCAGGAGTTGATGCGCAAGGTCTATCGCCGCCACTTCACCTTCGCCGGCAAATACTTCCCGTCGCTGGTCGGCGCGGCCGATCTGACCAAGGAACTGCTCGACGAGTGGTACAGCTACTACTATCAGTGTTCCGAGTGCCGCCGTTGCTCGGTGTTCTGTCCTTACGGCATTGATACCGCCGAAATCACCATGGCTGGCCGCGAGATTCTCGACAGCGTCGGTTACGGACAGAAATACACCAACGAAATCATGGGCAAGCTGCACCGCATCGGCAACAACCTGGGCTTGCCAGGGCCGGCGCTGGAAGATACCTTGTCCGGCCTGGAAGAGGACATCCTCGACGACATCGGCGTTCCGGTTAAGCTGCCGCTCGACCAGGAAGGCGCGGAAGTGCTGCTGGTCACGCCGTCCGCCGACTTCTTTTCCGAGCCGCACGTTGAAAGCCTGATCGGCTACGCCAAGGTGTTCCATGCCGCCGGCGTGAAGTGGACGCTCTCCTCCACGGCTTCCGAGGCGGGCAACTTTGGCCTGTTTATCGGCAGCTATGCCAATATGCGCCGCGCCGCCCTGCGTATCCGCCAGGCTGCTCTCGAACTGGGCGTCAAGCGCATCGTCGTCGGCGAATGCGGCCATGCCTGGCGCGTCGCCTACAGCTTCTGGAACACGCTGACCGGCGTCGGCGCGGGCGGCGAAGACCCGTTCTCGATCGAACTGCAAAAACAGCTCGATCCGCGTTACCCGGCGCCGCAGCATATCTGCGAATTCACCTACGATTTGATCCAGCAGGGCAAGCTCAAGTTCGACAAGAGCGCCAACGATCACCGCACCATCACCTTTCACGACTCGTGCAACGTGGCGCGCGGCTCGCGCATGGGCGACATGCCCGGCGGCCAGTTCGTCATCCCGCGCGAGATCATCAAGGCGGTGGCCAACAATTTCCACGACATGGCCGAGGAAACCATCGGCGAAGCGACCTTCTGCTGCGGCGGCGGCGGCGGTCTGCTCACCGACGACCTGATGGAGGTCCGCGTCAAGGGCGCGCTGCCGCGCATGGAGGCGCTCAACAGCGTGGTGCAGGAGCACAAGGTCAATTTCATGGCGCTGATTTGCGCAATCTGCAAGGCGCAATTCACCAAGGTGGTGCCATATTACGGTTTCGACATGAACATGATCGGCGGCGTGCACCAATTGGTGAGCACCGCCATCGTCCTGGAAGTCCCGGAAGACAACGAAGGCGGCGAAAAGGCCGAGGAATAATTTAGGAAACTTTGTAGGTTGGGCGCGCCTTGCGTGCCCAACGGCAACGCTGATTATTAAGGAGAGAAAGCAATGTCCGTATCCCCCGACAACACGAATCAAAATTTTACCTTCCGTCGCTACAAGGAAGGCAAGAACCAATGGCGCTCCTGGCAGGATAAGATTTTCGACGCCGGTTGGACCCACAAGTGCCCGGAATACGTGCTGAGCACCCCGCCGTGCCAAGGTAGCTGCCCGGCTGGCGAGGACATTCGCGGTTATCTCAATATCGTGCGCGGCATGGAAAAGCCGCCTGTCGGCGCCGACGGGAAGCCGTCCATGCCCTGGCAGGAGTACGCTTGGCGTCGCCTGACGGAAGCCAATCCCTTCCCCTCCGTGATGGGACGTGTTTGCCCGGCTCCGTGCGAATCCGGCTGCAACCGCAACGAACTGGAAGACCATGTCGGCATCAACTCGGTCGAGCATTTCCTCGGCGAGTACGCCATCAAGAACAACCTGAAATTCAGCCTGCCCGAAGGCGTGCAAGCCTCCGGCAAGAAAGTCGCCATCATCGGCGGCGGCCCCGCCGGTTTGGCCTGCGCCTATCAGTTGCGCCTTAAGGGACACGCCGTCACCGTTTTCGACGAGCATGAGCATCTCGGCGGCATGATGCGTTACGGCATTCCCGGCTTCCGTACCCCGCGCGACGTGCTCGACGCGGAAATCCAGCGCATTCTCGACCTGGGCGTCGAAACCAAGATGAAGGTGCATATCGGCAAGGACATCACTTTCGAGCAGATCAAGAAAGATTACGACGCCGTGTTCCTCGGTATGGGCGCCCAGGCGGGCAAGCCGCTGCCGATCGACGGCTTCGACGCCCCCAATTGCGTGACCGCGATGGGTTTCCTGCGCGCCTTCAACGAAGGCCGCCTGAAATATGTCGGCAAGAAAGTGGTGGTCATCGGCGGCGGCGACACCTCGATCGACGTCGCCACGGTTGCCCGCCGTCTCGGCCACATCAAGACCATCAACCCGACCGACCGTCCCGAGCACATCATCGCCGGCCAGGTCGCGCACGACGTGGCGGAAGCCAGCGCCAAGGAAGGCGCCGAAGTCGTGCTGTGCTCCCGCGCCACGGTCGAAAAGATGAACGCCAACAAGCACGAGATTGAGGAAGCGTTGGCAGAGGGCATCGAAATCCGCGGCGGCATCACCCCCGTCGCCGTCATCAAGAATGCCGAGGGGCATGCCATCGCCTTGCGCGTCGCCAAACTGGACGACAAGAACCAGCCGATCGCCGGCAGCGAAACCGACATCGAAGCCGATCTGATCGTTTCCGCGATCGGCCAGGGCGTCGATTTCACCGGCCTGGAGCAGTTCAACAACGGCAAGGGGCTGGTCAGCGCCGACAAGAACTATCAGGTGCCCAATCAGAAAGGCGTGTTCGTCGGTGGCGACGTGATCCGTCCGCATCTGCTGACCACCGCCATTGGCCATGCCGCCATCGCCGCCGACGGCATCGACCGCTTCCTCAAGAATGAGGATATCGGCAAGCGTCCGAAGGTCGATGTCCACTACTGGGATCTGATGCGCAAGCAGATCGAGACCGGCAAGGCGCCGGAAGCATTCCATACCCTGACCAAGGAAGAAGTCATCAAGGCGGAAGGCTCCGCCAAGGAAATCGACCTGGGCGTGCGTGGTTCCGATACCGCCAAATTCGCGGTGCACAACTTCGAGAACCGTTCGGAGAAGTATGTCATTCCGCACAACGAACTGTTCCTTGGCCATTTCACCTTCAATCCGCGTAACGTCCGCGGCTTCACCATGCTGAACTCGGAACAGGTGCTGGGGCACTTCGAGGAGCGTCTGGTGGCGCTGGACGACAAGCAGGTGGTGGCGGAAGCCAAGCGCTGCATGAGCTGCGGCCTGTGCTTCGAGTGCGACAACTGCGTGGTCTACTGCCCGCAGACCGCGGTCAAGAAGACGCCGAAAGCGCAAGCGATCACCGGCCGTTACGTCTACACTGACTATTCGCGCTGCATCGGCTGCCACATTTGCGCCGACGTGTGTCCGACCGGCTACATCAAGATGGGTTTGGGTGAGTAAACAACGATGAACAATCCAGCGACTTGGAAAATTGCGCTGAAATGGCTGGGCGCCGCCTTCGCGGCGGCGGTCCTGCTGGCCGGCGCGCCTACCTCCGGCGCGGGTGAGCATAAGATCGACGCCAAGGGCGATAAATGCGTGCGCGACACCGACTACATGCGTCGCAATCACATGGTTCTGCTCAAACACCAGCGCGACGAGACGATGCACAAAGGCATCCGCACCACGCAAAACAGTTTGAAAGGCTGCGTCGATTGCCATGCCAGCCCGAAGAACAACAGCGTGATCGGCACCAACGACAATTTCTGTCAAGGCTGCCACAGCTACGCCGCCGTCAAGCTGGATTGCTTCGAATGCCATTCCAGCAAGCCCAAGGCCGCCGCGCCGGTTTCTCACGGCATGGCGCCGCTGCCGGGCGTGGCCGGGCAGATGCAGGCGACCGTGGCCAATACCGTCGAGGGAAGCAAATGAGCGACATGGATAAAAACCGCAGGCAATTTATCGGAGCCGGCGTGGCCGCCGCAGGGCTGGCGATCGCGCCCGGCGTCACCCTGCTCGATCTGGCACACGCCCGTCCCGCCGATCAGGCCGCCGACGGCTCCAAGCGCTGGGGCATGCTGGTCGATACCAACAAATGCGCGACCGGCTGCAACGATTGCGTGTCGGCCTGCGGCAAGGAAAACGGCGTGGCCTCCACCGGCCGCCCGGAAACCGATCCGCAGTGGATCCGCAAGGTTGAGCTGAAGGAAATCAAGAGCGGCAAGACCCACTCCCTGCCGATGATGTGCCAGCATTGCGCCAAGCCGCCGTGCGTGGACGTGTGCCCGACCGGCGCCTCGTTCAAGCGCGCCGACGGCATCGTTCTGGTCGATCGCCACATCTGCATCGGCTGCCGTTATTGCATGATGGCCTGCCCCTACAAGGCGCGTTCCTTCGTGCACGAAGAGATTACCGACCAGAACCCCGATGTGCCGCGCGGCAAGGGCTGCGTCGAAAGCTGCACGCTGTGCGTGCACCGCATCGACCGCGACGAACTGCCGGCTTGCGTCGAGGCGTGCAAGGCGGCGGGGCACGAAGCGATCCTGTTCGGCGATCTCAATGATCCCAACAGCGAGATTTCCAAGCGCATCGCCACCTATGCCACCACGCAGGTGCGCGCCGATCTCAATCTGAATACCGGCGTGCGTTACCAGGGGATATAAGTGCCATGAATTACGAAAATTTCCACCGCATCGAAGAACGCGCGTTTTACGCGCTGGTCGGCGTGCTCGGCCTGATCGTCCTGCTCGGCGCCGGCGCCTGGCATTACATGGAAGAGCACGGCCACATCGTCACCGGCATGAGCAATCAGGTTGTCTGGGGCATGCCGCACGTGTTCGCCATCTTCCTGATCGTCGCCGCTTCCGGGGTGCTCAACGTCGCTTCCATTGGTTCGGTGTTCGGCAAGACGGTGTACAAATCGCGCGCCCCGCTTTCCGGCCTGCTGGCGCTGGCCATGCTGGGCGGCGGCCTGGCGGTGCTGATGCTCGATCTGGGGCGTTCCGACCGCCTGATTATTGCGATGACGCACTTCAACCCCACCTCCATCTTCGCCTGGAACGTGGTGCTCTACTCCGGCTTCTTCGGCATCGTCGCCGCCTATTTGTGGACCATGATGGAGCGCCGCATGAACGGCTACTCCAAGTACGCTGGTTTCGCCGCCTTCATCTGGCGTCTGATCCTCACCACGGGTACCGGCTCCATCTTCGGCTTCCTGGTCGCCCGTCAGGCCTACGATTCCGCCCTGCTGGCGCCGATGTTCATCGTCATGTCGTTTTCCTACGGTCTGGCGGTGTTCATCGTGGTGCAGTCGGTGATGTACCGCTGGAACGGGATGAAGCTGGACGAGGCCATCCTGCGCCGCATGAAGAACCTGCTGGCGGTGTTCGTTTCCGCCGTGCTGTACTTCACCGTGGTGTACCACATGACCAACCTCTATTTCGCCAAACAGACCGATTTCGAGCGCTTCATCCTGCTCGACGGCGGCATCTATACCACGCTGTTCTGGTTCGGCCAGATCGTCGTCGGCAGTCTGATCCCGCTGGCGATCCTGTTCCACCCCTCGCTGGGCATGCGCTGCGGCGCGGTGTTCAGCGCCGCGCTGATGATTATTTTCGGCGGCTTCTGCCAGCTCTACGTGTTCATCATCGGCGGCCAGGCCTTCCCGCTCGAACTGTTCCCCGGCATGGTGGAGACCAGCAGTTTCTTCGACGGCCGGATGCCGCATCCCTACGCGCCCAGTCTGCCGGAAATCCTGCTCGGCCTGGGCGGGGTCGGCGTCGCCTTCCTGATGACGGTCGTGGCGGTGCGGGTGCTGAAATTCCTGCCGCAGGACGATTTCCGCCACCTGTCCAAGGCGGAAAACATCACCGACTAAGTTCGGCACATTGTAGGGGCGACCTCCAGGTCGCGAAGGGTCGCAGAATTCGCGACCTGGAGGTCGCTCCTACATCCCTGTCCCTTCCTCATGTCCCGCCTCCTGATTTCCGCAGCGCACAAATCCTCCGGTAAAACCACCGTCAGCATCGGTTTGTGCGCCGCGCTGAAACAGCGCGGCCTGGCGGTGCAGCCCTTCAAGAAGGGACCCGACTACATCGACCCGATGTGGTTGTCCACCGCCAGCGGCCGCACCTGCCGCAACCTGGATTTCTATTTGATGAGCGGCGGCGAGATCGTCGCCAACTTCGCCCGTTATTCCGCCGGCGCCGATTTCAGCCTGATCGAGGGCAACAAGGGGCTGTACGACGGCCTCAACCTCGACGGCAGCAACAGCAACGCGGCGCTGGCCAATTTGCTGCAAGCCCCGGTGGTGCTGGTGATCGACGCGCGCGGCATGACCCGCGGCATCGCCCCGCTGATTCTCGGCTACCAGGCTTTCGACCCGGCCATCCGCATCGCCGGAGTGATCCTCAACAAGCTCGGCGGAGCGCGCCATGAAGGCAAGCTGCGCGCGGTGATCGAACATTACACCGACGTGCCGGTGATCGGCGCGGTGCATCACGACCCGCGGCTGGAGATCGTCGAACGTCATCTCGGGCTGGTGCCCAGTAACGAAGCCGACGCCGCGCTGCGGCGCACCGGCGAGATCGGCGCACTGATCGGCGCCCAGGTCGATCTGGCGCGTCTCCTGCAAGTCGGCGCCGATGCGCCGCCGCTGCCGCGACCCGATTTTCCCGCCGAGGAAACTTTTTCCCCGGCGAGTGGGACGAAGGTAAGAATAGGTCTGGTGCGCGACCGCGCCTTCGGCTTCTACTACGCCGACGATCTGGATGCCCTGGAAGCCGCCGGCGCCGAGCTGGTGCCGGTCGATGCCGTCAACGACGCGAATTTGCCGCCGTTGGACGGGTTGTTTATCGGCGGCGGCTTTCCCGAACTGCTGATGGACGAGCTGGAAGCCAATTGCGCCATGCGCGAGCAAATGCGCCATGCCATCGAAAATGGCCTGCCGGTATATGCCGAATGCGGCGGCTTGATGTATCTGGCGCGCAGTTTGACCTGGCGCGGCAAGACCCGCCAGATGGCGGGGGTGATACCTGGCGACGTGGTGATGCACGACAAGCCGGTGGGGCGCGGCTACGTGCGGCTGCGCGAAACGCTGGCGCATCCCTGGCCGGAGGCGGAAGGCGGCGCCATAAGGCTGGCGCACGAGTTTCATTATTCCAGCCTTGAAAATCTGCCCGCCGGCATCACCTATGCTTATGAAATGGAGCGCGGCGCCGGCATCGACGGCCAGCACGACGGACTGGTATATAAAAATTTGCTGGCTTCGTATTCGCACTTCCGCAGCCTGCACGGCTACAACTGGGCGCGCCGCTTCGTGGCATATGTGCGCCGGGTCATGGCCGGCGGCAAGACCGACTGAACCGATTCATTGACAAGGAGAAAGCTATGATTACAGTAACCGCGCAAGCCGCCGAACAGATTCGCCAGGCCGCCACGCAAAACGACGCCGAAGGCATGTCGCTACGCATCGCCGCGCGCCGCGAAGTCGATGGTTCGATCCAGTACGGCATGGGCTTCGACGACGCCAAGGAAGACGACTTCTGCATCGACAGCGAAGGCGTCAAGGTACTGGTGGCGCCGGGGCACGGCGAGTTGCTGTCCGGTTCCACGCTGGATTTCGTCGAGATGCAGCCGGGCGACTTCCGCTTCATCTTCATCAACCCCAACGACACAGGCGGCTCATCCTGCGGCACTTCGCAGCAAGGTGGCGGCGGAGGCGGTTGCGGCGGCTGCGGCGGAGGCTGCCACTAAGAGCCTATTTCAGTAGTATCCATGCCCCGCGCCGGAGCCATTTGGGGCGCAGTGCTAGGCGCGAACGGCGCCGTTTGGTCATTCCAAACAAGCCGCGAGCAACAACGCAATGCGCCCCAAATGGCTCCGGCCCTCCGGGTTGCGTCCAGAAAGCGCGTCTGCGTTGTCGCTCGTCGCCAGTCCCCGTTCCTCCCGCCTTTCCCCATTTGAAAGCAGGGTTAGCCAGCCCCTCCATGGCTCGACGGGGTCACACCGGCGCGCGCGAGAAATTCCCGCAGCCGCTTGATGACCGTTCTGTCGCAGACATTGCTTTGATGGGGATGGTGCAGGGTGTCCTCGCAGCCGTTCAGCGCCACGCGGAAGCTCGCCCCGTGGGTGGGCGTGACGGCGGCGCCGAGGTGGTGCAGGAGAGATTCGACCTCGCGCCAGTGGATGTTGTTGCTGACCGGGTCGTGGAAGATGGCGCGCAGCAGGCTGACATGCTTGTTACTCATGGCGAGGCTCCTTTATAGTGCCGTCCTTACCGGGTAAATATACCACGCTGAATGAGGGCCGTTGCCATGAAATTCCACGATGTTGCCATCGGCCAGCGTTTCGAGCTGGAAGGCGCGATATACGTCAAATCCAGTCCCATGCTCGCCAGCCCCGAGGGCGGCGGCGCCTCCCGCTTCCTGGCGCGCTACGCGCAAGTGCGGCTGCTGGACGGCGGCGCCGCGCCGGCCAAGAAAACGGAAGGCCTGCTGCTGCGGATGGATGACGCGCTGGCCGCTTTCGACGTATTCTATCGGGATTGCGCCGACGAACTGGCGGGCGGTGGCGGGGAGCCACTGCCCGCCGGGCGGCTGGAAAGCCTGCGCGCGGCCATGGAGGCGCGGCGGAAAGTATTCGTCGCCGAACTGGAACGGCAGGCGCGGAAGCCCTGAGCCGCCGCGCGCCACGGAATAATTTTGAAAACTCTTAAAGAGGAAAGCACGCATGAACGACCTGGAAGCCCTCAACAGCCAATTTGCCATTGCCGGACAACTCACCTTCAAGACGGCGGGCGACGGCCTGGCGGTAGCGGAAATCGCCAACGCCCATTCGGCCGCGAGCATCTGCCTGCAAGGCGGCCACGTGATGACCTGGCGGCCGGCAGGAGCGAGCGCGCCGGTGGTGTGGCTGTCGAAGCTGGCCAAGCTGGCGCCGGGCAAGTCGATCCGCGGCGGAGCGCCGGTGTGCTGGCCGTGGTTCGGCGCGCATGCCAGCGAAGCGGGTTTCCCCGGCCACGGCTACGCCCGCACCGTGCCCTGGGAAGTGACGGCTACCCGCGCGCTGGCCGACGGCGCCACCGAAATCGCCCTGACCCTGGTGGAAAGCGACGCCACCCGCGCCATGTGGCCGCATTCCAGCAAGGTGGAGCTCACCGTCACCGTGGGCAAGACCCTCAAGATCGCCCTGACCACCACCAACCTCGGCAAGGAAGACTTTGTCATCGGCGAGGCGCTGCATACCTATTTCCAGATCGGCGACATCGCCGAAACCAAGGTGCTCGGGCTGGAAGGCTGTGAATACATGGACAAGGCCGGCGGCGGCGTGCGCAAGCATCAGGAAGGCGCCGTGACCTTCAGCGCGGAAACCGACCGTGTCTACGTCAATACCGAAGCTGCCTGCCTGATTGAGGACGCCCGCCTGAAGCGCCGCATCCGCGTCGCCAAATCCGGCAGCCGTTCCACCGTGGTATGGACGCCGTGGACGGAAAAAGCCGACAAGATGGGCGATTTCGGCCCGGACGGCTGGCGCGCCATGGTCTGCGTGGAAAGCGCCAACGCCCTGGAAAACGTCGTCTCGGTGAAAGCCGGCGCCAGCCATACCATGGCGGTGGAATACGGTGCCGAAGCGCTGTGACGTGAGCCGAATAGCATCCGAACCACGGGGAGCACGGGGTGTTCAATGGCTTGCATAAGTAGTCCCCGTCACTTCATCGGCGTAACCTTGAAATCCATTCATGGTTTTCCCTGTGCTCCCCGGGGTTTAAATACGCGCCGCAAGACTAGTCCGGCATGCTGACCCACGCCCAGGCGCGCCAGCTCTACCGCCTGCGCTGGACCGCTTTCGGCATCGTCGGGCTGGCGTACATCCTGTCGTTTTTCCACCGTTTCGCCCCGGCGGCCATCGCCGGGGATCTGCAACTGGCGTTTTCAGCCGGCGGCGCGGCGCTGGGCGGGCTGGCGGCGACCTATTTCTACGTCTACACGCTGATGCAAGTACCCACCGGGATACTCGCCGATACCCTGGGGCCGCGCCGCATCGTGGCGCTCGGCGGAGTGATCGCCGGGATTGGGTCGATGCTGTTCGGGCTGGCGGATACCCTGACGGCGGCTTCGGTGGGACGCCTGCTGGTCGGTCTGGGGGTGTCGGTCACTTTCATCTCCTTGCTCAAGCTCAATGCCGCCTGGTTCCACGACCGCCACTTCGCCACCATGGCCGGGCTGTCCATCCTGCTCGGCAACGTCGGCTCGCTGCTGGCGGCTTCGCCGCTCGCCTGGGCGCTGACCTTTACATCCTGGCGCACGGTGTTCGTCGCCGTCGGCGTGCTTTCGCTGCTGCTGGCGGTGCTGGCCTGGCTGCTGGTGCGCGACCATCCGGGCGAGGCTGGCCTGCCTTCCCTGCGCGAACTGGACGGCAAGGCCGCCCATCCTCGCCATCAAGGTCACTGGTACGACGGCCTGCTGGCCGTCCTGAAGAACCGCGCCACCTGGCCTGGCCTGTGGGTCAACGCCGGTCTGGCGGGTTCGCTGTTCGCTTTCGGCGGGTTGTGGGCGGTGCCCTTCCTGTGCGATGTCTACGGCATGGAGCGCGCCGCCGCCACCGGTTACACCACGCTGCTGCTGGCGGGTTTCGCCGGCGGCGCCTTTTTCATCGGCAGCGTTTCCGACCGGCTGGGCAGGCGCAAGCCGGTGATGATCGCCGTAGCGCTGATCTACTGCCTGTGCTGGCTGCCTTGGCTGGCCGGGGCGGCACTGCCGGGGAGTGCCGGCTATGTCCTGTTTTTCCTGATGGGGCTGGGCGCCTCCGGCTTTACCCTCACTTGGGCTTGCGCCAAGGAGGTCAATCCGCACGCGCTGTCCGGCATGGCCACCAGCGTGGTGAACATCGGCGGCTTCCTCGGCACCGGCATCATGCAGCCGCTCGCCGGTTGGGCCATCGACTTCGCCCGCCGCGACGACGCGGCGCGCACCCTGGCCGACTACCAGGCCGGGCTGGGGATCATGTTCGGTTTTTCCCTGATGGGGCTGGCCGCCGCGCTGTTCATCCGTGAAACCCATTGCCGCTATATCCACGCGGATTGAAATGAAGCGTTACGGCGATGGCTTTTTATATTAGAATATGGTTATGAATCTCGTCCGTTTTCCCCATCTGCCGAATTTGCTGGAACGCTGCGCCAAGCTGGGCGGCGTCCTGCTGCTGCTGGGCGCCATCCTGGCCGGCAGTCTGGACGGCTGGCGCGATTACGACGAACTTGGCGATACGGCGGCTGGCTTCAACGTCGCTACCATGAGCAGCGAAGCCGTCGCCGCCGGCGACATCGAGCCGGCGCTATTTCCCGGCATACGGCCTGCTGCCGTGGTGCTCCGGTTGGGGCAGCCCTTTGTTTCCGGCGACCCGCGCCCAGTGCGCGCCATTTTCATTCCGCACGACCGCCCCCCCGCCTTTTCCTGATTTTCCCGGGCATCCGCCCGTTTTCCGCAATCCCGTTTTTCCGATTTGTTGCGATAAGCGCCGTCACGCCGTGCCGGAGGCTGTCGCTGTTTGATTGCAAAAAATAAAATGAACTCCTTGAATTTACAGAAAATTATCCCGCCGGTATGGGGTGCGGTTTGCCTTGCCCTGTTTGCCGCCGCCGCCACGGCGGGCGAAGCGCTGAGTTTGCCTCAAGCGCTGGCGCTCGCCGAGCGGCACAGCCCCCTGCTGCAAGGCGCCGCCGCGCAGCAGGCCGCCGCCGCCGCCGCGTTGACCGGCGCGGCCGCTTATCCCAACCCCGAACTGGAAGTCGCCTCGGGGCGTTTTCGTCCGCGCCCGCTTGCCGCGGAATCCGGTCGTAGCGAGGCTATGGTGGTGAGCCAGCCGCTGGAATGGACGAGCTTGCGCGCGGCGCGGCGGCAGGCGGCGCAGGCCGGTCTCGATGCCGGCGACGCGCTGCTGGAGCAGACCCGCATCGACCTGAGCAGCCGTATCAAGCTGGCCTACTTCGAGGCCTTGCGGCGCGACGAGGAAGCCGTGCTGGCGGCGGAAAACCATACCCTGCTGGTGCAGATCCGCAACCGCGTGAAATTGCGCGTGGAAGTGGGCGAGTCGCCGCGTTACGAATTGGTCAAGGCCGAGGCGGAAACGCTCAATGCCGAAAACCAGGCGCGTAGCGCGCAATCGCGGGCAACCCAGGGGCGCGCCGCCCTGCGCGCCTTGATCGGCGCCGCTCTTCCCGACCATTTCGAACTGGCGCCGCCGCCCGCGATGCAGGCAGACCTTCCCGCGCTGGAAGTGTTGCGCCGGGAAATGCAGGAGCGCCTGCCCGCCTTGCGCGTGGCGCAGGCCGAAACGGGGCGCGCCCAGGCGCGGCTGGAAGTCGAGCGCAGCCTGCGCCTGCCTCAGCCTACCGTGAAATGGAGCGCCGAGCGCGACCCCGAAAGCAGCGCGTGGCGGATCGGCGTGGCGTTGCCGCTGCCGTTGTGGAACCGCCGCGAGGGACAGATCGGCGAAGCCGTGGCCGGGCTGCATTATGCCGAGGCGGAGGCGCGCCGCGCCGGCCTCTCGTTCCTCAACGAGCTGGATCAGGCTTACGGCCGCTACTGGATCGCCAAGCGCCAGGTCGAGGTGTTCGAATCCGGGCTGATGCGGGAGGCCGAGACGGCGCTCAAGGTGGCGGAAGCCGCCTACCGCTTCGGCGAACGCAGCATTCTCGATTATCTCGATGCCCAACGCACCCTGCGCAACGTCCGCCTGGATTTTCTCAATGCCCGCTACGAATTGCACGCCGCGCTGATCGAGATCGAACGTCTGCGCGCCGTTCCCCTTGATGGAGCTTCCTCATGAACCGCTTGTTGTTATCCCTTGTTTTGCCGGCCACCCTGGCCGCCTGTCAGCCGCAGGAAACGCCGCCCGCCGCCGAAATGTACGCCGATCCCTCGATCGTCGCCGTCGAGGCGGATTTTCTTCCGCGCTTGGCCATCGCCCCCGCCGGGGAAGTCGATATGCTGGAAACCCTGCGCGTGCCGGCGCGGGTGGAAGTGGACGAGCAGCGGGTCGCGCGCATCGGCGCGGCGGTGACCGGGCGCGTCACCCATATCGACGCCATTCTCGGCCAGCGCGTGCGGCGCGGCGAGTCCTTGGCGACGCTGCACAGCGCCGAGCTATCGGCCGCCCAGCTCGCCTACCTCAAGGCGCTGTCGCAGGAGGAATTGCAGCGCCGCGCGGTGGAGCGCGCCAAGCTGCTGTTTTCCGCCGACGTGATCGGCGCCGCCGAGTTGCAGAAACGCGAAAGCGAACTGGCGCAGGCGCAAGCCGAGCTGCATGCCTCCAACGACCAGCTCAAGGTGCTGGGCATGACCGAAAAGGCCATCGCCAAACTGGAGGCGACGCGGGCGGTGCATTCCCTCTCTTCCGTCACCGCCACGCTCGACGGCACCGTGATCGAGCGCAAGGTGACGCAAGGGCAGGTGGTGCAGCCGGCCGACGTGCTGTTTACCGTGGCGGATTTGTCCCATGTCTGGCTGGTGGCGGAAGTGCCGGAGCAGCAAGCCGACCTGGTGCGCAAGGACGAGGCGGCCCAGGCGGAAATCGCCGCGCTCGGCGGGCGCCGCATCGAGGGCAAGCTGATATTCGTTTCCGATACCGTCAAGCCGGAAACCCGCACGGTGACGGTGCGCATGGACGTGGAAAATCCCGGCCGCAACATCAAGCCGGAAATGCTCGCCTCCATGTTGATCCAGGGCGCTCCGCAACGTCGCCTGGTGGTGCCGGCCGCCGCCGTGGTGCGCGAGGACAACAAGGATCACGTCTTCGTCCAGCTGGACGGCAAGCGCTTCCAGTTGCGCGCCGTCGCGCTGGGGCAGGAAAGCAACGGCTATCTGCCGGTACAAGGCGGGCTGAAGGCGGGCGAACGCATCGTCGCGGACGGCGCGTTCCACCTCAACAACGAGCGCAAGCGCAAAGAACTGGAAGGCTGACATGCTGGAATCGTTGATACGCGCGGCGCTCAAGCAGCGCCTGGTGGTGGCCGTGGTAGCGCTGTGTCTGACGGCGTTCGGGCTGGATGCGGCGCGCAAGCTGTCGGTGGACGCCTTCCCGGACGTGACCAATGTCCAGGTGCAGATCGCCACCGAGGCCAAGGGGCGCTCGCCGGAGGAAGTCGAGCGTTTCGTCACCGTGCCGCTGGAAATGGCCATGACCGGCCTGCCGGGGCTGGAGGAAATGCGCTCGTTGAACAAGCCGGGGCTGTCGCTCATCACTCTGGTGTTCACCGATGCCACCGATGTCTATTTCGCCCGCCAACTGGTGATGGAGCGGCTCATCGAGGTGGCTGGGCGCATGCCGCAGGGGGTATCGCCGACCTTGGGGCCGCTTTCCACGGGGCTGGGCGAAGTCTATCAATACACGCTGGAGCACAAGGACGATGGTGCTCGCGCGCTCGGCGAAGAAGAACTCACGCGCCGCCGCATCGCCCAGGACTGGGTGGTGCGCCCGCTGCTGCGCGGCATTCCCGGCGTGGCGGAGATCAATTCCCAGGGCGGTTACGTCAAACAGTACCAGGCGCTGGTCAATCCCGACCGCATGCGCCACCATCAAGTCACGCTCCAGGAAGTCTACCAGGCGCTGGCGCGCAACAACGCCAATTCAGGCGGCGGCGTGCTGCCCCACTATGCCGAGCAGTACCTGATCCGCGGCATCGGCCTGGTCAACGAACTCGACGATATCCGCAGCATCGTGCTCAAGGAGCAGGGCGGCGTGCCGGTGCTGGTGCGCGACGTGGCCGAGGTCACCATCGGCCATGAAGTGCGTTATGGCGCGCTGCTGAAGAACGGCGTCACCGAGTCGGTGGGCGGCATCGTCATGATGATCCGCGCCGGCAACGCCAAGGAAGTGGTGTCGCGCATCAAGGAGCGGGTAGCCGAGATCAATGAAAAGGGCATGCTGCCCGACGGCCTCAAGATCGTCCCCTACTACGACCGCAGCGAACTGGTGGATGCCGCGCTCGAAACCGTGGTGAAGGTGCTGATCGAGGGCGTGTTCCTGGTGATCATCGTGCTGTTCCTGTTCCTTGGCGACGTGCGTTCGTCGCTGGTGGTGGTGGCCAGCCTGATATTGACTCCATTGATTACCTTCATGGTGATGAACCATTACGGCCTGTCCGCCAACCTGATGTCGCTGGGCGGACTGGCCATCGCCACCGGCCTGATCGTGGACGGCTCGGTGGTGGTGGTGGAGAATACCTTCCAGCGCCTGGCCGAGAACAAGGATAAAGGGGTAAGCAAGGTGCGGGTGGTGCTGGATGCGGCGACGGAAGTGGCCACGCCGGTGATCTTCGGTGTTTCCATCATCATCCTGGTGTTCCTGCCGCTGATGACGCTTGAAGGCATGGAAGGCAAGATGTTCGCCCCGCTGGCCTTCACCATCGCCATCGCGCTGTTCGTGTCGCTGGTGCTGTCGCTCACGCTCACGCCGGTGCTGTGTTCCTACATGCTGGTGGGCAAGGACGAGCACGACACGCGCCTGGTCGCCATGGCCAAGAAGCCTTACCTGCGTATGCTCAACTGGTCGCTGGCCAATGGCAAGAAGACCATCACGGCGGCCTCCGCAGTGTTCGTCGGCGCGGTCGTGCTGCTGCCTTTCCTCGGCACGGCCTTCATTCCCGAGATGAAGGAAGGATCGATCGTGCCCGGCATCAACCGCGTGCCCAATATCTCGCTGGAGGAATCCATCAAGCTGGAAATGGAGGCGATGCGCCTGGTGATGCAGGTGCCGGGGGTGAAATCCGCCGTTTCCGGCGTCGGGCGCGGCGAAAGCCCCGCCGATGCGCAGGGGCAGAACGAATCCACTCCCATCGTCAGTCTCAAGCCGCGCAGCGAATGGCCCAAGGGCTGGACTCAGGACGACATCGCCGCGGGCATCCGGGAGAAGCTGATGGCTTTGCCGGGGGTGCAGATCATCATGGCGCAGCCGATTTCCGACCGGGTGGACGAAATGGTCACCGGGGTGCGCTCTGATGTGGCGATCAAACTGTTCGGCGACGACATGGACCTTCTCAAGCAGAAGGCCGACGCCATCGCCAAGGTGGCCGCCGCCGTTCCGGGGGCGCAGGATATGAAGGTGGAGCGGGTGACCGGCCAGCAGTACCTGTCCATCGAGATCGACCGCCAGGCCATCGCCCGCCACGGACTCAACGTGTCGGACATCCACGACGTGATCGAGGCCGCCATCGGCGGACGCACGGCTACCGAGATTTACGAGGGCGAGCGGCGCTTTGGCGCGGTGGTGCGCCTGCCCGAGAAATTCCGTGGCGACGTGGAGACCATCCGCGATCTGCTGGTCAGCTCCCCCAACGGCGCCCAGGTGGCGCTGGAAAATCTGGCGCGCATCCGCGTCCTGGACGGGCCGGCGCAGATCAGCCGCGAACAGGCCAAACGCCGCATCGTGGTGGGGGTGAATGTAAAGGGACGCGATCTCGGCAGCTTCGTCGCCGAACTGCAACAAGCGGTGGACGGTAAGGTCAAGCTGCCGGAGGGCTACTATTTGGAATGGGGCGGCCAGTTCCAGAACATGGAGCGGGCGATGGGGCATTTGTCGGTGATCGTGCCGGTGACCGTCGCCGCGATTTTCTTCCTGCTCTTCCTGTTGTTCAATTCGCTGCGCTATGCTTCGCTGATTATCCTGGTGTTGCCGTTCGCCTCGATCGGCGGGGTGGTGGGGCTGTTTGTCAGCGGCGAATACCTTTCGGTGCCGGCCTCGGTGGGCTTCATCGCCCTGTGGGGCATCGCAGTGCTCAACGGGGTGGTGCTGGTGTCCTACATCCGCAGCCTGCGCGACGACGGCATGGCGCAGATGGAAGCCGTGGTCAAGGGCTGCCGGCAACGCTTTCGCCCGGTGCTGATGACCGCCACGGTGGCGATGCTTGGCCTGATTCCCATGCTATTCTCCAGCGGGCCGGGTTCGGAAGTGCAGCGGCCGTTGGCCATCGTGGTGATCGGCGGGCTGATTAGCTCCACCCTGCTCACCCTGGTGGTGTTGCCGACGCTGTACAGGTGGTTCGAGGAAAAGCATTACGAGGCATGAACCTAGAAAAAGCCGTTCAGCCACGGATTGACGCGGATAATCACAGATTGCCAATGGCCTGCAAGGCGCACGCCTTACACCCGCCGGGTGATTGGTAATCTTTGCCGGCCTGATGTCTTATCGGTGTCAATCCGTGGCTAACTGAGTTTTTTGGGGATGAATTGGAGAAAACCATGAAAGAAATCAAGGCAATCGTTCAGCCCAACCGGGTAGGCAAAATCCGCGACGCCTTCCGTGGCCTGCCGGGCTTTCCCGGCATGAACATCGGCAAGGTGCAGGGTTGTAGCCAGCACAGCGGGGTGGAGCGGCATAGCTCGGTGCGCGAGGAACTCACCGATTTTTCCGACAAGGTGCGCATCGAAATCGTCGCGCCCGACGAGATCGTTCCCGACATCGTGCGCCTCATCCGCGCCAATGCCTACTCCGGGCAGGCCGGCGACGGCGTGCTGTGGGTAACCACGGTGGAGGAGTTCCACCGTCTGTGCAAACTGGAAGGCTGAGTCGAAGCATATGGGAAACGTCGGGAAATCCGCCGCGCCCATGGCTGGCGACACGGCGCGCCTGCCTTGTTTGGATGCCCTCAAGGCCGTTGCCTGCCTGCTGATCGTGTTGCATCACATGGCGGTTTACGGTCCCCTGTCGGAGATTGCCTATCCGACGGTTTCCAGCCTGGCCGACGCGCTTTACCAGTACGGCAGGATGGCGGTGCAGGCCTTTCTGGTGATCGCCGGTTTTCTTTCGGCGAAAAATCTGGCGCCGTTCGGCGTGCCGCAGGTCGCCGACCCGCTGCACGCCATCAAGCGGCGCTACGACCGGCTGATTATGCCGTACTTGGCCGCGCTGACCCTGGCGGTCGCCAGCGCGGGGCTGGCGCGGGGCTGGCTGGAGCGCGACTACATCCCCGGCGCGCCGGATATTCCGCAACTGCTGGCGCACGCCTTGCTGCTGCACGACCTGCTGGATCAGGAGGCGCTTTCCGCCGGGGTCTGGTACGTGGCGATCGACTTTCAGTTGTTCGCCCTCACCGCCGTCCTGCTTTGGCTGTCCCGCCGGGCGGCGAGCCGCGACGCCACCCTGCCGGCGCTGGCGGCGCCGTTTCTGATGGCGTGCCTGACCGTTGCTTCGCTGTTCGTCTTCAACCGCAATCCCTACTGGGATGAAAGCGCGCTCTATTTTTTCGGCGCCTACGGTCTCGGCGCCTTGAGCTATTGGGCGGCCATCCGGCCGCGCGGCGCGCTCTTGTTGCTCTTGCTCGGGGCGCTGGTGGTCGTGGCCTTGCTGGTGGAGTTTCGGGCGCGGATCGCGGTGGCCGGCGCGGTGATGCTGCTGCTGGGCTTCGCCAGGCGTTATGCCGCCCGCGAAAGCCGTCCCAGGCTGGCGTACCTGACCTATCTCGGACGGATTTCCTATTCGGTTTTCCTGGTGCATTTTCCCCTGATCCTGCTGGTCAATGCGGTGTTCTTCCATTTCCTGCCGCACCAGCCGTCCGTTCGGTTGGCGGGGCTGGTTCTTGCGCTGGGCGTCAGCATCTGGGGCGGCGCCGTGTTTTACCGCTGGATCGAGAGCCGTCGCCACACGCCCCGGACGCGCTGGCCGATCGTCGCCGGATTCATGGCGAGCAGCCTGTTTTCGTCGCTGTGAGGACGCAGCGGTGAAACTTTTGCATGGCAACCTATACTCTAACGCAGCAAAGCAATCCCCATTCAAGGAGGTCTAACCATGAAGCGCATCATCCTGTTTCTCGCCACCAACCTGGCCATCGTCCTGGTGCTTTCGGTCACCATGCGTTTGCTTGGGGTGGAGCCTTATCTCAACGAATCCGGCCTGAATCTCGGCAGCCTGCTGATCTTCGCCGCCGTGATGGGGATGGGCGGCTCGTTCATTTCGCTGGCGATTTCCAAATGGAGCGCCAAGCGCATGGTCGGCGCGCGGGTCATCGAGACCCCGGAAACCCCCGGTGAAATCTGGCTGGTCGATACCGTGCGGCGCCAGGCGCAGATCGCCGGCATCGGCATGCCGGAAGTGGCGATCTTCGATTCGCCAGAACCCAACGCCTTCGCCACCGGCATGAGCAAGAACAGCGCCCTGGTTGCAGTTTCCACCGGGCTGTTGCAGAACATGCGCAAGGAAGAGGTGGAAGCGGTGCTGGGACACGAGGTCTCCCACGTCGCCAACGGCGACATGGTGACGATGGCGCTGATCCAGGGGGTGGTCAACACCTTCGTGATGTTCTTTTCGCGGGTCATCGGCTACCTGGTGGACAAGATCGTGTTCAAGACCGAACGGGGAACCGGCCCGGCGTTTTTCGTCACCATGATTATCGCCGAGATGGTGCTGGGCATTCTCGCCTCGATCATCGTCATGTGGTTCTCGCGCCAGCGCGAATTCCGCGCCGACAGCGGCGGCGCCGCCCTGGCCGGGCGCGGTGCGATGATCGCCGCGCTGGAGCGCCTCAAGTCCCGCCACGAACCGGCGCCCTTGCCGGAAAAAATGGCGGCCTTCGGCATCTCCGGCGGAGTCGGGTCGGGCTTGAAGCGCCTGTTCATGACCCATCCGCCGCTCGAAGAGCGCATCGAGGCGCTGCGCCAGGCAGCCGGCAGGGAATAGCTATTGGCCACGGGGGACACGGGGAAAAGCCAGGGAAAACGAACTGTCCCAATTTATGGCTGTGCCCCGTGCCCCCGTGGTTTGAATTAGCAGATTATTACCCAGCGACAGTTGACACTTGTTCTAGTTAGAACTACAGTTGTTCTAACTAGAACAAATTGAGCCTGTCATGTCGCCTCCCCTCTTTTTGCCGCTGCTGCGCGAGCTGGCCAGCGCCTATCAAGCCTTCGAGGCGTATTCGGCGGCGCATATCCGCACCCTCGACCTGACGCCGGCGCAATTCGATATCGTCGCCACCCTCGGCAATACGCCCGGCATGGCGCCCAAGGAATTGGGTGAAAAAACCCTGATTACCAAGGGCACCCTCACCGGGGTAGTCGATCGCCTTGCCGGCAAGGGCTTGGTGCGGCGTAGCGCCTCGCCCAGCGACGGGCGCAGCCAGATCGTCCAGCTCACGCCGCGGGGCGAGGCGCTGTTCGCCAGCATCTTCCCGGCGCACTTGGCCTACATGGCGCGCGCTTTCGCCCGCCTGGCGCCGGAGGAACTGGCCGCTACGGAAGCCGGTCTGCGCCGTATGCGCGAGGCGTTCGCCGCCGTCCGCGAGGAGGCGCTATGAAGCGCTACACCTCTGCCGCCATCGCCCTGCACTGGTTGGCTGCGCTGCTGATTTTCGCCGCCTTCCCGCTCGGGGTTTACATCCACGAGCTGGCGCTTTCGCCGCTCAAGCTGAAGCTGTTGAGCTACCACAAGTGGCTGGGGGTGACCATTTTCCTGCTGACCGTGGCGCGCCTGGCGTGGCGGGCGGCGCACACCCCGCCGCCGTTGCCGGATTCCATCCCGCGCTGGCAGCAGCGCGCCGCCCACGGCCTGCATCACCTGCTCTACCTGCTGCTGCTGGCGATTCCTCTGTCCGGCTGGCTGATGAGTTCGGCCAAGGGCTTTCCGGTGGTGTATTTCGGAGTGGTGCAACTGCCCGATCTGATCGGCAAGGACGGCGCCCTGGCCGAACGGCTGCACGCGCTTCACGCGCTGCTGAACTTCGCCCTGCTGGCGCTGGTCGTATTGCATGTGGCCGCCGCGCTCAAGCACCATTTCATCGACCGCGACGCCACCCTGCGCCGCATGCTGCCTTTTGGAAAAGGAGATTAGCCATGATCCCCAACCCGGCGACTTATTGTAGGAGCGGCCTCCAGGCCGCGACAGCAGGTGACGATTCGCGACCTGGAGGCCGCTCCTACCTTTATGTCCTAATGTTGCTGGCCGGCATATCGAGCGTCCATGCAAGCGAATTCAACCAAGTGCAGGCAGAGAAAAGCACGGTGGCCTTCGCCTACAAGCAGATGGGCGTGCCTTCGGAGGGGAAATTCCGCAAGTTCGCCGCCGCTGTCGCCTTCGATCCGGCCAAGCCGTCCGCCGCCAGCGCGCGGATCGACATCGACCTGGCGAGCATCGACACCGGCTCGAAGGAGGGCGACGACGAGGTGATGGGCAAGCAGTGGTTCCACGTCAAAAGCCACCCCCAGGCGCGCTTCGTATCCTCCGCCGTCAAGGCGCTGGGCGGCAACCGCTACGAAGTGGCCGGCCTGCTCACCATCAAGGGGCGCAGCCGGGAGGTGAGCGCCCCCTTCACCTTCCGGCGGGAGGGCGCCGCGGCGGTGTTCGAGGGCGGTTTCGTCCTGAATCGCCTCGATTTCGCCATCGGCGAAGGCCCTTGGGCGGATGTCGGCACGGTGGCCAACGAGGTTCGCATCAATTTTTACGTCGTCGCAAGCGCAGCAC
Source organism: uncultured Sulfuricella sp. (assembly GCA_964505475.1). GTDB lineage: Bacteria > Pseudomonadota > Gammaproteobacteria > Burkholderiales > Sulfuricellaceae > JAGXQV01. The sequence continues at coordinate 4,649 of CAZDIJ010000039.1, read as the reverse complement.
CCGCCAGAAAGTAGATACCGCTCCCCCATTTTCCAAGGAGAAACGCCATGAACAGATTCGCCATGCTTACGCTCGCCGCTTCCTTCGCCGCCGCCCCGGCGCTCGCCGCCCCGGAAACCTATGTCCTTGAAGGCAACCACACTTACCCGCGCTTCGAGTACAACCATTTGGGCTATTCGATCCAGATGAGCCGCTTCGACAAGACCACCGGCAAGATAGTCCTCGACCGCGCCGCCAAGACCGGCTCGGTGGACGTGGTCATCGACATGAAATCGGTGAATACCGGCTCGACGGTGTTCAACGGCCACATCCAGGGCGAGGAGTTGCTCGACACCGAAAAATACCCGACCGCCACCTATAAATCGACCGCGATGAAGTTCGACGGCGACAAACCCGTTGCGGTGGAGGGCAACCTCACCATCAAGGGCATCACCAAGCCAGTGACGTTGACCTTGACCTCGTTCCACTGCATGCCCCATCCGATGCTCAAGAAGGACGCCTGCGGCGCCAATGCCGTCGCCAGGATCAAGCGCTCCGAGTTCAATGCCGGCAAGAACGCCCCCCTCGTCGGCGACGACGTGACCCTGACCATCGCGGTGGAGGCCTACAAGGAATAAGCCGTTTAATCACGGGGAACACGGGAAAATTCAATCGGCGCGAATTCATTGGCTCTCCCCGTGTTCCCCGTGGTCAAAACGATTTTAGGTGGGCAGGGCGCGGCAGCGTAAAATGGGGGCTGTTTAACCAGCCCCATTTTTATGCGCTTCGATGTCATCGTGATCGGCGCCGGCGCCGCCGGCATGATGTGCGCCGCCCAGGCCGGGTTGCGCGGCCGGCGCGTGCTGCTGCTCGACCATGCCGCGACGCTCGGCGAGCGCATCCGCATTTCCGGGGGCGGGCGCTGCAACTTCACCAACCGCAACGTCGGCGCGGAAAACTACCTGTCGCAAAACCCCCATTTCTGCCGTTCCGCGCTCGCCCGCTTTTCCCAGCACGACTTCATCGCCATGGTGGAGCGCCGCCGCATTCCCTACCACGAGCGCGAACACGGCCAGTTGTTCTGCGACGACAGCGCCCAGGATATCGTCGAGATGCTCAAGGGCGGCTGCGACGCCGCCGGGGTGAAGTGGGCGCAGCCGTGCGCGGTGCGGGGCATCGAGCGCGGCGAAGGCGGCGGATTCTCTCTGGCCACCGACCAGGGCGGCTTCCGCTGCGACTCGCTGGTGATCGCCACCGGCGGGCTGGCCTTGCCGCAGATCGGCGCCAACCCGTTCGGCTACAAGGTGGCGGAACGGTTCGGGCTGCCCGTGATGCCGCCCAAGCCGGCGCTGGTGCCGCTGGCGCTCGCCCCGGAGACCCTGGCGCCGTTGAAACCTTTGTCCGGCGCCACCCTCGATGCCGTGACCCGTTGCGCTGATAGCCCGGCGCAATTCCGCGAGAACGTCCTGCTCACCCATCGCGGCCTGTCCGGCCCGGCCATCCTGCAAATCTCCAGCTACTGGCAGATGCAGGACTATCAACTTCGCGGCGGCAAGAAGCTGCCGGTGGAGATCGACCTGCTGCCCGGCCTCGACGCCGCCGCCTGGCTCGCCGAGCACGGCCGCAGCAAGACGCTGCTTTCCAACTTGCTGGCCGAACGCCTGCCGCGCCGCTTCGCCCAGGAATGGTGCGCCCTGTTCGGTTGGGCCAAGCCGCTCAACGAGCTATCGAAGCGCGAACTGGAAGCCGCCGCCCAGGCGCTCCAGGGCTGGGCGCTGATGCCTTCCGGCACGCTCGGCTACGCCAAGGCGGAAGTCACGCTGGGCGGGGTGGATACCCATGCGCTGTCCTCGAAAACCATGGAAGCCAAGGCGGTGCCGGGACTGTATTTCATCGGCGAGGTGGTGGATGTCACCGGCTGGCTGGGCGGCTACAACTTCCAGTGGGCCTGGTCGTCGGGCTGGGTGGCGGGGCAGTACGCCTGATTTACCGGGCTGGGGCTTTTCCGCATAATGCGGGCTGAACTGCTTTTTCTAGAATAAAAAACGATAAGGAGAGGGAATGGAATCCATCGAAGCGCTGGTCGCGACGCTGTCGGGCTGGGTGTGGGGGCCGCCGATGCTGATTTTGCTGGTGGGAACGGGGCTGTATCTCACCGTCATCCTGCGCGGCATGCAGTTTCGCGCCTTGCCTCATGCGCTCAAGCTGATCTGGCACAAGGAGCACGCCGGGGACGGCGACATCAGCCATTTCGCCGCGCTGATGACCGCGTTGGCGGCGACCGTGGGCATCGGCAACATCGTCGGGGTGGCGACCGCCATCACCATGGGTGGGCCGGGCGCGGTGTTCTGGATGTGGATGACCGGCCTGGTGGGGATGGCGACCAAGTACTCCGAAGCGGTGCTGGCGGTGAAATACCGCGAAAAGGGCGAGCACGGCATGCGCGGCGGGCCGATGTACTACCTCGCCAAGGGCGCCGGGCTGCCCTGGCTGGGCTGGCTGTTCGCGGTATTCACCGCACTGGCGACCTTCGGCATCGGCAACATGACCCAGGCCAACGCGGTCGCCCAGATATTCCAGTCCACCTTTTCCATCGAACCGTGGGTGACCGGCGCGGTGCTGATGCTGTTCACCGCCCTGGTGATCCTCGGCGGCATCAAGTCGATCGGCCGCTTCACCTCTCTCCTGGTGCCGTTCATGATCCTCGGCTACGTCGGCGCCGGGCTGGTGGTGTTGGCGCTCAACGCCGGCGAGATTCCCCAGGCCTTCGGCCTGATCTTCTACCACGCCTTCAACCCCATCGCCGCCACCGGCGGCTTTGCCGGGGCGGCGGTGGCCGCCGCGATGCGCTTCGGTATCGCGCGCGGGGTATTCTCCAACGAATCCGGCCTCGGCTCGGCGCCCATCGCCGCCGCCGCCGCGCGCACCAGGGATCCGGTCAAGCAGGCGCTGGTCAGCATGACCCAGACCTTCATCGACACCCTGGTGGTGTGCACCATGACCGCCCTGGTGATCCTCACCGCGACGCCCTGGACCCAGGGAGTCGGCGCCGGGGAACTGACCAGCGCCAGCTTCGGCGAAACCCTGGGACACGCGGGAGTGGTGATCGTCGCCGTCTCGACCGCGCTGTTCGCCTATTCCACCCTGATCGGCTGGAACTACTATGGCGAAAAAGCCATCGAGTACCTCGCCGGCGCGCGCGCCATCCGTCCCTACCGCGTGGTGTTCGTGTGCGTGGTGATCGTCGGGGCGATGATGAAGCTGGAGTTCGTGTGGAACTTCTCCGACCTGATGAACGGCATGATGGCGATTCCCAACCTGATCGCCCTGTTGCTGCTGTCCAAGGTGGTCAAGGCGGAAACCGAGCGCTATTTCCGGGGCTAGATATTATTTCAATTGTTAAAAAATATTTACAAACTGATAAAGGAATTACGCCTTGGGTGACTGTATTCAGACGATGCGTTAAAGTGTCGAAATGTACACGTTCAATCTACAGTTATGAAGCCAGCGAGCCCACTACGTTACCCTGGTGGTAAAGGGGGGTTGTCGGTGTTTCTAGCCGATTTACTTGAACTAAACAGCCTTACTGGGTGCGACTATTTCGAGCCTTACGCTGGTGGCGCAGGAGCCGCACTTAATCTGCTTTGCCAAGGCGTAGTAAGCAACATACATATCAATGATGCTGACCCACGCGTGTATTCGTTGTGGAGTGCAATTCTGGCTGAAAATGAGCGTTTTATTGACCAGATCAATACGGTGCCGCTGGATATAGAAGAGTGGCGGCGACAGCAAACAATTTGTGCAAAAGCCGATAGTGCTGATACTTTTTCGCTCGGATTTTCTGCATTCTATATGAATCGCTGTAACCGCTCTGGGGTGTTAAAAGGCGCTGGCCCTATTGGGGGCTATAGGCAAGATGGAAAATGGCGTCTTGATGTCCGTTTCAACCGGCAGGAGCTATCTTCTCGTGTTCGCATCCTTGGCACACTTCGTGACAGAATTCATGTTACAGGTCTGGATGCCATTGATTTTCTCAAGCGCTGTTTGCCCTATGGGCGTGGGCGTGCCAAGGCGTTCGTGTATGCTGACCCACCATATGTTGTCAAGGGCCAAAAGCTATATCTCAATTCCTATGGCCCGGAAGATCATGCCGAATTAGCAAATTATTTAGCAAAGCAATTCATTCTTCCTTGGGTGGTGTCGTATGACGACGCTCCACTTATTAGGTCACTCTATGGAAGACATCGGATTGATCTGTTGCCGATTCGATATTCATTGCAAAGTAAACGTCCGGCTCAGGAGTTACTAATAGCACCACATCACCTTTATTTACCATCGAATAGAAAAGTCATCCGTGGTGTACCTCTGTCTTACTCGCCTATAGAATTACACCCATGAACACAAAAACCATTACACCGATTGAAACTGACTCCCTGCATTATGATCTCGCCAATCCGCGGTTGGCAGAATATGGGATCAATGGTGAGTTAAACGAAGATCAGATTTTGGAGATTCTTTGGGAAGCCATGGATGTCCAAGAATTGGTTCAGTCTATCTCTGCGAGTGGGTTTTTTGAACATGAAGCGTTAATTGTGGCGCAGGAAAATGGGCGCAATGTGTATAGTGGACCCCTCAGTCAAGACAATATTGAGTCGAGTTTAAGAGGGTAG
>CAZDIJ010000038.1:0-29931 GCA_964505475.1 uncultured Sulfuricella sp. | reverse complement strand
TCGAGGCGGCGCGCGCCGGCGAACAGGGACGCGGCTTCGCGGTGGTGGCCGACGAGGTGCGCAAGCTCGCCGAACGCACCGGCAACGCCACCAGCGAGATTTCCACGATGATTACCGCCATCCAGTCGGAAACCGGCAACACCGTGAGCAACATGGAACGGGGCGGCAAGCAGGTGGATGCCGGGGTGAAAATGGCGGCGCAGGCCGGCGAATCCCTGGAGCAGATCAACAGCAGCCTGAGCCACGTCGCCGAGATGATCCGCCACATCGCCGATGCCACCCGCCAGCAAAGCGAGGCCAGCGGGGAAATCACCCGCCGGGTCGAAGACATCGTGCGCATGGCCGAGGAAAACAGCGCCACCATCGGTTCCACTACAGGCGCTACCCAGGATTTGCGCCAGCTCTCGTCGCAAATGCAGGAAGTCATCAGCCGCTTCCGTTTATCGGCCGCGTAGTCCCCCCTGTAGTTGGGGCGTCTGCTATCATAGGCGCCCCATGTTGAACATCCACAATCTCACCTACCTGCAGGGCGGCAAGACGCTGTTCCAGCAGGCCGGCCTGCAAGTGTTCGCCAGCCAGCGCGTCGGCCTGGTGGGCATGAACGGTTGCGGCAAATCCACCCTGTTCCGTCTGATCCGCGGCGAAATCAAGCCCGATAGCGGCGAAGTCTCGTTGCAGCAAGGCAAGACCCTGGCCTCGGTCGAGCAGGAAATCGCCAACTCGTCCCAGCCCGCGCTGGAATTCGTGCTCGACGGCGATGTCGAATTGCGCCGCCTGGAAAAGGAACTGGCGCGGAAAGACCACGACCATGCCTGGTTCGAAGCCCAGCATCGTTTCGAGGCCATCGAGGGCTATGCCGCCCCGGCGCGCGCCGCGCAACTGCTCGCCGGCCTGGGGTTCGCCGCCGACAGCCTGAGCCGCCCGGTAGCGAGCTTCTCCGGCGGCTGGCGGATGCGCCTCAACCTGGCGCGCGCCCTGATGCACCGCGCCGACCTGCTGCTGCTCGACGAGCCGACCAACCACCTCGACCTCGAAGCCATCCTGTGGCTGGAACAATACCTGGCGCGCTATCCCGGCAGCCTGATCATCGTCTCGCACGACCGCGAGTTCCTCAACGCCTGCGTCAACCGCATCGCCCATGTTCACGATCAGGTCATCGACGCCTATACCGGCGATTACGATGCCTTCGAGCGCACCCGCGCCGAGCGGGCGGCGCAGCAGAACGAGGCATTTCAGCAGCAGCAGGCGAAAATCGCCCATCTCGAAGACTTCGTGCGCCGCTTCCGCGCCAAGGCCACCAAGGCACGCCAAGCGCAAAGCCGCATCAAGGCGCTGGAACGGCTGGAGCGGCTGGCGCCCGCCCACCTCGAAAACGGCCATTTTGAACTGGAGATCGAAGCGCCCGAGCGCAGCCCGGATGTTCTGCTGCGTCTGGAGAATGCCGCCTTCGCCTACGGCGACAAGCAGTTGTTCGGCGGGCTGAATATGGTGTTGCGCGCCGGCGCTCGCATCGCCCTGCTGGGGCCCAACGGCGCCGGCAAATCGACCCTGGTCAAGCTGCTGGCGGGCGAACTCCGGCCGACGGCGGGCACGTTGGAATTCGCGCCGGACGTGCGCATCGGCTATTTCGCCCAGCACCAGTTGGAGCATCTCGACGTCGCCGCTACCCCGCTGGCCCACCTGGAGCGCATCGCGCCCAAGACCACGACCCAGGAACTGCGCAATTTCCTCGGCCGCTTCGGTTTGGCCGGCGAAGGCGAGGACCGCCCGGTCGGCACTTTTTCCGGCGGCGAGAAAAGCCGCCTGGCGCTGGCGCTGCTGGCCTGGCAGAAGCCGCACCTGTTGTTGCTCGACGAACCGACCAACCACCTCGACCTCGACATGCGCGACGCCCTCGGCCTGGCCCTGCAGGAATACGGCGGGGCGATGGTGCTGGTATCGCACGACCGCAGCCTGATCCGCGCCACCGCCGACGAGTTGTGGCTGGTGGCGGACGGGCAGGCCGCGCCGTTCGACGGCGACCTGGACGACTACAAACAATGGATCGAAGCGCGGCGTCCGCGAGAGAGCGCCAAGACGCCCGCCGCAAAAACCCGCCGCGAGCCGGGGATAAAGAAAAAAGCCCTGCTGTCGAAAAAAGAAAAAACCGAGGCCGAATTGTCGCGCTGTCAGGAATCTCTGGCCGACATCCATCGCCAACTGGCCGATCCAGAATTGTATTGCGATGCCGCCAACCCGCTCGTCCCCCGCCTCAACGACGAACTGGGGGCGCTGGAAGCCCGCCTCGCGGAGTTGGAGGAAAGCTGGCTGGAGCTGGAAATGGCGCTGGAGGCGGCGGAACGATAGCGGCGGCTTAACGCTGGAGGACATTGCATGGCCAAGCACGGCAAAAATCCACTGCAACTCCTGGTCGATTTTATTTTCTTCTGCCTGGTGATCCTCGGCGTCGGCGGCACCATGTTCAAGGTGCTGGTGCCGGACGGCTGGCTCAAGGTGGCGATGAGCGAAATCTGGCAATTCGATCCCGATCTCATGCTGGTCATAGCCGTCTTCGCCTTGATCGCCTTCATCCTCGCCAAGCGCTGGCTGGGCGGCTTCAGCGCCAAAACCTCGCTGGGCGATCTGATTATGTATGCCTGGATGGCGGCGGGGATTTACTTCGCCTTCAAGCTGCTGGTGACCGGAAGCTGGTAGCCCGTTCCGGGCGCCGCCTCAGCAAATCCGCGGCAGTTGTTCCCCGGTGAGCCAATCGACGATGCGCTTGCCGCCGAAAGCGGTTTCCATCTGCACGAAACGGTGGCTGTCCTCGATCACTTCCCCGATGACGGCGGCGTCGCTCCCCTGAGGATGGGCGCGCATCGCTTCCAGCAGGGACGCGGCATGCTCGGGCGCGCAGATGGCGACGAGCTTGCCCTCGTTGGCGACGTACAGCGGGTCGAGACCGAGAAATTCGCAGGCGGCGCGCACCTCGCCGCGCACGGGAATGGCAGTTTCGCGCAGCATCATGCCGACGCCGGACTGGCCGGCGATTTCGTTGAGGGTAGTGGCCAGTCCGCCGCGCGTCGGGTCGCGCAGGCAATGGATGTCCGGCACGGCGGCCACCATTGCGGCGACCAGGCCGTGCAGGGCGGCGCTGTCGGAATGGACGGCGGTATCGAAGCGCAAATTCTCGCGCAGCGACATGATGGCGACGCCGTGGTCGCCGAGATGGCCGCTGACGATGATGGCGTCGCCGGGGCGGGCGCGGTCGCCGGAGATGTTCACGCCCTCCGGCACCACGCCGATGCCGGTGGTGGTGATGAATACCCCGTCCCCCTTGCCCTGCTCCACGACTTTGGTATCGCCGGTGACGATAGCGACGCCGGCCTGGCGCGCCGCGTGCGCCATGGAAGCCACGATGCGCGCCAGGTCGGCGAGGGGGAAGCCTTCCTCGAGGATGAAGGAGGCCGAGAGGTGCAGCGGCACGGCGCCCGACATCGCCACGTCGTTGACGGTGCCGTGCACCGACAGGCCGCCGATGTCGCCGCCTGGAAAGAACAGCGGCGAAACCACGTGCGAGTCGGTGGCCATCACCATGCGCCCCGGCGGCACGGAAAAGCTGGCCTGGTCGTTGTGCTGGCGCAGATATTCGTTGTCGAAGGCCGCGATGAACAACTCCTCGATCAACTGCGCCATCGCACGGCCGCCGCTGCCGTGGGTCATATCGACCCGGCCGTGCTTGAGGTCGAGGGGGCGGATGTAAGCGCTTCTAGTTTTGCTCATGGATGTCGCTTTCCTTGTAGCGCCCGTAGGTGTAATAAGCGGCGCAGGCGCCTTCCGACGAGACCATGCAGGAGCCGATGGGATTGTCCGGGGTGCAGACCGTGCCGAACAGTTTGCAATCGAGCGGGCGCTTGACGCCGCGAATGATCGCGCCGCATTCGCAGGCCGGATGGTCGGCGACCGGGCGGGCGGGCAGGTCGAAGCGCAATTCCGCGTCGAAGCGGGCATAGCGGTTTTTGATTTTCAGCCCGCTATAGGGCACCCAGCCCAGCCCGCGCCACTCGAAGGATTTACGCAGTTCGAACACTTCCGCCACCAGCCGCTGCGCCTTGAGGTTGCCGTCGCGGATGACGGCGCGTGAAAACTCGTTTTCCACCTCGGCACGTCCTTCGTTCAGTTGGCGCACCAGCATCAGGATCGCCTGCATCACGTCGAGCGGCTCGAAGCCGGCAATCACCACCGGACGCCGGTATTCCCAGGCGAAGTATTCGTAGGGACGGCTGCCGATCACGGTGGAAACGTGCGCCGGGCCGATGAAGCCGTCCAGCGGCAGGATGCCCAGCTTGCGCACCTCCGGTGATTCCAGGATGTTGGAAATCGCCGAAGGGGTGAGGACGTGGTTGCAGAACACCGAGAAGTTTTCCAGCCCGAGCTTTTCCGCCTGAAGGATCGCCACGGCGGTAGGCGGGGTAGTGGTTTCAAAGCCGATGGCGAAGAACGCCACCTGTTTGTCCGGGTTATCCTGGGCGATCTTCAAGGCATCGGCCACCGAATACACCATGCGGATGTCCGCTCCGCCGGCCTTGGCCTTGAGCAGGCTGACGCGCTCCGAGCCGGGCACCCGCAGCATGTCGCCGTAGGAGCAGAGAACGACGCCGGGAATTTGCGCCAGGCGGATGGCGCTGTCCACCCGCCCGACCGGCAGCACGCACACCGGGCAGCCGGGGCCGTGGATCATGCGCACGTTGGGCGGCAGCAGGTCCTGGATGCCGTAGCGGAATATGGCGTGGGTATGGCCGCCGCAAAATTCCATCAGATTGTAGCCGCGTCCGGTATCGGCCTCGCGCCGGACATCCCCGGCGAGCTTGCGGGCGAGGGCGCCGTCGCGGTATTCGTCGACGTATTTCATGCGCAGGACTGGGCGTTTCCGATTTCCGCGAACAGCTTGAGGGTCTTTTCCGCTTCTTCCGGGTCGAGCCGGTTGAGGGCATAGCCGACGTGGACGATCACGTAGTCGCCGACCTCCACCCCGTCGAGCAGGGCGAGCGAGATTTCCTTGCGCACCCCGCCAAGATCGACGACGGCGGCATCGTTATCCAGGATTTGCGCGATGCGCGCGGGAATGGCCAGACACATGCGATTTCTCCGTGCAATGTCGCCAGCATATCATGTAAACAATCTATACTGAGATCGTGGAAGCTACCTGGATTTCATGGCCCGATTGATTTAGCGGGGCAAGGACGGTAACCTTCGACTTTCATAATTAATTTCAGGGACTCTCAATCATGTACACCGAAATGGACAATACCGACGTCGTCACCAAACAAAAACTGATGGCTGACTTCAAGGTGGTGATCGCCGATGCCGAGGAACTGCTCAAGGCCACCGCCCATGATGCCAGCGAAAAGGCCGTCGCCGCCCGCGCCAAGATCGAAGCGCGCCTGAGAGATGCCAAGGCCAAGCTGGCCGATCTGGAAGAAGTGATTACGGCGCGCGCCAAGCAGGCCGCGACCGCCACCGACCAGTACGTTCACGACAACCCGTGGAAAGCCGTGGGCATCGCCGCCGGCGTGGGGCTGCTGGTCGGCATGCTGATCGGCCGCCGCTAATCCGCGATGGTGGAGCACAACCCGGACGGGAGCGATTCCCGTCCGCATGGCCTGCTGGCGTCGCTGAAAACCTTGGCGGCCACCCTGCTGGCGACGGCGCAGACCCGCCTTGAAATCCTTTCCAGCGAAATCGAGGAGGAGAAAATCCTCATCGGGCAGCAATTGCTGCTGGCGGCGGTCACCCTGTTCCTTTTCGGCCTCGGGATCGTTTTTCTGGCGGGTTTCCTGACCGTGCTGTTCTGGGAAAGCCATCGCCTGTTCATACTCGGCACCCTGACGCTGCTGTTCCTCGGCAGCGGGGGCGCGGCGCTGCTGGCGTTGCGCGCCAAATCCGGCGCGAGAAGCCGGCTGTTCGCAGACAGCCTGGGCGAACTGGCCAAGGACCGCGAACAGGTTTCCCGACCATGAATACCCGGTTGCTGGCGCTGATCCGCCGCCGCGAACGCCTGCTGGCGCGCGCCGAGGCGCAGCGCGCGGAAATCGCCGCATCCCTGCGGCAATGGCGCGTTCCGCTGTTGGCGGCCGATCGAGGCTTGGATGCGGTGCGCCTGCTCAAGGCGCATCCCGCGCTGCTGGCGCCGCCTTTGGCCGTACTGCTGGTGCTGCGGCCGCGCCGCTTTGCCAATTGGAGCGCCAAAGCCTGGGTCGTCTGGCGTTTCTGGCGCACCTCCCCCCTCGTCGAATGGTTCCGGCATGCCCAATAGCCGGTGGCAGTTCTCGCTGGTCAGCCTGATTTTTACCTGCCTCATCCTGGTGGCGGCGTTTACCGTGCTGCAACCTTTTCTGCTGCCCATCGTGTGGGCGGCGGTGATCGCCATCACCACCTGGCCGCTGCACCTGAAAATCCGCGCCAGGCTGGGCAAACGCCAGGACTTGGCGGCGCTGGCGACCACCGCGCTGGTCGCCGTGACGCTGGCGGGACCGATGATCGCGCTGGTGGTTTTCGTGGTGGAGGACGTGCAGAACGCGGTGGCTTTCCTGATACAGGCCAATAACCAAGGCGTGCCCTCGCCGGCCTGGCTGGGCGGCTTGCCGCTGGCGGGAGAGCATTTGAGCGGCCTGTGGGCGGAATACCTCGCCAAGCCCAACCAGTTGTCGCTGCTGTTTTCCGCCAAACTCGGCGCGATACAGGAATTCACCCAATCGGTGCTGATGGAGGTGGCGTCGCGGGTGGCGCGCTTGTTTTTCGCCTTGTGGATACTGTTTTTCTTTTACCGCGACGGCGACAAACTGCTGGGCAAGATCGGCGCGGTCGGCGCCAAATGGCTGAAAAACCGCTGGCCTTCCTACGCCTTCCACATTCCTTCGGCGGTGCGCTCGGCGGTCAACGGCCTGGTCATCGTCGGCTTGGCCGAGGGAATACTCATCGGGCTGATGCTGAATTTCGCCGGGGTGCATTCGGCGATGCTGCTCGGCATGGTGATCGCCGCGATTTCGCTGATTCCGCTCGCCGGACCGCTGTTGCTCGGAGTGATCGGGGTGTTCCTGTTCGCACAGGGCGCGGCGCTGGCCGGCATTTACGTCTTTACCTTCGGTACGATCGTCCTGCTGCTCGCCGATTATCTGGTGCGCCCGCGCCTGATCCAGAGTTCCACCCAACTGCCCTTTCTCGCCATCCTTTTCGGTATTTTCGGCGGTATCGCCTCGATGGGGATACTCGGCCTGATTATCGGCCCGGTGATCCTGGTGCTGTTCCTGGTGTTGCTGCGCGAGGCGTCGAGCGACGAGGAGCGCGAACTGGAATTCTAGCGGGCTAGCCCGCTTGCCGCGCCACCCACGCCTGCCCCAGGCTGAGGCCGCCGTCGTTGGGCGGAACCTGGCGGGCTTCCAGGACGTTCATCCCTTCCCCTTGCAGTCTGCCGCGCAGCTCCCGTCCCAGGATGGCGTTGAGGAAACAGCCGCCGCCCAGGGCGACGGTATTCAAGCCATGGCGGCGCGCCGCCGTCGCAACCCAGTGCGCCAGCCCCTCCGCCAGGGTGGCGTGGAACAGGGCGGCGCCCCGTCCGGCATCGCCGGTTTCCGCCAGTTCGGCCAATAGCGGCAGAAAACTCAAGGCGCCGTCCGCTTCCACCCGCCAGCCCCGCGCCAGCGGCGCCACCTCGCCATGCCACGCGGCAAGGCTTTCCAGCCGCATCGCCGCCTGCCCCTCGAAATCCATCACCGGCAGGATGCCGAGCAGTCCCGCCGCGGCATCGAACAGCCGCCCGCAACTGGAGGCCGGCGGCGCATTAATGCCGCGTTCGAGCATTTGCGCCACCGTCGCGGCGGCGGGGAAGGCGGCGTAGCGCCGTTCGATGTCGGCGCCGCGCCCCAATTCGTAAAGCGCGCTGGCCGCCATGCGCCACGGCTCGCGCGCGGCGCGGTCGCCGCCGGGCAGGCGCAGTTCGCGCAAGTGGCCGAGGCGCTCGAATCCGGCGTCTTCCAGACGCAACAGTTCGCCGCCCCAGGCATGGCCGTCGCTGCCCAACCCCACGCCGTCCAGCGCCAAACCAAGCGCGGGGCGGGTAAAGCCATGCTCGGCCAGCACCGCCGCCAGGTGGGCGTGGTGGTGCTGCACCGCCACTAGCGGCAAGTTATGCGCCGCCGCGAAAGCCGCGGCGAAACGGCTGCCGTGGAAGTCGGGATGCAGGTCGCAAGCGACGATTTCCGGGCGAATTTCCAGCACCTCCAGCAAATGCGCCACCGCCGCTTCCATGGCGCGGCAGGCGGCGGCGTTGTCGAGATCGCCGATGTGCTGGGAAACGAAGGCCTGCCCACCGCGCGTCAGACATACGGTGTTCTTGTACCAGCCGCCGCAGGCCAGGACGGAAGCGCCGGCGTGCGGCAGCTTGATGGGGCGCGGAGCGTAGCCGCGCGCGCGGCGGATGAAAACCGCGTCTTCATCCCGGCTTCCGACGACCGAATCATCGCAGCCCACCAGGATGCCGCGGTCATGCATCAGGAAGGCGTCGGCGATGCCGGACAGGCGCGCCAGCGCTTCGCCGTTGCCGGTGACCAGCGGTTCGCCGCCGGGGTTGGCGGAAGTGCACACCAGCAGCAGTTCCTGCGCGTCTTCCAGCCAGGCTGTACCGGCCGGGCGTCCCGCCGCCTCGTGGAACAGCAGCCAGTGCAGGGGCGTATAGGGCAGCATCGCGCCCAGCCAGGCCACGCCTTCCGCTATGCCTGGCAATGGTACAGTCGGCACTCGCGCCCCCACCCTGCCCTCCCCCGTCCCGCCGAGGTCGCCGCAAGGCGGCGGGTACCCGGCGAGGATACCCCTAGCGGGTGCAGGGGGAGGGTTGGTGAGGGGGGGGGATTTGGCCAGCAGCACAATGGGACGTTCGCGTGCTTCCAACAAGGCTTTGGCTTGATCGTCGATTACGGCGAACGGAGCCAGCGAGGCCGGGTTTGCGGCCAATACGGCGAAAGGCTTGGCTTCGCGCTGCTTGCGGCGGCGCAACTCGGCCACCGTGGCGCCGTTGCGGGCGTCGCACATCAGGTGAAAACCGCCCAGCCCCTTGACCGCGAGGATTTCACCGCGCAGCAGACGGCTTACGCATTCGGCTATGGCATCTCCGCAGCTAATGGCATGGCCGGTGGCATCGAGCAGCGCCAGGCGCGGCCCGCATGCCGGGCAGGCGTTGGGCTGGGCATGGAAGCGGCGATCGAGGGGATTTTCATATTCCGCCCGGCACGCCGGACACAGGACGAATTCCGCCATGCTGGTGTTGGGGCGGTCGTAGGGCAGGCGGGCGGTGAGAGTGTAGCGCGGGCCGCAATGGGTGCAGTTGATGAAGGGATAGCGGTAGCGCCGGTCGTCGGGATTCAGCAGTTCGGCGAGGCAGTCCGGGCAGGTGGCGGCATCCGGGGTAACGGCGGTGTTGGCGCTGCCGGAATGGCTGTGCAGAATGGCGAATCCCGGCTTGGGCGTCGGTTCGGCGGGCGTTTCGCGGCTTTCGATCCCGTCGATGCGCGCCAGCGGCGGCGCTTCGCTGTTCAGCCGCGCCAACAGTGCATCGAGCGCATCCCCGCTGCCGCGCGCGGCGATTTCCACGCCTTCGCCGTCGTTGCGCACCCAGCCGTCGAGGCCAAGTTCCCGCGCCAGGCGGTAGACGAAAGGGCGGAAGCCGACGCCCTGGACGGTGCCGCGGACGCGGATGCGGCGGCTAGCGGGCACCTTTCAGCGCCGCCAGTTCGGCTTCCAGTGCGGCGATGCGCCGGTGGAGGGCTTCCACCGCGGCGCTCTTGCGCTGGCTTGCCTGGTCGAGTCCCCGTTCCAGCCAACCCAGCCATTCGTCCATGCCTTCGCCGCTCAGGGCGGAAATCAGGATCACCTGGATGTTGGGGTTGATGCGCCGCGCGTATTCGAGGCACAGCGGCACGTTGAAGCTGAGGTAGGGCAGTAGGTCGATCTTGTTGAGCAGCATCACGTCGGCGGCGACGAACATGTCGGGATACTTGAGCGGCTTGTCCTCGCCTTCCGTCACGGAAAGGATCGCCACCTTGTGCGCCTCGCCCAGATCGAAGGCGGCCGGACATACCAGGTTGCCGACGTTCTCGATCAGCAGCAGGCTGTCGTCGGCGAGCGCCAGCCGTTCGGCGGCGTGGCCGACCATGTGGGCGTCGAGATGGCAGCCCTTGCCGGTGTTGATCTGGATCGCCGGCACGCCGGTGGCGCGGATGCGGTCGGCGTCGAGCGCGGTCTGCTGGTCGCCCTCGATCACGGCGACCATGCTTTTCCCCTTGAGTTGGCCGATGGTGCGGGTGAGCAGGGTGGTCTTGCCGGAGCCGGGGCTGGAAACCAAGTTGAGGGCGAATATGCCGTGCTCGGCGAAATGCCTGCGGTTGGCGTCGGCATACTGGTTGTTTTTGGCGAGGATGTCCTGCTCGATCTGCACCATGCGCCCCGACGACAGTCCCGGCGCGTGGGCGTGCGCCGCGCCGTGGCCGTGGCCGTGGCCGTGCTCATGCTCATGGCTATGTTCATGGGTATGCGCATGGCCGTCGTGTTCATGGGCATGGCTGTGGACATGCCCCTCGATTTTGGCTTCGCCTTCGCCGCAGCCGCAAACTGTACACATGTCGTTCTCCTGGAGGGTTCGGCTACTCAGGGCAGGATTCCCGCCAATCCGCGTATTTCATGTCTTCGACGAGAATATGCTTGCTGAGCCAGTCACGCAGGAAGAGTAACACTTCCTTGTTGATTTTGGGACGGAATCCATGCAGATATTGCCAGCGGATATCCTGGATGGTTTCGCTGAACGAGGCATGTTGCAGTTTGTGCGCGACCAGGTCGGAAAAGGGATAACCGGCTTCCTGTAGGAACTGCTCCTCGCGGTTGAAGTGGTCGATGGTGTAATTTATCAACTCGTCCAGCACCGATTCGGCGATGCGCCGGTTGCCGATCTTTTCCGCCGAAGCCAATTGGTTTATCAGGTCGATGAGGATGCGGTGGTCGTTGTCCATGCCGTCAACCCGCACCGACAGCGCTTCCGTCCAGCGGATCAGGGCGACGTCCTGGCGGTATTCCATGACCTTGAGGAAGGCCTCGACGACCAGCGGGTCGAACTGTATTCCAGACTGCTCGCGGATATAGTCGATCGCCTCCCGTTCCGGCCAGGCCTTCTTGTAGGGGCGCGCCGAAGTGAGTGCGTCGAAAACATCGACCAGCCCGACAATGCGCGCGGACAGCGGAATATCCCGCCCCGCGAGATGTGCCGGATAGCCCTGGCCGTTGTAGTGTTCGTGATGGTGCAGGGCGATTTCGCTGGAGAGGCCGAGCAGGTAATTGTTGCCGTCGAGTATGCGGCTGGCCTTCTCCAGCACTTTTTGCCCTTTCAGGGTGTGGGTTTCGATGATCCGGCGTTCTTCCGCGTCCAGTTTGCCGGGTTTCCTGAGGATGCTGTCGGGAATGGCGACCTTGCCCACGTCGTGAAGAATGCTGGCGGTGCTGATGAAATTCTCGAATTCCGGCGTGATTTTATCCCGGTAATGTCCCAGATCGCCCAGCACCTGGACGATCTCATCGGTCATGATGGCCACCCGCAGGATGTGCTCGCCGGTATCCTGATCCTTGTGCTCCGCGAGGCTGGCCAGGGCGATGACCATGGCGCGCCCGGTGCGCGCGGCGTGCTTGGAGAGGCCGTGCAGGCGGATGGCGTCGGTCACCTTGTCGTTGACGAACTTGAGCGCCTCCCGCGAGTCCGCGCCGATTTCCCGCGCCAGATCGACATGGACGAGGATGGCGAGATTTTCCGGGTGCGGAAAGAAAAAGACCGCCGCCGCCCGGCCATAGTGATTCGAGCGTTGACGGATGGCGCTGTTCAGGGATTCCAGGATTGCCTCGTCATGCAGGACGGAACCGCTCGCGGCGGCGTAGCGTCCCGTCCCCCCGGCAATCTGGAAGGTATATCCGGCGGTGCTGTATTCGACCATGGTCATGAAAGCCGAGGCCTGCGCCGGTACGCCGCCGATCCAGTCCAGATAATGGGACAGATTGTCGTACAACTCTTCGAGCGAACGGGTCTGGCCGATTTTTCGGCAAGTTTCTTGCACCCGATCGAGAAAAGGGGGTATGGAGTTCATGAGGATGTCCTGTGGCGCTACGGGAAAGAGGGAAGATTCACCGGAAAAACCATTGCAAGCGGCGGAATTATAGAGCCGCCCGCCCTCACTGGGAATCATGGGGTACGGGGTGCCGGCGCTAAGGGAGCCGCTGGTTTGCGGGTAGGGGAACCCCTGCTACCCGGCGCGCCGGCAAGATTCAAGGTTATTCGACTTCCAGTTCCTTGACGCGCATTTCGGCGCCGCCGAGGATCTCGACGAAGTAGCCGCCGCATTTCGGGCAGGGCGCATAGCGTTCGCCGACCTCGACGGTTTCCCTGCATTCCCCGCAACGCCCCTGCCCCGGCGTCTCGACGATTTCCAGGGACGCCCCGGCGGCGATGCCGCCGCGCGCCACCGCCTCGAAGCAGAAGCGCATGGCCTCGGCCTCAACCCCGGCGAGACGGCCGATCTCCAGCCACACGGTCTTGACGCGGGTAAAATTGTTTTGCCGGGCGCTGTCCTCGATCAACTGGATCACACCCTCGGCAAGCGACATTTCATGCATGGTCTATTCCTATCTCGTACTCTACGCACGGATCGAAGGCGAGCAGCAGCAATTCGGCGCGGCGGCGCGCCTCGTCCGGGGTAGCGGCGGGCTGGCCGGCCAACTCGCGGGCATAGGCGCCGCGCGGATGGAAATTCCATTCGGTCGGCGCGACGATGCGGTAATCCTCCACCGCGCCGTTTTCCAGCCGGGCGTAATGGAGCAGCAAACCGCGCGAGGTTTGCAGCCACGCCAGGCCGGCATTTTCCCCCACCCTGGCGTGCTTGATCCAGCCCAGCCGCATCGCTTCGGCATCGTCGCGTAGCGCCGCCGCCAGCCGCGGCAATTCCTCATGGCGCATCCGCAAGCGCGCCAATGCGCCCCGCCCCGCCTCCCCGCGCCGCGCCGCCGCCCCGGTTTCCGCCGCGCCGCCGCGCCAGTGCGGATAAACGGCGAAATCCGGCTCGCGCAGGAGCGCCGGGAGAATTTCCTCAATGATTTGCCGCTCGTCAAAATCCGGCAATCGCGGAACGCCGTCCTCCCCCTGGTTTTCCGCGCCGCTTTCCGGGAGAGATGCCATCCCGCTGCGGGCGTAGAGTTCATCCCACGGCATCCCCGCCGCCGGGTCCTTGCGCAATTGCGCCAGTCCGTGCGGGTCGGGCGGCAGGCCGAAATGTCGGGGCAGGTCGATGAGAAAGTGCCAGGCGCTTTCCCGCAGCGCCTCGGCGGCCACTTCGCGCGCCTGTTGCGGAGTGGCCGCCGAGGCGTCGCCTTGCGCCGCCGCCAACGCCAGTTGCGCGGCCACCCCCTGCGCCTTGCCGCACAGGGAATACAGCAGTGGAAGCGCTTGCGCCGCCTGTTGCGGCGGCTGGCCGCGCACCAGGCGTATGGGGTCGAGTAGGCGGCGCGGGGTAATGTTCGCCGCGCGAATCGCGGCGCCGTCCCAGGCAAGACGGATATGCAGCATTCCTTCCGGGGTGGCGGACATGCGAATCAAGCCTCCCGGGATGCCCGGAGAATCCCGCGCAGCAGGCGGCGCTTGCCCGGCACGACCGTTTCGTCCGCCGCCGGGGGCGCCGTCCACACCGCTTCCAGCGCCGCGCGGGCGGCGGTGCGCGCCGCCTCCTGGCCGGAAAAGGGATGCATGGGCGAAAAGAGCCGGCAGGAGAGGTATTCGCCCAACGCGGCATCGCCGTCGGCGGTAAAAACATAGTCGCCGGAGGGGAAAGCCATGCTGCGCGGCTTGCCGGGCGGCGGCGATGTCCAGGGAAGGCCGGCGGCGGGCAGCAGCATCAGGTTCATGAACCAGGGCGTAATCAGGATGCCCAACCAGCCGTAGGCGCAGCGGCGGAAACCGAGCGCCTCGACCGCCAGCGCGGGGTTGAGCACCGGCATGCCGGCCATCTCGGTGGCGTGGATGCGGCGGAACAGGGCTTCCAGTTGGGCGGTGGGCGCCTCGTCAAAGCTCATACATCGGCATGCCGGGCTGTTGCAGGATGTCGGCCATCAGCGCCAGGGTTTCGCGGGCGCGCTCCTCGTCGATCTTCTCGAAGGCGAAATTGCCCGCCTTGATTAGCAGGTAATCGCCGACCGCGACATCGTCGAGCATCATCAACAGGTTGACCTCGCGGGTCTGGCCGAAGCATTCGACCGTGGCCATCAGGCCGTCGGTGGATACCACGCGGGAAGGGATCGCCATGCACATGGCCTACGCCCTTTCCTCTACCGTCACGCCCCAGCCGCGCAGCTCGGCGATCGCCATTTCGACCAGTTGCGGCAGCCGCTCGGCGACCTCGGGGGTCAGGCCGAGATTGTATTCCAGCGACACCGGTTCGACGCCCAGCACCGTCACGTTGCCCGGCGATTCCCCGGCGAATTCCAGGGTCGCCAGCACGTCCGCCAGGGTAACCTGGTGCGGCGACATTTTCAGGCTGAAGAATTTCGGTACTTCCGCACCGCTGAGCCTGACCAGGGTGGCGGGCGGCTTGCCGCTCTTCACCGCGTCGAGGATCAATACCTGACCGGCGTGCGCCAGGCTGCCCATCACCTCCATGCCCGAGGTGCCGCCGTCGATCAGTTCGACATGCTCGGGGAAGCGGTAGCGCCGCTCGATTTCCTCGACGGCGCGCACGCCGACGGCCTCGTCGGAGAGGAGGAGGTTGCCGACGCCTAATACGACGATTTTCATGGGAGTAATGAGGATGGACGATGAGTGACGGGATTATACCCGCCACTCATCGACGTGTTACAGCGCCTTGACCTTGACGATTTCCCGCTTTCCGGTGTCCACCATGTGGATGGCGCAGGCGATGCAGGGATCGAAGGAATGGATGGTGCGCAGCACTTCCAGCGGCTTTTCCGGGTCGGCGACCGGGTTGCCCACCAGGGAGGCCTCGTAGGGGCCGAGCGCGTCGTCCTCGTTGCGCGGGCCGGCGTTCCAGGTGGAAGGCACCACCGCCTGGTAGTTCTTGATCTTGCCGTTGTCGATCACCACCCAGTGCGACAGCACGCCGCGCGGCGCTTCGTGGAAGCCGAAGCCGGACACCTCGTCCTTGGGGAAGACAGGCGGGTTGAAGGTCTTGATGTCGCCCTTGGCGAGGTTTTCCATCAACATCGTCCACTGCCCTTCGAGGATGTCCACGTTCATGCCGGCGGT
Source organism: uncultured Sulfuricella sp. (assembly GCA_964505475.1). Lineage (GTDB taxonomy): Bacteria > Pseudomonadota > Gammaproteobacteria > Burkholderiales > Sulfuricellaceae > JAGXQV01. The sequence goes on along the minus strand of CAZDIJ010000038.1, from coordinate 14,615 downwards.
CACCGCCCGCGCGGCATGGCGGCCGATGGTCGAGTGCAGGGCGGCGAGCGGCAGGTCGATCTTGCCGACCGTTTTGATGGTGCCCAGGAGCTTGTTGAGATACTTCATGGTCAACTCGTCCTTGGCCGCCACGCCGGCCAGCACCCTTGCCAGCGGACCAACCTGGGCGGGCTTGCCCTGGAAGGTCGGCGATTTGACCCAGGAATATTTGCCGTTTTCCTGGAAATCGGTGTATTCGGGGATGGTTTCACCCTTGTAGGGATGCAGCGCGCCCTTGCCGCCCTTGTACCAGGAATGCTTGACCGATTCCGCCACGCCGTCCATGAACATCTTGTCGTTGAAGTCGGTGATCGGTTTGTAGGCGTCGAGATTGCCGGCGGGGATGTAGCCGCCCTTGGTGATGAGTTGGGCGCCCTTGGTGTCGATCGGATAATCCGGCACCGACAGGTAATTGGTCACGCCCGCGCCGTATTGGGTCCAGTCGGCGTACATCGCGCCGATGGCGCCGACATCCACCATGTAGACGTTTTCGACGAAATCGCGCAATTGGTCGATTTCGGCCTTCACCGCCAGCAGGCGTTCCACCGTCAGCACCGACTGGCTGTCGGTGGAAATCGGGTTGGAAACGCCGCCCACCGCCACGTTCTGGATGTGCGGGGTCTTGGAGCCGAGAATCGAGACGATCTTGTTGGCGTGGCGCTGCGCCTGGAGCGCCTGGAGATAGTGGGTGACGGCCAGCAGGTTCACTTCCGGCGTCAGTTTCATCGCCGGGTGGCCCCAGTAGCCGTTGGCGAAAATGCCCAACTGGCCGCCGGCGACGAAGCCGGCGAGCTTCTCCTTGACCTTGCGGAACTCGTGCTTGCTGTTGCCGCTCCAGGTCGAAAGGCTTTCCGCGAGCAACGCGGTCTTGTCGGGATCGGCCTTGAGCGCGGAGGTCACGTCCACCCAGTCGAGCGCCGAGAGATGGTAGAAATGGACGATCTCGTCATGCAGGGCGTGCGCCGAGATAATCATGTTGCGGATAAACTGCGCGTTGAGCGGGATTTCCATCCGCAGGGCATTTTCCACCGCGCGGATCGAGGCGATGGCGTGCACCGTGGTGCACACCCCGCAGAAGCGCTGGGTGATCGCCCAGGCGTCGCGCGGGTCGCGCCCCAGCAGTATCTGCTCGACGCCGCGCCACATCTGGCCGGACGACCAGGCCTTGGTGACCTTGCCGCCGTCCACTTCCACGTCGATGCGCAGATGGCCTTCGATACGGGTGATCGGGTCGATGGTGATTCGCTTTGCCATGAATGTTCTCCTGATTTTTTTCAAATTTCCCTGAATTCTTCACCACAGAGGCACAGAGACACAGAGAAACCCGTCAATCCAAAATTCGAAGTTCAATTTGCGGCGTCCGTTCTGTTTCAATGCGTTTGATATTCCCTCTGTGTCTCTGTGCCTCTGTGGTTCAACCAACTGGGGCATCGGCCGCCGCGCCATCCGCCTTAGGGAGGATGGGCAGGTAGCGAACCAGCACGATGTAGCCGAGGATTTCCATGGCGATGACGCCTATCGTCACCATCAACTCGGGCAGGGAGGGGAAATATTGCCAGCCGGGACCGGTGTCGTAGCCCACCAGAAAGGCGTTGATGCGCAGCAGGAAAGTGCCGAGCATCAACAGCACGGCGGCGGTGAACAGCTTGCCGGGGTTCCTGCGGTTGGCGGGCTTGGCGAGAAGCGCGGCAGGCACGATGAAGCAGGCCATTTCGATCCAGAACATCAGGGTTTCAAAACTCATGTGGAACATGTAGCCGGCGGCGCCGCGCACCACGATGTCGGCGAAACGCACCGCCAGGTAGGCCGCCAGCATGATCCACATCACCTTGGACAGGCGCGAGATCAGCGAGAGTTCGAGCGGGCGCTTGAAGCCGGAGGATGACAGACAGGACTCGAACACCACGATGGCGTAGCCCACGGTGATCGCGGTGAGCAGGAAGATCAGCGGAATCATCACGGTCTGCCACAGCGGGTTGATTTGCGAACCCATCACCACCAGCAGCGAACCCAGCGAGGACTGGTGCATGGAGGGCAGCAGCACGCCCAGGCCGATGAATACGAACATGTATTTCTCGACTTTTTTCTTGAGATCACGCTTGCCGAGTTTTTCCAGGAAGGCCGGGGAGAACTCGATCCACATCACCATGATGTAGATGGTGATGCACACCGCCACCTCGAACATCACCGAATTCACCTGGGCGTAACCGGGCCAGAAGATGTGCCAGGTGTTCCAGTAGCGCCCCAGGTCGAAAATCACCGAGGCGCCCGCCAGGGTATAGCCGAACAGGCTGCCGAGCAGCGCCGGGCGCACCAGCGGGTGGTATTCGCCCTTGTTGAGGATATACACCAGCAAGGCCACGGCGTAACCGCCGCAGGCGAAAGCGGAGCCGATCATCACGTCGTAGACCACCCAGATGCCCCATGGATAGCCGTCGCTGATGTTGGTGACCGCGCCCAGGCCATAGACGAACCGCACCAGCAGGATGGCCACGGCGATCAGCGAGAGGAGGGCGAGCAAGACCGTGACGGGGGTGACCAGCTTGCCGCCGAGCGGCGCGGGGGCGTGGTGACTATTTACCGGCATCTTGATTCTCCTCGTGTTCGCCTTCTTCCTTGAGATTGCGCCTGGCGACGTAGACCAGCCCGCCCAGCACCGCCAGCGGCATGATTAGGCCGCCGTAGAGGGTGTGCTGCATGGTTTCGGAGGTGGCGGCCGACGAATGATCCGGCAGCTTGACCAGTCCGAGTTTCTCCAGCGGCACCGCGGCGATCTTGTAGACCTGGGTGCCGCCGTATTCCTTCTCGCCGTAGACGTGCTGCTGGTAGTTGCCCGCCGTGCCTTCATAGCTCTGGTCGGCGCCGCCCAGCTTGCCGCGCGGATAAACGGCGGTGCTGCCGGGTTTGAGCGCCAGGCGGCGCTTGGCCTCGGCCAGCAAGTCCTTGCTCTTGCCGAACAGGGTGGCGCCGGTCGGGCAGACCTGGGCGCAGGCCGAATACTCGAACTTGTCGCCCGGCTTGAGGTGGCGGCACAACTCGCATTTGACGATCTTGGGGAAGGGCGTGTCGTACTCGAAGCGCGGCACCCCGAACGGGCAGGCCGCCACGCAGTAACGGCAGCCGATGCAGGCGCCCGCATCGTAGCCCACCACGCCGGTCTGGGGATCCTTGGTCATGGCGGAAACCGGGCAGGCCGAGACGCACGAGGGATCGTTGCAGTGCAGGCACGACATTTTCATGAAGGCGTAGCCGTTCTCCTCCTTATCCTTATCCTTGTTCTCGCCCGAGCCGCTCTTGTACATCTTGATGACGTTCTTGGTCTTGCCCGAGAGGTCGAGCGGCATGTCCCAATATTGTTCGCTGGTGGAAAATTCCGGCGGCAGGCCATTGGATTCCTTGCAGGCGGCGACGCAGGCCTTGCAGCCGATACACAGGGTGCTGTCATAGAGCAGTCCGAGCGCCTCGCCGGGCTGCTTGAGGTCTTCGCGCGCCTGGGCTTTCCCCCCGGCGGCGAGCAGCGTCCCCCCGGCCAGCGCCGCTTTCAAAAAGTCGCGACGGTCGATGCCCATGGTTTAAGCCCTTTCTTCTTCGGACTTCTCGGAAACCTCGTCGAGATCGGTCTGGACGCCCGCGCCCAGGTTTCTCGCCATCATCACCCCGGCGCCCCCGGCCGCGCCGGCGATCGCCGCCAGCGCCGCGGCGGCGGCGAAGCTCACGCCCTTGCCGTTATCCTCGACGATGCGCGGATAACTGAGCGGCGGCGTCACCGACTTGAGTTCGGCGAGCGCATGGATCGGTTTCTGGAAGCCGATGCCCTTCTCGGTGCAGCCGATGCAGGGGTGACCGGTGCCCACCGGCCAGGAAGCGTTGCCGACGTCGCCGAAGAGGATCGCCGGGCAGTTGGCGTAGGTTTCCGGCCCCTTGCAGCCCAGCTTGTAGAGGCAATAGCCCTTGCGGTGGCCGACATCGCCGAACTGCATGGCGAAGCGCCCGGCATCGAAGTGCGGGCGGCGCTCGCAGTTTTCGTGGATGAGGCGGCCGTAAGCGAATTTCGGGCGGCCCTTGTCGTCGAGTTCGGGCAGCTTGCCGAAGGTGAGGAAATGCACCACCGTGGACAGGAAATTGTAGGGATTGGGCGGGCAGCCGGGGATGGTGACCACCGGCTTGCCGAGGATTTCATGGACACCCGAAGCTCCGGTCGGATTCGGCGTGGTCGAGGGCATGCCGCCCCACGAGGCGCACGAGCCGATGGCGATCACCGCCGCGGCGTCGGCGGCGCATTCCTTGGTCAGCTCGATGGCGGTCTTGCCGCCGATCTTGCAGTAGATGCCGTTTTCCTTGGAAGGGATCGCCCCCTCGATGACCAGCACGTACTTGCCCTTGTTGGCGGCCATCGCCGCCTTGCGCGCCGCCTCGGCCTGGTGGCCGGCCGCCGCCATCAAAGTTTCGTGGTAATCCAGCGAGATCACGTCGAGGATGAGCTTTTCCAGGGTGGGATGCTCGGCGCGCAGCAGCGACTCGGAGCAGCCGGTGCATTCCTGGAAATGCAGCCAGATCACCGAGGGGCGCTTCTGGCTGGCGACCGCCTCGGCCATCGCGGCGGCGGCTTCGTCCGACAGTCCCATGGTCGCCGCCATGGCGGTGCAGAGTTGCAGGAAATTACGACGGGAAATGCCCAGGCGGTCTTCCAGGGCGGACAGGCTGGCGTGGTTTTCCAGGTTGTTCATTGCTCGACTCCATCAGAATTGATGCTTCGTTTCAACGTCCATGGGCGAATACCCAAGAGCCAAGCGAACTCGCCCCAACTGCACGGTGCTGCAAAAACTGGAATTGGCGACCGTTTATAGGCCTATACATCAGTCTTATAGCTTATATATAAATAGCATGTCAAGACGGATTTGTCCTCAATTTCGTCCAAATTGGGCGCCAAACTGCTTGCAGACGCACGTCAGCCGGCGGCTTGCGGAGTGCGAGGAACGTGGGACGGTTTTTGCGGAAAGCCGGTATCTTACTTTTCGGGAAACAGCTTGCCGGGGTTGAGGATGTCGTTGGGATCGAACGTCCGCTTGATGTCGCGCATCAGCGCCAGGGTGGGCGGGTCGATTTCGCGCGGGACGAAGGGGCGCTTTTCGCGGCCGACGCCGTGTTCGCCGGAGAGGGTGCCGTCCAGGCTCAGCACCAGGCTGAAGACCTCGTCGAGGCAGGCTTCGGCGCGCTGCATTTCGTCGGCGTCGTCGGGGTGGGCGAGGAGGTTGACGTGGATGTTGCCGTTGCCGGCGTGGCCGAAGTTGGCGTTGGCGATGCGGTGCTTGGCGCTCAGTTCCTGCAAGCCGCGCAGCAACTCCGGCAGGCGCGATACCGGCACGGCGATGTCCTCGTTGATCTTGCGCGGGGCGATGTCGCGCAGCAGCGGCGAGAGCGCCTTGCGCGCCGCCCACAGCGATTGGGTGTCGGCCACCGCCGCGGCCTGGATCAGGCCGGGGGTGCGGCAGGCTTGCAGGATCAGCTCGGTGGCGCCGGCGATTTCCGCCGCCGCGCCGTCCACCTCGATCATCAACATGGCGCGGGTGTCGTCGGGGAGCATGCCGGGGTGCTTGGCGCGGATCAGGTTGAGCGAGGCGTCGTCGAGGAATTCCAGGGCGCTGGGGGTGAGCGATTGCGCCATGATGGCGGCGATGGCCTGGGCGCAGCCGTCGATGTCGCGGTAGTGGGCGGTCAGGCCGCCGACTGCCTGGGGCAGCGGGGTGAGCTTGAGGGTGGCCTCGACGATCACCGCCAGCGTGCCTTCCGAGCCGACGATGAGGCGGGTCAGGTCGTAGCCGACCACGCCCTTGGTGGTGTAGCAGCCGGTCTTGATGAGTTCTCCCTTGCCAGTGACGGCCTTGAGTCCCAGCACATGGTCGCGGGTGACGCCGTACTTGACCGCGTGCGGGCCGCCGGCGCAGGTGGCGAGGTTGCCGCCGATGGAGCAGTAAGGCGCGCTGGACGGATCGGGCGGCCAGAAAAAACCGTGGGGGCGGGCGGCGTCCTGGATTTCCTGGTTGAGCACGCCGGGTTCGGCGACGATCACCCGGTTGGCAGGATCGACCTTGACGATACGGCGCATCCGTTCCAGCGACAACGCCACGCCGCCGCGTTCCGGCACGCTGCCGCCGGCGGTGCCGGTGCCGCGCCCGCGCGCGGTGAGGGGGATTTTGTGAGCGTTGCACAGGCGCACGATTTCCCCTACCTGATCCGCATCGGTGGCGAAAACCACCGCCTGCGGCGGGAAGAATTTGCGGCTGTTGTCGTAGCTGTAGGCGTAGCAATCCACCGGGTCGGTGAGGAGATTGTCCTGGCCGGCGGCGCTCGTCAGGGCGGCCAGAAAATCGGGCGGAGGAATCACTTCGGCAGCGGCTTGATCTTGGCCAGCACCTTGCCGCTGGGGTAGTCGTAAAACCACACTTCCAGCAGGTCGGCGTAGAGGTAGCGTTTTTTCAGCATGAAGTCGTAGGGCGCGGAATCGGTGGCCTTCCAATAAGTGCTGCTCTGGGTGTGCCAGGGTGGGACGAGGCGGCATACCGCCAGCATGCGCAGACTCTCGCCGGCGAGCAGCTTGATGGCGTCGTCCTGCGCCATCGGCAGTTGCGCGGCGAAACCGGCGTCGTCGGCGGCGGTGCGCGGATAGAAATCGTAGAGATTGGCGAAAGTCATCATGTACTCGTACTTCCACACGTCGGCGGCCTGTTTCTTGACGGTGTAATCCTTGAGCGGCAGGTACTTGTAGCGGTAGTAATCGGTGGTCAGCGGGTCGGCGGTGGGTTCCCAGTTCCAACCTTCGGTGACGTGGTTGCCGGTCATGACGTAGCGGATTTCCAGGCGCTGCTGTTGCATGCCGTAGCCGCGCACCAGGTTGGCGGAGCCTTCCAGATCGACGGCGAAGGCGAATACGCCATCCCGCGGCGTCAGCGCGCCGCTGACCGGCGTGGCGGGGATGGCCGTTTCGTCGAGTTGGGAAATGAGTTTGTAGATGGCTTCCGCGTCATGTCCTTCATAGCGCGCCGCCAGCATTTCGGCGGCGCGGTCGAAGGGGGAGCGCGCATAGTCCGGCGCGGCCGCAGGCGGACGGCTGTCCACGGCGGGCGCGAGGGTGACGGCGGAGACGGAAGGCAGAAAGGCCAGGGCGGCCAACAGGGCGAATAACTGTTTCATGCTAAAGGCTGCGGATTTTATTCAGGGTGGCGGTGGTCGAGCGCTCGAACAGGAACGGGATGGAATGCACCTGTCCGCCCCAGGAGAGCACTTCCTTGGCGCCGACTATATTGTCTACCGTCCAATCGCCGCCCTTGACCAGGATGTCCGGCCTGGCTTGGAGGATCAGTTCGAGCGGGGTGTCCTGGTCGAACCAGGTGGCCAGGGAGATGCATTCCAGCGCCGCCAGCACCGCCATGCGGTCTTCCTGGCGGTTGATCGGGCGGTCGCCGCCCTTGCCCAGACGCTTCACCGAGGCGTCGCTGTTGACGCCCACCAGCAAGCTGGCGCCCAGCGCCCGCGCTTGCGCCAGGTAGGTGACGTGGCCGCGATGGAGAATGTCGAAACAGCCGTTGGTGAACACCAGCGGGCGCGGCAGCGCGGCGGCGCGCCGCGCCAGTTCCTCGGGCATGCACAGCTTGGCTTCGAAATCTGGCGGCGGGTACATCGCTAGTCTATGTATTCGAACACCTTCACCACCTTGCGCGCGCCGCTGGTGGAGCGGGCGATTTCCGCAGCGTCGCCGGCCTCGCGGCGGGTGACCATACCCATCAGGTAGACCACGCCGCCTTCGGTAACAACCTTGACGCGGTTGGGCGAAAATTTGCTGGCGTCGATGAAGCGTATCTTCACCTTGGAGGTAATGTAGGTATCGTTGCTGCGCTCGGCCAGCGAACTCAGGCCGGAAATCGCCAGTTCGTTGACGACGCTTTTCACGTTGGCAATGCCGCGCACGACATTCTCGGCTTCTTCCTTGGCCGCCGCGTCCGCCACCTCGCCGGTCAGCAACACCTGGCGGTTGAAACTGGCGGCATTGATGTGGGCGTTCTTGCCGAATTTCTCGTCGAGGCGGTGAAAGGCCTTCAGTTCGATGCCTTCGTCCTCGATATAGGTGCCCGAGGTGCGCCGGTCGTCGAACATCATCGCGCCGGCGCCGACGCCGGTGGCGACAACCGGAAAACAGCCTTGCAGGGCGGGCAGCAAGGCCAGCAGTGCGATCAATCCGAGTTTTTTCATTCTTCGACTCCTAACAAGAGGCAATCCACCGCGTCGCACAGGCAGTGGATGGCGGTGATGTGGATTTCCTGGATATGCGCGGTGCGGTCGCCCGGCGCGCAGATATGGATGTCCGTGGGGGCGAGAAGTTCCGCCATCTTGCCGCCGCCCTTGCCGGTCAGGGCGATCACGCCCATGCCGCGGTCGTGGGCGGCATGGATGGCGGCCGCCACGTTGGGCGAGTTGCCGCTGGTGGAAATCGCCAGCAACAGGTCGTTGGCGTGTCCCAAGGCGCGCACCTGCTTGGAAAACACCTGCTCGAAGTCGTAGTCGTTGGCGATCGAGGTGAGCGTCGAGGCGTCCGCGGTCAGCGTCAGGGCGGCCAGGCCGGGACGCTCCATTTCGAAGCGATTGAGCATTTCTGCGGAAAAGTGCTGGGCATCCGCCGCTGAGCCGCCGTTGCCGCAGGCAAGTATCTTGCCGTCGGCGAGCAGGCATTGCACGATGCGCTCGGCCGCCTCGGCGATGGGGAGGGCAAGCAGATCGGCGGCCTGGTATTTGAGGTGGGCGCTTTCGGTGAAGTGCTGATTGATGCGGCTGGCAAAGTCCATGGATTATTCTACCCGCTAATGATGTTTTTGATCCATTCCACCGCGTTTTCGTCAAGCCTGTCGAGCAGCAGGGCATCGAAACGGCAAGGCGGTTCGGCGGCCAGGGTTTGCAGATAATGCCGGGCGGCCAAGCGCAGTTTGTGCTGTTTCCGTTCGGTGATGCTGGCGGCGGCGCCGCCGAAGGCGCCGTTCTTGCGCAGCCGCACCTCGGCGAACACCAGGGTGGCGCCATCGCGCAGGATCAGGTCGAGTTCGCCGGCGCGGCAGCGATAGTTGCGTTCGACCAGGGTCAGGCCGTGGCGTTGCAGGTAATCCGCCGCTAGTTGTTCGGCGCGCGCGCCATCGTCAAGGCGCGCCATGGATGGCAACGACCTCGCCCTGGCGGAATTGGGCGGCGCTCAGCTCGCGGGTGAATTGCTGGCCGTTCAGGCCGATCTGTCCGGTGACGCCGTCGAGCGGCCAGCCTTCGGCGGCGGAGCGCAGCAATTGCGTGGCGATGCGGTAGGCGTCGATGCCCAGTGCGTAAAAACGCTCCTGTTCGACGCTCAACGGGCTGGCCGGGCGCGGGTAGGCGATGACTGCGGGGTGGTCGGGCTGGAGAAACCACGGCATCTCGATGAAACGGATCAGGTTGAGGTCGAAATTGCGCCCGGTCTGGCCGAGGTCGCCATAGATTTGCGAAATGGCATAGGTCGGGATGGCGTTGTCGAGGTAGGGGCGCACCGCGCGCGCCTTCTCCGCATCGGCGGCGAGAAACAGCATGTCCGCCTCGACTTTTGCGACGGCTGCGCGCAATTTCGGATAGCCGCTCTGGTTCGGGGTAAAATTCAGCCGCTCGGCAATGGTGCCGCCGAGTTTCAGCCATTCGTCGATGAAGGCGCCCTGCACCCGTTTGCCAAGCGGCGTGGTGGCGGTGACGGTGAGCGCCGAACGGCGGCCTTCGGCGAAGGCCAGGCGGGCGATCTGGCGCGCCTCACTTTCGACGTGGAGACTGAAAATATACAGATTTTGCGGCAAGGCGCTGTTATATTCCGGGGTATTGAGCGCCAGCGTGGGGACCGGCAGGGGTTCTTCGAGCAGCGTCGTCACCGCGTTGCGGGTCAGCGGCCCCACCACCAGCGCGGCGCCGCCGTGAACCGCCTGGCGGTAGACGTGGAGGATGTCCTCGGCCTGGTCGATGGCCGGGTAATATACGATAGGCAGATCGGGCTGAAAGTTGGCGGCGGTCATGAATCCCTGCCGGAACGCCTCGGCGGCGCGCCCGAAAACATTCGACTGGAGCGGGAGCAGCAAGGCGATATGCCGTTGCCCCGGCTCCGGCGGCGGAGCGTCGTCGGCATGCGGGGCGCCATGCGGCATCAGCAGAAAAACCAGAAGGAAGGCGATACGGTGCATCGTGAACCGGAACAAGTAATAAGTGGAACATTATATGTGGTTGCCACCCCGATTGGAAATCTCGGGGACATCACCCTGCGCGCCCTGGAAGTGTTGCGCGGCGTGGACGTGGTGGCCGCCGAGGATACCCGCGACAGCGGCCGCCTGCTGAACCATTACGGCATCGCCGCCAAGCTGGTGGCGCTCCACGAGCACAACGAACGTAGCGCCGCCGCCAAAATTCTCGCCCTGCTCGGCGAGGGAAAAAGCGTGGCGCTGATTTCCGATGCCGGCACGCCGGCGGTCAGCGATCCCGGCGCCCATCTGGTGGCGGCGGCATGGGGCGCCGGCTTCCGGGCGGTGCCGCTGCCCGGCGCCAATGCCGCGGTCGCCGCGCTTTCCGCCGCCGGCTTGGCGAATGCCCGTTTTCTGTTTTATGGCTTTCTCCCGCACGGCGGCGCGGAACGCCGCCGCGCCCTGGAAGAACTCAAGGAATCGCCCCACTTGCTGGCGTTCTACGAATCGCCGCACCGCATCCTCGCCTGCATCGCCGATTTGCACGAGGTGCTGGGCGCCGCGCGGCGCATTACCTTCGCCCGCGAATTGACCAAGCTGTACGAGACCATCCACGCCTGCACGCTGGAAGAGGCGCTGCCCTGGCTGGAGGATGACGCCAACCGGCAAAAGGGCGAATTCGTGCTGCTGGTGTCCGGCGCCGAGCCTGTCAGGGAAGAAGGTGTCGGCGCGGCGGCGCGGCGCACCCTGGAAATCCTCCTGGCGGAACTGCCGCTGAAACAGGCGGTAAAGCTGGCCGCCGGGATCAGCGGCGAAAAGAAGAACGCCTTGTACGATCTGGCGCTGGCGCTGAAGAAGGCTTCGGAAGCCCCGGCGTAACGCCCATCCTCCACGGATTATTGGGCTTCGCGCACCTCGTCGAGGATGTTGACCAGATCGTCTTCCCAGCGCATGAACATGGCCTTGAGCGCGGGGACGGGGAAAAATTCGGCGAGCACGCTGGGGCGGCTGGCGGCCACCACGGTGTTGGCATCCTCGGCGAAGATGACGATGTTGAGCGGCAGGTAAGAAATCAGTTCGGGATATTCGCGGGTGATTTGCGCCACTTCTTCCGGGTTGCCGTAAAACACCACCTTGTAGTAGTCGATGGTGTGGCCGGTCTTGGTGATGCCAACGTCGATGTTTTGCACCCGGGTGATTTTGTAGCCGCGCGTGGAGATGGCGTTTTGCAGGGTGGCCATGGATTCCGGGTAGGCTTGCTGGGCACGGACGATCAACAACTGGTCGGCCTGCGCCGGCTGGACGAACAGCGCGAACAGTGCGAACAGTGCGAACAGTGCGGCGAGCGGCAGGCGGAACGGCTTCATAGCGCGGCTTCTTCCATGATCGTCATGTAGCGCAAGGCCATCTCGTCGCACATGGCGTTGAGTTCCGAATTGTTGAAGATGGCGCTGAGGCGCTTGGGGTTGATGGTCATCATCTTGACCTTGCCGTCCTGCTCCACCACCGTGACGCGGCACGGCAGGAACATCCCGACGCGCGGGTCGGTGATGATGGCTTCGTTCATCTGGTTGAAGTTGCAGAAATAGATGATGTGCTGCTTGGGGTCTTCCTGCCCTTCCGGCACCAGCCCGAAGGACAGCGGCTGTTCGCGGATGAACACGTAATTATTGGAAGCCGCCGCCCGCTTGAGGTTTTCGATGGTGGTCGGCATGTCGTAGGGCGAGTCCACCGTCAGCACCGCGCTGTCGGTGTGGAGCAGGGTGGCGCTGGCGGCGCGCGGCGACTTGCCATAGCTGCGCACGAAACTGACGATGTCGTCGATGTCCTTTTCCTTCAAGCCCTGCTTGAGGAACGATTTCATCGGCGTGTCGTCGCGTCCCTTCATCAGGGTATTCTTTATCATCAGATCGCTGGCCGAGGCGAGGAAGCCGGGATTGTTCAGCGCCGGGGCGACGATGGAGGTGGAGCGCGGGCGCGGCAGGGTAATGCCGGTGCCCTTGCCGCCGCCGCCGTTTTCGCCGTGACAGGAAGCGCAGAGTCTCCCGGACAATTGCCTGCCGCGCTCGACGTTGCCGCGCACCGGAAGCCGCGGGAATTTGAGGGAAGGTCCCTGGTTCCATTCGCGGATGTGCTTGACGATGTCGTCGATCTCCCGGTCGCTGAAGTGAGTGAAGGCCGGCATGACGCGGCCGGGGCGGCCATAGCGGATGCTGCGGCGCAGGTAGTCGTCGTCGATGGTGGCCTGGAACGAGGGCAGAGACAGCGGCACGCCGATACCGCCCCGGCCATCCTCGCCGTGGCAGGCGCCGCAGTGGCGCGAATAGAGGGTTTCGCCGTCCGGCGCGGCGTGCGCAGCCATCACGGCCAGCCATGACAGAATGAAAGCTGTAATGAAGCGGATCGGCATTGGCATCAAGGATAAAACACTTTTTATTGAATGGATTGTAGCATGACGACCAAACTTGTTATGGCGCGCCCCGACGATTGGCACCTGCACCTGCGCGACGGCGCGCAAATGCGCAGTGTTTTGCCCGATACCGCGCGGCGTTTCGGGCGCGCCATCGTCATGCCCAATCTCAGGCCGCCGGTGACCACCACCGCGCTGGCGCTCGAATACCGGACGCGCATTCTTGAAGCGTTGCCGCCGGGCAGCCGTTTTGAGCCGCTGATGACGCTATACCTGACTAACAACACCGCCCCCGCCGAGATTGCGGCGGCCAAGGCGAGCGGCGCGGTGTACGGCGTCAAGCTGTATCCGGCGGGGGCGACCACCAACTCCGACAGCGGCGTGACAAGCATCGCCAACTGTTACGGCGTGCTGGAGGCCATGGAAAAACACGATTTGCCCTTGCTGGTGCACGGCGAAGTGACCGATCCCGAGGTGGACGTGTTCGACCGCGAGAGAGTTTTCATCGACCGTGTTCTCGCTCCCCTGGCGCAGCGCTTTCCCGGCCTGCGCGTGGTGCTGGAACACGTCACCACGCGCGACGGCGTGCAGTTCGTCGAGGCCGCGTCAAGCAAGGTGGCGGCCACGCTTACCGCCCATCACCTGCTGATGAACCGCAACGCCCTATTTACCGGCGGCATCCGCCCGCACCACTATTGTCTGCCGGTGCTGAAGCGCGAGGAACACCGCCGCGCCCTGCTCGCCGCCGCCACCGGCGGCAACCCCAAGTTCTTCCTCGGCACCGACAGCGCCCCTCATGCAAAGGGCGCCAAGGAAACGGCTTGCGGCTGCGCCGGCATGTATACCGCCCATGCCGCCCTGGAACTCTACGCCGAAGCCTTCGAGCAGGCCGGCGCGCTGGAGCGCCTGGAAGCCTTCGCCAGCTTCCACGGCGCGGATTTCTACGGGCTGCCGCGCAACGGCGGCAGCGTCACGCTGGTCAAGGAAAGCTGGGCAGTACCTGCCGAACTGCCGTTCGGCGGCGACATCCTGGTGCCGCTGCGTGCCGGGGAAACCCTGGGGTGGAAGGCGATTTAGGCCGCAGTGCCATCCGCCGGGGTGTAGCGTGAGCGCAAGGCATCAGGTTAAATGAAGAAAAGAAGCTGGCCGATAAGCCGGGTTCTGTCGTGGACAGTCATTCCTCTAGGCCTTGAGTTGCCCCAAGGCTCAAGCAGCCTACCCGGAAGCGGCGCGAGCCACGCCATAGCTTCCCTATTTGGCCTTGCTCCAGATGGAGGTTACCGCGTTTCACGTCCGCCCCGACCGAAGCCGGAACTTACTCGTCTCTGTGGCCCTATTCCTCGCCTCGCGGCGTCCGGCCGTTAGCCGGCATCCTGCTCTATGGAGCCCGGACTTTCCTCTCCCCGCTTGCGCGGGCAGCGACTGCCTAGCCAGCTTCGGGTTCATTCTAGCACAGGCGGCGCGCCATCCGCCGAAGCGCCGTGGCAGCGCCTGGAGTATCCACCCATTTTTTTTGCAAAGGCTAGCTGGCTGGAGGTTGAAATGCAGGCGCATGCGATGACTTTTGCAGGGCGATTATCAAGAGCGCAACCCTCTTCGAGAAGGATCGCGCCGTGAGCAACCGCGAACCCCAACGCCTCGCCGGAAATCCCTTGTGGCGCTGCGATTTCAATGCGGAATGCGGGCATCGCGAAAAGCCGCCCCAAGGGTCAGCTTTGGCAAAAGCGAATAACCCACGCTTTCTAACTAATTTCCGCCGCCCCAAAAAAAACCGAACCAGCTTTAGCTGATTCGGCTTCATCTATCTTAGTGGAAGAACAAGCTTGCCAAAGCGGCAATGTTTGCATCCCGTGACAGCGGTTCGGACGCGCTTGGCAGTAAATAAATGGTGGACCGAATGAGGATCGAACTCACGACCTCCGCATTGCGAACGCGGCGCT
>CAZDIJ010000037.1:0-30983 GCA_964505475.1 uncultured Sulfuricella sp. | reverse complement strand
CTACCCTCTTAAACTCGACTCAATATTGTCTTGACTGAGGGGTCCACTATACACAACGACGCCTTATCAACTTTCTAATCAAACTAAGCCGCTTGCGACGCGTGCAAATCATTGTATCTACGCACAGCCCATATGTGCTTGAGGAGCTACCTTCTGAAGCACGGGTACTGTTGCTTCCAACAGCGGAGGGACCAAGTGTTTTATACGGTGCAAGCCCTGAGTTTGCTCTCACAAAACTCGACGAAATTGTGCATCCCGAGGCTTTCGTATATGTTGAAGATCGTTCCGCTGAAGTTTGGGTACGCGAAATTATTGCGCGTCACCCTGAAGGACAAACGGTCATGTCGCGGATCAAGGTCTCACCTGTTGGACCAGCCAATGTTGTCGCCATGATGGGAAAGCTGGCGAATGATGGCAAGCTGCCTCAACCTGGCTTAGGGGTACTCGATGGAGATCAGCAGGGTTCACAAGGATGTATGAGACTGCCTGGAAACGACGCGCCAGAGCGCGTAGTGTTCCTCGGCCTCCGCGAACACAACTGGGGAAGGTTGCATGAACGTTTTGGGATTGGGGCGGGTGACTTACACACCTACTTAGAAGATGCACTCCTGAACCCCGACTTTCACCGATGGCCCAGTTTAGTCGGAGATCGAATTCTGAAAAGTGCCACGAGCGTATGGGAGACAATGGCAACAGAGTGGTGCCGTGAATGCTTGACTGAGGCAGATCGAAACGCAATCGTCGATGCGATTCAGGGTGCGCTGCCAGCGGGGATGTAGTAATGCCTACCCCCGGATGTCCAGTTACGGCACATTTGAGTCATTCGAACACAATACACAATAGCTGCTTGAAAATACCCGACTGTAATGAACCAAGAATAAAACATCTCCGCCCCAAATTCATCACGCTTCCCGTTAATCACGCATTGCGTTATGATTTCTCCCCATGATCCAATCGTTCAAATGCAGGAAAACTGAGGCGTTGTTCCAGGGTTCACAAGTAGCCCGTTTCGTCAATATCGAGCGGGTAGCTCTGCGCAAATTGGAGCAACTGGATATTGCGGCACGCATCGAGGATATGCGCGCGCCGCCCGGAAATCGGCTGGAGGCGCTGTCCGGTGACCGTTCCGGCCAATGGAGCGTGCGCATCAACGATCAGTGGCGGGTGTGCTTCCGCTTTGAAGAAGGCGCGGCGTTTGATGTGGAAATCGTCGATTATCATTAGGAGAAGGTCATGACTCGCGAAATTCCCCCGGTATCCCCCGGAGAAATGTTGCTGGAAGAATTCCTGAAGCCGATGGGCATCAGCCAATACCGGCTGGCGAAGGAGATCGGCGTGCCGCCGCAGCGCATCGGCGAGATCGTGGCCGGGCGGCGCTCGATCACGGCGGATACGGATTTGCGCCTGTGCCGGTTTTTTGGGCTGTCGGATGGCTGGTGGCTGCGCTGCCAGGCGAAATACGATACGGAAATGGCGCGCGTTGCGCTGGCGGACGTGCTCGACAAGATACATCCCTGGGGGACTGATCGGCAGGCCGCATAGTTTTGCAGGTCGGGTCGTTGACCCGACGATCAGGCCAGCGGCCTGATAGGGAACCTCTGATTAAGTTGATTCCATTCATGGTTCGACAAGCTCACCACGAACGGAATCAACAGGTTGCCGTTTGGGGACATCGGGGTCAGGTCTTGAATTATCCTTTTTTATTTCCGTGCGCTACGCGCCGATGTTTGGATAGCCGGGGGCAGCCCGGCACCTAAAATATTCCGCGCATAGCGCGACAGCAAGTTTCCACCAATACGCTGTTTGCAAACGTATCCGCTGCCCCACAACCAAAGCCAATTGCAAATTCGGCTTGAACTCTCTGGCAGAAATATGGTATAAATCGCGTTTTACGAAATTCGATCTGGAGTATTTGAACATGGCTCGCGTATGCAAAGTCACCGGCAAGAAGCCGATGAGCGGGAACAACGTTTCCCACGCCAACAACAGGACCAAGCGCCGTTTCCTGCCGAACCTGCAGAACCGCCGCTTTTGGGTGGAAAGCGAAAACCGCTGGGTGAGCATGCGTTTGTCCAATGCTGCGCTGCGCACCATCGACAAGAACGGTATCGACGCTGTGCTGGCCGATTTGCGCGCCCGCGGCGAAAAGATCTAATCGGGGGCTGCCATCATGCGTGAAAAAATCAAACTGGAATCCACCGCCGGCACCGGCCATTTCTACACTACCACCAAGAACAAGCGCACCATGCCGGAAAAGATGCTCATCAAGAAATACGATCCGGTCGCGCGCAAGCACGTCGAATACAAGGAAATCAAGCTGAAATAAGCCGTTTCCATAAGCCAGGCCAACGCTTGCAAAGCCCCGGAGTCAAACGACCCCGGGGCTTTTTCATTTTTCCGGGCTTACCCGGACAGCATTCGGGTGGAATTGCGCGCCAAGGTGGATCAGCGCGGCGCGGTGGGCTACCTTTGGGGACTGCCGGCGCTTGAGCGCTGACCGGGACGGTTATTTGCCGCTGTCACCCAGTATCCTGACTTCGCGCTGCGGGAAGGGAATATTGACGTTCTCGCGGCGGAACGCCTGCCAGATCGCCAGGTTGAGATCGGATTTGAGATTGAGCTGCCCTTCCTCGGGATCGTTGATCCACACCCCCAGATCGAGATCAATCCCGCTGTCTGCGAAATTCTTGAGATAAGCCTTGGGCGGCGGCTCCTTGAGCACGCGCGGATGGCTGGCGGCGGCCTCGCGCATCAGCGCCATGACGCGCTCGACGTCGCTCTTGTAATCCACCTGCACCGAGATCGTCACGCGCATCTCGCGGTTGCTGTAGGAATGATTGACCACAGTCGAACTGATGAGGGTTTCGTTGGGGATGATCGCCTCGGTGCCATCCAGCCCCTTCAGCACCATATAGCGTCCCGTCAGCTTCGATACCGTGCCGTAGCGGTTGTCCACGCTCAGCACGTCGCCAGGATGGATGGAATGGTCGAGCAGGATGATGAAGCCGCTGACGTAGTTGCTGGCGATTTTTTGCAGGCCGAAGCCGATCCCCACGCCCAGCGCGCCGCCGAACACCGACAGGACGGTAAGGTCGATGCCCACCGCGGGCAGCGCGATCAGCACGCCGAGCAGGATCAGCAAGGCGCGGATCAGTTTGGCCAGCACCACGCGCAGGTTCATGTCCAGGCGCTCGGCGCGCATCACCCGGCCTTCCAGGGTTTTCCCCAACCACAGCGCCACCAGCATGGTCGCCGCCACGGAAAAGGCGCCCGCCAGGATCATCAGCAGGGAAATACGCTGCTTGCCAAATTGGAAACCGAATTCGTCGAGCGCCTCGACGATCCCTGGCAGCAGGCCGGTCAGGTGCAGAGCAAGCCCCGCCCACACCACGCCGGCGATCAGGCGCTCGGAAGTGGAAATCCAGCCGCTCGGCGCGAAGGCGTGGCGCAGCACGTACACGGCCAGACGAATCAGCGCCAACGAGGTGAGCAGCGGCACGGCGATGTTCAGCAAGCCGACGTGGCCGGCATGCCAATGCTTGAGCAACGCCTTACCCAACAGCACCACGACCAGCGCCGCCAGCGGGAAAACCACGCGCCGCGCGCCGCCCAGCCCCAGTTTCCAGGCGCCCTCCGCTTCCGGCATGCGCCGGGCAAGCGCGGCGTTGAGCAGCCACGCGACCAACAGCCCCACCGCCAAGACGGCCAATTGCCACAGGATGGCCGGATGCTCCAGATCGGCGAGCAGGTCGAGAAGCAGGTTGTGGATTTGGCTGGGATTGTCCATGGTCGGATTTTACCTTTATCTGGGATAGAACGGCACGGCATGCGCGCGGTGCTGCCGCCAATTGCGCAGATAAGCCGCCGTCAGCTGCGGGTTGCCGCGCAGCAGCAGCAGGTTTTCGGCATTGCGGTGCTGCGCGGCCTGGGTGAAGTTGAAGGAACCGGTGATCACCACCGCATCCCTGCCGTCGCCGTCGATCACCATCACCTTGTTGTGCGCGCTGGCATGTTCCCTGTCGAAAAATACCGGCACCCCGGCTGCGGCGATTTCATCCACCAGGCTGGTGCCGATGTGCTCGGCCTGATCCGGGTCAGCGATCAACTGCACGTCCAGCCCGCGCTTTTTCGCCGCGACCAGGGCGAAGGCGATGTCGCGGTTGGTGAAACTGAACGCCTGCACCAGCACCTGGCGGCGCGCTTCCTGGATGGCCTGGGCGACCAGGCGGGTGACGTTGTCGCCCGGTGTGAAGGCGACCTGAACCGTGCCGGTGGCGGCGTAAATGCCGGAACGCTGCGTTTCCCCCGCATCGAAAGCCCAGCCCGCCGGCATGCCCCACAAGCCCCCCAGCAGGGCTGGCCAGATTTTCCAGCTTGGTTGTATCATTATCCTGAATTCCTCATTAGAACCACGGTGGACACGGGGAAAAAGCGGGAAAACATCCGGTTGAAAGAGATCGACCGTTCACCTGCCGGGTGAGCGGTATATTCTTCATGCCTCGCGCAATCCCATCATCTCCCCGTGTTCCCCGTGGTTGAACTGCGTTTTTTAGGTTTATTCTTCCCGTTTCAAAACTTACCGCGAAAGGATAAGCCCTATGAGCAACGCCGACAAACTCCATCTTGAAACCGCCACCCTGGGCGGCGGCTGCTTCTGGTGCCTGGAAGCGGTTTTCGCCGCCCTGCGCGGCGTGGCCGGCGTCGAACCCGGTTACGCCGGCGGCGCGACCGCCGACCCGACCTACCGCCAGGTATGCACGGGCGACAGCGGCCATGCCGAAGTCGTGCGAATCCGCTTCGACCCCGCGGAAATCGCCTACCGCGACCTGCTCGCCGTCTTTTTCGCCATCCACGACCCCACCACCATCGACCGGCAGGGGAACGATGTCGGCAGCCAATACCGCTCGGTGATTTTCCATCATAACCCGGAGCAAGCGGCTGCCGCCGCCGAGGTCATCGCCGAACTGGAGCGGCAAGGCGAATACGCCGCTCCCATCGTCACCCGCGTCGACCCCTGCCCCGCCTTTTACCGCGCCGAGGACTACCACCTCGGCTATTACGCCCGCAACGGCGAACAGCCTTATTGCCGCGCGGTCATCGCCCCCAAGCTGACGAAATTACGCCGGCTGTTCGCCTCCCGCCTCCAAAGCTGATTTCACCGCCCGCCTCCCGGCCTGGCGGGCGATGGATTGCGGATAACAGGCTCTTTTTTTCGCAAAAAAAACCTCTGGCCGGGCAAATATGGCCTAACATTAAAACATGACAATGGAATAAGTGTTCCGCCATGTTCTCCGCCTTCATACCGTCCAGCCTGAAAACGCGCATCGCGCTGTTTACCTCGGCGCTGTTCGTCGCGGCGATCTGGGCATTGGCCTACCACTCGGCGCGCGACTTGCGGCACAACGTCCAGGCCTTGCTGTCGTCCCAGCAATCCGCCGCCGTCAGCGAGGTGGCGGAAGGCATCGACTACGGCATCAAGCTGCGGATCGACAGCCTGCGGATCATCGCCGCCGACATTCGCCCCGAATGGCTGGAAGAACCGCACAAACTGCATGGATTCCTGGAGCAGAGCAAAACCATATACACCCTGCTGGAATTCGGCCTGACCATACTGCACCGGGATGGCCGGTGCCTGGCCAGCCACCCGCTGCGCGACGAATGCGAGAAAAGCGGCTACGCCGGCCGGGAGTTTTTCCGGGAAGTCCTGGCAAGCGGCAAGCCGGCTTTCAGCCAGCCGTATTTCAGTCCCGTCTGGAATCAGCCGGCCATCGTCATCGCCATCCCGATTCAGGGCAGGGGCGGCGATATCGCCGGGGTGCTGGCCGGCACCATGATGATCGTCGGCAACGACGTTTTCCATGGTATCTCCAGCCACGTAAACGGTTCCGGCGGCAGGCTGCTCGTCATTTCTCCGCGCGCGCGGCTGTTCATCGCCGCCACCGACAAAACGCACATCCTAGGCCCCATTCCGCCAGCCGGCGTGAACCTGATGCTCGACCGCTATTTGCAGGGATATGAAGGCTCCGGCATTACGGTCAATTCGCGCGGCGTGGAAGAACTGACTTCCGCCAGGCATGTCGCCAGCACCGGCTGGCTGGTCGTCGGCGGCATGCCCACCGCGAAAGCGTTTGCTCCCATCGGTGCGATGCAGCGGCAAATTTACCTCGGCGCGGCGCTGGCCTCCCTGGCCGTCGCGGCGCTGACCTGGTTGTTCGTGCACCACCTGCTCACTCCCTTGAGCCGCTTTGCCAAAACCCTGGGCGACCTCACCAGAGGCCGCGAACCCCTGCGCCAGATCGAGGCGCGGGGCAGCGACGAAATCCTACGGATGCTGGACGGCTTCAACCATTTGCAGGAAAGGATGCTGGCGCACCGCGAAATCCTGCACCGCGAAAAGCTGTTTTCCGAAACCCTGATCGACAGCCTGCCCGGCCTGTTCGTCCGAATCGACCGCGCCGGCCGCCTGATGGAATGGAACGCCAATTTTGAAACCCTGCTCGGCCACGATGCCCTGCTCAAGGCTCAGGGGGACTTTCTCGCCGCCGTCCACCCCGACGACCGGGACAGCACCCGGCGCAGCATCCAGGAAGCGCTGGAAAACGGCCAATTCGACGCGGAAGCGCGCATCGTCGCCGCCGGCGGCGAATCGCGGCATTTCCGCCTGGCCGGCAAGCGCCTCGACTTCGGCCAGGAAGTCCACCTACTGGCGACCGGCATCGACATCACCGAGGAACATTTCCGGGAAGCCGGCGAACAGGTACGCAACCACATTTTCGAATTACTCGCCAGCGGCGGCGATCTCAAGGAAATCCTGCGCCTGGTGGTGGCGTTCGTCGAACACCACGACCCCCGGATACTGGGCAGCATCCTCCTGCTCGACGACAGCGGCCGGCATCTGGTCACCGGCGCCGCGCCCAGCCTGCCGGATTTTTACAATGACGCCGTGAACGGCATGGAAATCGGCGAAGGCGCAGGCTCCTGCGGCACCGCCGCCTTCCGCAACGAGCGCGTGGTAGTCGAGGACATCGCCGGGCACCGTTACTGGACTGCCGTCCGCGAACTGGCCGCGCAGGCCGGGCTGGCCTCGTGCTGGTCGGAGCCGATCCGCGATTCCGCCGGCAAGGTGCTGGGCACTTTCGCCATCTATCAGCGCCAACCGGGCAAGCCTTCCGGCGCCGACCTGGAGCTGATCCACCGCGCCGCCAACCTGGCCAGCATCGCCATCGAAAAGAAACGCGCCGATGCGGAACTCCAGCTCGCCTCCTCGGTTTATCAGGCCAGCGCCGAAGCCATCCTGGTCACCGACGCGCACAACCGGGTCGTCGCCGTGAACCCCGCCTTCACCCGGGTCACCGGCTATACCATGGAGGAAATCCGCGGCCAAGACCCCAAGCTGCTCAAATCCGGGCGCACCCCGCGCGCCGAATACGAAGCCATGTGGCAGGCGCTGGCGAAGAGCGGCCAGTGGCAGGGAGAAATCTGGAACCGCCGCAAGAACGGCGAGGAATATGCCGAATGGCTGACCATCAACAGCCTGTACGACGAAAACGGCGACATTTACCGGCGCATCGCCATGTTCTCGGACATCACCGAGAAAAAACGCACCGCCGAGCTGGTATGGCGGCAGGCCAACTACGACACCCTGACCGGGCTGCCCAACCGCAACCTGTTCTACGACCGCCTCCACCAGGACATCAAGAAAACCCAGCGCGCCGAGCAAACCCTGGCCTTGCTGTACATCGACCTCGACCGCTTCAAGGAGGTCAACGACACCCTCGGCCACGACGCCGGCGACGAACTGCTGCGCGAGGCGGCCACGCGCATCGTCGCCAGCGTCCGCGAATCCGACACGGTGGCGCGCCTGGGCGGCGACGAATTCACCATCGTGCTGCCGGGACTAATCAACATCAACCGCGTCGAGCAGGTGGCGCAAGCCGTCAACGAAGCGCTGGCGCTGCCCTTCGTCCTCCACGGACAACTGATCTACATCTCGGCGAGCATCGGCATCGCGCTCTGCCCCACCGACGCCGTGGACGTGGAAAACCTGCTGAAGAGCGCCGACCAGGCGATGTACGCCGCCAAGGAACAAGGGCGCAACGGTTTCAGCTACTTCACCGAGTCGATGCAACTGGCCGCCCAGACTCGCATGAAAATCGGCACCAGCCTGCGCGATGCCCTCGCCGACGGCCAGTTCGAGGTGTACTACCAGCCGGTGGTGGACATGTCCACCCAGCGCATCGTCAAGGCGGAGGCGCTATTGCGCTGGCACCACCCGGAACACGGCATGATCGGCCCGGCAGTCTTCATCCCGCTGGCGGAGGAAACCGGGCAAATCAGCGAAATCGGCGACTGGGTGTTCAAGGAATCGGCGCGCATGGCGAAACGCTGGAGCGACATGAACTACCCCTCGGCCACGGTGAGCTACCCGATCCAGGTCAGCATCAACAAATCGCCGCGCCAATTCGCCAACGCCAAGACCCAGGACAACTGGCTCGGCTTCCTGCGGGAAATCGGCCTGCCGGCGCACGCCGTGGTGCTGGAGATCACCGAAGGGCTGCTGCTCGACGACCATGCCGGCATCACCGAAAAACTCACCCATTTCCGCGACAGCGGCGTCCAGGTGGCGCTCGACGACTTCGGCACCGGCTATTCGTCGATGTCCTATCTCAAGAAATTCGCCATCGACTACGTCAAGATCGACCAGACCTTCATCCGCGACATCGCCAGCGACCCCGGCGACCGCGTCATCGTCGAGGCCATCATCGCCATGGCGCACAAGCTCGACATCAAAGTCATCGCCGAGGGCGTGGAAACCCCCGAGCAACGCGACCTGCTGGCCGCCGCCGCGTGCGATTACGCCCAAGGCTACCTGTTCGCCCGCCCGATGCCCGGCGCGGAATTCGAAAAGCTGCTGGTGGAAAATATGCGCCGGCTCGGCGCGAAGGCCGCCGAAGAGCAATTGCCCACCGAGCAGTAAACCTGAAAAAGCTTCCCACCACAGATCTCGTAGATCGGGCACCCTGTGCCCGACACCCCCCAAATCACCTGACCTCCAAAATATTGGTTGGGCACGGCGTGCCCAACCTACAATAACGAACATGGAATATCGCCGGTTGCGCCTTGCCGGGGCGACATATTTTTTCACCGTGGTCACGTTCGAGCGGCTGCCCTTGTTCGCCGACGCCGATAACGTGGCGCTGCTGCGCCGGGCGTTCGAGACGGTGAAAGCGCGCCATCCCTTCGTCATCGACGCCCTGGTGTTGCTTCCCGATCACCTCCATTGCCTGTGGACGTTGCCGCA
The DNA here is from genome assembly GCA_964505475.1 of uncultured Sulfuricella sp. GTDB lineage: Bacteria > Pseudomonadota > Gammaproteobacteria > Burkholderiales > Sulfuricellaceae > JAGXQV01. The sequence goes on along the minus strand of CAZDIJ010000037.1, from coordinate 21,682 downwards.
AGGCGACGACGATTTTTCCAGCCGCTGGATGTCGATCAAACGCGAATTCACCCGCCATTGCCCAGAGCGGCACAAGTCCCCGGTTTCCCCCGCCCGCCGCGCCAAGCGCGAGCAGGCGGTGTGGCAGCAGCGCTTTGGGAGCATTGCATCCGCGACGAAAGCGATTTTCAACGGCATTGCGATTACATCCATTTCAATCCGGTCAAACACGGTTACGCCGCCACCCCGGCTGCATGGCCGTATTCGACATTCGGGCGCTTCGTCGAACGCGGCGTGTATCCGCCCGATTGGGGCGGAGTAACGGAGGATATGGAACTCGGGTAGGTCGGGCACGCTGTGCCCGACAGGGTGGATTTTGATTTTGTTGGGCGGCGTGCCCAACCTACTCAGATGAAAAAGCTTCCCACCACGGGAAGCACGGGGAAAGCCCCTGAAAACGACAAGCACCATGCTCCCCGTGGCTTAACTCCGCTCCATCACCGCCGCGAAGAAGCCATCAGTGCCATGGACATGCGGATACAGCCGCAAGTACTTGCCGGTATCCAGAGCCACGTGTTGATGCGCGAGCACCTCGGCGCAATCCAGCAAGGCGAAGCCGGGATGCTCCGCCAGGAAGGCTTCGGCCACCCGTTCGTTCTCCTCCGGCAGGATGCTGCACGTGGCGTACACCAGCCGCCCGCCTTTTTTCACCAGGCGCGCGGCGGCGGCCAGGATGGACGACTGTTTGGCGCTCAGTTCGGCGATGTCGGAGGGCTGCTGACGCCATTTCAGGTCGGGGTTGCGGCGCAGCGTGCCCAGGCCGCTGCACGGCGCGTCCACCAGCACGCGGTCGAGCTTGCCGGCAAGGCGCTTGATCTTGATGTCGTTTTCGTTGGCGATGAGTTGCGGCTGGAGGTTGCTCAGGCCGGAGCGCTTGAGGCGCGGCTTGAGCTGGGCGAGGCGCTTTTCCGAAACGTCGAAGGCGTACACCCGCCCCTGCGACTGCATCAGCGCTCCCAGCAGCAGCGTCTTGCCGCCCGCTCCGGCGCAGAAATCCGCCACCATCTCGCCGCGTCGCGGCGCCACCAGCAGGCCGAGCAACTGGCTGCCCTCGTCCTGCACCTCGATTTTGCCCTTGATGAACAGGGGATGGCGGCTGAGCGCCGGCTTGCCCTTGACGCGCACGCCGAGCGGCGAATAAGGCGTGGCGGCGGCTTCGATGCCGCTCGAGGCCAGGGTTTTCAGCACCTCGTCGCGGCTGTCGGAAAAACTGTTTACCCGCAGGTCAAGCGGCGCGGCCTGCTGCAAGCCGCGCGCCAGCGCCAGGATTTCCGCGTCGCCGAGGAAAGTTTGCAGGCGCTCCACCAGCCAATCCGGCATGTCGGCCTGCACCGCCAGCGGCAAGCCATCCAGCGAAACCCCCTTGGCCTTCTCCAGCCACTCGTTTTCGTCGTCCTCCAGCAATGGCCGCAGCTCGCGCAGGTTCAGCCCCTGCAAGCGCGCCAGCGCCGCCAGCGCATAACGGCGCGGCGTGGGCGACGGATCGACCGCGAGGTCGAGCAGGCGCTTGCGGCGCAACGCCGCATACACCGTTTCGGCGACAAAGGCGCGGTCGGACTGCCCCAGCTCGTGGTGATGGCGGAAATAGCGGCTCAGCACCGCGTCCGCCGGAAAATTGAAGGTCAGGATTTCGGCCATGGCATGAACCAGGTGGCCGAGCCGGTATTGGGTAAGTTGCATGATTTATCCTGAATTTCTTATTTGAACCACGGGGAACACGGGGAAAAGTCGAGAAAATATCCAGTTGAAAGGAATTGACCGTTCACCCGCCCGGTGGATGGCATTTTCTTCATGCCTCGCCGCAACTCCATCGTTTCCCCGTGTTCCCCGTGGTTGAAGTGCGCATTTTAAGCTTATTCGTAGCGGATTTCGGTAATCACCTGTTCCGCGCTGTCGCCTTTCTTGTCTATTTGTCGGATTTTCACCGGGAGGTAATGATAATCCATCCCCAGCCAGATTTCCGTGCCTTCTTCGCCGGGATCGCGCAACTTGGCCAGGTGTACGGTTCTCAGCGTACCCAGCGGCGTTTCCAGCGGTTCCTCGGCGACGATGCGGTAGCGGTAGCTGTCCAGCTTGCGCCCGTTGGTCAGGTCGATGCGGATGTCGCCGGCTTCCGGCAGGGAAAAGGCGAACTGGTAGGTGAAGCTCAACAGGTCGAGCACACCAGGCGCCAGCTTTGCCGAACTTTTCCGCCCTTCGCTGTCGAGATGCAGGGTTCCCTCCTCCCAGCCGAAGCGCGCCGAGTCGCGTTTTTCCGCGCTGCCGCGCTGCATGCTGTAGAAATCCGGCCGCAGCCCGGCGGCCGTGATTTTTCCCCGGCTGAGCTGCTCGTGCCTGCCGGAAACGAACAGGGAAAACAGCCCGGTCGCTTCGGCGACGCTGGTCAGGACATAGGCGTCGCCGCTGCGTTCCCAGGTTTGCGCCACCCGCCCCACGTTGAGGCCTTTATCGCCCTTGAAAAGGAAGTAGCGCAGTTCGGCGCGGGACGGCAAGGTGGTCGGTGCGGGCGCATCAATCGCTACGGGCGGCGCCATTGCCGGAACCGCTTCCGCCGTGGCCTGCTCGGGCGGCGCCGGGGACGGCGGCAAGGGCGCGCTCGGCGCTGACGGTGCTGGAGGTGCTGGGGGCGCTTCTCCGGGTTGCGGCGCGGGCGGCGCCGCCGGCTTCGGGCGCGGTTTCGGACGCGGCTTGGCCTTGGGCAGAACGGGCGGCGGAGCAGCCTTTTCCAACCGCGCTTCCAGAATCAGCGGCGCGTGGGATTCCGGCAGCGGCGGCGGAACGAAAAACAGGCCGAGATGCAAAACCAGCGACAAGCCTACCGCCCACAGCAATCTTTTATCTGGAAGCCTCATATCTCCATCAACGCCAGTCCGCCAGGCAAAATCCGCCAGCGCGGCTATTCGGTGAATTCCAGGCTGGTCAGTTCCTGCTCCAGCGCGCCTCCGTCCTTTTCATCGACCACGATGCGCACGGGAAAATAATGGCGCGCCTTGGCCAGCCACACCTCGACGCCGTCGCGCCGCCCGTTCTCGCGGCGACTCAGGTGCACGGTCTCAAAACGTCCGGCGGGCGTGTCAATGGTCTCCTCGCCGGCCACCTGGTATAGGTAATGGCTGATCTGCCTGCCGTTGCTCATCGCCAATTCAACCCCCGCGCCGCGCGGCGGTTCGAACATGAACTGGTACAGCAGGCTGATGCGGTCCTGGGTGCCGGACGGCAGCGCGGCGGTTTCGCTTTTGCCGTCGTAACGGTGGGTGACGGCGCGTCCGCCCCAATCGAAATCGGCGACGATGCGCCTGGCCGGATCGTCGCCGCGATGATGCTCGAAATGCAGGGGGCGCAATCCCGCCGCCGTCACCTCGCCGGCGCTGACCAGGCGTATCTTGCCCCTGGTGAACAGGGCGAAAATCCCCACCGCGCTGGTGACGCTTTCTATCCTGTATTGCCCGTCTTCGCGGCGAAAAGTTTCGCGCGCCTCGCCGAACGGCTGCCCCGTCTTGGTCAGCCGGTAGCTGGCGCTCACCGCCTGCGGCGGCGCCGCCCAGGCCGGCAGCGCCAGCAGGACGAGAAATACGGCGCAACAGCCTTTCAGCACGGCGAACATAGCGCCTGGCCATCCGCCGCCGCGCCTTTCAGCGCCACGCCGCCGTTCGCCCGGAACTCCAGGCGATCTTCGGCGAACCAGCGCAGCGCCGCCGGGTAGATGCGGTGTTCCTGCTCCAACACCCGCGCCGCCAGGGCGGCCTCGCTGTCGTCCGGGTACACCGGCACGGCGGCCTGGACGACGATGGGGCCGCGGTCGAGTTCGTCAGTGACGAAATGCACGGTGCAGCCGTGGATTTTCACCCCTTCCGCCAGCGCGCGGGCATGGGTATCGAGGCCGGTGAAGGACGGCAGCAGGGAAGGATGGATGTTGATGAGGCGGCGGCGGTAATATTCGACGAACCATGGCGAGAGGATGCGCATGAATCCCGCCAGCACCACCAGGTCGGCGCCGTGGCCGTCGATGATCGCCGCCATGGCGCGGTCGAAGCTCTCGCGGTCTGGGTAGTCGCGATGGTTCAGCGCCTGGGTCGCCACGCCGTGCCGGCGGGCGATCTCCAGCCCCGGCGCGTCGGCCTTGTTGCTGATGACGGCGGCCACATTGAGCGGCAGCTTCGCCTCCAAGATCGCTTGCATGTTGCTGCCGCGCCCGGAGACGAGGATGACGATGTTTTTCATGAGGCGCTTCACAAAAATGGATTGACCACGGCCAGGCAGTTTTCGAATACCGGCCCATGCTGCAAGTCCTCGGAGTAAAGCGTGTCGCAACCGGCCAACAGCGCCGCAGCGACGATCAAGGCATCCCAATTGGAAAGTTGGTGGCGCATGGCGATTTCCGCCCCCTTACGAATGGTCGATTCGCCAACCGGCAGCACGTCCACGCGGCGCATAACGCTGTCGGCAAATGCATAAGCACGCTCACGGGAAAAGGAGAAACGGCGCAAACAGACATTGACCGCCTCATTGATCACCTGCGCGCTGACCTCAGGGTTCCTCGCCAAGATACCGCGCGCAACCTCGCGCTTTCTCTCGTCGGTGCCGATCGTGTATAGCACGACGTTGGTGTCAGCGAAGAATCGGGCGGTCATAACACTCATCACGCTTGAAACAGCCGTCGAAAACCTTGCCGAACTGGTCGAATTCGCTCATGTCCACAGCATCGCCCTTGTTTTGCGCAGCACGCTTGGCCTTTAGGTAACCCACGAAATTCAGCACTTCACGCGCCTTATCGTCGGCAAGCGTTTTCACTTCATCGGCAATTCGGTCCGTTATACCCATGGCCATTCCCCTACCAACGCGAAACTCGCAAAGCGCGACTATTGCACTACTGCACTACCGTCTGTGCCTGCCCTTCGGCGCGCGCTTCCACGCTGCCGATGCGCCACACTGTTTCGCCGGACGCGGCGAGCTGGCGCATGGCTTCCTCGGCGTGCTCGGCGGCGACGATCACGGCCATGCCGATGCCGCAGTTGAAGGTGCGGTGCATTTCCTGTTCCGCCACGCCGCCTTCCTTTTGCATCCACGAGAACAGCGGCGGCATCGTCCAACTGTCCTTTTGCAGCACGGCGGCGAGGTTTTCCGGCAGCACCCGCGGGATGTTCTCCAGCAGGCCGCCGCCGGTGATGTGCGCCATGCCCTTGACCGGCAGTTGCGCCATCAACGCCAGCAGCGGCTTGACGTAGATGCGCGTCGGCGCCAGCACCACTTCGCTCAGGGGGCGGCCATGGAAATCCGAATTCAGGTCGATGCCGGAACGCTCGATGATCTTGCGGATCAGCGAATAGCCGTTGGAATGCGCGCCGCTGGAAGCCAGCCCCAGCACCGCATCGCCTTCCTGTATGGTTTTGCCGGTGATGACCAGGTCCTTTTCCACCACGCCCACCGCGAAGCCGGCCAGATCGTATTCACCCGCCGGATACATGCCGGGCATTTCCGCGGTTTCGCCGCCGATCAGCGCGCAACCGGCTTGCTCGCAGCCCGCCGCGATGCCCTTGATGACATCGGTGGCGACCGCCACGTCGAGCTTGCCGCAGGCGAAATAATCGAGGAAATACAGAGGCTCCGCGCCCTGCACCAGGATGTCGTTGACGCTCATCGCCACCAGGTCGATGCCCACCGTATCGTGCCGGTTGAGCATGAAGGCGAGTTTCAGCTTGGTGCCGACGCCATCGGTGCCGGACACCAGCACCGGGTTTTTGTATTTCTTGGAAATCTCCACCAGCGCGCCGAAGCCGCCGATATCGCCAAGCACTTCCGGGCGCATGGTACGTTTGGCGTAAGGCTTGATGTTCTCCACCAACTGGTCGCCGGCATCGATATCCACCCCGGCATCGCGGTAACTGAGGGAAGCCAAGTTTTCTTCTCGCTTTCTGGAATATAATTCAAAAAAATGCAATTTTACTCGAAATGCCCCGTCAAGGACATTCGAGCGGGCAACGGCAGGCGTAAAGACAACAACCGTTTTGAATGTTGAGCGTTTAGTTGATGTCGCCGCGCAATGCGCGCCGGTAATGGATCAGGCGCGAAGCGCATTCCGCAACTCAACACTCAAAACTAAACATGCCTCTAAACTATTTTCAGCAAACGCCCCTCCCTTGCGCGCATAGCGCGCGGGGGAGGGTTGGGGTGGGGGCGTTTGCCCGCATGGCCGCCGCTGTTTGCCCCCATCCCGGCCTTCCCCCGCAAGCAGGGGAAGGAGCGATAGCTGAGAATAGTTTAGAGGCATAAAACCAAAAACTGTTTTTACTCAATTGAGCAGGCAATTAAAGACCCATGGGCACCCCCTACTTCCAGCAGCAAAGCGCCGCCTACAATCTGTACCAGAAGCAGAATCTGCACATTTTCACGCCGGACGGGCAGCGCTACCTGGTCGGCGCCGGAGGGAAATCCTACGCCGACTATGCCACCGAGGTACAGGATCATCTGGTGCAATTCGAGGTGGAATCCCTGCTCGCCCAGCGCGACAGCCTGCGCAACGCGCTGGCGCGGCGCTACCTGATCCAGCATTTCGGCGTCGCCGGCGACGCGCGCTTTTCCGGGATCGACCTCGATACCGCCGTCGCCGAGCTGAAGCGGCGCGGGCTGGCGCCCACCCCGGTCAAGAACGCCCTGCGTGCCGCGCTGAGCCGCGCCAACAGCGAAATCAAGGATGTCTGGCCGATCCGCGAAAGCGGCCGCAACCTCCAATACACCAGCTACGACCTGGTATTCAGCGCCGATGAAATTCCCACTCCGTCCAGGCGCCAGAAAATCTGGGACGCCGTCGCCGCCTGGGCAAGCCAGTCGCGCCTTCCCGGCAAGGAGGGGGCGCGTCTCGCCACCGTGCAGGAATGGGACGACATCGGCGACGGCTATGCCCTCCGCGTCGATCTGCACCATTACCCGCGCCCTGACCTGGAAAGCTGCCGCGCCATCACCCTGCTCGACGCCACCGAGCGCAACAAGGACCTGGAAATCGTCAGAAAAGCGCTGGCGAAGGCCGGGGCGGAATTGGCCGAACTGGCCGTCAAGCCTTACGCTGTGCCGCAGAACACCCCGCTGCACGATGCCGCGCCGCCCCCGCCGAAAGCGCCGCCCGCCGCCGCCATCGCCGAGACCCTGGGCGCCGTGCGCATCGAGCGCGATCGTTTGGAACAACAGTTGCGCCTGCTCACCGAGGCGCTTACCGACAGCGAGGAACGGCAAAAACAGGCGCGCCGCATCGACGCCCTGGAAGAGGAAAAAACCGCGCTGGAAAACATGCTCAACGGCATGACCGCCTCCCTCGACCGCGCATCCTGGCCAGACCGCCCGGCGGATTGGGAAAATACCGCGCCGCCGGAAAAAGTCCGGCTCGCCGTCCAGGCCTTCGAGCAACGGCAAACCGCCCTCGCCGCCGCCCAGGCGCAACTCGCGGCAACCCGCGAAAAGCTGGGCATGGCCGCTGCCGCCGTGCAAAAACTCAAACCGGCGCTGGAGCAACTGGAGGAGAAGAAGCGCGCGCTGGAACAGAGCGAAAAAGCGCTGCAAACCGCCCAGTCCGAATTACGCCTGTTCGGCTCGCGCGCCCAGGCGGCGGAAAAGGAACGCGACCGGCTGGCGGCGGAATTGCAGAAAACCGGCAAGGCGCGCAACGAATGGCAAAGCCGCGCCGAAAACGCCGAAAGCACTTTCAAGGCGGAACTGCTCAAGCAGCACAATGCCGCCCTGCTGGCGCAGGAACTCGATTTCACCCGGCAAATCCAGGAGATGCAGCAAACCTACATGAGCCAATCCCAGGAAGCCCAGCAGGAGCACATGCGCGCCTTCCAGCAAGCCCAGGACGAGCGCCTGCGCCAGATCGAGGAAATCCAGCAGGAGCATATCCGGCAAATCCAGGAATTGCAGGCCACCCACCTCAAGCAGATCCAGAAGCTGCGCCGCCTCGCCCCGCCCGGCGAGCCGGACGAAAGCTGGAGCGTGCCGCAGCCGGGCATGTATGTCCCGCGGCGCGCCGCGCCGGGAAAACCGGCCGCCGCCGAACCGGAAAGCGCACCCCCCGCGCCGCGCCAGGAACCCAAGAGCGTGGCCGCCGAACTCGGCCGCTACCAGGCAGAATCACAGGAAATTTTCGACAGCCGCATCGGTGAATATCTGCGCATCGCCAAGGATCTGGGATTGAGCCAAGCCGACAAATGGCTGCTGGCGGAAGCCAAGAAACTCGCCGAGGCGCGCGCCAAGCAAGGTGAACTGGAAATTTAGCGGCCGATGCGACAGCAATTGCTCCCCGGCTTCGCCGACCCGCCGCCGCCCACCCTGGACAATTTTGTCGCCGGCGGCAACCTCGAACTGCTCGAAACCTTGCGCGCCCTCGCCGAGGGAAAAGCCCGCGAGCGCTTCGTCTATCTGTGGGGCGATAGCGGCAGCGGCAAGAGCCATTTGCTGGAGGCGTTCGCCAGGGCGGCGCGGGCGCACGGCCTGAGCGCCATCTGCGCCCAGGCGCCGGAGCCATGCGCCGGCTTCCCATTGGTTGCGCTCGACGATGCCGACCGCCTCGACGAAAGCGCGCAAATCGGCCTGTTCAACCTCTACAACCGGCTGCGCGAGGAAAACGGCTGCCTGCTGGCCAGCGGCGCGCTGCCGCCCGCTCAACTGGCGGTGCGCCCCGACCTCGCCACCCGCCTCGGCTGGGGACTGGTGTTCCGGGTGCACGGCTTGAGCGACGAGGAAAAAGCCGCGGCGCTGGCGGCGCACGCCGAACAGCGCGGCTTCCTGCTGCCCCCCGAGGTTTCCGGCTATCTCCTGCGCCACTGGCGGCGCGACCTGCCCGCGCTGATGGCGGTGCTGGAAGCCCTGGATCGTTATTCCATGGAAAGGCAGCGGGCGATCAGCGTGCCGCTGCTGCGGGAATTGCTGGAAGCGTTGGGATAAAAATCAAGGCGCGGCAGGCGGCAACACCTGCTCGATCGACTGCAACACCACCCGCAAGGCGCGGGTGGTTTCCTCGAAAACGCGCTCCAACTCCTCGCCGCCCAGCCCGTCGCGGATCGCATATTCCAGCGAACGCGCCGCCTCCGCCAAATCGTTGGCGCCGAGCACCGCCGCCGTCCCCTTCAGACTATGCGCAAGACGCCGCGCCGTTTCGCGCTCGCCGGCCAGCGCCGCGCGGATCTGCTCCACCTCGTCGGCATTGCGGGCGCGGAACTCGCCCAGCAGCCTGAGCAGCAAGTCGGCATGGCCGCCCATGCGCGCCAGCGCCTGCCCGACTTCGAGGCCGGGCAGCGAGGAAGGCAGCGCCGTACCGGTCATGGCCGTTGAAAAAATCAGGAAGCTGGGTTTTGCTCGCCTTCGGCGATCTGGCGATGAACTTCGGCCATGTCGAGCGTACGCACCTGCTCGATCAGCATGTCCAGGCCGGAAGCCGGCAGGGCGCCCGCTTCCGAGAAAATAATGACGTTCTCGCGGAACACCATCAGGGTGGGGATCGAACGGATGTTGAAATAACTCGCCAACCCTTGCTGCTCCTCGGTATTCACCTTGGCGAAGGTGATGCCGGCATGTTTTTCCGCGGCCGCTTCATAAACCGGCGCAAAGGATTTGCACGGCCCGCACCACGGCGCCCAGAAATCGACGAGCACAATGTCGCTGCCGGTCACGGTGGATTCAAAATTGGTCTCGTCGAGGTCGATGGTGGCCATGTAAAAGTGCTCCGGGCAAGAGTTAATTAAGGAAAGGCTTATATATCGGACTCTATCATTTCCCCCGGCAACAATCCATCTTTAAGCAGCATTTAGCCACGGATAAACACGGAGTTACACTGATATGTCATGGCGTTAAGAGCCTACATTGCTCAACCCGCGTTGAGGCAAGGATTCCATAACTTGTTGTGAATCCGTGCATATCCGTGTTCATCAGCGGCTCTTTTTCTAGGTACAATATTCCCATGAATGCCTCCCCGCCCGACGCCCTGCTGCTCCTCGCCCCCGGCTGCCCGCACTGCCCCGCGGCGCTGGAAGGGCTGGCGCAACTGCTCAAGGAAGGCGCGATCGGCAGGCTGGAAGCGGTCAACCTCGCCGTGCATCCCGAGCGCGCCGCGGAACTCGGGGTCAAGACCGTACCCTGGCTGCGCCTCGGCGTCTACCAGCTGGAAGGCGCGCAATCGCCCGCCGCGCTGCGCCGCTACGCCGAACACGGCGACGCCCCGGACACTCTGGCGGGTTATTTCCACGACCTGCTGATTTCCGGGCGCCGCCACCAGGTGGAAAACCTGCTGCGGCAAAACCCCGCGCATTTCCATGCCCTGCCGCGCCTGCTCGCCGACCCCGAAGCGAGCATGGCGGTGCGGCTGGGAATCGGCGCGGTGCTGGAGGAATTCCAGGGCAGCGACCTGGCGCAGCGTATCGTCGCCGATTTCGGCGAGCTGACCCGCCATCCCGATGCCCTCACCCGCGCCGACGCCTGCCATTTCCTCTCATTGATCGGCGGCGCGGCGACGCTGCCCTGGCTGCGCGCCTGCCTGGCGGACGGCGACGCCGGAGTGCGCGAGATCGCCCGCGACGCCCTGGAAGAACTGGAAACGCCATGACCCCGCGCAAGGCGATCATCCTCGGCGCCGCCGGGCGCGATTTCCACAATTTCAACGTGTTTTTCCGCCATAACACGACCTACCGGGTCGTCGCCTTCACCGCCGCGCAAATCCCCTACATCCAGAACCGCGCCTACCCGGCGGCGCTGGCCGGCGCCCGCTATCCCGCCGGCATCCCGGTGTTTCCCGAGGCGGAACTGGAAAATCTGATCCGCCGGCACGGCGTGCGCGACGTATTCTTCTCCTACAGCGACCTCACCCACGCCCAGGTCATGCACCTCGCCTCGCGGGCGCTGGCGCTGGGCGCTTCCTTCCACCTGCTCGGCCCCCGCGACACCATGCTGGCCGCCGCCAAGCCGGTGGTCGCGGTGGTCGGCTCGCGCACCGGCTGCGGCAAGAGCACGGTGACGCGCTACGTTTACAACGCCCTGCGCGGCAAGGGCATGCAGCCGGTGATGGTGCGCCACCCGATGCCCTACAACGCGCTCGACCATGCGGCGGAACGCTACCGCACGCCCCAGGAGGTGCTGGCCGCCGCCATCACCGTCGAGGAAATGGAGGAATACCAGCAGCACGTCGAACAGGGCGGCACGGTATTCGCCGGGGTGGATTACGGCGAAATCCTGCGCCAGGCCGAAGCGGAAGGCGACATCCTCCTGTGGGACGGCGGCAACAACGACATGGCGTTCTATCGCCCCGACGTGACCGTCACCGTGCTCGACCCCCTGCGCCCCGGCCAGGAGGACGCCTACCATCCCGGCGAAGCGAACATCCGCGCGGCGGACATCCTGGTGGTCAACAAGATCGGCCAGGCCACGCCCGCCGCCGTCGAACAGACCCTTGCCGCCGCGCGCCGCCTCAACCCCGGCGCCGCCCTCATCGCCATGGAATCGAGCGCCACGGTGGACAGGCCGGAATTGATCGAAGACAAGCGGGTGCTGGTGATCGAGGATGCCCCCAGCGTCACCCACGGCGGCCTGAGCGAGGCGGGGGGAGTGCTCATGGCGCGCCGGCACGGCGCGGAGCCGGTCGATCCGCGCGAGTATGCGCTCGGTTCGCTACGCGACGTTTATCTCAATTTCCCGCACCTCGGGCCAGTGCTGCCGTCGCTCGGTTATTCCGCCGAACAGCGCGAGGAATTGCGCCGCACCATCGAAAACGTCCCGTGCGACGCCGTGCTGCTCGGCACTCCCGCCGATCTCGGCGCGCTGTTCGGCATCGCCAGGCCGGTGGCGCGGGTGCGCTTCGAAGCGCTCGACCACTCGCGCCCGACGTTGCGCGATGTGCTGTGGGCCAAACTGCATAAAGTTTCAACCGCCAGCAAGCACAAAAAATGCATTTCAACCACGGGGAATACGGGGAAGTGATGGAGTTACAGCGAGGTGTGAAGAAAATGCCGCTCATCCGGCGGGTGAATAGTCAATCTTTTTCAACCGGATGTTTCTCCGGCTTTTCCCCGTATTCCCCGTGGTTCAAATAAGAAATCCAGGATGAATCGAGCACTTACTTATTTACCGCGGAGAACGCAGAGGGAAAACCAGGTTTACTCCGCGTCCTCTGCGGTTCAAGCTTTTTGAGCCAGATGACCCACTCCCCGGAAACCGAAAAGGAAAAGCTCCGCATCGACAAATGGCTGTGGGCGGCGCGTTTTTTCAAGACCCGGGCGCTGGCCGCCGATGCGGTGGAAAGCGGCAAGGTGCGCATCAACGAATTGCGCGTCAAGCCTGCCAAGGCGGTGAATGCCGGAGACCGGCTGTTGATCCGCCAGGGACAATTCGAATATACGGTGACCGTGCTCGCCCTTTCGGCGCGGCGCGGCCCGGCCAGCGAAGCGGCCAGGCTCTACCAGGAAAGCGCCGAAAGCCGCGCGGCGCGCGAAATTCTGGCGGAACAACTGAAAGCAGCGGCGGCGATCCATGGGGAAACCAAGGGACGCCCCACCAAGCGCGACCGCCGCCATATTGTTAGATTTACGGAAGGACAGTAGAGAGTCGCGGGTGAAAAGCCCTCCTCTCTCGACTCTCAACTCAAAAAATGCACCTCATCCATACCGCTCCCGCCCTGCGCCGGCGTCTCGCCGGCGAAAATTCCGTGGCCTTCGTCCCGACCATGGGCAACCTCCATCAGGGACACCTGGAACTGGTCGAACTGGCGCGCCGGCACGGCGGTTGCGTAGTCGTCAGCATTTTCGTCAACCCGCTGCAATTCGGACCCAGCGAGGATTACGCCAAATATCCGCGCACCCTGGAAGCCGACTGCGCCAGCCTGGAAGGCTTGGCCGACGTGGTTTTCGCCCCGGCGGTCGAGGAGATGTACCCGGCGCCCCAGCAGGTCTACGTCGAACCGCCGCCGTTCGCCGCCGAACTGTGCGGCGCTTTCCGCCCCGGCCATTTCCGAGGAGTGGCGACGGTGGTGCTGAAGCTGCTCAACCTGGTGCAGCCCGACGCGGCGGTATTCGGCAAAAAAGATTACCAGCAGCTCGCGGTGATCCGCGCCATGGCCGAGCAGCTCAACCTGCCGCTGGCTATCGTCGCCGGGGAAACCGCGCGCGCCCCGGATGGCCTTGCCCTCAGTTCGCGCAACGGCTATTTGAGCGAGACGGAGCGCGCCGAGGCGATCCGCCTGTACCGCAACCTGCAAGAAATCGTCGCGCAAGTGGGCAACGGCGAGAGAAATTTCACGGCGTTGGAAAATGCCGCCAGAGCCGATCTGGAAAGCCATGGCTGGCGGGTGGACTACGTTGCGGTGCGCAATCCCCGCAGCCTGCTGCCGGCCACGGCGGAAGACCGAAAAGCCGTGGTGCTGGCCGCCGCCTGGCTGGGCAAGACCCGCCTGATCGACAATCTCGAAATCACGCTTGATTAGCAATCAGCCCCGGAAGCCCCGCGCCAGACTTCAAATTCAAACACCGCGCCGCCGGGACTGTTGCGCACCGCCACGTCGCCGCCGTGCAGCCGGGCAATGCGGCGCACCACATACAGCCCCAGCCCGGCGCCCGCGACGTTCCTGCCGCCGCCGCGAATGAAGCGCTCGAAGATCCGCTCCACCTCGCCGATGCTCAAACCTTGCCCCTCGTCCGCGACCGAGAACTTGACGGAGCAATCGTCGGCGCTGCCGCTCAGGGTGACCGTGCCGCCATCGGAATATTTCACCGCGTTGTCGAGCAGATTAGACAGCGCGATACGCACCAGCGCCGGATCGCATTCAATGGTTTCCGGCAGCCCGCCCAGTTGCAGCACCAGGCGATGGCTGGGCGGCCACGTGACGATTCCGGCGGCTTCCCGCGCCAACCCGGAGGGCGAGACGGTTTCCAGTTGCGGGCTGAAGGCGGCCTGATCGAGGCGCTCATCGGTCAGGCAGTTGTCCACCAGCCGCGCCAGGCGCCGCGTGGCGCTCAGGATTTGCTCGCTGTGTCCGGCCATTTCCTCGCGGGACGCCGGAGGAATTTCGGCCAGGAGTATCGCCACGCTGTCGATGATCGCCAGCGGAGTGCGGAACTCGTGCGACACCATGGACATGAACTGGCGCTGCTCCAGTTGCATGCGCCTTTCGCCGGCCAGGGCATATTCCAGACGGTTGCGCACCACCCCCAAATCATGGGTGCGCTCTGCCACGCGGGCGTCGAGCTGGCGTCCCGCCTCGCGCGACACTGCCAGCGCCTCGTCCAGTTGGCGGCGCTGGCGCTCGTCGCTCTTGCGCAAACGCCACAGCATCGCCGCGTGGAGAAGCAGCATGTGCAGGAGGATTTCCGCCTGCCAGCCGTACAGCGGCAGCCAGCCGGGCGGAATCAGCGCCAGCAGCATCAGCAGGTTGGGCAGCAGCGCCGCAACGTGGATGACGATGGCGGCAAGCACGATGCGCGACCCGGCCACATGCCGGCGCACCAGCACCAAGGAAGCCAGCGCCGCGCTGACCAGGAACAGCCAGGTTATCGCCAGCACCGGCGCGGCGAGGTAACGGTAATGCCCGCTGAATGCCGACAGGCTGGCCAGCGCCATGAGCGCGGCGGCGATCAGCAGCACCCGGCGGTAGCGCGGGAAATACCATTCGGTTTCCAGCAGTTCGGCAAGCAGCCAAAGCTGGCCGGCCTGAGTAAGAAAAACCAGGATGCCGGTGAAAAGGCTCGCCGCCAGCGGCGCATGGGGAAACAGCCATTGCGCGTGAAAGCCGTTCACCGCCGCGATCAGCATGGTGGCGAGGGTTAGCGCCAGCGCATACACCATGAACAGCCGGGAACGCAGCCACATGCCATAGCTGAGCGCCAGCAGGATGGATAGCCCCGCCACGCCGAAGTAAGCGCCGCTGAGCAGGGATTCGGGAATTACCGTCGTGGCGAAAGCCGCCGGCTGCCAGAAACTGCCGTGCAGGTTGAGGGCGCTGGTCGAGCGCACCCGCAGCAACAGCGGCCTGGAAGAATCGGCGGGCGCCAGGCGCAGGACGAAATGACGATAGCCTACCTCGCGCTGCGCGTAGGGTTGCAGGTCGCCGCTGGCGTGTATCCGCCAGCCGTTGCCGTCCGGTTCGTAAAGAACCACGTCGTCCAGGTAAGGCGGGCCGATTTCCAGCAGCAGTTCTTCCCCCCGCGCGTCGCGCGGCGTATAGACCTTCAGCCAGAACGCGCTGCCGCTGTAGCCGGCTGCCAACCCCGCCGGCAGGGTGCGAAAGGCGGAATCCGGCAAGGCCGCCACCTGCTCCGCTCCCAGGGTTCCCCCGCTATCCTCCAGCACCGCCAAAGGGACATCGCCGCCCAACTGCCAGCGCCCCGCCCCTGCCCAGGAACCGGCGGAAAAAAACAGCAGCGCAAGAACGATGAAGTAACGAATTGGCATGATTTTTAGTAGAATACCAAGGTTATTCACGATAGCAATTGCTATTTATCAACAAATTACATGGAACTCCACTCCAAGCCACACATCGCCATCGTCGAGGACGAATCCGTTCTGCGCGACTACATCGTCCGCTTTTTCAGCGGCCGCGGCTATGACTGCTGGGGCGCGGGCAGCGCGGAAGAGTTTTACCGCGAGGTGGCGGTGCGCCCCACCGACATCGTGCTGCTCGACATCGGCCTGCCGGGCGAGGACGGCCTGAAAGTCGCAAAACACCTCGCCGCCGCGGAACGCTACGGCATCATCATCGTCAGCGCGCGCGGCAATCTGGACGACCGTCTGAGCGGCCTGGACATGGGCGCCGACGCCTACCTGGTCAAACCCGTCGATCTGCGCGAACTGGCCGCCACGGTGGACAATCTGTGGAAACGCATCGCCAAGGACAATGCCGCCGCCAGCTCCGCCGTCCCCGCGCAATGGCGGCTCCACCGCACCGATTGGAAACTGGTTTCTCCCAACGGCGGCATATTGCCGCTGACCGCCTCGGAATACCGTTTCATTTGGCGGCTGGTCGAATCGGCGGGTGAACCCGTCGCCAAGGAACACATCATGGTCGCGCTGGGCGGCACGCCGGACAGCTACGACTACCACCGCATCGAATCGCTGGTCAGCCGCTTGCGCAAGAAAGCCCAAACCACCCTGGGCATGGAACTGCCGGTCAAGGCGATCCAAAGCTACGGCTTCGTATTCTCCGATAGCTGTGGATTAGACTAAAAACACCCCTCGCGGGCGCCTCCGCCCACCCCCACCCCAGCGAATATCGGTGAGTTACGGTGAGAATTCATGCGTGGCGAAGCTGCTGTCGCTGGACGATAATTTCCTTAAAGGATGCGCCAATCTGAAATTTCCCGCCCATGGGACGGGTGGTGCGCTGATCCGGCAAGGAGACCCGAAATGTACATCGTCAAAGGAAACGAAAAAGCCTGCTGCACATGCAGCCATTGGTCCGGCGTGCGCGCGATGGAGGAAAGCGGATTCGTCTATTCCCTGGAAAGCCTCGAAGGCGTATGCAAGGGTATCAAGCGCGCGGCCAACGGCGCCGAATTCGACCGCGTCCTGACGCTTCCCAGCGCCTCGTGCGAAGCCTGGGAACAATGGACGGAAGTGCCGCGCGAACTCGGCGAAACCGCCTCCGCCAAGTAAGCGCCCCGGCGCGCTATAGCCAACGAACATTCCTTCGGCAAAAGCACGCCGGCCGCCGCACCCTTCCCGAGCATCCCATCCCGCCACGAACCAAAAGCGGCGCCCGAATCGCAAGCCCCGGCGCGCCGGGGCGATCAGCGAAATTTGTCACGGCCGGAACAACCCCCTATAATTCGCAGTCCAAGTTTTCACAACATCCCGGAGTGAGCCCCGATGCAAAGACTCATGCTGAAATCCAAGCTGCACCGCGTGACGGTGACCCATTCCGAACTGGATTACGAAGGCTCCTGCGCGATCGACGAAACACTGCTGGAAGCGGCCGACATCCGCGAATACCAGCAGATCGACATCTACAACATCGCCAACGGCGAGCGCTTCACCACCTACGCCATCAAGGCGCAACGCGATTCCGGCATCATCTCGGTGAACGGCGCGGCCGCGCACAAAGCCAAGCCCGGCGACCTGGTCATCATCGCCACCTACGCCATGTTCAACGAACTGGAATTGCAGAAATTCGACCCGGAACTGGTTTACGTCGATAGCCGCAACCGCATCGTCGATCGCCGCAACCGGATTCCGGTGCAGGCCGCCTAAACTCCGTTCCCCGCCCTACCCGCGCTTTCTGGCAGCCAGAAAGCCGCAAAATTTCTCGACGAATCCAAGAGCGAACTCCTGCTCGGTTTCCGACAACGGTTCCAGCAATGCCGCGACCTTGTCGGCCTTGCTGAATTTGGCGGGAGACGGTTCGCTCAGCAATTGCGCCATCGTCACTCCCAAAGCTTGCGCCAGCCTTTGCAGGGTAGGCAGGGACGGCAAGGTGGCGCCCCGCTCGAAACGGGAAATCGTGAGAGGGTCGATGTCGAGGCTGTTGGCCAATTGCTCTTGTGTCATACCCAGCGCATTGCGCCAGGAAGCAAGACTTTTTCCCAATGAAACGGCTAGTTCATATCGCACGTCTAAACCTTTTCTGTTTGCTTTACATGTAAACAGAAATAATTGATCGAATGCCCGCCTCGCATCAGGGTCTAATTTGTTTACGGAGCATGTAGACAAATACATGTCAAATTGACCATCAATTCCACTCGCCGCAACTTGCTCTGGCCGCTAGAATACCCGCCAAGCATGGATAAGCAGAGAATAATAATGGATATATTGACGGTCGCCCTCGACAGGAAAATCTGCGCCACTTGCCATCACTGGCAAGGCGCACGGGAAAGCGCGTCGGCGACGGAAATCCATTGTCTGAGGCAAAGCGAAGACATTTGCCAACTCAGGGAACAACGGCATGACGCCGTGCTGGACACCATCGTAGCTTGCGAAAGCGGGGAATTCTGCCCGAATTGGCGCAAATGGGACAGAAAATAGCCGTAGACCCTATGCGCCGGCTCCCAGCATCTCCGCCGCGTGGCGGCGGGTGGTTTCGGTGACTTCCATGCCGCCCAGCATGCGGGCGATTTCCTCGATGCGGTCGATGGGGTCGAGCAGACAGATACGGCTCATGGTCTGGCCGTTGCTGACGCTCTTGGAAACCTGCCATTGACGGTCGCCCTGCGCCGCGACTTGGGGCAGATGGGTGACGCACAGCACCTGGCGCTCCGCGCCCAACCGTTTCAACAGCTTGCCGACGACTTCCGCGACACCGCCGCCGATGCCGACATCGACTTCATCGAAAATCAGGGTCGGCACCCGCGACACCTTGGCGGTCACTACCTGTATCGCCAGACTGATGCGCGACAGTTCGCCGCCCGAGGCCACCTTGGCGAGCGGCTTGGGCGCAACGCCGGGATGAGCGGCGACGCGGAACTCGATGTCCTCCAGGCCGTGGCCGGCGCCCTCTGGGAGCGGGACGAGGCCGATCTCGAAGCATCCGCCGGCCATCGCCAGTTCCTGCATCATTTCGCCGACCTTGCCGCCCAGTTCGCGCGCCGCCTCGATACGCCCGGCGCTGAGGCGCCCGGCGTTATCGAGAAAAATCTTTTGCGCCTCGGCTTCGCGCCGTTGCAGCCCGCCGCCGCTCTCGAAACCGCGCAGTTTCTCCAGCCGCGCCTGTTTTTCCGCCAGCAGTCCGGGGAGGAATTCCGGGGTAGTGCGATACTTGCGCGCCATGTCGTGGACATCGCGCAGGCGCTGCTCGCTTTGCGCCAGGCGCTCGGGGTCGAGATCGACGCGCTGCAAATAATGGCGCAGGCCGTAGACCGCCTCGCGCAACTGGACTTCCGCCGGCTCCAGGGTGTCGAGAATTTCCTTGAGACCGGCATCGTAGTCGAGCAGGCCGTTCAAGCGCGCGACCACCGCGTTGAGCTGCGACAGGCAGGCGCCCTCGCCCTCGGAAAGGGTTTCCATGCCGAACTGCGCGCCCTCCATCAGGCTGGCGGCGTGGCTCAGCCGTCCGTGTTCGGCCTGGAGTTCCTCCCACTCCTCGGCGACGAAGTTGAGCGCCGCCAGTTCGCCGGTCTGGTGCTCCAGCAGCGCCGTTTCCTCGGCGCTGGCGGCGGCGTTCTTCTCGTATTCCAGGCGTTCGCGGCGCAATGCCTGCCACTCGCGCCAGGCGGCGGCGGTTTCCCTGGCCTGCCCGGCGAGGTTGCCGTAGGCGTCGAGCAGTTCGCGCTGGGCAGCGGGTTTGAGCAGCGATTGGTGGGCGTGCTGGCCATGGATGTCCACCAGGAATTCGCCCGCCTCGCGCAACTGCTGCAAGGTGGCGGAACGCCCGTTGACGAAGGCGCGCGAACGCCCCCCGCCGTCGATCACGCGGCGCAGCAGGCACGCGCCGGGATCGCCGGCCAGGTCGTTCTCAACCAGCCAGCGCTCCAGGTGGGGATTTTTTGAAATATCGAATTCGGCGGCCAGTTCGGCGCGTTCGCAGCCCTGGCGCACCACCCCGGCGTCGCCGCGCTCGCCCAACGCCAGAGAGAGGGCGTCGATGAGGATGGATTTGCCCGCCCCGGTTTCGCCGGTGAGGACGGTAAAACCCTGGGCGAATTCCAGTTCGAGGCGGTCGACCAGGATAAAATCGCGGATGGCGAGGTTCAGCAGCATTATCCTAAATTCCTTATTTGAACCACGGGGAACACAGGGAAAAACCGGGGAAACATCCAGTTGAAAAAGATTGGCCGTTCACCCGCCAGGTAAGCGGCATTCTCTTCATCCCTCGCCGCAATTCCATCATTTCCCCGTGTTCCCCGTGGTTGAACTGCGTTTTTTGGGATTATAGTTTCTCGCCCCAATGCAGTTTCTGGCGCAGCATGTCGTAATAGCTGTGGCCTTCGGGGTGCAGCAGGCGTACGGTCTGCGGGGCGCGGCGCAGGATCACCCAATCGCTGGCCTGGAGATCGAAATGGCGCTGGCCATCGAGATGCACGCGGGCATCGTCGGCGTGGATCAGGAGGATTTCCACGGTGCTTTCGCTGTTCACCGCGATCGGCCGGTTGCTCAGGGTATGCGGACAGATCGGCACCAGCACCAGCGCTTCCAGGGTGGGATGGAGGATCGGCCCGCCCGAGGACAGGGCGTAGGCGGTGGAACCGGTGGGGGTGGAAACGATCAGTCCGTCGGAGCGCTGGCTGTAGACGAACTGGCCATCGACGAACACTTCCAGTTCGATCAGGCGCGCGGTGGCGCCCTTGCTGACCACCGCGTCGTTGAAGGCGTGCGCCTCGAAAATATTCTCGCCCTGGCGGCGCACCGTCACGGTGATGAGAAAGCGCTCCTCCGACTCGAATTCGCCCTTGAGCATCTCGTCCATGGTTTCCAGCATGGTATCGAGCGAAACATCGGCGAGAAAGCCCAGCCGCCCGAGGTTGATGCCGACCAGCGGCACACCGTAGGGAAACAGGGTCGAGGCGATATTCAGCATGGTGCCGTCGCCGCCCAGCACCACGGCCAGGTCGGCCTGGCGGCCGATTTCGTCGAGGCTGGCGGTGGGATATTGGGCAACGCCCGCGCTTTCCGCCGTGCCCGCCTCCACCAGCACCGCGTGGCCGCGATGGGTAAGAAAAGCGGCCAGGCGCAAAATCGAATCGCCGACTTCCTGGCTGTTGTATTTGCCGATCAGGGCGATGGTATCGAAGGTCATAGTCATCGCCGGAATTAAAGCATAAGTTAAGGGTGATGGGGAATGGGCGCGCCATCGCGCATCCCTCCTTTCCCGGAAATTATGCTAACCTTTTGCCCATGCTCGATCATCGCGCCCAACTCCTGCTCAAGACCCTGGTCGAGCGCTATATCAGCGACGGCCAGCCGGTCGGCTCGCGCACCCTGTCGCGGCAGCCGGGGCTGGATCTGTCGCCCGCCACCATCCGCAACGTGATGGCCGATCTCGAGGAAATGGGCTTCATCGCCAGCCCGCACACCTCCGCCGGGCGCATCCCGACGCCGCGCGGCTACCGTTTCTTCGTCGATACCCTGCTCACCGTCCAGCCGCTCGACGCGCTGCAACTGCATCGCCTGGAAAACCGCCTGCACCCCAGCGAACCGCAAAAACTCATCGCCTCGGCCTCCAAGCTGCTCTCCGACCTGAGCACTTTCGCCGGCATCGTGATGACGCCCAAGCGGCGCAGCGACGCCTTCCGCCACATCGAATTCCTGCGCCTGTCGGACAAGCGCATCCTGCTGATCCTGGTCAGCGCCGACGAAAACGTGCAAAACCGCATCATCTTCACCGAACGCGACTACAGCGCCGCCGAACTCACCGAAGCCGCCAATTTCTTCAACCAGCACTATGCCGGCTGCACCCTGGAAGAAGTGCGCGGCACGATGCAGGCGGAACTGCAAAAACTTCACAGCGACATGAGCGTCCTGATGACCGCCGCCGTCGAAGCGGGCAGCGAGGTCTTGGGCGAACGCTGCGAGGATTACGTGCTGTCGGGCGAACGCAACCTGCTGCACGTCCATGATCTTTCCGCCAACATGGCTTCCCTGCGCAAGCTGTTCGACGCCTTCGAGCAAAAAACCGCCTTGCTCCAATTGCTGGATGTCAGCCAGCGGGCGCAGGGCGTGCAGATATTCATCGGCGGCGAATCCAGCCAGGTAC